>NZ_CP108427.1:0-646071 GCF_035982055.1 Streptomyces sp. NBC_01288
GGGATCCTGTGGGGCCGGCTGCTGCGCGGCCAGCGTGGCGCGCGCTGCGCGCCGGTCGGGTGAGGGGGTGTCAGGTGCGGCTAGTTGGTTGTGCGGGTGGGGAGTTGGGGAGTCCTGCGGACTCTGGGGCGGGTCCGCTGCGCTCCCCCGCCTGAGAGTCCTTCCGGCTGCGCCTCCAGGACCTTGGGGCCCACTGGCGTGGGCCGGGCCAGCTGTGAGGGTGGGGCACTCGTTCGTGTTGGGTTTGAGTGTAGTGGGTGCATCGTGTTGATGCAGCATGTACCGTTGGCGGAAACACGAGACACCCCCAACCACTTTGGGCGGAGCGAGAACTCTAAATGGAAAAGAAAGCCGGGGAAATGCCTGATATCCAACTCCGGAAACACCAGGTTCACGCGACTTCCGGTATCCGCAAGTGGGTGGGATTCCCTGCGAGATCATCTGTGCCCCCTGAGGGGGTCCGTGGCACGGGCGTGTCAGCGACCGGCTCCGGGAAGACGATCACCGCCGCGTGGGCGGCGCTGGAGAGCTTCCGGGACGGCCGGATCCTCGTCATGGTGCCCACCCTGGACCTGCTCGTGCAGACCATCCAGATGTGGCGCCGCATCGGGCACCGCTCCTTGATGGTCGCCGTGTGCTCCCTGGAGAACGACCCCGTGCTGAACGAGCTCGGGGTGCGCACCACCACCAACCCCATCCAGCTCGCCCTGTGGGCCGGACACGGGCCCGTCATCGTGTTCGCCACCTACGCCTCCCTCGTGGACCGTGAGGACCCAGAGGACCCGTCCCAGCGGAAGGTTCGTGGGCCGCTGGAGGCCGCTCTGGCGGGCGGGGAGCGGCTGTACGGGCAGCGCATGGACCCGTTCGACTTCGCGGTCGTCGACGAGGCCCACGGAACGGCCGGTGATCTCGGTCGGCCGTGGTCGGCGATCCACGACAACGCCCGGATCCCGGTGGACTTCCGGCTCTACCTCACCGCCACCCCGCGCATCCTCGCCCCGCCCCGCCCGCAGAAGGGCGCGGACGGCCAGGAGCTGGAGATCGCGTCGATGGGCCAGGACTCGCAGACCTACGGGCCCTGGCTGTTCGAGCTCGGACTCTCGGAGGCGATCGAGCGCGAGATCCTCGCGGGCTTCGAGATCGACGTACTGGAGATCCGCGACCCCTCCCCCATCCTCGGGGGATCGGAGGAGGCGCAGCGGGGCCGGCGCCTGGCGCTGCTGCAGACCGCCCTGCTGGAGCACGCCGCCAGGTGGAACCTGAAGACCGTCATGACGTTCCACCAGCGAGTGGAGGAGGCAGAGGCGTTCGCGGCGAAACTCCCGGAGACGGCCGCGGAGCTGTACGCCACCGAGGCGTCCAACGACGCCCTGGCCGACGCGGAACGCCTGCCGAGGTCGTCGATCGACGCGGAGCTCTACGACCTGGAGGCCGGCCGCCACGTACCCCCGGACCGCGTGTGGTCGGCATGGCTGTGCGGCGACCACCTCGTCACCGAACGCCGCGAGACGATCCGCCAGTTCGCCAACGGCATCGACGCGGACGGCCGACGGGTCCACCGGGCGTTCCTGGCGAGCGTTCGCGTTCTCGGTGAAGGCGTCGACATCGTGGGCACCAGAGGTGTCGAGGCGATCTGCTTCGCCGACACCCGCGGCTCCCAGGTCGAGATCGTCCAGAACATCGGCCGCGCCCTGCGCCCCAACCCCGACGGCACGACCAAGACCGCCAGAATCATCGTGCCCATCTTCCTGGAGCCCGGCGAGGACCCCAACGACATGGTCGCCAGCGCCTCGTTCCGCCCCCTTGTAGCCGTTTTGCAAGGCCTGCGCTGTCACGATGAACGACTCGTCGAGCAGCTCGCCTCCCGCGCCCTCACCCGCAGCAGGGAGCAACGCAAGATCCACGTCCGTCGCGACGCGGACGGCCAGATCGTCGGCACCGACGGCGAAGGGGACGGCGAGGACCAGGAGCACGACGACACCCAGGCCGCCGCCGAATCGGCCCTGCTCCACTTCTCCAGCCCACGCGACGCGGCAACCATCGCGGCGTTCCTGCGCACCCGGGTGTACCGGCCGGAGTCGCTGGTGTGGCTGGAGGGCTACCAGGCCCTCATCCGCTGGCGGGCCGAGAACAAGATCACCGGCCTGTACGCCGTGCCGTACGACACCGAGACGACGGTCGGCGTGACGGAGGACTTCCCGCTGGGCAGGTGGGTGCACCAGCAGCGGAAGGCGCTACGGGCCGGGGAGTTGGAGGATCGGCGCAAGGAGCTGTTGGACGCGCCGGAGGCCGGGATGGTGTGGGAGCCGGGCGAGGAAGCCTGGGAGACCAAACTCGCCGCCCTCCGGTCCTACCGGCGGGCCACCGGGCACCTCGCCCCGCGTCAGGACGCGGTCTGGGGCGAGGCCGAGGCGATGGTGCCGATCGGGCAGCACACGGCCAACCTCCGCAGGAAGGGCGGCCTCGGGAAGGACCCCGAGCGCGCCGCAGCGCGGGCCGCGCAACTGACCGCCATCGACGAGGACTGGAACTGCCCCTGGCCGCTCGACTGGCAACGCCACTACCGCGTCCTCGCCGACCTCGCCGACACCGAGGCCGGCGGCGTGCTGCCGACCATCCAGCCGGGCGTCCTGTTCGAGGGCGACGACATCGGCAAGTGGCTCGCCCGGCAACGCGAGGCGAACACCTGGGTGCAGCTGTCTGCCCAACAGCAGGAGCGGCTGTCCCAGTTGGGCGTACAACCGCTTCAGGCCCCGACTCCCGCCCCGTCAGCGAAGCGCACGACGAAGGGGCCGAGTAAGGCGGAACAGGCGTTCCAGCGGGGCCTGGCGGCCCTCGCGCAGTGGGTCGAACGGGAAGGCACGGACCGGCCGACGCCGCGCGGCCACAGTGAACAGATCGCGGTCGACGGCGAAGCAGAGCCGGTGGTCGTGAAGCTGGGCGTATGGACCTCCAACACGAAGAGCCGCCGCGACAAACTCACCACCGAACAACGCGCCGCCCTCGCCGCGCTGGGCATCGAATGGGCGTGACGCCGACACTGGCCGGTCGCTGAACCGGGCGGTCAAGCGAAGTGCACTGAGAGGCCCCGGGCTTTATGCCCGGGGCTTCGTGCTGTCACGGCAGTTCCGTGTCGAAGAACTTGATCACCGAGGTGACCAGCATGAGGGCGTACACCGCGTTGATGCGCGAGTACTGGGTGCGAGAGACGCCGTGTGCGCTGGGATGGCGACCGAAGGTACGCGGGATGGGGTCACCGTTCTTGGGGAAGTACTTGGCGTGCGCGTACCAGACCGGGGCGAAGGTACAGGCGACCTTGAACTTGTAGTCCTCAAACTTGAACTTGACGCCTGTGGTCTTGAAGTCGTTCTTCGTGAGCCGGACGCGGGCGGCCTGGTCGAAATGGCGCTGGAGGAGGGAGTCGAGCAGGTTGGCGGCCAATGCCTGAGCCGCGCTGGTGTGGCCGGCTCGTAGAGCACGTGCGACATCGCGGGCGAAGCCGCGGGCATTCTGCACGTCCGGGTGCGTGACCTCTTCGAGCACCGCCTCGCAGTCGTTGACGATGCCCTTCCAGCGTCGGCCGATGATGCGGCGCCGGGCGGCCGCATCCGGCGCATCCAGCAGGGCGCGCACTGTCTGAGGCCCTGGAACCCACATAAGAGGGATGCCCTCTTCAACCAGGAGCTCTTCCAGGTCATCCAGATCGGGCCTGACGTCGCGCAGGTTCTCCGGGTAGAGCCTGTTGATGACGTCACCGAGAGAGGCGAAGACGCTGTGCCACTGGGGCGGCCGGTAGGTCGCGGTCAGCGGCTCCAACGCCTTCCGGACCATGTCGTTGAAGCCCGTCAGGCCCGCCATCTGCCTGCGGAGGTTCTCCGTGAAGGCGGTCATCCGGATCAGCGGAGAATCAACCACAATCCGAGGAAGCACCGGGCGCATCCTCACCGCAGCGGACTCAGCGAGCATCTTGCCGATCCACGCGTTTTGGTTCCACACATAGCCGTGGAACGGCTTGAATGCCGACGCGTAGAAGCGCGAAAGATCAACCGACTCCGTCTGGCCCGCGTCCTCGGACTCGTCAGGCTCCTGATCCTCCGCCTCGCCCGCGTCCTCAGGCTCCTTGTCCTCAGCCATGGCTACATACTCCCACGCTTCCATGCGCACTCATCAGGTGTTTTTGCCGTCCCCGGCTATGTCAGCCCCGCGTGGGTCGGTCGGCGACTACCGCCGACGCAGGATGGTGACCCGGACCTCCGCCAGGACGACGCCGGTCGACGGCGAGGCGGAGCCGGTGCTCGTGAAGCTGGGCGTATGGGTCTCCAACACCAAAGCGAGGCGGGACAAACTCACCGCCGAACAGCGGGCCATTCTCGCCGAGTTGAGGTTGGAGTGGGCGTAACAGCCAAGCCCCAGGTGTCAGTACAGCGCGATGGCGTCCACGACGATGGCCGGGCCCGTGATGTAGGCGTCGACGTCTTCGTCCGGCAGGACAATGCCCTGATTGGACTCTCCTGGGACTGAGAGGTCACAAAAGGCGGGACCGTGTGCACTACATAGTGTCGGCAGGTGAACGGGTCACCTCCGAGGAAGGGCGGACAACGATGGATCCAGTGCGCGGGGGAGGGCTGCTGATGCTGTGTGGCTGGTTGTATCGGCTGCTGCACACATGGTTGGCCGGCCGCACCGAACTACGCAGAACCGAGATGCAGCAGCAAGGCCTCAGCGAGCGCGTGCGGCACCTACCGCCCGGCAGCCGTCTGCTGGAAAGGTCGGGCAGTGTTGAGGTTGTGACGGGGGCACAGCCAGCGGAGCTCCGCCGTGGCTGAGTCGGCCTCGCCGGTGGCGAGGAAGACGGTACAGGCACCACCACGCTCTGCCGGGACGTCGCCCGCATTAACGACCAGCAATCTTGAGGACCTCTACCGCGTAGAGATGCCGCAACTGACGCGATTTCTGGTCCGTGTCGGCGCTACCCCCTTCGAGGCTGCCGATGCCGCACACGAAGCATTCACCGTGGCCATCGAGAAATGGGACAGCATCCGGGAACCGCGGGCTTGGTTGCGTAAGGTCGCTCACCGCTGCTATCTGCGTCAGACAGGACAACGGGACACCCCCTACGATCCAGTGCCCGATCGCCCGGGCGGCACCTGTCCCATTGCCTACGTGACTCTCAAAGAGGGAAACCAGCGGGTTTTGAACGCTCTCGCCCAGCTGCCGCCACTGCAGCGACACGTCATGGCGTGGTCCCAGGACGGCTTCACCGATCGAGAGATCGCCCAAGCGCTTGATATGCGGGAGGCCGCCGTGAGGAAGAACCGGAGCCGTGCCCGGCTTCGACTGAAGCAAACTCTCGTTGAGGGAACAGGGGGCTGCGATGAGTGAACACACCATGCCCCAGGAGACAGCTGTCCCAGAGGCTGACACCGCCCTGGGAGTTGGCCGTCCCACGAATGCCGATACGTGTCTGGATCAGCTTCTTGCTGATGCCGACGAAGAATTGTCCCAGTGTCTCGACGACGCCCTCGATCTGACGGGCGGCTTTCAGCAGCTTGCTTCCCTTCCTGCCTACCCTGGTCCACCGCGACAGACCGATGGCCTGAACGGGTATACCTCGTTCCGTTCAAGCCTGCACATCACCGGGCGTCCGGGCGAGCACAGCCACATTGACGACAACCAGCAGTTGCAAGAGGCCCTCGATCTCCTGCAGCACACGAGCGATCAGTTCCACAGCCTTGTGACCATGACGGACGACGGCCCGTCCTCCCTGGAAACCGCACGATCCAAGCTGACCCACGCTCAGCTTGTCATCTCCCGAGTCATCACCGAAGCACAAGGCAGAACACTTACGAGGACGCAGAACGCCTCGGCATTCAACGACATCCACGACTGCGTCAACACGGCCTGGACCACCGTGGCGCAGACGCTGGAAAGCCCTGCCGCCGACTCCCATGCCGTGCTCCTCGACGACGCCCTCGACACTCTCGACAGCGCCACGCAACGCCTCACCCAGGCACACCGCATCCTCGACCACCTCCTCGACCAAATCGGAGAAGACCTCGACCAGCCCCTTCCCGCCTGAGCCACCCCATCCGAAGGACACGT
Source organism: Streptomyces sp. NBC_01288 (assembly GCF_035982055.1). Lineage (NCBI taxonomy): Bacteria > Bacillati > Actinomycetota > Actinomycetes > Kitasatosporales > Streptomycetaceae > Streptomyces > Streptomyces sp. NBC_01288. The sequence continues at coordinate 6,103 of NZ_CP108427.1, forward strand.
TCATCGCCGACGACCTCACCAGATCGTCAGCCAACTCGTCGACGTACGCCGACCGATGTGGCTTCGCGGTGCTGGAAGCCGGGCGGCGGCGGCCCAGGGCACGACGTACGCGCAGTCAGCCCCCAGGCGGGGAAGCCTGGGGGCTGACTGCCACCAGAACCGATGCTTGCCGCCTCTGTGCCCGACCCGATGCTGCTGGATCGCAAAGGGGCGGGCTTGGCCTGGAGCAGCATCGAACGGGCTCCGGTCAAGCCCAGGTCCTGAGCTCAGCGGTTCAGAATCCAGATGGTCAGGGCCTCGGCGGCGCCGGCAGTTGCGGCAAGCGTCACGTGGATCACCAGGCTGCGTAGAGCGCGGCGGGCACGGATCGCGCTGAGGTTCATGGTCTTCTCCTTCGACAGCGGCTGCGCGGTTGCAGCTGCGGTGGTGCCATGACGCTCCTTCCAGGAGGTTTCCAGCGAAGCGGCTACCTCCTGACGCTGTGCCAACTAGCCTGCTCAAGTGGCGTGTCAGAGTCTTTTCCAGGGCTGCTGATACCTGGAAGCGAGAGTGCGGAGGGAGCCGGTGGGAGCGAAAACGGATCGGTTCCGTGCGGAACTCAACGCGGCGCACCAGGCGGCGGGAAGACCGACGCTGGAGCGGTTGGTGCGCCTCGGGCTCGAACAGCGGCCTCCGATCAGGATCAGTGATTCGGCCATCAGCGGCTGGACGACCGGCCCCGCTGTACCCGGGCCGGCACAGCAGCGCTATTTCCTCGTCCTCACCGCCTTCTTGCAGAGCGAAGCCAAGCGCCGGAACGCGTCCTACGCGCCGCGTTCGCCGGCCTGGTGGCAAGAACTGCTCTCGGAGGCGCAGCGCGAGCGCAACAGCGGCCGAGGGGGGCGGCCGCGCGCCACCGCCGATACGCCGGCACAGGGGCCGATGACCCTTCCAGCCGCGCCATCGGGATTCACCGGCCGCTCCGCTGCTCTGACCGAGGTTCTGGACCAGCTGGAACCCGGCAGCCAGGGCGGAGACGAGTCGGCGACGATCGTCGTGTCGGCCGTGGCCGGGATGGCAGGAATCGGCAAGACCGCTCTCGCGCTCCACGCCGCGCATCAGGCACGTGCGCGCAGGTGGTTCCCCGGCGGGACTCTCTTCGCCGACATGCGCGGCTACAGCACCGACGCCAGTGCGGACCCCGGCGCGGTGGCCGACCGGTTCCTCCGCGCCTTCGGAGTGAGCGCCAAGGACATCCCCGACACCGCTGAGGGAAAGCTCGACGCCTGGCGCAACCTGCTGGACCAGTTGGCGCGGCAGCAACGGCCCGTGCTCGTCGTGTTCGACAACGTCCGTACGGCCGCCCAGACCTCCCAGCTACTGCCCTCGGCCCCCCACCGGGCCCTGATCACCTCCCGGCACAGCCTGTCGGCCCTGCCCGTGCACCGCGTGGACCTGGGCCCTCTTCCCCTCGACGAGGCAGTGGAGCTGCTGGACCAGTCCCTGCGCGCCGGCACGACCGGCGACGGCCGGGTCCAAGCGCAGCCGGATGCCGCCCACCGGCTGGCTCACCTGTGCGGATACCTCCCGCTGGCGCTGCGCATCACCGCGGCGCTCCTGCGCGACGAGCCCGACCGGTCCCTCGCAGACCAGGTGAGCGACCTGGAGGACGCCCGTGTGCGCCTGGACGCACTCGACTACCCCGACACCGGCCCGGACGGCAGCCCCCTGGCCATCCGGGCGGCCTTCGACCTCTCCTACCGGCACCTGACCGCACCACAGGCCCGCGCGTTCCGGCTCCTGGCCCACGCCCCCGGCACCGACCTGAGTGCCGATGCCGTCTCGTACATGCTCGGCCTGCACCACACCATCACGCGACGCCTCCTCGTCGACCTCGCCCGCGCCCACCTGATCGACGCCACCGGCGACCACCACTGGTCCATGCACGACCTGCTGCGCCTCTACGCCGGCGAGCACGCCGCAGCCAGCGCCGCCGAAGACCAGCAAGCCGAGGCGATGAAACGGCTCATCACGCTGTACGCAGGACTGACCCAGCAGGCTGTAGGACACCTCAAGCGCAGCGACACCTCGGTACCCCCCGAAAACCGGGCCCAGGCCCTGGACTGGCTGGAACGCGAGCGCACCAACCTGGTCGCCGCCGTCACCGCTGGCCCCTCACTCGGCCAGCCCACCGCCACGCTGTTCCTGGCGAACGCCCTCAACGACTTCTTCTCCCAGCAGCACTACTACGAAGACTGGGTCACGACCATCACCGTTGCCCTGTCCCTGGTCGTCGCCGCGGGCGACAGGCAACGTGAAGCGATCGGTCTGACCACCCTGGGGGCCGCACTGTCCGGCCAGCGGAAGTTCACCGAGGCCATCGACGCCTGCTTTCAGTCGCAGGCCATCGCCCGTGAACTGGGAGACCGCCGCCAGGAGGCCGGAGCCTGGACCACCATCGGGAACGCGTACAGGGAGCTCCACCAGATGCCGCAATCCGAGGAGGCGTGCCGAAAGGCTGCCACCGGCTTCCGGGAAGTAGGCGACCCAGCGAGCGAGGCGGGAGCCCTGGTCAACCTCGGCGGCACACTGGTGGCCATGCGGGGACGCGCCCCTGAGGCCGTGCAAGTCCTTCACAAAGCCCTCGGTCTCTACGAAGCTGCAGGCGATACACACGGCATGGCCTTCACCCTTATCAACTTGAGCAGTGCTCTGTGCGAAACCGGACCCTCCGCTGAGGCAGTAGAACTGTGCAAGATGGCAGTAGCCATCCTCAAGGTCAACGACCCCCACGCTGCCGCCCTCGCGCTGATCAACCTCGCCGTGGCCCTGAAGCCTGACGAGCACTACCAAGAAGCCATCGACGCCTGCCAACAGGCCCTGGACCTGCTCCGCACCACACATTCACCACATCTGAAAGCACAGGCCCTCGCCAGACTCGGTAGCTCCCTGCCCTACGCGGACCAGTACCCCGAAGCGATCGAAGCCCTGACCGGTGCGATTTCCGGCTTCCGCGAAAGCGGCGACCTTCACCACCTGGCAGAGTCAGTGAACAACCTCGGTGTCCTGCTCCTCGGCACCGGGCATCCGGACGAGGCCATCGAGCCGCTCACCGAGGCCGCTGCGATACATCGCCAACTAGGCGATGCCCACCGTGAAGCGAAGACCCTGATGGTGCTGGCCCGAGCCCATCACGGAGTCCAGGAGTTCGAGGAGACCTTCGAGGCCCTCATCCGCGCGGCTGCACTCTTCCACCAAGCCGAAGACCACAGCCAGGAAGGGCAGGCCAGAATTGACCAAGCCCTGATCCTCAGCAACCTGTGGCACGACCACCACGAGCTCGTCACTCCTGCCGCTGGCGAGGACAACCTGCAGATCACCCCCCTGCCGCCTGGGGCCGACGGCCTACCCGTCCTCGCCATCAACCTGGCGCTGCCCGCCGCAGCCACCGAGGAGCACCACACCGAGACCGACACCGGCCTGGCCCACTATCTCGACAGACTCGGCTTCAACCCGCTGACACACGGCATCGAGCAGCTCCCCGTTTCCAACCAGTGGATCGCACTCATATCCCCGATACAGAACACTGCAGATGGACCCGACCAGTGGCTGCTCACCATCGTCGACCCGATGGGCGCCGTCCTCTTCCTCCGCCCCCTGACAATCCCGGATGCATGGTGCGTCCAGGCCATAGACCGCGCCCTCTGCCTGCTCACCTACGACCCCGCCTCACCCACAACAAGCAGCAACGAGCAACAACAGGCTTCGGCCACACCGCACGACAACGGGCTTCTCCTGGCAGCCGTCATCCCCCTCCGCGCCTACGACCCCACTGCGCAAGCACCCGAAGAACCCGGCACCAGCGACCCAACACACACCGAAACCGAAGGCTCACCACACCCCCAATAGCACGGCACCTCCCCCGCCCCGGTCTCTCCCCACCGACATCCCCCACCTGACGTCGACGCCGCATTGACGGCGGCCCGGGCGCGGCGCCCCGCCGACGCGCAACCGACTGAGCGCACCCCAATCCCCTCGCCCGCTGCCCGGGTCGTGTCCCACCCACCCACTTCTCTGTTCTTCCTGCTGTGGGGCGTGGACTCGGAGGCGTAGAGGGGATGTCGGCCTCCCGACCACGGCCCAACCAGCATGGTTACCTGCGGTTTCACGGACAGGCGCGGCAGAGCGTGCGGACGGTTGTCGGCCGGGTTGTCGGCGGGGATGTGGGCCTGGTCCACGGACGTGTTGTCGCTTCGTGACCGTGGTCGGGCCTTCATGGTCGGTGGTCCGGTCGGCGCCGACTGCTGCCGTGACCGGTACACGCGGCGGCGGGCAAGACGTCGCCGCACCGTACGGGAAGCGAGCAGATCCGTGACGATCAGCGTGGACACGGGCAGCGGGATCGGATGGCCACCGCCGAGCAGATGCACCGGATGATCGCCCCCTCGGCGCATCGAGCAGACCCGTCGCCAGCTGGCCCGGCTGCGTGCTGAGAGGCTGGTCGACCGCACCACCCCGCCCCACGCCCGTACGCCCTGGTCACGCAACCTGCCCCGGGCTTCAGGCCGACGTGGGTCAGAGCTCGAACTCGAGGTACTCGATGTCGGTGAAGCGGACCTCCTCCAGACTGCCGGCGCGGCGGCCGTTGTCCTGGAAGTACACCTCCCTGAGCGCGTCGGCGGCGATCTCCCGCAGCTCCTGGTCGCTGGCGCCAGCCTCCTGGGCGTCGAAGAGGCGGGCGGCATAGTGCGGCGGCAGGGCGACCGTCAGGTGCCGGAGCCGGTCCTGGTCCGTCGTCCCGATCGGCGCGGTGTAGCCGAGGCGGGCGCGGGTGTCGATGACGATGCCGCCGGTGCTCGCCGCCTTCTGCCGCGCCTGGGCGCGGATCTGCGGCTGCCACCGCTTCTTCACCTCGCGCTCCAGGCGGGCGGCGAGGTCCGGGCGGGGCTTTTTGATCTGGTCTTTGACATACCGTTCGACGGTGCGCTGGGAGATGCGCAGCATCTGGGCGGCCGTCTTGGTGCCTCCCAGCTGCTTGACCAGGTACCGCATCTGGGCGCCGGCGCTCTTGGGTGCTGGGCGGGTGAACGCCTTCTGCACCGCGGCGTCCAGGCCGTCCCCGAACAGGCTCATCGCGCTCTACCTACTCTCCGGTGTCCTGGTCGGTGACGGTGCCGTCCTTGATGTACCGGGCGAGGTTGAGTTCCGGGGCGTTGAACTGTTCGCGGACGCCCTCGCCCCACAGCACGCTCTGGGTGCCCTCCCACTTCACCAGCCCGGGGTTGACCCCGAGCTTGAAGCCGCCCGGCAGCGACTTGCCGTCCCGGTAGGGCAGGAAGTCCAGTGGCGAAGGCCCGTCGGAGGCGTAGACGGCGCAGTCCGAGAGGACCGCGACCGGGTACTGCCCGGTGAAGGCGGCGTGCTTGACGATCTTGCGGTGCATGTTGATCCGGGTGCGGGAGATGACGGCGGCGCGGATGTCCGGGCGCCAGGTGGGCCGGGCGAGGGCCCGCCAGGGCTGCCCTGGTTTCCAGCCCTCGCCGCGCGGGCGTTCGCGCAGCTTGCCGATGCCGCCCTTCACGGTCGCCTTGATCGCGGACACCACGATCGCCAGCTGAGGGTCACGCAGGCGGTAGCCGTCCATCGCCGTCAGGAACTCCTCCGGCGTCAGGTCGGCGCCCACTCCGAGGTCGGCCATCGTAGCGAGGTACGCGTCGCGCAGCCGGTTGTACCAGCCGTCCAGGTAACGCCCGTTGTCGTAGCGCACCCACGCCTCGACCGGGCGCACCTCGTAGCCCAGTTCGACCGCGTACGCGACGGTGGGCGTGGCGTACCACGCCGGGCCCTCGGGCCGTTCACCCTTCGGCGTGAACGGGCTGGGCAGCAACGAGCCATCCAGGTCCACCCACGTGTCCTTGGCGACCTTCACCCTCGACAGGTCGACATGCGACAGATCGACCAGCCACGCGCCGGGCAGCTTCGCGTCGAACACCGGCGCCTTGACGTGTGTCGGCGCACCGAGGCCGACCGTGAGGCCGTTGGCGCCGGCGGCGAAGGCCATGTTCACGTCGATGCCCACCAGGTGCCGGAGGGTGCATTCGGCGTCGGTGAGCGGGCGTGCCCAGTCGTACGCCTCCTCCACCAGGACCTCCGCCGGGGTGCGGTGGTGGAAACGCGGCAGGTCGGCAAGGAGCGGGTGGCCGTCGGGAGCCTCGCACGGTGCGCAGTCCACCGGATCCTTGCCCAGCGAGCCGGGGTTGTGCTCGGAGTGCCGCTTCCCGTCGGCGTCCGGCTCGGAGGCACGGGTCGGCGGGTGCAGCGCGGTCATCAGCTCCAGACCGGTCACGGCGGTCGATCCGCGCGGCGTCATCACCCTCGACGCGTACGTGCCCAGCAGCCGGGCGAGGTCCGCCGACGGCAGCTGGGCGGCATCGGCCCAGTGGCGGGTGTCGAGCGCGTCCCACGACGGGATGCACAACTGCACGCAGGCCCGCTCCGAGCCCTGCGCGGGGCGGTAGATCCGCGCCCACGGCCCGAACCCGCGCTTGGTCAACTTCCAGTCCGCACGGATCAGTTGCTTGATGGCCTTGTGGCCTTCCGGGATCCGTCCTGCCAGGCGCTCCTCCTTTGTGAGCGTCACCGGCAGGCCGTAGTGCTCGCATGCGGTCTCGGTCAGCACGAGCAGCGGGTCGGCGTCCTTGCCCGGACCGGACAGCTTCGGCTGGCCGAGCCGCCCCTCGCTCAGCGTCCACTCCACCAGGGCCGGAATGGACTTCGCCGGTACGTCCAGGACCAGGCCGCCGACGCAGTACGCCAGCGCCTGGCCGTCGGCGACGTCGACGACCGCGAGCGGCCCGTTGACGAATCGCGGGTCAGCGCCGCCTGCCGGGAGGGGCTTTCTCTCGCCCTGGCGGCGCGACGTCGGCGCGGTCGTGGCGGCCGGATGCGGTGCAGCGGCCGGGACGGCGGGGCGGTGTGCGGTGTGCGCAGGCTCCGCAGTCGGGCCTGTGGGTGCGCTGCGGGGGTGGGCCGGTTCGGCTGCCGGTGGCGCAGGGGCGGCCTCAACGGCAGGCGTCTCGGGGGCTGTCGTGTCCTCGGGGGGCACGGGAGCGTTGGCGGGGTAGAGCTGGGCGAGCTGCTTGAGCAGGCGGGCGTATGCATCGCGCTCCGGAGGCCTGGGCTCGGTCTTGCCGGCCTCCCAGCCGCTGACCGTCGCGCGCCGCACCTGCAGTGCGGCGGCCACCTCGTCCAGCGTCAGGCCGTGCGCCTGGCGCAGCCGCTTGCGCTCCGCCGGGGGCGGCAGCGGGGAGCGGGACGCGATGAGCGCGTCGACCGCGTCGAACAGCTCGGACATGCAGCACCTCCTGTCCCGCAACCCTAGCGTGAAGCGCACGTTTCGCGTACCAAGCGCGTACGGATGGCGTAAACGGCGGGTGAGGGTTCACGGTTGCTCCCGGAGGGCGCGCTCGGGCTTGGGCTGTTGCAGGCTCTCTAGCCGAGGGTCCGCGGCGGTGTCCTGGCTATACCTGAACTGGCCGGTGAGAACCGCCTGGTGTGAGAGATCTGGGAGAGCAGGCAGCCGCCGTGCACCAGCAGCCATCGCGGTGGCAGAACGCTCGGGGGCGGGCATGGGTGAGATCGTCAAAGGACTTGAGCGGGCGCTGCTGACCCGTCCCGTGCCCACGCGGGACGCCGCCGTCCGCTTCCTGCTCAAGACCCAGAAGGGCTCAACGAAGAACGTGGCCGTCCTCCTGGGGATCTCCCAGCGCACGGTACAGAGGTGGGTCACCACCCGGCCGGGAATGCGCCGCCGTCCCAGTGCCGTGCACGCGGGGCTGATCGATGAGGCCGTCAGGGCACGGTGGCAGCCCCTGGTGCGCTCCCGCCAGCGGGCCCGGGCCGAGGCCGACGGCTTTGTCCTCCACACCAGGGCGCGGTTCGGATTCGCCGCTCCGGCGGGCTCGTCGGACGATCCGCGGGTACGGCTGATCACCCAGTACCTGTCGGGAGAAGTGGCCCGCGAGCTGTTCGCCGCCCGGGACGCCGGCGGAGGTGAGCAGCAGCAGATGGTGATCCTCGCCCGGGCCCTGGGGCATGCCTACTTCCGGGACGCAGGCCGACGCGCCCACGGTCTCGGGATCGCCTTCACCGACGTGGAGTTCGCCGATTTCTCCATCGACTGACCGTGCACCAGGGTTCGGACTCAGCGCGTGGGCGGGGTCTGGCGCCGCGTCAGCATCGCGTCGTAGCGCTGTGCTTCCTTACGTTCGCGCCAGTCCCACTGGATACGGCCGGCAGGGCCGGTGCGCTGGCCGACAGGCGGCTGCGGCGGACACAGCCTCGCTGCCTCCGCCACACGCAGCAGGTGGGTGCGGTCGTGGGGGCCGGCCAGCAGATGCTGGTCCTGGCCGGGCGCGAGCCGGGCGAAGCACACGGCGGCCTTCAAGAAGACACGCGCCCACGGCGGCACCCGGTGGGTAGCGCAGCCGTCGGTGTAGCGGGCGCGGTCGTGCAGCGCCAGGGTGGCCGCGGCATCGTCGTAGTCGCCGGGGCGGGCAGTGGCGAGCTGCTGGAAGGAGACGCCGGTGAAGAGCGCGGCGGCGAGGGCGGCGGCCAGGCGGGGATGGGCGGTCACGGCGGCCAGGCGTCGGGCAGCTTCCCGGGCTGTCTGCTCGGTGAGGGGTGTGGGTGGCGGGCGGTGCCGGAAAGTGATCGGCGGCGGCGCGCACCGGGCGGTACAGGGTGCGGGGCTGTCGTAGGAAACGAGCCGCTCCAGCGCGGGCAGGGTGAGCCACCGGTTGGCCGGCCGGGCGGGTTCGCCGGCAGACGGGGGTATGGGAGCGGTCGTGCCGTAGTAGTGGCGTCGGGCAGCCTGGAAGTCGGCGGTGACGGCGTAGTCGACCCTGTGCAGAGCCTGGTGCAGGGCGGCGGGCAGACGGGGGCGGTGACAGACCAGGGTCAGATGGATGCCGGTGAGGGCGCACAGTTCCAGAAGGCGCGTCGCGCGGCGGGCGGTGAGGCGGTGGGCGCGCAGGACGGTCAGCCGGGTGACGGGCAGAGCGGTGATCCAGGCGGTGGCGGCTTCCCAAGCGGGCTGACGGCCGGCGGGAAAGCCGCCCGGGAGCAGGGGCGGTTTGCCCAGGGCGGCGAGAAGGTCGTGGGCAAGACCGGTCTCGCTGGTGGTGCCCGGGCCGGGATGCAGAGTGATCCGGCCGGACGGCACGTGGTGGGCGGCCAGGGCGGTGTGCGTGTGGACCGCGTCGTCGCCCGGGTCGATGACCACCGCGACGGGTGTCGGCGGCACGGCGGGCGGCATGGCGGCGTGCTGTTCAGGCAAGGCGGCTGAAGGCCCAGCGCAGCAGTTCCTGGTCGACGCGGGGGCGGCCGGTGCGGGCCAGGGCGGTGCGGGTGTGTGCGGTCAACTGGGCCCAGGCGCGGAAGTTGCCGTGTGCGGCGTGCTGGTCGGCGAAAGCGATGTCGTCGGGATCGGCATCCGCCCACACCGGATGGAACAGCGGGATGGCCTCCAGGACCTCGCCGGGGGTCAGGCGGGTGAAGTGCTGCCAGATGAAGATCCGGGAGGACAGCATCGGTTCGCGGCGCAGCACGGTGTGGCAGCCCTCGCCGCCGACGAAGACGATCGCGAGCTGGGTGGAGGGTTCGTCCCACAGATAGCGGAAGTACTCGAACGCCTCCCCGTTGAGCCACTGGGCCTCGTCCACCAGGAAGGTGCGGGGGCGTTCGGCCAGGGCGGTCTTCAGCAGGCGGTCGAACTCGCTGGGGTGGCGCGGTGGTTCACCGGCGAGGTCGAGGGCGGTGAACAGTTCGTAGCGCACCGCGCGGGCGGTGGGCCGGGCCCGGAAGGTGATCTTGCGGACGTCCTCGTGCGGTTCGAGTCCGCGCAGGCAGATGTTGACGGCGAGGGTCTTGCCGAAGCCGGCGCCGCCGTGGATGCACATCATGGCGCGGGCGGCGACCGTGTCGGTGATGTTGTCCCGGGCGGTGAGCAGGGCGCGGGTGGTGACCACGGACGCATCGGGCAGGTCGACGTACTGGTAGGTGGCCGCGGTCACAAGGCGTCTCCGTCGTCAGCAGGGTCTGCGGCTCGTGCGGACGAACCGTCGGGGGCAGGTCCGGACAGGACGGGAGCAGGCCGGCCGGGCGCGGTCCGGAGGGCGAGGGAGGGCGGGGTGCGCCAGTCGTCCGGGGGCGCGGCGGGCGGGATGAGGTCCGGCAGCGCCAGATCGGACAGGCCGGTGCCGGTGGCCCGGGCGAGTTCGGCCCCGGCCTGCGCGGTGGTCAGCGCGCCGAGCCGCCGGGGCGCCTCGGGCCGGTTCACGGCAGCGTAGCGCTCGCGCTGGGAAGCCTGAAGGTCCTTCCTCAACCGGCGGGTACGGGCGGCTCGCGTACGCCGTACGGCGCTGACCTGTGCGTCGGAGGCCTGATCGGCCAGGTCCGCGGGACCGAGGTAGCGTCCGGTGGCCGCGTGGTAGACCTCGATGCGGTGCTCGTGGTGGGGCATGAAGCGAATGCGGACCTGGATCCCGGCCTGGCCGGTCATCCACGACCCCACATAGTCGCGCTTCTTGAAGCGGATACCGCGGGTGGTCAGCGTGCGGGTACCGGCGTCCTCCAGGGTGAACGTCCACAGATCCGCGGCCGGCACGTCCCGCAGCGGGGTCAGGTCCTCCTGCCACGCCTCAAGCGGCGTCTTTCCCCGCAACGGCGCCGGGCGGTGCTCGGTGTTCCACCAGAGCGTCCAGTCCAGCAGCCGGGCGGTGAAGTCCTCGAAGCCGAGCAGCACTTCGTCCTTCGGGCGGGAGGCGCGTCTGCCGGGGCGCGGCTGGCGGGCGTAGCCGGGCAGCGCGGCCAGGAACATGCTCTCCACCGCCCGGTTCAACCCCTCCACGGTGCCCTTGAGGTGGGGGGTGTAGGCGGGGAGGTCCTCCACCGTCACGTCCAGGAGATCGAACGCCGCGGTCACCGTCCTGGACAGGAAGTCCCTGCCGCGGTCGACACGTACTTTCTCGGGCAGGCCGCCGAACGGGCCGTAGGGGTCCTCGCGCAGGACCGCGGAGCGCAGCGCGGCCAGCACCGACTCCCGCGAGGGATGCACCGGCGTGACCGCGACACCGGTGATCGCGTTCGTCGCGCAGTCGGTGAACCACGTGATCCACGGCCTGCGAGCTGTGCCGTCGACATCGACCAGCACCGGGGCCTGCACGTGGTCGCTCTCCCACACCTGATTGCGCCAGCCCCGCGGCCGGGCCAGGAACACATCGTGCTTGCGCGCCGCCCGCTCTCCTCCCGCAAGTCCCGCCCGCTCCCCCGGGGTCAGATCACGGCGGATCGCGCGGTGCAGCGTCGTCAGCGACGGCACATCCGGCGGCAGACCAGTACCCGGTGGCGGCCCGGCCTGTGCACCGGCATCGGCTCCGGGGCGCCCGGCCGCGCGGGCAGCGAGCTCACGCTGCACCGCGGCGACATTGCCCTTCCACAACGCCAGCAGCGCACGGACCTCCGGCGTGATCGTGAACCTCGTCCCGGTCCGGGCCCGTGCGCCGGGCTCGTCCGCCGCCCGTTCGTCGCGGCCGGCTTCGGCCAGCCACCGCCACACCGTGCGCTCCGACACTCCCAGCGCATCCGCCGCCACCCGGACATGACCACTCGTCAGCCCGCCCCGCACCCGCAGAGCCAGCAGCCGGCGCACCGTCACACCGCGCAGCGCGGTTCGCGACGCCGCAGGAAGCCCGCCCCCCGCGGCGCCGGCCGCACCGCCGTCCTCCCTCTCCCCCTCCTGTCCGCGCATCCGCTCAGACCGGGGGGCTCAGACGCCGGAACAGACGACGCAGCAGTGCCCGGTCCACCGCCGCGTCCGGCGCGGTCAGCAGCGCGTTCTGCAGGTGCGTCGTCAAGGCAGCCCACGTGCGGAAGACACCGTGCGTGCAGGACTCGTCGATCCACGCCACCTCCCCGCCGGCGACGCCGGCCCACAGCGGATGAAAGGCAGACACCGCCGCAGCCACCTCACCCCCGGCAAGACGCCCCACCTCCTGCCACGCGCAGACCCGCGACGCCAACTGCGGCACACGCGCCACCACGCGCTCGCTGCCCGCCCCGCACAGCACCAGCGCCATCCGGACCTGCGGGTGGTCCCACAACGACTGCAGATACTCCAGACACGGCACCGGCAACCGCTGCGCCTCATCCACCACCAGCACCCGAGCCCCCTCCAGGGCACCGGCGATCCGCTCATCAGCCTCCGCCGAACGGTGGGGAAACCGGCCCGGCAACACCAGAGCCTCGAACACCGCCCGCCGCAGTTCCGACACCGACGCACGCACCGGCACCCGCACCCACGACACACCCCAGCCCACCGGCGGACCCGACAGCGCCATCCGCAGCGCCACCGTCTTGCCCCGCCCCGCATCCCCGAACACACACGCCCCGCCCCCGGCCGCCATCGCCTGCCCCACCGCCTCAGCCACCGCACGCACCGACGCCGTACGCACCGCCCGAGCCCCCACCGGCAACACCCCGCCCGCCACGTCCCCCGCCGGCGCGGCCTCCCGCCCTGCAGGCGTCAGCGAGGCCGGAACAGCCGCGGCACAAACAGACGGCGCGCCGGTACCGACACCCGCGACGGCGAGGTCCGCCAGAGCCTGCCGGGTCTCCCGCTCAGTCCGCGCCCGGGATACCGCGGCACGCTCCGGCAACACCCGCCCCGCCGCCAGCTCACGCTGCACCGCCCGGTACACCGAAGCCGGCGACACCCCCGCAACCCCGTCCCCGCACTCCTCCAAATACCGGTACAGCACAGACACATTGCCGCCCGCCTGCGCCAGCACCTCCCACGCCTCCTCCGGCAACTCGAACCGGGAACGCCTGCGACGCTCCACACGGCCCTCACTGCGCGCCGCCTCCACCCACCGCCACACCGTCCGCGGATGCACCCCCGCCAGCTGCGCCCCCGCCCGCACATGCGCCGACGTCACACCACCAGCCGCATCCAGCTGAAGCAACCGCCCCACCAACACCGGCCGCGACACCGAGACCAAGCCCTCGAGCTCCCGCTCCCCCACCCGATCCTCCCCGGCCACCCGCCCGACAGAAGACCACCCTCAACCCGCCCACCCCGCAAAAGGATCAGAAGCACCGTTCCCGTGACAACGACACGAGAAGGGGTGTACCGCCCCACGACAGTGGCATCGGCAACAGACACCACCCCACGTCAGTGACCCCGCTCAGCCTCAGCGCCCACCAGCAAAAACACACCGGCCTGACACCCCGTCACCGACACCCACCCACTGACACCAAACCGGCACATCGCAGTCAACTGCACCGCTCAGGGGTGTGTCAGTGGTCTCGCGTAGCGTGCAGACGGATTGTGCGGGCTGTGACCTGTGCGGATGGGGGGGGGACAGCGGCATGAGTGACCGAATGGAGTGGCTGGCGGAACGCGATCGGGACGCGGCTCTGATCATCAGGACCGATTACCGCGACGAACAGGCATGGGCTGCGGTGAAAGCGGAGCTGATGAGGTCCTGGGGTGATGGAGACTTCGAGCCGTACGTCCACATCGCCGATGATCCGAAGTGGGCGGGATGCACCTCGGCCCAGATCCTCACCGCGGCGCTTACCGATGACGAACTGAGCGTGGTCTTCCTCGCCGACCGCGACTCCATGCGTGATGGTCCCGTCACGTTGCTGGCGGTGGCCGTGCTGGCCAGGGAAGAGTGCGACAGCGACGAGGAATTCGAGGCGGACGGCGGCGAGTTCCGCACCGTCCCCGCAGGCGTCCACGAGATACACGCGAACCTGATGATCGCCAACCTGTCTTTCGGCGATTTCAAAGAAGCCGCCCAGCAGGACCCCCAGGACACCTTCCAAGGGTTCGCCATCTGAAGGACTCGGCCCGCCACTGGAGCGCTCAGTCACAGCAGCCTGCCCCGGACTTTCCAGGCGACGGTGGGTCAGAGGTCGAACTCCAGGTGCTCGATGTCGGTGAAGCGGACCTCCTCCAGGCTGCCGGCTCGGCGGCCGCCGTCCTGGAAGTACACCTCCTTGAGCGCTTCAGCGGCGAGTTCCTGGAGGCGTTACTCGGTGGCGCCCTGCTCCTGGGCGTCGAACAGGCGCGCGGCGTAGCGGGGCGGCAACGCAACGGTCAGGTGCCGGATACGGTCCTGGTCCGTCGACCCGATCGGCGCGGTGTAGCCGAGACGGGCGCGGGTGTCGATGACGATGCCGCCGGTCGTCGCCGCCTTCTGCCGCGCCTTGGCCCGGATCTGCGGCTGCCACCGGGCCTTCACCTCGCGCTCCAGGCGCGCGGCGAGGTCGGGGCGCGGCTTCTTGATCTGGTCCTTCACGTACCGCTCGACGGTGCGCTGCGAGATGCGCAGCATCTGGGCGACCGCCTTGGTGCCGCCCAGCTGCTTGACCAGGTACCGCATCTGCGGGCCCGCGCTCTTGGGCGCCGGGCGGGTGAACGCCTTGTACACCGCGGCGTCCAGGCCGTCCCCGAACAGGCTCATCGTCGCCTTCTCCTACTCTCCGTTGTCGACGTCGGTGACGGTGCCGTCCTTGATGTACCGGGCCAGGTTGAGCTCGGGAGCGTTGAACCGCTCGCGGACCTCTTCGCCCCACAGGACGTCCTGGGTGCCCTCGTGCTTGACCAGGCCCGGGTTGATGCCGAGCTTGAAGCCGCCCGGCAGCGGCTTGCCCTCCTTGTAGGGCAGGAAGTCCAGCGGCGACTCGCCATTGGCCGCATAGACGACGCAGTCGGACAGGACCGCGACCGGGTACTGCCCGGTGAAAGCGGCATGCTTGACGATCTTGCGGTGCAGGTTGATCCGGGTGCGGGAGATGACCGCCGCCCGGATGTCCGGCCGCCACGTCGGGCGGGACAGCGCCCGCCACGGCTCGCCCGGCCGCCAGCCCTCACCCCGGGGCCGCTCGCGCAGCTTGCCCAGACCGCCCTTCACCGTCGCCTTGACCGCGGAGACGACGATCGCCAGCTCCGGGTCACGGCCGCGGTAGCCGTCCATCGCCGCCAGGAAGTCGGCCGGCGACAGGTCAGCACCGACTCCCAGGTCGGCCATGGTGGCGAGGTACGCGTCGCGCAGCCGGTTGTACCAGCCGTCCAGATAGCGGCCGTTCTCGTACCGGACCCACGCCTCGACCGGACGCACCTCGTAGCCGAGCTCCACCGCGTACGCCACGGTCGGCGTCGCGTACCAGGCCGGGCCCTCGGGGCGCTCGCCCTTCGGCGTGAACGGGCTGGGCAGCAGACTCGCGTCCAACTCCGCCCACGTGTCCTTGCCGGCCTTCACGCGGGACAGGTCGACGTGGGACAGGTCCACCAGCCACGAGCCGGGCAGCTTCGCATCGAATACCGGCGCCGTGACATGCGTCGGCGCACCGAGGCCGACGACCAGGCCGTTGGCGCCCGCTGCGAAGGCCATGTTCACGTCGATGCCGACCAGGTGCCGCAGGGTGCACTCGGCATCCGTCATCGGCCGCGCCCAGTCGTACGCCTCCTCGAACAACTTCTCCGCCGGGCCGCGCACGTGGAAGCGCGGCAGGTCCTTCAGGAGCGGGTGCCCGTCGGGGGCCTCGCACGGCGCGCAGTCCACCGGGGCATTCCCCAGACTGCCGGGGTTGTGCTCGGAGTGCCGCTTGCCGTCGGCGTCCGGCTCGGACGCGCGGGTCGGCGGGTGCAGCGCGGTCATCAGCTCCAGGCCCGTCACGGCGGTCGAACCGCGCGGCGTCATCACCCGCGACGCGTACACGCCCAGGACGCGCGCGAGTTCCGCCGGCGGAAGCTGCCCGGCCTCGCCCCAGTGCCGGGTGTCCAGCGCGTTCCACGACGGGATGCACAGCTGCACGCAGGCCCGCTCCGAACCGGTCGCCGGACGGTAGATCCGCGCCCACGGCCCGAACCCCCGCTTGGTCAACTTCCACTCCGCGCGGGCGAGTTGCTTGATGACCTTTTGGCCCTCCGGGATCCGCCCGGCGAGCCGCTCGTCGTCGGTGAGGGCGACGGGCAGGCCGTAGCGCTCCAGCGCCGCCTCGGTGAGCACGAGCAACGGGTCGGCGTCCTTGCCCGGGCCGGACAGCTTCGGCTGCCCCAGCGCCGCCTCGCGCAGCGTCCAGTCGACCAGGGCCGGGATGGACTTGGCGGGCACGTCCAGGACCAGCCCGCCGATGCAGTACGCGAACACCTGGCCGTCGGCGTCAACGTCAATGACGGCGAGCGGACCGTTGGCGAAGCGCGGGTCGGTGTCACTCGCCGGGGTTCCGGCCGGGGGTGCCTTCCGCGCGGTCGGCCGGCGCGACGCCGACGACGTCGTCGTCCTGGTGGTAGGCACCGGAGACGACACGGCAGCCGGAGGCACAGCGTTGGCGGCGGGGCGGGTCTGAGTGTTCTGCGCGGTCGTCATGGCCGCAGCCTCGGGCGCCGCGGCTGTGGGCACAGGCTGCGCCTGTGGGGCCGGGTCGGGAGCGCTCGGGAACGTCTCCGCGACGGCCGTGCCCTCAACGGGCACCGTGGCGTTCGGGTCGGCGGGGTAGAGCTCAGCGAGCTTGCCGAGCAGCCGCGCGTACCCCTCGCGCTCCGGCGGCCGCGGCTCGGTCTTGCCGGACTCCCAGCCGCTGACCGTCGCCCGCCGCACCTCCAGGGCGGCCGCGACCTCATCCAGGGTCAGGCCGTGCGCGCCGCGCAGCCGCCTGCGCTCCGCCGGCGGCGGCAGCGGGGACCGGGACGCCACCAGCGCGTCGACCCGTTCGAACAACTCGGACATGGAACACCTCCTGTCCCACAAGCATAGCGCGAACCGTACATATTGCGTACGGCTAGCGTACGAATGGCGTACTTAGGGTTGGTCCCCGGCTGGCCAGAGGGTGGGCGTAGCCGCGGTTCGGCAAGAGCCCGGCGGTGGGTTGTCCAGTGACCTCCTGGCTTGGCAGCAGCGCACCAGCTGGCGTCGCACCAGCGGGGCTGGGTTTGTGGGTCCCGCATGCAGTAACGAGTGCTCGATCCAGTCGTGGCCGGCGGAAGGACCGTCAGTCGACTTGCGGAGCTTTGGGTAATGCAGTGACGGCCCGTCCCCGCGGGCGCGGGGACGGGCCGTCACTTCAACGAGTCGTCCGGCCTTCTCACGTGAAGGCCTCATGGAGGCTGGTCTACAAAGACTCTCCCGTCTGTGAGCGCGTGACGCGCTGTCGTGTCAGCACCGTGGCCAGCCGGTGGTGTGGTCCAGGTGCGCCAGGAAGTCCTCAATCTCACGCACGAGAGCTTGTGTTGCTTCAGACAGGTCGACTCCGGCTTTCCCCAATGCCCAGTCGACCCTGTCTGCAGCGACGTGAATACCGGCTGACCGGCACACAAAGCCACTCACGAATGATCTGAAAGACTCCTCAGCGTGTTCTTTCCATTGCCCGCAGCATGCCGATAGGTTTTCTTCCCTCTCGGCATCAAGGACACGAAGATAATCTCGCGCGTCCTCGTCACCCTTGAATGCTGCCTTTTCCCACCAGCTTCGCGCCACATCATCCCTGTCCAGGAACTCAAGGATTTCTGCAACACGTCGTGTTTCCTGTGGTGTCGCGGAATCATCGATTTCCTTTTTCAGGAGAGTGCGTAGTTCACGGACCACGCCGATTCGATGATTTCCCTCCACGATTTCCAGGCAGGGGGCGGGGGCCGGGGGCCAGCCCGAAGGCTGGCCCCCCTCCGCCTGGACAGAGTCCTCGCCGATCCGAGAACCCTTGGAAAACACCTGCTCAGATCCTTCGAGCAGGAGCCACAGGGCGAGGAGCCGGACGGCTCCCCGCTCCTCGGGCTGGTGCGTCCAAGCGGACAGGTATGTCATGCGGTGGCCTCCTCGCTGTGTTCGTTGATGGACTTCTTCAGGTTGTTGGCGGCGGCTTTGATGTAGCGCTTCACCGACTCCTCCTTTATCTGGAGGCGCTGCGCAACCACGGCAGGGCTGAGGTCCTGCAGAACACACAGGGTGATGACCTCGCGCTGCCGTTCAGGAAGGCTTGCGACGAGTTCGTCGATGCCTTCCTTAACCATTTCGTAGGCGGCTTCGGGGATGCCGATGCCTGATTCCGTCTCGGGCAGGTCATGAACCGGGACCGTGACCATCCGCCTGTTGCGGCGGAACTGGTCGATGACCGCCCGCTTCACCGCGGTGCGGCCGTAAGCGGTCAGGGAACCGTGGCCGGCGATGAGCTGACCCCACCGCCGGTACATGTTGAGGTAGACGTCCTGCACAGCATCCTCTGCGCTGTGCAGGTCGCCTGCCTGGGCCCGGGCCAGTCGGGAGAACGCCTCGATGGTCTCGAGGACGAAGGACTCGAAGTCCGCTCCCGGAGCGGCCTCACTCACGCGGCCTCCCGCGTGGTGATGGCCCGGTGGCCCGCCGGGTCGGCCGTGTCCTTGCGGAACAGCCAGGCAGGCCGGCCCTGCTCGAAACGGGCGGCAGCGCCGCCGTCAGGCAGGGCCTGCGCCATCGCGACCATGGTGGCGCGCTGCTCGCGCTCCGCCCGGGTCTCGACATGCGCCTTCACAAGCATCTCCGTGATGCCGCGGGTGCGGCGCATCACGGAGAACAGCAGGAGCAGCAGGGGAATCCCGCCCGCTCCCACCCAGTACGACCAAGTCATCGACCAGGCCTCCCAGTAGAGACGAACTCGTTGGTGAAGGCCCACGGGCCTTCACCCCCTTACACGCCGCCGGGAACCCGGATCCGGATGCCGGAGACCAAGATCTTTTCCCAACTCCCCCCGATTCCCCGCCTGTCACATCGTCTTCGCAGGTCACAGCGATATCGGACGCACAGGAAAATCAGTGGGTCGTGGAATTGAGAAGGACCCGAGCGGGAGGGAGAGAGGACCACAGGAAGGAGGCGGGGCCGGGACGCTATGAGAACGAGCCGGCACCACGGCCGCCGCTCTGCTTGATCCGCCGGGCATCCCCTGCGAAAGCGCCCGCCCGGCACGGCGGACACGAGACCGTGGTGGAGTGACCCATCCACCCGGCCTGCTGCGGACACCTCCCCTGCAGGGGGAGACGACCTCGTCGCTGATCTGCCGCATCGCGAGCCGCTACGGGATGGAAGCGAAAGTGCTGCGGTCCTGCTGGCAGTGGCGCAACTACCCGCCCGGGCACGACGGCGGCGGCACGCGGGCCGACGCCGAGGTACTGCTCAACACACCCGGACGCCGACTCCTGGCAGACCTGTGCGGCGTCGAGGAAGACATCCTGGCGCGGGCGTTGCCGTCCTGGGGACAGGAGGACGCCAAGCTGTCGGCCGGAAAGGACGGGGTGCCGGCGGCGGCATGGCGGACCGGCGGCGCCCTCGCCGGTCCGGTCGCCTTCGGCTGCCGCCTGTGCGCGGCCCGGCGTACGGGGACGGCCATGCGGGTGGTGCGGTACGCGCCGCGATGGGAGCGGGCGTGTGTCCGCCACGGGCGGTGGCTGATGGACGCGGACGCCGACCAGCCCCACGAGTATCTGGACGTGCGGGGTGTGCCGGAAGTGGCCGCGGCGCAGCGGCGGTGGGCCGGTGTGGCGCGGCGGGCAGTACGGGCCGAAGCAGAGCCGGAGCGAGTGTTCGCGCTGGCGTATGCGGTGGTGGCCCGGTGGTGGGAACAGGCCCTGCACTGGGAGCGGGAGACCATCTGGCCGGGGCGGCTGCACCAGGTCGCGGGCGGCAACGCCGGGACGGAACTGGGCTGGTGGCGGATCGTGGGCCGGGACGCGGTCGTCTTCCCCGAGGTGGTGGCCGTGGCCGACGCGCTGCTGGACCCGGCCATGGCCGAGCTGGTGTGGGCTGACAGCGGGGCCGGGCGGCCGCGGGCGCTGCCCGCCGACGGGGCGTTCTGCCGCCGGCTCGGCGAGCGGGTCGGGCGGGAGTGGCTGGGGCCGCTGGCGGCGACCGACTACGGCGGCCCGCTGATCTCCTGGATGGGCGCCGTCATCCGCATCCGTCGCGGCGCCGGCGAGCCGTCCGGATACGACAACGACCCCTGGTGGCTGCGCCAGGAACACCAGCCTGCCTCCCTGGCCGGACAGCTGCGGGTGCTGGGCAAGGAGAGGAAGGCGCCCGGCTCGGGGACGATGTGGCGCGCGACGGTGCCCGCCGAGCAGCGTGCCCAGATCACCAGCCTCGTCAACAGCGCTGAAGAACAGCTCATCCAGCTGCGCGGGGCGCAGACCGGTTCGAGTGCGGACGTGGCCCAGCATCTGCTGCGCATCCTCAGCTACAGCGCCGGCCTGCTCGAGAAGGCCCTGCAGCACACTGTCGTGGCGGCCGTGAACGCCGGGGTGCCGCCGCGGGATGTGGCCCAGTGGGCGAAGCTGTCTCCCGGCCCGCTGGCGGACGCGCTCAAGGCCTACCAGGACGCGGGCGACAGGTAGGCGCCGGCTCTCCGGGAATCGGGCGGCCCGGGACCGGTCCTTGGGGCGCTGGCGTGGCGGCCCGGTGTTACCGCATCACGCGGCGCCACGTGATCGAAACGCCGAAACAGCTCCGGCCGGCAGCCGGGCCCATTTGGCTGGGCGAGTGAGCGGCAAGGGGACGGCGGCCGGGCCTGGCAGCAGGCCGGGACGGGTGGACGTGAGCATCGGGGCCGGGTTCGAGGCGGTCTTCCTCGACCCTCTCGGGCAGGCGGTGCAGCAGCGGTGGGCGGACGCCGCCCTCGCGGTCGCGTTCGAAGACCTCGATCCGGTGTCGGCCTTCCCGGTGGTGCCGGGAAGGCGGTGGGGGCCGGGGCTGTGGTGGTCGGCCACCACCGGGCGGCACGTGGCCGCCGGCTCGAACGCCATGCGCATCCAGCTGATGACCATGGACCGCGACCCACAGGTCACCGGCATGGCCGGACGGCCGGTACGGCTGCTGTGGCGCGACCGCCGGAGCCGGGTGCGTTCCTGGGTGCCGCAGCTGTTCGCCCGCTACGCCGACGGCACCGCCCTGCTGGCCGACTGCCCCGGCCACCCCGACGCCGGCGGTGAACGTGCTCTGAAGGCCGCGCAGGCGGTGGCTGCGGCGTGCGCGGACATCGGCTGGAGTTACCGGCGCCTGGCGCCGCTGGACGAGGTGCCGGCGGCGAACCTGAAATGGCTGGCCGGCTACCGCCACCCCCGCAACCAGGGCAGGCCCGGCCTGACGGCGGCAGTCCTCGATGCCTTCGCGCGGCCACGGCCGCTGATCGAGGGCGCCGAAGCGGCCGGCGACCCGCTCGAGGTCCTCCCTGCCGTCTTCCACGCCCTGTGGCATCACACGCTCACGACAGGACTGGAGACGCCGCTGCACGAACGGGTCATCGTCAGTCCGGGCTCCCTCCGTCAGGGCAGTGGCCCCAAGCCCGCCAAGAACCCGCACGACGGCGCCGGCGCCGGGCGCGGCGAGGAGAGCCAGGGCTGCGTCCCCGCGGCCGGGTACCCGGCGTCAGACGCGGGGCGCGGCAAGGCTGGCGCCGGGCGCGGGGAGGCGGTGTGAGCACCGGCCGGCAGAGCGGCCGGCCGGTGGTGGCGGTCGGGGCGCACGTCCGCTTCCGCGGATCCCGGTGGCAGGTCGTCGCCCTGGCCGGGCAGTGTGTCCACCTGGCCGGCGAGGACGGCAGCGATGAAGCGGTGCTCACCGGACACCTCTTCGCCGATCCCGGCTTCGCCCTCCTGGGAGCAGAGGCGCAGCAGCCGCAGGCGGCGCCGCGGTGGGGGCTGTTCGAAACCGCCCCGGCCGCGGCACGGGAGAAAGCACTGGCCTGGCAGCGCCACATCCGGGAGGTCGAGTGCGGGTTGCCCGGCGGGCCGGGCAGCGGCGGGCCGGTGCGGGAGCAGTACGACCCCGCCCAGCACACACTGGCCCAACGGGAAAGGGCCAAAGCAGCAGAGCTGACCGCGCTCGGCTTCGGCCGGGTGTCGCGTACGACGGTGCAGCGCATGCGCCTGGCCTACCGCAAACAGGGCCTGTGGGGGCTCATCGACCACCGCACCACCCGCGGCCCCAGCCCCACCGGACGGGCCGACGAGCGGGTCGTCGCCGCGGTCAAGGAAGCGCTGCGCCGCCAGCGCGGCCGCTCCAAAGGCACCGTCAAAGGGCTGATGCCGCTGGTCGCGCACATCCTTGAGGACCGGCACGGCGGCACGGTCGCGATGCCGGCGCAGGCCACGTTCTACCGGCTCGTCCATCAGCTCGCCGGCCCCGCCGACCATCCCGCACAGCCGGTGCGCACCCCGCCCATCACCGAGGACGGACGGGGGCACACGCCCACCGTCGCCCTGCGGCCCGGAGAGCAGGTGCAGATCGACACCACCCGGCTCGACGTCCTGGCCCTGTTCGACGACGGCACCCTCGGCCGGCCCGAGATGACCATCGCGGTCGACGTCGCCACCAGGGCGATCCTCGCGGCCGTGCTCTGTCCGGGCGGCACCCAGGCCGTGGACGCGGCCCTGCTGCTGGCGGAGATGGCCGTCCCCCACCCGTCGAAACCCACCTGGCCCCACGCCCTGCGCTTCACCCACACCCCACTGCTCCCCCGGGCACGGTTGCTGACGCTGGACGAACGGCTTCAGGGCGCGGCCGCCCGCCCGGTCGTGATCCCCGAGACGATCGTCGTAGACCGGGGAAAAGTGTTCCTTTCCAGGGCATTTACGGCTGCTTGTGAGACCCTCGGCGTCAGCGTGCAGCCCGCCCCGCCCTACGCGCCCACCGCCAAGGGCATCGTCGAGCGGACCTTCGGCTCGATCAACACCCTGTTCTGCCAGCACCTGCCCGGCTACACCGGATCCGACGTCACCCGCCGCGGACGCGACGCCGAACGCGAGGCGTGTTTCACCGTCCCGCAGCTGCAGGACCTCCTCGACGAATGGCTCGTGCACTACCACCACCGCCCGCACCAAGGGCTGCGTCATCCCGTGCTGCCCAGGGCCGCACTGACACCGAACCAGATGTGGGCCGCCCTCATCTCGGTCGCCGGGTACGTCCCCGTCCCCCTCACCAGGGACGACTACCTCGAACTGCTGCCGGTGCGCTGGCAGGCCATCACCGAACGCGGCATCCGCCTGCACCACCGCACCTACGACTGCGACCTCCTGGCCCCCTATCGCGGGCAGCCCTCCCCCATCGCGGCGCGCGGCGGGAAATGGGAAGTCCACACCAACCCCCACGACGCCCGCCAGATCTGGCTGCGCCTGCCCGACGGCACCTTCGCCGAGATCCCCTGGATCCACCGCGCCCACGTCCACCGCCCGTTCAACGAACAGACCTGGCAGCACATCCGCACCACCGTCACCCGCCACACCGACCCCGACAGCCTGGAGGCCGACCTCGCCGACGCCCTCGACCAGCTCATGCGCCGCACCCGCACCGGCACGGCCACCACAGGGGAACAACGCCTCCTGGCCCGCACCCAGCCCGCCCGAACCCCCCTGCCCCCACCGCGCCCCGCACCCGACCACCCGGGCGAGACAGACGCCGGCCGGACGGGGCCCGGGACGGACACCGACAGCCTCGACGACCTCGACGAGGAACAGGACCCGGACGCGGAAGAAGACGACGCCGACGACGGCCCGCCCGCCGTCCCCTACACCGGACTCGGTCTCTACGACGCCCACGCGGAGGCCCTGAAATGGTGAACACCCGCCCACCCGCCACAGCCGGCGATCCCGGCAGCACCACCACACCCGCCGCCGGCCCAGCGCAGCAGTCCACGACGGACACGACGACCGCGTCATGGCCGGTGACCACCTGGCAGGGCTGGCACCACTTCGCCACCACGGCGCCACCCGCACCGCCGCAGCCCGGCGAAGCGCCCCGCAGCCCGGAGGAACGCCTCGCCTACCACTCCGCGTTCGTCACCGTCCGCACTCCCGCCATCGACACCCTCGCCACCAGCGTGCGCACCCTGATGATCCTCGGCCGCCACCAGACCACCACCGCACGTCCCTCACTGATCGTCACCGGCCCCGCAGCCGCAGGCAAAACCACCGCCCTGCTCCACGTCGGACGCACCTGCCACCTCGCCCACACCCACCGCACCCCCAGCCCGCCCGGCCACCACCCCCAGGTGCCGGTCGCCTACGTCCTCGTCCCGCCCGGCGCGACCGCGAAGACCCTCACCGCCGAATTCGCCCGCTACCTCGGCATCCCCACCACCACCCGCATGACCCAGGCCCAGATCACCGAAGCCGTCTGCCACACCTACAACACCGCCGGCGTCCGGCTCGTCCTCATCGACGAGATCCACCGCCTCAACCCCCGCACCACCACCGGCGCCCAGGCAGCCGACCTCCTCAAAGACCTCACCGAACGCATCAGCGCCACCTTCGTCTACGCCGGCCTCGACGTCACCGCCACACCCCTGTTCAGCGGCGTACGCGGCGCCCAACTCGCCGGCCGCGCCACCCTCATCACCTGCGGCGCCCTCCCCGCCCGCCACGGCAACCGGCACCCCTTCACCGACGTCATCACCGACCTCGAAAACGCCCTCGACCTCCACCACCACCGCCGAGGCACACTCCCCCGCCACGCCACCTACCTCCACCAGCGCACCGCCGGCCGCATCGGCAGCCTCACCCGCCTCATCCGCCAAGCAGCCATCACCGCCATCAGCGACGGCACCGAACGCATCACCAAGAAGACACTCGAAGCCATCCAGCTCGACCACCTCGCCGAACAACACAAACGCCCCCACACCCGCCGACCGTCCGCACCCGCATGACACGGACACGAAGAAGACCAGGAACACGCCGACCGACAACGAATCCACTGCCGTCCGCGGCCAGGTACGGGACGTCCTGATCCCCGCCCGAGCCGGCTACCCGGCAGGAGCCTCACCGCACTACGACGAGGTCTTCCACAACGCCGTACAACAAACCGAGCGCACCGACAGCCTCGCGACGACGGACATCGCGGCCCTGGCCGTCCGAAAAAGGCAGCGCCACCCACCCGGACGACCGTCTACGACCGCCGTGTCCAGCACACCCCCACCACAGAAACCAGACCACGCCTATGACCAGGCACAACACGCCTGACCAGCCCAAACACACCCCGGACCATTAGACGCAGAAGCTACCCACAACACCCCGGGCATTCCCACAACAACCCACACAACCCCAGGTCAACCCCACCCCACCCCACCAAACCCCGTTCCCAACCAACCACCAACCCTGCAGCCCACACCCCACCCACCACACCAACTACCCACCCCCGGATCGACACGAGCCGGTGTGGTCGACCACCGACCGGGACGAGGCCCTGCTCTGGTACACAGCGCTCGAAGGAACGGGCGTGGAGGGAATCGTGGCGAAGCCGCTGCGAGGGGCCTATAAGGCCGGGCGGGTGTGGTCGAAGATCAGAAACGGGATGAATTGCAGTTGATGCAACAGTTCGTAGCCTTCCCCTCTCTCCTTTCCGCTGGTCGGCGGCCGGTCGAGGTGGAGGTCGGCCGCGCCGAGAGGAGCCGACCGGCCGGGGTGCGCATAGACGCAACAATGATGCGTTTGGTACAACAGGCTTCATGGTCGCTGAGGCACCCGGTTCGGTGCGTCTCGTGCTGGCGCCGAACGTTGTCCACTTGGACCCGGAGCCGGCGGTTTTCGCTGCGATGCGTGAGGGGTGGGCCCGGCAGCAGTCCGCCCGGTTCCTCCAGTCGACGACGATCCAGCCCCGGCTGCGTTTGATCGAGCGGCTGGGTGAGTTCACGGGTCTGTATCCGTGGCAGTGGTCTCCTGCTGACGGCGAGGCGTTCATCGTGCACCTTCGCAGCGGGTCTGCGCCGGTCCAGTTGTCTACCGCCAGGGCTTATGAAGTGATCATCGCTCTGTTCATGGAGTTCCTGCTCGACCGGCGGTACGGGTGGGCGGAGGTCTGTCTGGACAGGTTCGGCCAGGCTCCGCAGGAGGTTTTCCACGAGGGCAACTCTGTTCTGCACTCGGTGGAGTACGAGGGTGATCCGCGGCGGCGACCTTTGACCTACGACGAGGTGCAGGCGCTGTTCGACGCGGCTGACGCCCGTCCGGGCAGGATCCGCGGACAGGGCCGCAAAGGCACCCTGACTGCTCTTCGTGACGCCGCTGTGCTGAAGACGATCTATGCGTACGGGACGCGGCGTACCGAGTCCTCGAAAGTGGATCTGGTGGACCTTCGGCGTCATCGGAAGGCGCCGCAGTTCGGGCAGTTCGGCAGTGTGGCTGTGCGGTACGGGAAGTCCTCCAAGGGGGCGCCGCCGAAGCGCCGTTCGGTGCTGCTGGTCCCGGAGATGGACTGGGTGGTCGACGTCCTGGGTGAGTGGGTGAGCGAGGTGCGCCCGCGGCTGTTGCCGGACCGGCATCCGGCGTTGTGGGTGACCGAGCGGGTCGGGCGGCTGTCGCCGCGGTCGATCAACGAGGCGTTCGTGACGGCCCGCCGGGACGCCGGCTTGGATGAGGATCTCGATCTGCACTGCCTGCGGCACAGCTACATCACGCACCTGACGGAGTTCGGCTATCCGGCCCGCTTCGTCCAGGAGCAGGTCGGACATAGCCACGCCTCGACGACGGCCGTGTACATGGGCGTGTCGGACGAGTACCGCAACCAGCTGCTGGAGGCTTCGCTGAAACGCAGGCTGGGCGACGACTGGGATCTCGAATGATCAAGAAGATGAGCTACGAGTGGCTGCTGCGCACCACGATGGCCCAGCACGGGATGTTCCAGACCTCGGACCTGGTGCCGCTGCTGGCCGAGCGGGGCGTGACCTTGTCGCGTGAGCAGGTCTACCGCCTGGTCACGCAGCCTCCGCAGCGGATGAGCATGGACACCTTGGTCGCGCTGTGCGACATCTTCGCGTGCACGCCGAACGACCTCATCAAGCCGGTCGTGGCGAACGCGCAGGTGAAGAAGACCGCCGACGGCGAAGCGGAGCCACTGGCGCTGCCGCTGAAGGAGCGGCGCACCACGATCCGGCGGCCCGGCCAGCCGTGAGGGACCGCCTCTCGCCGGACCAGGTGCGGCTGCGCGAGGAACTCGCCGCTGCCCGGGAGCAGATCGTGGCCCTGCTGCGGTCGGCCGTCGGCGAGGGCCTCGCCCCCGAGCAGGCGCAGGAGATGGTGGAGGAGGTTCGGGCCTGGAGCGGGCCGAATGCGTTCCGTCTCCTGCGCTTCCTGTCCGGCCGGCCCGATGCGCTGCGCGCGCCCGGGTCCGACTGCCCGCTGCCTGCGACTCGCCTCCTGCTGTTGCTGGCCGCCGCGGGATTCGGTGACCGGGTCGCCCCGGCCGCCTGCGCGGACTGCGGCAGGACGGACCCGGTCCCCAGCCGCAGCGGCCCCGAGGGACGGGTGTGCGAACGCTGCGCGGCACGGCGCGGAACGAAGCCCTGCGCCCGCTGCGGAACGATGGCCAGGATCAACAGCCGCCGGGAGGAGGGCGGCATCTGCAAACCCTGCCGCGACAAGGAACCTGGCGCCCGCAAGGAGTGCGGGATCTGCCACCGGATGATGGTCCCGGACAGGCACCTGCCCGACGGCACCTACCTGTGTCAGACCTGTGCCCCGCGCAAGCTGCGGGCGTGCTGCCGTTGCGGGCGCGAGCGCCGCATCGCCGCCCTGACGGCCGACGGGCCGCTGTGCGGTGGCTGCTATTCCAGCCCTCCGCGGTTGTGCGGTGTCTGCGGGAAGGTCTCGCCGATCCACACTCGCGCCACCGGGACCAGCCCAGATACCTGCTACACGTGCGCCAAGGGCCATGAGGAAACCTGCAGCCGGTGCGGGAAGGTCGGCCGCGGTCAGCGGATCGACTACGGACGCGGCGCGTTCTCCTGCGACCCCTGCGCCCCGGGCGAAGTCCGCAAGCGGGAGCCCCGCCCGTGCACTTTATGTGCGCGCACCCGGGCCGTCGGAATCTTCTGGCCTATGGGCCCGGTGTGCGGCCCCTGCTATGCCAAGGCCCGCTCGATGCCGGCGCTGTGTGCGTCCTGCGGTCGGCAGCGGATCCTGATCGGCCGGACGGCCAGTGGGGACCTTCAGTGCCGGACGTGCGCGCTGCCCGACGGCCCTCCCCACCGGTGCACCGGCTGCGGCGAGTCCGCCGACCTCCTGCCCGGCCGCCGCTGCCCGCGCTGCACCCTGACCGCCCGGGTGAGCGACCTGCTCAGCGGTGATGCGGTGACCATTCCCGGATCTCTCGAACCCCTCGCCCGGGTGCTGACCGGCGCGGCCAACCCCTACCCGGTTCTGGCCTGGCTGCGCCGCAGTCCCGCCGCGCAGCTACTGGGCCGCCTGGCCCGTGAGGCCGGCCCCCTTGATCACGAAGCTCTGGACGCTTTGCCCCAGCGGCACGCCACCGCCTATGTGCGCGGTCTGCTGGTCACCGCCATGATCCTCCCGCCGCGCGACGAAAACCTCGCCCTCCTCACCAACTGGGCCGCCCGGACGCTGGCCGGGCTGCCGCCCCACCACGCCATGCTGATAAGCCCGTTCGCTGAATGGCACATCATTCGCGACGCCCGCCGCCGCTCGGCCCGCGGCCGCTACAGCTACGCCGCCCACAAGGGCGACTGCACCAATATCCGCGCCGCGATCAACTTCCTGACCTGGCTCGATACCCAGCGCCTCACCCTGGCCGATCTCGGACAGTCGGACCTGGACACCTGGGCGGCCGGCAATCCCACGCTCCGCGCCCGCTCCATCCCCTTCATCCGCTGGGCAACTGCGCGACGCCTGACCACCACCGGCCTGACGATCGAGCACCCACCCAGCCAGTTTCCCGGCCACTTCCAAGTCGAGGAGGTCCACCAGGCCGAACTGCGCCGCTGCCTGGGCGACGCCTCCCTCCCGCTGGACGTTCGCGTCGCCGGAGCACTCGTCCGCCTCTACGCCCTCACACTGACGCGGATCGTCGAACTCACAGCCGACCAGATCCGCCACGACGAAGGCCACACCTACCTGACCGTCAGCCGCCACCCCGTCGTGCTCCCGCCCAAGCTCGCCCGCCTCATCGAAGAGCAGCTCCAGCACAACGCGTCACGTCCCAGTGGGGTAGACGGAACCCGGTACCTTTTGCCGGGACACAGCCCGGGCCGAACCCGTAACCCGGCCAGCTTGTCCGAGAGGCTGAAACGCTACGGCCTGCCAGCCCGGGCCGCACGGAACACCGCCATGATGGAAGCGCTGGCCGACCTGCCCCCGATGGTGATCTCCGACCTCTTCGGCATCGACCCGAAGACAGCGGAGCGCTGGGCCGCCTTCGCCGGAGGACGCTGGTCGGACTACCTTGCGACCCACAGAATTTAATCGGGCGAAGTCCAGCAGTACCCGGCACCCACCAACGGGGCCACGATCCCCCGCCCCGAACCTGGGGTACGTCACCGGGTGCGAGGCCGGCCCTGATCAGCAGGAGGCGGACGGGATGACACCAGCGTCCAGCGACACGTCGGCGTCAGGCCCGGCAACCAAGACCGGATCGACTCGGGCATGCCGTTCGGCACATCCGATCGTTGATCTGGATGTGCCGAAGACCGCGATCATCTGCTTTGCCGGATTCCACCTCGCCAGAATCTTCATCTGATCAGCATGAAGATCCAAACGACACACATTAACGCTGGCCCTGGCCTTGGCCGTCGGCGGCGGCGGCGGCGGCGTTGAGAGTCTCCTCGACGGTGGTGGTGATGATGCGGTCGCGTTCGGCGGAGCCGAGTGGGGGTGTGGGAATGTCGGTCTGGTCGAGTTGCTGGCGTACGCGACGTGCAATAGCGTCCCGATCCGGTGCCGCGGAGCTGCGGCTGCGGATGTCGTTGTAGATCATCCAGGCTGTGTTGGCGATGGTAACGATCAGGCCGCCCAGGGCGGTGGGGTCCAGGTACTGCCCGGGTGCCTTCGCTGCTCCTTCCGTGGCCAGCGCCTCCTCTACCTCCTCGGCCAGTGCGGGCTGCTGCGGCCCGGCGAGGCGCTGCGCTGCGGCGCGGGCGGCCTGTTCGATGACAACGTGCATACGGATGCTCTCCATGAGGGTCAGTTGGCGCCGTCGTTGGGGGGATCTGGTTCGGCCAGGACGTAGGCGCGTACGACGCTGGGCAGGGGACTGCCGGTCTCCTGCTGCCAGGCGCGCTCGAGGACTTCGATGCCCAGGCGCTGGGTCAGCCGGCGAAGTTGGTCGAGTCCTCTGCCAGTCATGGAATGCGGGACTTCGTCGAACAGGGCAACGCACTTGACCGCCCAGACCAGCGCCCGGGCCGTGTCGTCCCCGGCTTCTGCGTGCAGACCCAATTGAGCGTAGGTAAGGGCCATGACGGGGCGGTTGCCGAGGTCTTCCGTGATGGTGAGGGATTTGCGGTACCAGTCCTCGGCCTCCTCCAACCGCCCCCGGCGCTGGGCGACGATGCCGAGCTCGTGGTAGGTGCCGGCCATGCCGGGGCGGTTGCCGAGGTCTTCTTTGATGGTGAGGGATTTGCGGTACCAGTCCTCGGCCTCCTCCAGCCGCCCCCGTTCCTGGGCGACGATGCCGAGCTCGTGGTAGGTGCCGGCCATGCCGGGGCGGTCACCCAGGTCTTCCGTGATGGTGAGGGATTTGCGGTACCAGTCCTCGGCCCCCTCCAGCCGCCCCCGTTCCTGGGCGACGACGCCGAGCTCGTGGTAGGTGCCGGCCATGCCGGGGCGGTTGGAGGAGGCCGAGGTCTTCTTTGATGGTGAGGGATTTGCGGTACCAGTCCTCGGCCTCCTCCAACCGCCCCCGGCGCTGGGCGACGGTGCCGAGCTGGTGGTAGGTAAGGGCCATGACGGGGCGGTCACCGAGGTCTTCTTTGATGGTGAGGGATTTGCGGTACCAGTCCTCGGCCTCCTCCAACCGCCCCCGGCCCTGGGCGACGATGCCGAGGTGGTGGTAACAGACGGCAATATTGGAGCGCTGGAAGCGACTGCTCTCCAGACGGCGGAGAGCGCGGAGGGCGATCCGGTACGTGCTTTCGGCGAGGTCGAGTTGTCCGGCCTCGTGCTGTCGGTTCGCCTGTGATGCGGTCACGACCATCCACAGGCTGCCGGCAGGTGTCTGCAGCTCGGGCGGGAGGCCGTCGGGTGTTTCGGTGGCTGTGCGGATGCGGTCCGTCCACGACAGCGCTTCCTGAACTAGGCCCTGCATGTCCCAGTATTCATTCAAAGGCCGGATGATCATTTCGGCCTCTGTCCACTGGCCGCAGGTCAGGGACTGGCCGAGCATGGCTCCCAGCATTCGCTGCTGATAAGCGACCAGGGCGAACGCGAACTGGGCGTCGCCGCCGCTGATCTGCCTGCTCAGCCACTCGCTGAAGACCGCGTGTGCCGATACCAGTGCCCGGAGTGCGGCGGTGTGTTCAGTGGCGTGAGCGTCGGGTGTACTGGTGCGCCAGTGTGCGGTCAGGTGGGCGGGCAGGGCGGGGTGGAGCCGGAACAGGCCGGCGCCGATCGACGTGAGAAGCCCCAGGCGCGCTGCCCGGGTCAGCAGTTCACCCCATTGGGAGGTGCTTCGGCCGCGGAAGCGGTCCGGTGCCTGCTGGTCCACGGAGAGGATTCCGAGGACATCGGCGTCCGCGACGCCGTGGAACAGGCTCAGGACAGTGAGGGCCTGCTGGTCGTCCGGGCTCAGGTGCTGGAAGGAGTAGGCGATGCTCGCGGCCAGCTCACGGCTTTCCTCGTTCTCCGGGAGGGCGGTGAGGCCCTGGAGATCTTCCAGGAGTTGCCGGGCGCTCGTTGCCGTCAGGCGGGGGAGCGTGAGCTTCATACTCAGGGGGTGACCGTCCAGCCACTGTATGAGATGCGCGAAGGCCGGGCTCTGGCGGCTTGGCTGGGCGTCCGGGTAGGGCGCCAGGAGCTGTTGGGCGTAGGCGGTAGCGTCGTCGCGGGTGAGGCCGCCCAGGGGGATACGGCGGATGGTGGCGCCGAGCCACGTCTCCGGGGTGCGGCTGGTGATGACGATCGCGCTTTTGCTCCCCGCTGCGACCCGCGAGAGAAATGCCCGCATCCGGTCCTGCTCCGGCTGAGGCAGCGGTGGTGTCGCCTGCCCCGGATCGGGCATTTCCCGGACGGACTCGAAGTTGTCCCAGATGAGCAGGAGTCGGTGTTCGGCGAGCAGCTTCTCGACCGCCGCCTGCCGCTGCACGGTGTCCAGTCGGGCGAAGTCCGTGCCGAAGATCTTGAGGCCGAGGCTGGTGACGACGCCGTCCAGGCCGAAGGAGGCGACGCCCGGCTCGAAGGAGTGCCACAGCACCCACTCCGGGTGCCCGACGCCGCCGGTGTCGCGCCACCAGCGGCCGAAGCCTTTGGCGAGTTCGGTTTTGCCGGTGCCGCCGGGCCCGTGGACGACCACGACGTGCTGGAGACGGGCGGCGACATCGAGGGTGTAGAAGTCGGCGTCGCGGCCGACGAATTCACCAACAGGCTCCAGGTTCCGGCCCTGGTCGGACTCGGGCTCGGCCTGTTCCCGGAATCGGGTCAGGAGCTCGGCGACATCCTCGCCCGGGCTCCGGGTGGTGTGCAGGTCGGGGAAGCGCGCCTCGCTGCGGGTGTACAGGACCGGCACCATCCAGTCCGCCAGCGGCAGCATGCCCTTGAGCGACGGCCGCAGAGCGTTCAACTCCAGCTGCGCGCGCCCCGCGCTCACCGCGTCGGTGACCCGGTCCCCCGCGAACAGCCGCTCGTAGAAGGCGGTCATAAACTCAGCCGCCGCGACCGCATACACGCTGTACGCCATCGCCACCACACTCGCGCACCCCTCGGCCAGCAGCCGAGTGGCCACCGCCGCCTCCACCTGGGTGCCGACCTGCGCGGACTGGCAGGCGTTGAGTACCACCAGCGGCACCCTCGCCCCGGCCAGCACCCGGGCCACCCGGCCCGCCTCAACCAAGTCGCTGCCGCCGCCGGGCTTCTCGAACGCGAGCATGCCCTGCGGGCCGGGCGCCGCGTACATGTGCGTACCCCAACTGCCCGAACCGTTGGCGGCGGGCGCCGTACCGAGCGTCGTGCCGAAGACACCGTGGCCGTCGAAGTGCACCACCTGGAACGGCTCCCCGGCCTCCCGCGCCCCGTCCAGCACCTCACGGAGCCGGTCCAGCGTCGGCGGGCGCAGCACCGTCAACTCCACATTGCCGCGTACGGCCTCGAGCCGCCGCAGCAGCGGCCGCGCGATCATCTGGTAGCCGATGTCGGCGGTGCCGTCGGGGCGGGAGATCACCATCAGCACCCGCAGCCGCGTGCCGGGAACGTCAAAGACGTCGGCCATGCCGTCGCTCTGCAGGGAACGCGTGACCGCGACCTCGTCCAGCGCGACCGGCACGCCCCGCCCTGGGGCGGCCATCAGCTCCCACGGACGCCCCAACTGCTCGGCGGACCTCGACAGCAGGGCGATCTCCACCGGCCCGCCCCGGATACGCGCCGCCACGTACGCGTCCTGCGCCGGCCGCGTGGCGAACACCGCGGAGAAGATCGCCTCGCCCCAGCGCGGCAGTTCGGCCGCCACACGCGCGCCGCGCTCGCCGTACACGGCGGTCGGCAGCCGCAGATAGCGCTCCAGGTACCAGCGCAGATCGGTCAGATCGTCATCGGACAGCGGCCACACCAAAGGCACCGGATTGCCAGCCTGCCTCGGCAGCCGTTCTCCCGCGGGCCAGGCCGAGACCTGCACGAGCCCGTCGTCCCGTAAGTCGACCAGCAGCCGTTCCACCATCCGCCCCGCCCCCGATCACCACCACAACGCACACGCAGTGAGATAGCGACCCTAGACGTTCCGTGACATCACCACCCAAGAATCACCAAACCTGGGACACCTCAGCTTCGCGAATACCGCAGCTTTCGAATACCACCCCTTCGCCAGTGCCACGCGGACACGGTCGACGTCGCCGTGGTCGGCTTCACCGGCACGGCGCGGCATCCGAAGGCACTCGCCGTACGGCTGCCCGACGGACGCGTCGCGCTCTCCCAGCGGCTGACCACGGCGCTCGCCACCACGGTCGGACCGCATCTGCTGCCCGAGCCCGGACGGGCGCTCACGACGGCCGGCGACTCCTATACACCCGTCGTCGGCGAGGCCGTGGTCGAGGTCGTTGCCGGAACCACTCGGCACGCGGTCGTCACCGTGGTCCGGCTGCGCTGACCGGTGACGACGTCGGACCTACGGCTGGCCCCTGGCAGTACGCGTCGATGGCGGCCAGGAACCCACCATCCAGTCCGTCACCGGAACGGCCAGGCCACGCAGCACCTCACCAGCATGGTCGGGGCGGTGGTCGAGACGCAGATCCTCATGGTCCGGGCTGTGGTGGGAGCCGTGGCCGGGCCGATGGGGTGCATGCCGCTCCCACTATCTCGACGCGCCTGATTGTGGGACGCCGATACCTAGTGAGGGTCGGTAAGCCGCGCGAGCCCCTCCTCCGCCTTATGGACCATGTCCTGATGGTGGATCCGGGCGCCTATCCCAAGTGCGCGTGCGTAGTAATCGCGTGCCTGCTCAAGTTCGCCGGAGCGTTCAGCACACTTGCCGACGCACGTCATGCTCCAGCCCGCCAGAACGTCGTCGTCCGACTCCAGGCCGATTTGCGCAGCTATTCCGTAGTGCTCCCAGTCCAGGTGGGTTTCTCCCTGATCGCGTGCCAGCTCAGCCAGCTCATGGTGGGTCCAACCTGCGGCTGCGTAGCATTGATGGGTGTTCGCCACGGTCAGGGCTCGCTCGAAGAAGTCCTTGGCTTTCGCCAGTTCAGGGCGTCTGCGCCAGTACATGCCAAAGTTGTACAAGGACCAGGCCTTCAGGAGCCTGTCGTCCGTCTCATCGGCGATACGGTTGGCCCGGGTGAAGAACTTCAGCGCCATCTCGGGATCACCGTCTCGCCAGTGACAGGAGCCCAGACCGTCCCATGCCCAGCCTTCCTTCTGCCGGGCGCGGTGTTCTATGGCGAGGTCGATGGCCGACCGGTAGCAGTCCTCGGCCCGACCGAGATCACCTGCCTCACGTTGTTCGTGTGCCTGCCGGAGCAGACCGTCGATCACGGTGATGGGATCCGGCGTTGCGGGTGGGCGCGGCCTCGACTTTTTGGCCTCGGTAATGGCCGTCCAACGCTCGTTCCACGGTTCGAGTTCGGGATCGCCGTAGCCGGGCGGCTCGCAGTCCCGGCCGTAGCGGTCCCACGACATGAGCGTGCGTACGAGCGACAGCAGTTTCTCCCGCCCCGCGTAGCCGCCGTTGAACAGTTTGTTCAGCGTGGCGCCCGGCAGCAGGGCCTCCTGGCCCTCGTCGGCGAACAGCGCTGCGGCCCGCTTCTCGATCGTCCGATAGGCCGGATTCCCCGCCCGGACCCTCAGAGAGTTGAGGGCCCGGGTCTGCGCCTGGAGCATCTCCTCGTAGGTGCCGGTGTTCTCCTGTGGTTCCTGCTGCTGCGTCATCGCCGCCCCCGAGGTCGCTGGATCGAGCCAGGTTAGGGCCCGTGGAGCGAACAGCGGCGAACTTGACGGAACAATCAGGAACAGGCGCGGATGCCGTCGAGCGTTCTGCCGAACACGCTCGTTGTACGGCGCCGACGGTCTATTGATCGGGTTCCACAAACATCGTTCAGTATCAGCAGGCAGGGGCCTTTCGGGCTGAACAGTCAAGTCATGACCACACTTCAGAATCCGCCTCCGTTCCTGTCCCTGCACGCTGCCGTCGTCCTGCTCACCGCATTCGTCTTCGGCATCGTTATGGGCGTCCTCACCGCTCTCACCGGTGTCCCCGTAGCCGGGGCCGTCGCCGCCGGACTGACCAGCGCTGGTACCAGCGTCCCCGTCCTGCGCATCCTTATCCGATGACCCCGCCCCTCCCGGCCGGCAGCAGCCGCGCCGCGGCAAGTCGCCGCGGCGGCCGCGAGAGAATCCACGCCTTGTGTACCAGCGCTTCATGCAGGCCGGGCGGGCGTTCACGAAGGACGGCGACTCCTACACGCCCGCCGGGTGCGACGTGATGGTGGAGGTTGTGGCGGGCACGACCCGGCACGCGGTGGTCACCGTGGTCCGCCTGCGCTGACCCGTGGCAGGACTATGGTCGGGCCGACCACGGTCACCACGACACCTCCGGTCCGTCGGCGTACCGCGCTGACCAGCCGTGACCGGGCCGGACACGGTACGGCCGGACGCATGGTCGGGTCTGTGGGGGTCGTGGTCAGGGGCTGTCGCCGTCCCAGTCCCAGCAAGCCGGGTTTCCGGGGTGCGGGTCGTACAGCGACCGGCCTCCGGCGCCGAATTGCCCCAGCTCGGTCGGGAAAATCCGGTGTCGATCTCGTCTGGCGTCCAGCCGGTCATGTCGAGCAGCAGGCCGTCCAGCGGACCGCCGACCAGTTCGGCGTAGGCACGGCCGGGGCGTGGACCGGGGTGCGGGTCGTCAGCGTCGTGGCCGTACACGCGGCCTCGCAGCAGCTGCTCGTCCGCTGTCCATGTCGTCCAACCTCGCAGCCGCCACCGACAACGAGGGCCTGCCCAGGCAGCCCTGGGCAAGCCTCACGCTGCCGGGAGGATTGGCCGGTTCAGCTCCGCCAGCGTCCGCGCCAGCCGCCGCCCTTCGAGGCCTGCGCCTCCTCCTCTTGGCGCTCCTGCTCCTGGCGCTCGCGTTCGGCCTGTGCGGCCTTCTGCTCCGCTTCGAGCGCCCGGTACTTGCAGTCCCCGCACAGGTGCGGGTGGCTGTCCCCGCGGCCCCAGTCGACCGAGCCGCCGGAAAACACCGTGGCGGAGCCCTCTCTGTCAGCCTTGGGTGAGACATCCCGCTTTGTCGGGTTAGCCTGAGAGGGCACGACAGGAGAACCACCCCCTCATGACCAGCACCACGCCCGCCGGATCCGACCCGGCGCCCCGGCCGAAGCGCCGCACTTTCAGCCCCGAGTACAAGCTGCGGATCGTGGCCGAGTACGACGCCGCCCCGAAGAACGAGAAGGGCGCAGTCCTGCGCCGCGAGCGCCTGTACCACTCGCACGTCAAGGAATGGCGGGCCGCGCGGGATGCCGGGGCCCTGGAGAAGCTGGTCGACCAGCGCACCAGTCCGGCGAGGCCGAAGAAGCCTGCCGCCGAGGCGGAGAACGAGAAACTGCGCCGCCAGGTAGAACGGCTGGAGAAGGAACTGGCCCGGAACAAGGCCGCGTTGGAAGTCATGGGAAAAGCTTCCGCGCTCTTGGAAATGATCTCCGAGAGCGCGGACTGAACGCTGCCGCCGAACCGGTGCTCGACGACGCGTTCACCGGTGTCCAGGGCGAACTGGGCATCACGGCCGCGTGCCGGCTGACCGGCCGCTCCCGGGCCACCCACTACCGCCGGCTGCGGCCCCCGACCGAGCGAAAACCCAGAAAACCGCAGGTCCAGCCCTCATCCCTCACACCCGATGAGCGGGCGGCGGTCCTGGAGATGATGAACAGCGACGAGTACGCCGAGATGCCGCCCGCGCAGATCTGGGCCCGCGAGCTGGATGCCGGGCGTTACCACTGTTCCGTCTCCACGATGTACCGGATCCTGCGCGAGAAGGGGCAGTCCGGCGAGCGCCGCCGCCAGGCCACCCACCCGGCGAAGACGGTGCCCGAGCTGGTCGCCACCGGGCCCTCGCAGGTGTTCACCTGGGACATCACCAAGGCGGCCGGACCGGCCAAGGGCATCTGGTATCACGCCTACGTCATCATCGACATCTTCAGCCGCTACGTCGTCGGCCACACCGTCGAGCGGGCCGAATCAGCGCTGCGGGCCGAGGAGTTGATCCGCGAGACCATCACACGCAACGGCATCGTGCCCGAGACCGTCCACGCGGACCGCGGCACCTCGATGACGAGCAAGAAGGTCTCCCAGATGCTGATCGACCTCGGCGTCACCCGGTCGCACTCGCGGCCGAAGACCTCCAACGACAACCCCTACAGCGAGGCCCACTTCAAGACCACGAAGTACATGTCCGACTACCCCGAACGGTTCGACTCGCTGGCCCATGCCCGTGAGTGGTTCGAGGCGTTCATCGCGTACTACAACCACGAGCACCGGCATTCGGGCATCGGCTGGCACACACCGGCCAGCGTGCATTTCGGCACCGCCGAGGAGGTCCGCGACCAGCGTGCCGTCACCCTCGCCGAGGCCTACGCCTGCCACCCCGAACGCTTCGGCCGCCGCCCCCGACCACCCCGGATACCTCAGCAGGCATGGATCAACGACCCGGCCAAACGCAGAGAGTCCGCACCACAAACCTCATAGCGTCACGACCGTCTCACTGGACTTGAAATCTTCCGATGTCGTCCAGCCTCACAGCCGCCACCGACAACGAGGGCTTGCCCCTGCAGCCCCGGGCAAGCCTCGCGCTGACGGGAGGGTGGCCGGTTCAGTTGCGCCAGTGTCCGAGCCAGCCGCCGCCCTTCCGTTCCGCCTGCTCGGCTTCCTGCTCCTGGCGCTCGCGTTCGTCGCATTCGGCCTGCCGCTCGGTTGCGACGGCCCGGCTCTGGCAGCCCTCACGCAGGGGTGGGTGCGACGGGCGCCGGCCCCAGTCCCGTACGTCGACCGCTGTCCATCGGTCGTCGGTAAAATTGTTCCCGCAGTCCGCGCACACCGGGCGGCAGGCTTCCCGCTCCGCTGCCATCTGTTGCTTGCGGCGCCGTTGTTCTGTCCTGTCGGCCTGGCAGCGGGCGAGGGCGGCGTCCCGGCGGGGGTTACCGATCGCGTCCAGTAACGGCTCGCGCCGGTCGCGGCCGAAACGCCAGCACCGGCCGGGCCGTGTTCGCACAGCAGATCCAGCGTCATCGCCACGATCGGGATACAGCGGTCGTAGGAGTGGTAGCCGCCCCCTGGGTGCCACTGGCCTTGCCAGTGGTCGCGGGTGAGGTCGGCGACCGCCTGCATCTGGCTCTTGAGGGTGCGCTTGCCGAGCTGGTGGAAGACGAGCAGGACCGGCGGATGCACCCGCTCGTAGTCGTCGGGTTCAGGCGCGGACCAGTGGGTGCGCCACATCGGCTTCTCGATGCCGTCGGTGTCCGTCTCCTTCCGCCTGAAGAACCGCATGTACTTGTCGAACTTCGCGGCGATCAGCGTGGCTTCCTCGGTGCAGTTGTCGGCCTCGATGAACAGCAGCGGCACCCCGTCGCCCGGCACGGTCACGACGATGTCGGCTCGGGCGCTGCCGATCGCGGGGGTCTTCCAGGTGTCTCTCACCGGCAGGCTGACCTCGGTGGCGTAGAAGGTGATGGTGCCGATCTCGTCGGGCGCGTCGACGGCGGCCTGCGCGGCGGCGACTGCTTCGGCCGGCTCCCCCGCGACTAGGTCGAGGTCGGGCGCCGGGCGGATCATGGCGATGACCGTTTCGTTCACGGTCATGGGGTGCGAGGCTCCGGAGCGGCCCGCGCTCTTGGGCATGCCGCCCATCTCTTGCGGTGCACGGTCCAGGTCGATCGCGGCGGCGGCCAGCCCGGCCGCGGTGAGCAGCCGGACTTCCTCACCGCCCCGGGTGCGGCCTCCGTCGACGGACAGGCCGTGCCGCCTCAGGTCGTTCGCCGCGCCGCGGTGGGAGGCGGTGCGCGCTTCCTTCCGTACGGACGCCGTCTTCTTCAGCGTGTGGCGGTAGGTCAGGTGTGGTGAGGCCAGCCGCTGGATCTGGTCGGCGGTGGCGACCTTGAGCACCCCGAGCACGCACAGCACGTCAGCTCTCAGGCCGTTCGACGATCCCGCCTCGTTCGCCTTGCGCTTGCCCATCAGGGCCGCCCTCCCGTCGTCCGCGTCCGGCAACCGGCCGGGCGCCGGCCCCGCCCGGCCGCAGAGGGCGCCGGGCCCCCGAACCCGATGCTCTCCCCTACCACCGACAACCAACTCAGGTCATAGGGGAGAGAAGGGGGTCGTGACGATCCGATACAGGCCCGGAAAGCCGTGGTGAGCTGGGGAAATGCCGGGTGTTCCGGTGTCGGGCACGAAAGTGGCATCGGCAGTGGGACCGCAAGCGCCGGTGGCAGGAGCTCACGGCGGCTTGCCCACCCCCGGGGACGAGGAGCGTGGCCGGGCCGGACGGCGAGGTCCTGGTGGCGGTCGGGACTCGAGCGTCCCTGGCGGCCACGGCGACGGGAAGGGGCGGTGGGTCCGGGCACAGGCTGAGTGGGCACGGTGTCCTCACGCTTTCTCCGGCACCAGGGCCGGGACGGGCGGCTGTTCGTCCGTCCCGCACGCATCCGACGCGTGCGGGACGGATGTCACCCTGCCGGATCACGCCTTGTCCGCGACCTGCTCACCCCGGCCAGCGGTGTCCGTTTCGGCCCTTGACCACCCCTGGACTGGACGGTTCGTCCGTAGCCAACACCACACCGTCCAGCCGTAGTTCAGCAGACGGGTCAGATCTGGGGTGGTGTTACGGCAGGTCTTCCAGCCTGGCAAGCAGGCCCGCGGCAATGCCGACCAGCAACTCCCTGACGCGTTCTTCCCGAACCGCGGTGTTCCCCAATTCCTCGCCACCAGTGGCCGCTGCGCCATGCATTCATCTCGGCCAACTCTCCTTGAACAGCTGATCACCCGAGTGACATCGAGCCAACGAGGCTGCTGCGCCTGGCAAGTTGATCGAGACCGCTTATACGATCACGCCGCATTCCGGGAAGTTGACAGCGACACCAACCAAGCCACCCGAAGGGATCTTCATGCAGGTCCGTACAAGTCGCGTACTCTCCGCCTTCTTATCCCTCGCTGCCGCAGCCGCCGTAACTCTCGCGACCGCACCAGGGGCCCACGCAGACGCAGCTCCCGCCCACGGAAGACTGCTTGGCACCTTCGACCCGCAAGACCTCGCCCCGCAGTCAGCCTCACGCCTGACGAGCCCCCTGAAGTCATCAGCCCGCCACTGCACACGGCTGCCCGCAGGTTCAGCCGCGCGGAAGGACGGAGCCGCCATCTCATGTATCCAGACGACGGGGGCGTCCGACAGCAGCAACCCGGTGCGCAGCAGTCAGCTGGCGAGCGCGCAACCGGCTGCGGTGACGTGCAGCACCACGCCAGCTTCATATTCCTACGATCGACACAGCTACTGTCTGAACAGCTATAAGGCCACTCTCACCAGCTGGAGCCCGCAAGGCGCAGTCCTCGGCACGGGTGTCGCGTTGGTCAGCGCCACCGCCACCCTGTCGGCATACAGCGGCCAGTGGCAGGAATCTCAGACAGTCACCCTCTCCGAGGCCACAGGCACGGTCCTGGAAACAGGGCTGGGAATGACACTAACGTCAAATTGCACCGCCGCGTGCACCGCGACTGTGCCCAATCCGTGGGCCGGCAGTCGGCTGCTGAAGCTCGGCCAGTCGGCAACCGGCAATGTCACCTTCCTCTCCACACCGGGTGCAGGTCTGGTCAGCAACATCACGACCAAATACGACCTGAAGGTGAATCAGCCCGGAACCACCCCCATCAACATTGATGCCACCTGGAGCAACCCCCATACGGTGCGCTGCGACACCACGTTCGTCGACAACACCAGCACCGGCTGTGTCATCTCCGACGTCCGGCCTAAACTCGAACTGTCTCAGGCCGTTTACGGCGCCGCCGCCGCCACCTACGGCTTCGCCGAGAACTACCTGATCGACCACTGGGGATCCCAGGCTAACCCGGTCCAGCGGCTCGCCGACCTGACCACCCAGACAGGGAATCGCACGGCCACATGCAAAGGCGGAGCGTCGAGGCCCTTCGTGACGCTTCCGGACACCGTCCCCGGCGACAGCTGCGACGAATACCCCTTCGCCTCGACCTACCAGGGAGGCACGAACGGCGCCTTGTGCGCGGACGTCATTCCTCAGCTGGAGAGCGACGGTATCTGGCATATCTACCAGGATCTCAACGCTCCTGCGGTCACCTTCAACGAACCGTGCGCTCGCGGCCACGTGCCACTGACCCAGAACTCGGCAGCCGGCGGCAAGGTGGGCAACAACAACCAGAACGAGCGCATCATCGATCTTGAGAAGTACCTAGTCGTCATCACAGTCTGACTCCCATATACCCGGCTGCTCCCAGGGCAGGGCCCTGGGAGCAGCCGGGTCCGAAGTGAACTACAGGAGTACGAATGACCGAGCCGTCCCCGAGCTGGGACTGGATACTGCGTGGCGGCTACGGGGGCATGTGCCTCACCTTCACCCACGGCGTGACCCCCGAGACAGCTATCCGACGCTACGGCGCCGACCCCTCCCAGGCCAGCAGCATCGCCTTCCCTCAGGCTTACGAACTCCTCCAGCCGGGCCCGGACAGCTCCATCCTCAGAGTCGGATCCCTCCGGGAATGGACCTTCTGCTGCGAGACTCTTGGCGTCCAGGGCATCATGCCCGCAGTCCTGGCAGCGCTCTCCCAGGGCACCCAGACAGTCGCTTTCAACCACGGAGCCAACGCGCTGCACACCCTGGAACACTGGGTGGACGGACAACCACGCGAGCGCTTCGAAGCAGGACAGAAATCCTCCCTTCAGGCCGCCGACGTCCACCCGTTCTGGGACGCGGCCGAACGCCACCGCGCCGACCACCACAACCGGCCGGCCGTCCTCGACACACTTGAAGCCGTCGGCGACCGCATCGGCGGACACCTCACCGCCGACATCGTGCACGGCCCGCTGCTCACCACCATCCTGCCCTGGACCCTTCCCCCGCTCCCCTCACCCGCGGCACCCCTACCCTTCGTCCATGCGATTGCACCAAGGCCCCTGGGTCCGTCGCTCGGCACCCTCCCCCCACCCACACGGTAGAGGGCCAGTTTCCAGCGAGGGGCAGGCCATGCCCCGCAGCAGTTCAGAACAGAGCCGACGAGCCAGCCGCATGAACACGTTCGCCCCGGCCGGAGACCGGACGGGGCGAGAACGTCGGGCAGGCACGGGCCGGGGGCGCGTGCGGAAGGTCGGCGGGGTTGAGAACCGCGAAGTCCCGGTCTTGAAGACCGGCAAGGGATACGAGCTGTCCAAGACCCCGATCGTCGCGGTCACCGAAGAGGAACTGCGGCAGATGCCGCTTCACCCCTGGCCCCCTTGACCGGACGGTTCGTCCGTGGCCAACACCACCGCATGGCCGCAGTTCAGCGAGGGGCGGGTGTTCGACGGCGATGCTCCGAGCCGCCAGTCGGACGGCTTGCGGGCGCGGAACGCCTCGCCGCTCTCGATCCTGGCCTTGTTCCTGGCGAACTCCCGCTCGCCTGCCGCCAGTTTCCGGGGCGCGCACCTGCGGTGTCCCCAGCCGTCGGCTACCTTCGTGATGACCTCGCCCTTGGCGTAGTCCTTGAGGCAGGACGGGCAGGTACCCGGGAACTCGGCCCTCAGCAAGCCACGGGGCAGCGGCACC
Source organism: Streptomyces sp. NBC_01288 (assembly GCF_035982055.1). Classification (NCBI taxonomy): domain Bacteria; kingdom Bacillati; phylum Actinomycetota; class Actinomycetes; order Kitasatosporales; family Streptomycetaceae; genus Streptomyces; species Streptomyces sp. NBC_01288. The sequence continues at coordinate 49,339 of NZ_CP108427.1, forward strand.
GTCTTCTTCGCGGCAGTCTTCCGTGCGGCTGCTCTCTTCGCCAGCCCCTTCTTCTTTCCGGCGGCCTTCTTCTGCGCGGCCGCCTTCGCCTGCTCGAGCGCTGTGCGCTGCGCCTTGCCGAGGTGCTGCCTGCCTGCCGCCTTGGCGGCCTTCAGTCCCGGGGTCTGTGCCACGGGTGATTCGGTAGGTGGGAGTGGGTTCTGGCGCAACTTCCGGGCTCTGTCGCTGATTTGGGGGTGTCAGCCGGTTGATCAAGGTGACAGGAGGATGCGGCGTCGCAGGAGGTCGAAGTTGGCCCGGCCGTACATCTGTCTCTTCAGCAGCTTGATTCTGGTGACGTTGCCTTCGACTGCTCCCGAAGTGTGGGTAGTGGTCAGGGCGGCGAGTACGGCTGCGCGGTCGCGGCGTATGCCGGCGGCGAGGGTACGGAGTTCTCGTTGTCCGTCGAGGCGGACGTCGGCGAGCCAGACGTCGAGGGCCAGATGCTCGCTGCGGCGTTCGCGCACCATCGAGGCCAGGCGCCGGGCGTATTGGGTGGTCGTGGCCAGTGCAGGGCTGCGTTCGCATAGCTCGTCGAGGCATTTGCGTTCGATGTCGGTGAGTTGCTCGGGCCGGCGCATGATCCAGTCGGTGACCCGGCGGACGGTCACATGGGGCAGCGGGGCATCCGTCGGGATCGTTCCGGTGCGGTAGGGCCGCAGGTGGCGGCGGACGGTGTTGACGTCTCCGCGATAGCCGAGCTGTTGGATCTCCCGGGTGAGTGCGGCAGCATTGGTGCAGCCCTCCATTCAGCGGTGATGCAGGTAGAGCCGGAAGTCGTCGACCATGCTCGGGCGGCCGGTTGCCGCAGCGAGAAGTTGTTGGACATCAGCGGCTCGGGCGAAGCACAGGACGGTGCCGCGGCTGAGGTGGAGTTCACGGGCGATGGCGCGCAGGCTGTCGCCGCGTTCGATGCGTTCGTGGATCTGCTGGTGGCGTTCGCGGGTGCGGGCCACCAGCGGTCGAGGCCGTCCGTGCACGTCCAGTTCACCCAGGGCGGTGTGACGGATGTCCGCGGGTGGGCGGGTGTCGTCCTGATCGGCGCGGACAGTGAGGGGTTCGCGCAGGTCGGCGCGGTGTCGTCCAACGATTCGTTCGACGGCTTCGGCGAGGTTGTGGAGCAGGTGCCAGGCGTCGGCCACTTGCCGGGCCTGTGGCGCACCGGCGTGGGCGCCGTCGCGGAAGGAGCCGGCACGGTCGCGGCAGACGATCTGGACCTCAGGGTGCTCGCGAAGCCAGGCCGCGAACGTTTGCGCGGTGCGGTCCGCGAGGACATCGACGGGACGGTGGGTGTTCATGTCGACGAGGATCGTCGCGTAGGTCCGGCGGCGGCGCACGGCGAACTCGTCGACGCCCAGACACGGGACAGATTCCGGCGCCGGGACGGGCAAGTGCGCGCAGCAGGCGGAGCAGGGTGTCCTTGCCGGTGGTCACAGCCAGACGCCCACACAGATTGGCTCCCGCACGTCCGCCCAGAAACAAGGCGATGTCGGTGAGTTGAGTGGTGAGCGCGTTTGTGCGGCGGGCATGTCGACGCGTCAGGTCCGGTATCTGCTCGGCGAACGTCCGACGCCCGCAGCTGCCGTTACCGCACACGAGACGGCGCACCCGCAGATCGAGTCGCACCTGACGGCCGCCGACGGGACGGTCTGCCAGACACCGCTGGTAGTAGCAGTGCACACGCGAGGATCTCCATCCACATCCCGGACAGGCGGCCGACCCCACCGTGGACCGCACAGTAAGCCGGACCTCGGTGTCCCCAAGAACCACTGCTTCGACAGACGCCCCAACCCCCGGAAGAAGAAGGTCGGCGAGGCGAACCACATCCCCCACACCCAGGTGATGCCCACCGATCCTTGATCGTCACCACCCCCAAATCAGCGACAGAGCCCGGAAAAAGCGCCAGAACCGCTACTCACGCACACAGCCAGGTCGAGCCTTCTTGGTCGGCGATCTGGTCGGGGCCAGCTGCTGCCGTGAGCCGTACGCGCGTCGCCGGGCAAGGCGGCGGCGCACCGTACGGGAAGCGAGCGGATCCGTGCTCTTCCTGCATGGATGTGCGTGTTACGCACCGTCGTCGATGTGCAGCGTCCAGCGAGACGTGAAGCCGCTGTGAGATCCGAGCCGGGTGGCAAGTCCGCGCAGCGCCGCGTAGCCGTCGTCGCGTTCATCAGTGAGCTTCTTCAGCGTTGCCGCTCCAGGGTGAGGATGGCTTTGGCGATTGACGTCATGCGGTTTGGGCTGCATCGGGATCTGCGGAAGATCTGCCAGGACTTCAGGCGTGCGACGCCGCGCTCGACCGGTGCGCGTGCCGCGGCCAGCGCCCGGTTGAGGGTCTTCTCGGTGGGGGTGAGTTCCTGTAGGGGCTTGCGTTTGATGCCGGTGCTCGCCCAGGGGCCGCCGCCCTGGTAGGCGAGGTCGGCCAGGATGGGGACGCCCTGGCGCTCGCAGATGCGGATGATCCGGTGGGTGCGGGCAGCGGTCAGGTCGTGAGATCGGCCCGGCAGTGCGGGTGAGAGCCACAGCAGCCGGCCGTCCGGATCGGTGACCACCTGCACGTTCACCCCGTGCCGGCGGTGCTTGTGGGAGTAGTCGGCCCGTCCGTCGCCGACCCGGTCGCACTCGACGAGCGTGCCGTCCAGCAGGACGAAGTCCGCATCGGCCTCGCGCAGGACCTTCAGCAGACCCGGCGCCCGTTCGGCGAGCAGGCGGATGACCGTGCTGGTGTAGGCGTGGGCGGTGGACTCGCTGATCCCGAACCCGGCAGCGATCTTCGCCAGGGTCGTGTGTTCGTGCAGGTACACCAGTGCCACCATCGCGCGCTGGGACGGGCGGAGCTTGCAGCGCCGGTCACCCTCCCGGGTGACGATGAGCATGGTGACCCACTCCACGAGCGCATGGGGCAGGTCGAGTGCGGCAGGATAGATGACCAACGAGGCCCCCGAGCAGCGTGGTTGAGACGTCAGACATCTCGATCAACAGCCTGGGGGCCTCGCTCGTTGCGCTGCGTGGACCGTCACCTGATCGGTGGCCAACTCGAAGAAGCTCACTGTTTCCGGGACCTGATTCGTGATCAGGAACGTACGAGCGGGCCGGTGGCGGCGACGAAGGTGGCAGCATGGAGGCGCGTTCGTTCAGCGTGGACCGGGGGCGACAACGTGACGGTGATCGATTACATGCTGCTCGGAGGGGCGGGCGGGGCGCTGATCGAAGCAGTCGCTTTCTTCAGCCGACTGGGCGAATGGCGCGCGGCGCGGCTGACGCCCACGGGTAACAGACGCAAGAACCCCCCGAGCTTCCTCAGCTTCATCAACCTGCCCCCCATCGTGGCCATCGCTGTCACGCGGCTGGTGCTCGGCGGGGCCACTGCCACCGCGTTCGGGACCAGCGGGCAAGCCACAGGAGCCTTCGGTGCCTTGACGGTTGGGGCCGCAGCACCCCCCTGCTTCAACAGCTGGGCCAGATCCGCCAGATCCGTGAGGCAGTCACTCAGCCCGCGAAGGAGCAACCGCGTACGCAGCAGACGGCCGCAGGCAAACCGGCCAACACGATGGAATCGCTGGCCCCAGAGGCCGCAGAAGAGGGTGGGACTGTATGAGCAAGGGCAGCGATGACCTCACCTTTGGTCAGAAGGTCGTTGGCCGCCTCATCGCGGCCATCAATAACACCCACGTCGAAGTCTTCAATTCCCATGCCGTCGGCGGCGCGACTGACTCTGCTGCGCAGGACTTGTTGGACAGCGTCAGAGAACTGCGCGCCGATTTGGGGCGGCTGAGAGGAGGATTCGAAATCGCTGCTCTTGAAGAGGTCCTTGCGAGCGTCGAAGACGAGATCACGAGGACCGGCCATGCCTCCGCAAGCCAGCGGGACCGCCTACGGCAGGCACTCGCCGACACCTATACGTTGACAAGCGTGTTGGCCTCCGCGGGGGCCGTGGCCGCGCAGGTTGGGATGTGACCGTGCGCGCCCGCGAGGGCGCGAGCCCGATCGCCGCTGCCCCGCCCTCCTCACCTTCAGCGCCTTTCCGGAATCTGAGTCGTGATCAGGCCTGTACGAGACGGCCGGCCGCAGCGACGGTCGACCACGATAGCCGCCAAGGAACCGGCAGGGGGTCACGTCCGCTGGAGTGGTGTATCGACGGCCACTCGGTGATCTTGTTTTGAGGCTATGCGCTGAGACCACACGTTCTACGAGGCCTGGGACGCATACAAGACCCCTCATGAGGAGCACGCACAGCAGGACGCCGACAACATGGGCGAAGACTTCGACGACTCCGAAAAGATGCGGCGCCGTCTCCCACAGCTCTCCGCCCTCTACCTACACGACGCTGATCACTGAGCTTCTTCGAGTTGGCCACCGATCAGGTGACGGTCCACGCAGCGCAACGAGCGAGGCCCCCAGGCTGTTGATCGAGATGTCTGACGTCTCAACCACGCTGCTCGGGGGCCTCGTTGGTCATCTATCCTGCCGCACTCGACCTGCCCCATGCGCTCGTGGAGTGGGTCACCATGCTCATCGTCACCCGTGAGGGTGACCGGCGCTGCAAGCTCCGCCCGTCCCAGCGCGCGATGGTGGCACTGGTGTACCTGCACGAACACACGACCCTGGCGAAGATCGCTGCCGGGTTCGGGATCAGCGAGTCCACCGCCCACGCCTACACCAGCACGGTCATCCACCTGCTCGCCGAACGGGCGCCGGGCCTGCTGAAGGTCCTGCGCGAGGCCGATGCGGACTTCGTCCTGCTGGACGGCACGCTCGCCGAGTGCGACCGGGTCGGCGACGGACGGGCCGACTACTCCCACAAGCACCGCCGGCACGGGGTGAACGTGCAGGTGGTCACCGATCCGGACGGCCGGCTGCTGTGGCTCTCACCCGCACTGCCGGGCCGATCTCACGACCTGACCGCTGCCCGCACCCACCGGATCATCCGCATCTGCGAGCGCCAGGGCGTCCCCATCCTGGCCGACCTCGCCTACCAGGGCGGCGGCCCCTGGGTGAGCACCGGCATCAAACGCAAGCCCCTACAGGAACTCACCCCCACCGAGAAGACCCTCAACCGCGCGCTGTCCGCGGCACGCGCACCGGTCGAACGCGGCGTCGCACGCCTGAAGTCCTGGCAGATCTTCCGCAGATCCCGATGCAGCCCAAACCGCATGACGTCAATCGCCAAAGCCATCCTCACCCTGGAGCGGCAACGCTGAAGAAGCTCACTGAGCGGCCAACGGAACCTGGCTGGGAAACTGTCAGCAGGATCGCCTCGGTGGACGCGGTGCGGGTCCGGATCGCGGAACGCGGGTGGCCACCGGCGGACCAGTGGCCACCCGCGTGACCCGCGAGGCGCTCGAGCTACGCCTTGAAGATGCCCCGGTTGCAGCGCAGCGCCGCCACGACGACGGCGATGATGACCGCCGTGATGACGGCCGTCCCTACGACCGAGTCGGTGGCGGCGAAGATGCCACCGAAGCCGGCCACGCCCAGCGCCGCACCCACCGCGAGGGCCGTCTCCTGGAGGGCCGCGGCGCGCGCGATGTCTTTCGGCGGGACGCTGCCCAGCAGGTAGGCGTCGCCGGAGGCCATGGAGACGCCGACGCCTAGGCCGATCAGGAAGCTGGCGGGCCACAGGCCAACGAAGGCGGCCACGATGAGGCCGACGGCGCAGGTGGCCAGGCTGACCTGGAGCATGCGCACCGCGGTGAAGCGGGCCTGGAGCTTGTGGAACGCGAACCCGCCGAGGGAGACCCACAGGGCCAGGACCGAAACCGGCAGGATCGACAGGAGCGAGTCGGCCTCCGCGCTGAACAGGAAGACTGATCCCGTGTAGCTGGCGGAACTCACGACGAGCGCGAGGGAAGGCGCGCCGAGCCGGGAGAAGCTGAGCATCCGTACGTCGATAAGCGGGTCGCGCGAGCGGAGCTGCCGCGTGCAGAAGGCCGCCAGGACCAGGCAGCCCGCGACCGTCGCGAGGAGGCGCCCGAACGCGGGGCCATGGCTCTGCAGTCCGGCCACGAAGAGTCCGAAGCCCACGAAGGCGAGGGCGGAGGAGGCGACGTCGACTCTGGTCGACGAGGCCTGTCCCAGGGTGATGCCGCGCAGCAGCGCGGTGGCGAGCACCCCGCACACCAGGGCGACGGCGGCGGGCAGCCAGAAGAGCATCGTGTAGGCGTCCATGCCGACGAATGCCCGGCCGATCAGGGGTCCTGTACCGGCTCCGATGGCGTACGTGGTGATCCACAGGGAGTAGCCGAGGGTGCGCTCCGACGTCTCGGGCAGTCCGCCGATCACCGAGGCGACGCTGGAGACGATCAGCGCGTAGCCGAAGCCTTGGATGAACCGGCTCGCCGTCCACGTCGTCGCCGAGTCCAGCAGTGCGGGACTCGCTCCCGCGAGGGCGAAGACGAAGAGGCCGGTCGCCAGCGTCACGCCGGGACCCAGGCGTGCGCCCAGACGCGAGCCGAGGACGACGCTGGAGGCGAGGGCGATCGTGTAGCCGTCGATGAACCACAGGCGCCATGAGTCGGTCAGGACCGGCAGGTCGTAGGCGATGGAGTTGAACAGCGTGGAGTCCACACCGCCCAGGAACATGGGGACCAGCAGCAGCGGGAAGAGGACCTTCTTCGACACGGCGGTGGACCGTGCTGGGGCAAGGACAGTTCCGGTCATGGCAGACCTCGTCTCAGTTGGCTTTCTTCGGCGAGCGCAGGTCGATGATGAACCGCCTAAGACGGTTCTACCAGTCCGTGGTTCTTAAGGCAACCGGCCAAGCCGGTTCCACGCTCCTGCCTGGGGTGCCGCGCGAGTAGCGCGTCAAAGGTCGACCCCGCGACGGATCAGAGGCCGGAACTACGCAAGCCGGACCCCGGCCCGTGCGGCGCCCGGAGAGGGGGCGCGGACACGGCCGAGGCCAGCACGGCCTCACCTGTGCGGCGACGGGCGCGGGTGCCCTACATGCCCCGCGAGGAAGGGAATTCGCGGTTGCTGAGGTGCTGCGGACGCGGCGTGTCCGCAGCGTAGGGTGCCCCCAGCGTGTTCTCCACGCTGTTGTAGACGATGAAGATGTTCGAGCGCGCGAACGGCGAGAGGTTCCCGTTGGAGCCGTGCAGCAGGTTGGAGTCGAACATCACCGCGGAGCCGGCGGGACCCGTGATCTGCTCGATCCCGTGCTGCTCCGCCATGCGCGTCAGATGCTTGCGGTCCGGGGAGCCGACGCTGGGGGCGGCCACACGGAGCGACTCCTTGTGGTAATCCTGCGGGGTGGCCCCGACCGTGGGGACGAACGTCTTGTGGGTGCAGGGCATGACCATGAGCGGGCCGTTGAACGGGTGGTTCTCGGTGAGGGAGATCGAGACGCTGAACGCGCGCGGCCGGGGCATGCCGTCCTCGGAGTGCCAGGTCTCGAAGTCGGAGTGCCAGTGGAACGGGGCGCCGCCGAACCCCGGCTTGTAGTTGACCCGGCTCTGGTGGATGTAGACCTCGGAGTCGAGTACCTGGCGGGCGATGTTCATGAGCCGGGGCGACCGGAGCAGCTCGGCGAAGATCTCGCTGACCTTCTCGACCTCGAAGACGGAACGGACCTCGTCGGACTCCGGTTCCAGGATGACGCGCTCGCTCGCGCGCAGCGCCGGGTCCTCACCGAGGCGCCGGAGTTCGGAGAGGTAGAGGTCCACCTCCTGCGCGGAGAGCAGGTCGTCGAGGACCAGGTAGCCGTTGGACTCGTACTGCTTGAGCTGCTCGGCGTCGAGCGGGCCCGGAGCCTCTCCCCACACCGACGGGTCCGTCCGCGGCTTGGGAACGGCCTCACCGAGGACTCGGGTCGGATACAGGTCTGGGCGCTGAGCGACAGTCATGTGCTGTTCTCCTCTTCAGGGGAGCGGCGACTTTTTCTGCCCGTATAGGAGCGCAATTCATCGGCTCGCGGGGCGAGATGCCGGAATTCCAAGGCCTTTTTTCTTGCGGCTCGTTGGTTCGTCCTCCGGCCCTTTCGATACTGCAAGCTCGCAGAGATTAAAGAAAGGGGCTTCGAGTGTCCTGAATCGTCCTTGGCCTAATCAGGACCGCGAAGCGCACCGTCCGCCCACGGAGACGCGGACGCGGGGTGCCGTGCCCTCCAGCAGCGCGGAACCACCTGGAGCAGTTCGCTTGCTTGTCCTCGACATGGCAACCGGCTAAGGTGGTTCCATGTCCGTCAAGCGATTCCCCGAGTTCCGTCTTGGCAAGGTGCTGGCGACCAGCTTCACGGCGACCCTCACAGAACGCTGCGGTGAACCCGTCGAACGCATTCCCATCCCCGAGCGGCTGGTCGACTGGTTGGCTGTCAACGGGCTCAGGGTCGATTCGTGCAGCGATTCCCAGCTGGAGCATGCTCGGCAACTGCGTGAAGCGATCCACGAAGCCGCTACCGCCGTCGCGACGCAGGTCCCCCCTCCCGCCGCAGCCATCCAGGTCATCAATGACTGCAGTACGGGCGGCCAGGCCTCGGCGGTCCTTTCACGCCGGGGCGAACAGGAGTGGTACCTGGGTTCCGCCTCCGTCGAGGACGCCCTCAGCGTGATCGCCGCCGACGCGGTCGACATCGTCTCGGGCGCACGCGAGGGGAGAATGGCGTTGTGCGCGTCCCCGACGTGTCGGGCCGCTTTCTTCGACACCAGTCGGGGCGCCACGCGCAGATGGTGCGAGATGAACACCTGCGGGAACCGCGAGAAGAAGGCGCGTTTCCTCGCCACCAAGCGCCAGGACCCGAGCCACGCCGGCTGAAGTCGCACCGGGCGCCGTTCTACGCCGACGCCCCTCTGCCTCCTGGCCGTCCCTCCCCGTCAGGGAGGTGCCCGACCCAGTCACACGGTGGCCAGAGCGCCTCGTGTTCGACCGTCGCAAGCGAGCAGTCGAGCCGTCGTCGCTCATCGCGACCGCGTCCAACGCCAGGACTTGCCTCGCGGGTTGGAAGCGGCCCGCGCCGCAGTGTGCTGCTCGCGAGTTCGGAATGCCACCGCTCGACAACCGTCGGGCGCTGTAGACGACGAGGGCGGGGCGTCGTTACCGCAGGCTCCCGCACCCCCTCGTCCGCTACCGCACGCAGGTACAGAGAGGGAAGTACATGCTGGACGTTCTGAAAATCGACGCCACCGCGGAAGTGGTCTACCGCGAGATGCTGGCGTATCCGCAGGAGGGCGTGGCCGAGCTGGTGCGCCGGCTCGAACTGACCGAGCAGGAGGTACGGGCAGCACTCGACACCCTCGGCGAACTGGCCCTGGTGCGGCACTCCCCCGAAGACCCCCAGCGCTTCCACGTCGTGGAACCTCACCTCGCCGCGGAGATCCTGCTCGCCAAGGAACGAGCCGAGCTCGCGGCCCAGCAGCAGCGCGTGCAGGAGGTCCAGGCCGCCGCCTTACAGCTCAAGTCGGAGTTCACCCAGGAGAGCCCCAAGGACGAGGTGCACCGCCTGACCGGGGTCGACTCCGTACGCGACTACCTGGCGGCGCTTCACAACGAGGTCCAGGACGAGCTGCTGACGTTCGCCCCGGGCGGAGCGCAGACGGAGGCCAACCTGCGCAGCTCGCGCCCGATCGCGGACGCCCTGCTCGCGCGAGGGGTGCAGATGCGCACCGTGTACCTGGACAGCGTCCGCAACGATCCCCTCACGGTCGCGCACGCGGACTGGCTCGCCGAACGGGGCGGCCGCATACGCACCGCCCCTTCGCTGCCGAACCGCCTGATCATCTGCGACAAGAAGATCGCCATCGTCGCCGTCGACTCAGACGACACCTCGGCCGGGGCGGTGGTCCTCCGGACGGCTGGATTAGTTTCATCCCTGTACGCCCTTTTCGAGAATATTTGGCAGGCGGCCCAATCCATGGGAGAGAGCGCCCAGTCGAGTGACGAACAGGGCCTCAGTCCGCAACAACTGGAAGCCCTGAGGCTGTTGTCCCTCGGGCACACCGACGACTATGTTGCGGCGCGGCTGGGCGTGTCAGGCCGCACGGCACGCCGGATCGCCACAAAGCTCATGGGCCACCTCGGCGCGCGAAGCCGGTTCCAGGCCGGCCTGCACGCGGCTGCTAGGGGCCTCATCCGGCCGTGACGGCCCGTACGTCACGGATCGACGAGCAGTTGAAAGGAAAGAACCATTCGGACAGGACACTCCACTCATGTACCTCGTACAGCTCACCCTCGAACCCTCGGGCGATGTCCACCCACCCGCTGAGATCAAGCAGGCGCTCCACGACGCAGCGCCGGACGTCGTCGAACACGTCAGCGTTCATACGCAGACGCGGCCCCACCTTGTCGTCAGCCTCTTCCTCCGCGCCGCCTCCCTGGACGAGGCCGAGGCGGCAGCGAAGCGGATCTGGCAGCACGCGACCACCAGTTGCAGCCCTCTGGCCGCCTGGTCCCTGCGGCGGGCCGAAGTGCCCCTCCACCCCTACGACGTGGAGTGAGCCCTGCTCCTCTCGACGCCCGTGCCACGCGCCGCCGCCCGCGCCCGGGCGGTGCGTGGGACCTGCATGCACATTCTTGGGTGTCCCAAACGGTCCAGCCCGGAGAATGTCGCGATCGCCGTGGCCCTTTGGCCGGATGACTAATCCGACCGCAGTCCTGAACAGGTCAGGACTCTTTAGGCCAACCGTCCGCCCTTCCCTCGCCGCTGCGAACATCGCAGACTCGTTATCGCCGCACAGCAAACCAGCGAGAGGCGAGTCATGAAAGAGCGAATGTTCATCTCCGATAGCTCACCGGTGAAGAGGGGAATTCCTTGCCTCTCACCCGAAGACGACGGCGGGTGGCAGTGACCGTATGACGACCTCGAAGAACAGTGTCCAGGGAAATTCGATGGCGGATCTCGCCGAGGAATACGGCACCCCGCTATTCGTCTACGACGCGGACGTCCTCGCGGACACGCACCGCACGTTACGCGACCTGCTTCCCGCCGGCGCCGACATCTTCTACTCGCTCAAGGCGAACCCGAACATCAGCGTCTGCGCCCTGCTGAACTCGTTCGGTACGGGAGCCGAGGTCTCCTCCTACGCCGAACTGGCCACCGCCCTGCGGGCGGGAGTCCACCCTGGCGACATTATCTTCCTCGGCCCCGGCAAGGACGAGAGGGAGCTCACCGCGTGCGTCGAAGCCGACATTCACGCGATTGTCTGCGAGTCGCTGGACGAACTCGACCTGCTCGACTCGCTGTTGGCAGCGGCAGGACGTGACGACTTCCCGGTGCTCCTCCGGGTGAACCCGGCCTTCGGCAGCAAGGGGTCCGGGCTGACCATGGGCGGTAAACCCCGGCAGTTCGGCATCGATGAAGCCGAACTGCGCGGTTCCAAGCACCGCCTCGCGGCCCTCCGTAACGTCCGAGTGAAGGGCGTGCACGCGTACATGGGGACGCGGTTTCTTAACTACGAGGACGTCGTCGAGAACACCCGGCGCATCCTCGCCACCGCGGAGGACCTGGCCGGACAGCTCGGTTTCCCTCTGGAGACCGTCGACTTCGGCGGCGGACTCGGCGTCGCCTACTTCGAGAACGAGGAGGATCTGGACCTCGATGCGCTGGGCGCCGGCCTCGCGGAGGTCATCACCCCCTTCTCGGTGCGCAACCCAGACTGCCGGATGATCATGGAACTGGGCCGCTTCCTCACCGCCACGGCCGGTACGTACGTCGTCCGCGCCCGCTACGTGAAGGAGTCCATGGGAGAGAGCTTCGTGGTGGCCGACGGCGGCACGAACCACCACATGGCAGCCGTCGGCGTCGGCAGCTTCGTCAAGCGCAACTTCCCGGTCCGCCACCTGGAAAACCGGGCCGCCGGAGCCTCGCGCCCCTACAGCGTGACCGGACCCCTGTGCACGCCCAACGACGTCGTGGCCAAGAAGGTCCACCTGCCGGAAGTACAGCCGGGAGACCTGCTCGCGGTGGAGCGGTCCGGAGCCTACGGGCCGACCGCCTCACCCGGCCTCTTCCTGAGCCACGGCTTCCCGGCCGAGGTGCTCGTCCACGGCGGGCGCGCCCACCTCATCCGGGAGCGCGACACGACGGAGGACCTGCTGGCGAAGCAGCGCCTCGTCGATCTCCGCGCCGTGTCCGCCTGAACACGTGATCCGTACGGACACCTGATCCGAATGAAAACCGCAGCGAAGCAAGCTGCGCGAATCGGACTGGACGTACTCGACCGCTCCGAACTCCGCCGCCTCATCGAACGACCCTGGTTCTTGCGCTTCAGTTTCGCCCCGGAGGAAATAGCCCATGCCGAGACCCTCGGCGAAGATCGTCGCTTGGAATTCCTGGCCGGTCGGTTCGCCGCTAAAGAGGCTCTCCTCAAAGTCCTGGGAATCGGTTTCCTGCAAGGTGTGACGCCACGGGAGATTTACGTGGAACACACCGCGCACGGCGCCCCTGTCGTCCACCTCCGCGGACGAGCCGCGCAACTGACCCCGTCATCCGTCTCGGTCTCCATAACTCATAAGCAGAACGTCGTGGCCGCCGTCGCCATCAGCTTTCCCGAGGCACTTGGTGCGACCGCCGACGACCCCACCGGCGAAGCCGCCGGAGACGGACGAACCGAACCCACTGCACCGAAGGAGCTTGACGCCGTGCCGCCGCCGAACACTCCCGTGACCGCGACCATCGAGACCAGTACCCGCGACGAGCGAGAAGCGCAGACCACCGCCTTCCTCCGCGTACGCGTCGGCCAGGAAGAGGCTCACTACGGCGGCAATCTCGTCGACGGTGCGCGCATCTTGCGCCTGTTCGGCGACCTCGTCACCGAGATCACCGTCCGCACGGACGGCGACGAAGGACTGCTGGCCCAGTACAGCGACATCCGCTTCACCGCGCCCGTGAGGCCTGGCGACTACATCGAGGCGCGCGCACGGCTGGTGCGCCAGACTCGGCTGCGCCGCGTGGTCGAGCTGGAGGCGCACAAGGTCATCCGCGCCAGCCCCGAAGAGGCCGACAGCGCCGGCGAGGTCCTCGACGAGCCTCAACTCGTGTGCGCTGCGACCGCCACCACTGTTGTTCCCCACCGCCGGGCGCACACGGCGACCGCCCGCACCCTCACGGCCGAGGAGGCTTGATGCCCCGCACTCCGCAGCTCCTGCACGAGATACTGGACCGGGCCGCCGACCGCGATCCGGAGTCGGCCGCACTGAGCTCACGCGATCGCGGCCTCACCTACCGGGAACTCGCCACCGCCACCACCGCCATGGCCGCCCGCCTGCGGCGCGAGGGCCTGCGGCGCGGCGACCGGATCATTGTCACCGCCTCCGACGGCATCGGCATCGCCATCCTGGTCTACGCCGCCTCGCGCGTCGGCGCCGTCTTCAGCGTGCTCCACGAGCAAGTACGCGGCGGGCCGCTGGAACACGTCCTGCGCGACTGCGAGCCCGCGCTGCTGGTCTCCGACGACCTCGACGCCGGACGGACCGCTGCCGAGCACGGCGTCCGCTCCCTCGTGCTCGACGAGCTCGTGCGCACGGCACTCGACGCGGCCACTGCCGAGCCTGCTGCCCCCGCCGGCCCGAACGCCCCAGGCGTGGACCCCGTCAGCCTGATCTACACCTCGGGCACCACCTCCCTGCCCAAGGCCGTGGTCAGCACCCACCAGCAGGTGCTATTCGCGGCCATCGCGATCCAGGAGTGCCTGGAGTACCGCAGCGACGACGTCGTCTACTGCCCGCTCCCGCTCTCCTTCGACTACGGCCTCTACCAGGTCTACCTCGCGGCCCTCAGTGGCGCCCGACTCCACTTGGCCACGGTCGCCGAGGTCGGCCCCCCGCTGCTGCGCAGCCTGGAGGAGGCGGGCGCCACCGTCCTGCCCTCCATGCCTTCCGTCTCGGACCGACTCGCCTGGCTGCTCAGCCGCAGCAGCGGGGGGCCGAGCCGCCTACGCCTGCTCACCAACACTGGTGCGGCGCTCTCCGAGCCCACCATGACCGCGCTGCGCGCCGCCCTGCCCCACCTGCGAATCCAGGTGATGTACGGCCTCACCGAGTGCAAGCGCACGGCGATCATGCCCCCCGATGGGGACCTGGACCACCCGGGCTCCTGCGGGCTGCCGCTGCCAGGCACCGAGGTCTTCATCGTCGACGACGACGGAGACCGGCTGCCCGCGGGAGAGATCGGCCAGATCGTCGTCCGCGGACCCAACGTCATGGCCGGGTACTGGCGCCGCCCCGAGCTGACCGACGAGCGCTTCCCGCGCACGGAGAGGCTGTTCCCCGAGCTGCACACCGGCGACTATGGCTGGCAGGACAAGGACGGCTACCTCTACTTCTCCGGCCGCAGGGACGACCTCTACAAGGAGCGCGGGTTCCGCCTCAGCACCACCGAGGTCGAGGCCGCCGCGACCCGGGTCGACGGAGTGACCTCTGCCGCCGTACTGCCTCCCGAGGGCAAGCGGACCGCGCTCCTCGCCGTCGTCGCGGACCTCACCGCCGACCAGGTGAGAGAGGGCATGCGGGACCACATCGAACCCTTCAAGATCCCGCGCCGCTGCGTCCGCCTCGACGCCCTGCCCACCAACGGCAACGGCAAGGTCGACCGCAAGAAGCTGGCCGCCCTGATCGAACAGGACCCGCCCGCCTCGGTCACCACAGAGGCCCTCCAAGCGCGCCTGGCCCACTGACCCCCGCACGCCCCACCAGAGCAACGCCCGAGAACGACAACCACCCGACACACGTGAGGAACTGACCATGGACCGCCAGCACGTCGTCACCGCCCTCGAGAGCGCCCTCACCGACGTCCTGGAGCGCCCCGTCACCGGTCTCACCGGCGACGTGAAGCTCTTCGCCGACCTGCACCTGGACTCCACCACCATGCTCGAGATGCTCATGTTCCTTGAGGACTCCATCGGCCTGGTCGTCGACCCGGAGGAGCTGGACGCGGACGACTTCGTCTCCGTGGACACCTTCACCGACTTCGTCCTCGCCACACAGGGCGAGCAGGTCGCGGCATGACGCTCACCCAGCCCGACCTCAGCGTCTTCACGAGCCTGGAGTCCGAGGTACGCAGCTACTGCCGCAGTTGGCCCACGGTGTTCAACCGCGCGCACGGTAGCCGGATGTACGACGAGGACGGGCACGAGTACCTCGACTTCTTCGCCGGGGCCGGTTCTCTCAACTACGGCCACAACAATCCCGTGCTCAAGCGCACCCTGCTCGACTACCTGGAGCACGACGGCGTCACCCACGGCCTGGACATGTCCACCACGGCCAAGCGCACGTTCCTCGAGTACTTCCAGAACACGGTGCTGCGCCCGCGGGACCTGCCCTACAAGGTCATGTTCCCGGGCCCGACCGGCACCAACGCCGTCGAGGCCGCCCTCAAGCTGGCACGCAAGGTCAAGGGCCGCGAGTCGATCGTGTCGTTCACGAACGCCTTCCACGGCATGTCGCTCGGCTCGCTCGCCGTGACCGGCAACGCCTTCAAGCGGGCCGGCGCCGGCATCCCGCTGGTACACGGCACCCCCATGCCGTTCGACAACTACCTCGACGGCAGGACCCCGGACTTCATCTGGTTCGAGCGGCTCCTGGAGGACCAGGGTTCGGGCCTGAACCAGCCGGCCGCCGTCATCGTCGAGACGGTCCAGGGCGAGGGCGGCATCAACGTCGCCCGCGCCGAGTGGCTGCACGCCCTCGCCCAGCTCTGCCGCCGGCACGACATGCTGCTCATCGTCGACGACATCCAGATGGGCTGCGGCCGCACCGGCGCCTTCTTCTCCTTCGAGGAGTCGGGCATCACGCCGGACATCGTCACCGTCTCCAAGTCCATCAGCGGCTACGGACTGCCCATGTCGCTCTGCCTGTTCCGAGCGGAGCTCGACGTGTGGGAGCCGGGCGAGCACAACGGCACCTTCCGCGGCAACAACCCGGCCTTCGTCACCGCGACCGCCGCCCTCAACACCTACTGGAGCGACGACACGCTGGAGCGGCAGACCCGGGCGCACGCCCAGACCATCGAGGCCACGCTCCACGACACCGCCGCACACCACAGCGGATCGGCCTACCGCGGCCGTGGGATGGCCTGGGGCCTGGAGCTCGCCGACCCTCGGCACGCTGGGCGTGCCGCACGCCGCGCCTTCGAACTCGGGCTCCTCGTGGAGACCTCCGGGGCCCACGACGAGGTCTTGAAGCTGCTGCCCCCGCTCACCATCACCACCGATGACCTCGACGAGGGACTGCGCACCGTGCAGCGCGCGGTCTACGAAACGGCGTGACCGAGCCCGCCACCGACATGAGAGACACACGAAAGAAAGGCCCCGACCCGACATGACGATCACCATGCCCACTGCAGCCTCCACGGAGCCGAACACTGCCGAGAAGAAGCGGGCCGTCTTCCGCGCACCGGTCCCTCAGGACGGACCCGCCGTGTGGAAGATGGTCGAGGACACTCCCGGCCTGGACTCCAACAGCCTCTACTACTACTCGCTATGGTTCCGGGACTTCGCCGACGGCTCGCTGGTCGCGACGGTGGACGACGAACTCGTCGGCTTCCTCACGGGCTACCGCCGCCCCGAGGAGCCCGAGACCTACTTCGTGTGGCAGACCGCCGTCAACCCGCGCCACGGCATCCCGTTCCTCGGCGTCAAGCTCTTCCAGGAGGCGGCCGACCAGCAGGTTGCCAACGGCGCCCGGTACGTCGAGGCTACTGTCTCCGCCGAGAACAAGGCGATCATCATGGTGCTGAAGCAGTACGCGAAGAAGCACTCGGCCCCCGTCGAGACCCGCGTGCTCTTCCCCAGCTCCCTCTTCGCCGACATCGAGGGCCACCACGACGAGGTCCTGTACCGCATCGGCCCGCTGACCGCCGGCTGAACCGGGCCGCCCGTCACTGGTTCGAGCAGCACCGCATCCGACGACTGGGAGCCGACCGCCATGGCCACGCAACCCACGACACTGCACCTCGACATCAGCAACGCCTACTTCCGCATGGACTCCGAGGAGGTGCGGAAGACACGAGACGCCCACTGGTACGCACGTACGAATTGGGGCATCGCCGTCCTGCGCTACGAGGACAGCAGCGCCCTCCTGAAGAGCCCCCTGTTGACGCAAGGATCGGCCAAGTGGCCCGCCCAGCACGGGGTCGTCGAAGGACACTTCGACGAGTGGTGGCAGAAGACCCTGCTGGTGCTGGAGGGCGGCGAGCACAACAGGATTCGCCGCCTGGTGAACCCCGCCTTCTCGCCTCGCCGGATAGCGCCCTTGCACGCGAAGTTCCAGGATCTGGCGGACGGCCTGGTGGACGAGTGGATCGAGGACGGGCGCACCGAGTTCGCGAGCCGGTTCGCCGCACCGTACGCGACCAGGATTCTGTGCGTGTTGCTGGGCATCGACGAGAACGACTGGAAGAAGATCCACGAACTCGCCTCTACGATCGGCCTCGGCCTCGGCATCACCATCCAGGAGAACATCGCCCGGATCGACCAGGCCATCGTCGAGCTAACCGCGTACGCCGAGTCCCTGGTCCGCAGCCGCAGGGAGTCCCCCAAGGGCGACATCCTGAGCACTCTCGTGGATGCGAGGGACGAGGACGCGGGCAAGCTTTCCGACAAGGAGCTCATCAACCTCATCATCCTGTTGATCTTCGCGGGCATCGACACGACCCGGAACCAACTGGCCCTGAGCGTCGAGGCGTTCTCCAAGCAGCCCGACCAGTGGGAGAAGCTGGCATCGGATCCCGAGCGCTACTCCGCCGCGGCGGTCGAGGAGGCGCTGCGCGTCAACCCGATCGGCCGCTGGATCTCGCGCGAAGCGGCGGAGACGTTCCAGTACAAGGAGCGCACGATCGAGAAGGGGACCACGCTCCATCTCTTCACCATGACGTCGGCCACCGACCCGGCCGCGTTCGACGACCCCGACCGCATCGACCTCGACGCCGAGCGCTCCCCGCACTTCGCGTTCGGCGGCGGACTGCACCACTGCCTTGGGCACTTCGTCGCCCGTGCGGACATCGGCGTGGCCCTCTCGACGCTGGCCACGCGACTGACCGACCTGCGTGTAGGGGAGGACGCCGAGTGGCTGCCCGACTCCGGCAACACGGGGGCGGTTGTGCTGCCCATCACGTTCACCTCGCGTTCCTAAACCGCGCTTCCGATCGGAGGAGACCATGAAGATCACCGTTGACGAGGTCAAGTGCCAGAGCCACGGCCTGTGCGCCATCTCGGCGCCGGATCACTTCGAGCTCGACGCCGACGGGAAGCTGGCGTACCAGGAGACGTTCGACGAGGAACACCTCGACGCGATCGAGGACGCCATCGACTCGTGCCCCTTGCAGGCGATCATCATGGACCGTGACGCCCCATGACTGGCGCAGCGCCGCGCATCGGCATCGTCGGCTCCGGCATAGCCGGCCTGCGGGCGGCCCAGTCGGTCCTCACTTGCGAAACCGGCGCCAGGATTACCGTCTTCGGGGACGAGGCCCACCGCACGTACAACCGGCCGGGACTCACGAAGAAGCGGTACCCGCCGTCGGCCGACCTCAGGGCGGCCATCACCGAGGACCTGAGGGTCAAGGGGGCCGAGACCAGCGCGCTCGACTGGCACCTCGGCACCCGCGTCGAGGCGGCGAACCTGCACAGCAGGGTCCTGCACCTGAGCACCGGCGGAACGTTCGCCTACGACGGCCTGGTAGTCGCCTCGGGAGTACGCCCGCGGACCGCCGCCCGTGACGACGAGGAGTGCGCCTCGCACGCGCACAGGACGCTGCGCGGCCTGGACGACGCGCACTCCATCCACCAGGAGCTCCATAGGAGGGAGGTGGTGACGATCGCGGGCGCCGGGTTCGTCGCGTGCGAACTGGCCTCGTTGGCCCAGGAGTACGGCTGCGACGTGGTCATGCTCGAAGCGATGAGGAACGGGCCCTTCGAGAACATCCTGGGCGAGGACGTCGCGCGAGCGCTCGGACGCTGGGTCACCGCGAACGGCGTCACTCTGCGGACAGGCGAGGCGGCGAAGGAGCTCCTCTGCGACCGCTCGGGAACGCGCTCCGGAGGCGGACACTCGGCGTCCCCTCCCGGGGCGGCGTCCGAACGACCGCTCTTCATCGAGGCCATCGGCAGCGTTCCCAACGTGGAATGGCTGGACGGGAACGGCCTGGACCTGTCTGACGGGGTACGGGTCGACGAGTATATGCGCGTACTGGGGTGCGATGGCGTTTTCGCAGCCGGCGACATCGCCCGCTATCCCGACCCGTGGGGCACGCAAAAGCTAGCCCGCATGGAATTCTGGAAAAATGCGATCGACA
This sequence comes from Streptomyces sp. NBC_01288, assembly GCF_035982055.1. Taxonomy (NCBI): domain Bacteria; kingdom Bacillati; phylum Actinomycetota; class Actinomycetes; order Kitasatosporales; family Streptomycetaceae; genus Streptomyces; species Streptomyces sp. NBC_01288. Next base: position 68,600 of record NZ_CP108427.1, read on the forward strand.
CCGGCAATATCGCCGGGAAGGCACTAGCGTCGTCTATGGGATACGGATCGAAGATGACCCGGATCGCGTACTTCCCCAGCATGGCTACCGAAGTATTCGGACTTCGCATCCAGATCGCGGGAAACCCCAGGAACGCGGACTCCATGGAGATCGTCCGCGGCGACCTCGAACGCCCCGGTGACGGAGTCCTCGTCACGTACCTACGGGAGAGCACTATCGTCGGTGCGGCCTACCTGGACAAAGGGGCCCAGTTCAACCGCCTCTACATCGAGCTCCTGAAGTCGCTGAGAACACGCTAGCCCTACCGACCTCACCTCATTTGTCATAGCGCCAAGAATTCGAGAACGATCAGGAGGAATATCATGCAGGTTCGCAGGATTTCGGAGATCGAAGGTACTGACCGCGATGTCACGGCGGCGAGCGGCGCATGGCGCAGCAAGCGCATCCTGCTGGCTTCGGATGGATTCGGGTACTCGGTTTCCGAGACCGTCGTGTACGCCGGAACCGAGACCGACATCTGCTACGCGAACCACGTGGAAGCCGTCTTCTGCATCTCCGGGAAGATGATTCTGGTCGACCGCGACGAGAACGAGGAACACCTCATCACGCCCGGCACCCTCCACATCCTGGACGACGCCGACAACCACACGATCAAGCCGATCGAGGACAGCACGTTCCTGTGCATCTTCACCCCGGCCCTCACCGGCCGTGAGGACCACGACGAGAACGGAATCTATCCGCTGCTGACGGACGAGGTGGTGGAAGCCAAATAGGCCGCGCCGCGACACCCGCGCATCCCTGGAGTCCCTGCCAGGCCACTGGCGGGGACTCGGCGTCACCGCGTCCGGGACGGTCCCGGCGGCGGGTTGCCCCAGGACGGGCCGGGTAGGTGCGCACGATCATGAATCTGCCAGAAAGGAACCCACCGTGAAAGTCCTGTGGCTCACCGCCCACCCCGAACCCCGTTCCCTGAACGGCTCCTTGTACCGCGACGGTGTCCAACACCTCCTGGACCAGGGGCACAAGGTGCGCACCAGCGACCTGTACGCGATGAAGTTCGACCCGGTCGTCAGGGCCAGTGACTTCTCCCACCCCGACGGCGAGCGGCTCATCGTCGGCAGCGCGGCCCAGCAGGCATTCGAACGGGGCGCGTTGTCCCCTGACATCGCCGTCGAACACGACAAGTTGTCCTGGGCGGACACGCTCGTCGTGCAGTTCCCGTTGTGGTGGTACGGGATGCCGGCCATCCTCAAAGGCTGGTTCGACCGCGTCTTCGTCGGCGGGTTCGCCTTCGGCGTCCGCGACGCCCAGGGGCGCCAAGTGCGCTATGGCGAGGGGGCGCTCGCGGGTAAGCGCGCGATGGTCGTCGTCAGTGCCGGTGCTCGGAAGGCGAGCCTCGGCCCCCGAGGCGTCAACGGTGAGCTCAACGACCTGCTCTTCCCTCTCCAGCACGGCACGCTGTGGTACGCGGGGATCGAGGTCCTGCCCCCGCTGCTCGTCCACGGAGCCGACCGTGTGGACGAGGCCGCGTACGCCTTCCACGCGAACGTCCTGCGCCAGCGTCTCGAGGACCTTCCGTCTACCGCACCGCTGCCGTTCCGCCACCAGAACGGCGGCGACTACGACGAGGACCTGGTCCTGCGCCCCGAACTCAAACCGCACGCCACAGGGACCGCCGCCCACTACCGCGCTGAGAGCTGACGACGAGGCCGTCCTCGTTACATCAGTCGTCAACTGCCGCTTCTAGCTCGGGAGTTACAGCGCTTACCGGGGTCTGCCAAGAATTTCGTAGGCGTTGATCGGCTGCTCGGTTCCAGCCCGGCCGGGTGCCCTGTTGCGGCAGGGTGGTGGCGTGTGATGTCGAGCTGACGGACCTGCTGCCGCACCTGTCGTCGGTGCTGGTCGAGACGGTGGAGACAGGCGCGCCCTGGTCAGGGTCACGGTGCGGACTGGGCTTTGCCCCGCTACGTATCTACCGACATCCCGTCCTACGCCCGCAGGTCGAGGCGCTCCGCCGGGCACGACGCGATGCCATCCCGGGCGACGCAGCTCACGCCCCCGACGCTGAGGCTGCCGCCAGTACGCTGGTCCGCCGCCTCACTCAACAGCTGGCCGCCGACCGCCGCAAACACCGTGAAGAAGTTGCCCAATTGCAGGCCGCTCTCGCTGCGGCACACGGCGAACTGCTCGCCCTGCGACGGCGCTTGCAGGGGTGAGGCGGCCGCCCTGCGGGCCATCTCAACCGTCAGTAGCCTCCCAGGAATGACGACGCTACAAGATCTCACCGCTCGCCTGGACCGAGTCGAGACCGAACTCGCACTGCACCGGCTGGCCCACGACTACTGCGTGGGTGCCGACCACCGCGACCCAGTCCGCTGGAAAGCGATTTGGACAGCGGACACCGTGTGGGAGACCGGCTCGGACCAGATATTCACGGGGATCGAGGCCATCTGCGCGGCGGTCGAGCAGCAGTGGCAGGCATTCCCGATCATGCAGCATGCCACCGCCAACCACACGGTGGAAATCGACGGCGTTGCCGCGACCGGTCGATCTGACGTCGTGGTCCTGACCCAACTCCGCGATCACCGCTGGATTGCCGGTGGAGGTACCTACGAGGACGAGTACCGGCGCAAGGGCGGGACCTGGCGCATAGCGCGGCGCCGGGTGGTACGTCCCTTCGACCTTGCACCGTTGGCACCGAGTGACGGACCCGTCCATGTCGACGAACCAGTTCGGGCCAATGCTGGCGGTGTTGATGAGCCGCATCGGTAGAAGGCGTTCGTCAGCGGCATACCGCTGACGAACGGTCCAGGACAATCAATCCTTCACAGCGCCGCGACCGCGGATAAGAGGTGGTCGTACTCTGCGTCGCTCATGCGGCCGGTGAAGCCGTAGGAGGCGGCGTTGAGCTTCTTCTCCTTGCCGGTGACGGAGGTGGAGGGGCGGATGTCGGAGGTGTAGCCGCCCTTAGCTTGGCGTTTAACCTCGCCGGGTCACCCGACCTGCTGATCATGGCTTCTTCGTGGGACAGCAGGGCGGCCGTTCTTCACGCTTCGATGTGTCGAGCAACGTCGCGTGAAGGAACGGCCGCTGTGAAGAGTCTGGCTTCTGCAGGTCCAGCTGACGCCGCGATGAGCGCGCTGTCCCACTTTCGTGTCGAGTTCTACGACTGCCTCTACAGCCGGGCGGATGCGCTCTTCGAGCTGAGCGACGCGGTGCTGTGCGCGGACGGCGCGGTCACCTCGCTGGTCGAGTTGACACTGACGGCCGAGCACCGGCGCGGGCACGGGGCGATGTACGACGCGGTCAACCACGGCTGGCTGGAACCACGCCGCCTGCGCAGGCTCCTCGCCTCCACCCCGTTGCCGAGGGCGGCCGACGGGCGGATCGTCCTCGCGGTGGACGTGAGCAACTGGCTGCGTCCCGACGCCCCCACCAGTGCGGACCGGCTCTTCTGCCACGTCTACGGACGGGGCCGCAGCGCGGATCAGTTCATCCCGGGCTGGCCCTACTCCTTCGTCGCCGCCCTGGAAACGGGACGCACCTCGTGGACCGCGCTCCTGGACGCGATCCGGCTGGGGCCGGCCGACGACGCCACCGCGGTGACCGCCGCCCAACTCCGTGAAGTCTTCACCAGGCTTGTGCACGCGAGGCAGTGGAAACCCGGCGACGCGGACATCCTCATCGTCATGGACGCCGGCTACGACGTCACCCGCCTCGCCCACGTCCTGGCGGACCTGCCCGTCGAACTGGTCGGCCGGCTCCGCTCGGACCGGGTCATGCTCCGTGACGCAGGCCCCCGCCGTTCCACCCCGCGCGGCGGTCAGCCCCGCAAGCACGGCGGTGTCCTCACCTTCTCCAAACCGGACTCCTGGCACACGCCCGAGCACGCCACCGTCTGCGACACCACCCGCTATGGGAAGGCCGAAGCCCTCTCCTGGGACCGGATGCACCCGCGCCTGACCGCCCGCGGGCCCTGGCTCGACCACTGCGGTGAACTCCCCCTGATCCACGGCACGTTGATCCGGCTGAAGGTCGATCACCTGCCCGGCGACCGCGACCCGAAAGCGGTCTGGCTGTGGTCCTCCCGCACTGGTCTGACCGGCGAAGACGTCGATCTGCGCTGGCAAGCGTTCCTGCGCAGATTCGATCTTGAACATACTTTCCGGCTCTTCAAGCAAACCCTGGGCTGGACCGTCCCCAAGGTCCGCGACCCGCACACCGCCGACCTGTGGACCTGGCTGATCATCGCCGCCCACACCCAACTCCGCCTCGCCCGCCCCCTCGCCGAAGACCTCCGCCGCCCCTGGGAACGACCCGCCGAACCCCGCCGGCTCACCCCAGCCCGAGTCCGCCGAGGGTTCCGCCACCTCCGCGCGAAGACCACCCGCCCCGCAGGCGTGCCCAAACCGTCAGCACCCGGACCCGGACGGCCACCAGGCTCACAAAACCGCAGACCAGCCCCACGGCACGAACCCGGGAAGACCGTGAAACGGGCCGAAACCCTCACTGAACACATCCGCTTGAAACAGCAGCGAGGTTAAACGCAGAGCTTAGTGCCTGTTCCTGAAGCCGCCATGACAGAGGCCGGGAGCGGCCGCCGCCCGCATTCTGTAGTTTTGACGCCGCCACCGAGCTGCCATGGCAGCGCGTGAACAAATCGCTGTTGCTTGGGTGCCGTGTTCGTAAGGTTCCGGCATGGCGGATGATGAGCGTGAGCAGGCCGTGCAGGCTGCCATCGATGGAGAGATGCGGCTTCTCGATCCTGAGGTGCGAGCTGTCCCGGCTCGGGTCCTGGAGCTGTTGGACCCGGAGTTCATCGAGTTCGGGGCTTCTGGACGCCGGTGGGATGTGGAGTCGGTCCTCGCGGCGACGAGTGGTGGCTCGGTGTCCGCGGAGTCTCCTGTCAAGGTCAGTGAGATGTCCGGAGTCGTCCTTGCTCCGGGTGTCGTTCATCTGACGTACTGCGCCGACAATCAGGGCCGTCGGGCATGGAGGAGCTCTGTGTGGCGGCTGACGGAGACAGGCTGGCGGATGTACTTCCACCAGGGCACTTTGACGAGTTGAGAGGGTGAATGCCGCCCGTAAAGACGGCGGTCGCCCGGCCGGCCGAGGCGCCTTCAGCATCAAGGAAGTTCGTGGGAAAATGGGCTCCCGGACCAGTTTCGGGGACCTCCGGGAGGAGACGGTGACCACCGTCTCCAAGTGGATCAGTCCCGGTTGGCCTCGCGGGAGGCGGGCTGTCCGCTCCGGCGGGAGGACCGGCGCGTGATGCGCCTGGTCATCAGCGTGATCGCGGCCCAGGTGATCAGAGATTCCGAGTGCTGGATGAGCCGCTCGTAGTCGCGGGCGTGACGGCGGGCGTGCATGATCCAGGCAAGCGACCTTTCGACGACCCAGCGGCGGGGCAGGATGACGAACCCGACAGCGTCCTTCGGGCGGCTGATGGTCTTCAGCGTCAGGTCCAGGTGCTTCTTCGCCCAGGTCACGAGCTGTCCGGCATAGCCGGAGTCGGCCCAGACGATGGTGATCTCGGGGTGCATCAGCCGCAGCCGGAACAGCACTTCCTTCGCCGCGTCGCGGTCGGTCACGTCGGCCGGGGTGACCATCACGAACAGCGGCAGGCCCTTGGTGTCGACGACCAGGTGCCGCTTGCGGCCGTTGATTTTCTTGGCGCCGTCGTAGCCGCGCGAGTCACGGCCGACGGTCTCCGCGGCCTTCACGGACTGGGAGTCGATGACGGTGGCGACCGCGCCGGGAGCCCGGCCCATCTCGCGTCGGATGCGCTTGCGCAGCTGGTCGCGGATCTGTCCGACCACTCCGGCCGCCCAGCGGGCCATGAAGTTGTAGCAGGTCCGCCAGGGCGTTCTGTGGAATCAGCTTTGTCAAGCGGCGATCCTCATCCGGTGCCTGCCGTCGTCTGCTGCATCGCCGCTGCTCGGACAGCGGCTTCTTCCACTTTGCGTCGGCCAGCGTGGCCTCGGCTCCAGATGAATGCGCGCCAACGACGCGGTGCCTCGCTGCTCCAGTTCCGGAACTCCTCGACTGCGACGTTGTCGGACATCCGCCACCGAATGGTGCAGCCTGAGGCTTCGGGGACGTCGGTGAGGCCGTCGAGATGCTCGGCGAGTGCGAAGCCGTCGACCTCGGCAGTGGTGCGGTCCCAGGTCGAGACCGTGTCGGTGAGGGCGTGGGATTCTATGAGTGCCGGGAGAGACGGAGCGATTTCGAGGAACGTACCGCCTCCGTCGTCCACTCCGACTCGTCCGTCCGTGTGCACCAGGTAGCGGACCGGAGAGGAGATACGTTCTCCGAACCAATCGAAGTGCCAGCCGTGGGCGGAGCCGGTCCACATGCCCTGGCCCAGGTCGTAGTGCCAGTCGCGGAGCACGTCGTGGCGTTCGCCCTGGACTGTGTAACTGCTTCGCACCTGGTAGCGGAGTCCGCCGTATCTCTGCTCGAATCCCTCCCGGCGGATGACGAGCATCATCGGCGTGGCGGTCAACTGGCCAAAGCGGTCCCGGATCCGCAGGAACTCTGTGGAGAGCCGGGGTTCCTGCGGAGGTTCGCGCCGACCGGTTCGTTCAAGCAGACTCTTGGCACGGGCGGAGAGACCGGCTGGGTCATCCAGGATGTGCATCCTGCACTTCTTTTTCCATGACAGGTTATGGATTCGTAGGTTCTCACGGTATCGGGTTGAGGCGAACCCCAGATGCCTGCCTTGTCACGGGCTTCCCGGACCGCACTACCGGGTCGCGAACGTCGACATCCGCGGGTGCGGTGAGTCCAGCCTCGGCTGGGACGGTTACAGCCGCACCGACATCGCCGGAGATCTGGTCGCCGTCGTGCGTCACCTCGGCGGCCCGGCCGTGATCATCGGGCAGTCGATCAGCGGCGGCGCCGCGACCATCGCGGCCGCCACTGCGCCCGACGTGATCAGCGGAGTGATCGAGCTGGCTCCGTTCACCCGTGCGCAGCCGGTCGACCTGGGCGGGCTGATCCGGGTCAAGCGTTTCCGGACCGGGTCGGAAGATTTCAAGTCCAGTGAGACGGTCGTGACGCTATGAGGTTTGTGGTGCGGACTCTCTGCGTTTGGCCGGGTCGTTGATCCATGCCTGCTGAGGTATCCGGGGTGGTCGGGGGCGGCGGCCGAAGCGTTCGGGGTGGCAGGCGTAGGCCTCGGCGAGGGTGACGGCACGCTGGTCGCGGACCTCCTCGGCGGTGCCGAAATGCACGCTGGCCGGTGTGTGCCAGCCGATGCCCGAATGCCGGTGCTCGTGGTTGTAGTACGCGATGAACGCCTCGAACCACTCACGGGCATGGGCCAGCGAGTCGAACCGTTCGGGGTAGTCGGACATGTACTTCGTGGTCTTGAAGTGGGCCTCGCTGTAGGGGTTGTCGTTGGAGGTCTTCGGCCGCGAGTGCGACCGGGTGACGCCGAGGTCGATCAGCATCTGGGAGACCTTCTTGCTCGTCATCGAGGTGCCGCGGTCCGCGTGGACGGTCTCGGGCACGATGCCGTTGCGTGTGATGGTCTCGCGGATCAACTCCTCGGCCCGCAGCGCTGATTCGGCCCGCTCGACGGTGTGGCCGACGACGTAGCGGCTGAAGATGTCGATGATGACGTAGGCGTGATACCAGATGCCCTTGGCCGGTCCGGCCGCCTTGGTGATGTCCCAGGTGAACACCTGCGAGGGCCCGGTGGCGACCAGCTCGGGCACCGTCTTCGCCGGGTGGGTGGCCTGGCGGCGGCGCTCGCCGGACTGCCCCTTCTCGCGCAGGATCCGGTACATCGTGGAGACGGAACAGTGGTAACGCCCGGCATCCAGCTCGCGGGCCCAGATCTGCGCGGGCGGCATCTCGGCGTACTCGTCGCTGTTCATCATCTCCAGGACCGCCGCCCGCTCATCGGGTGTGAGGGATGAGGGCTGGACCTGCGGTTTTCTGGGTTTTCGCTCGGTCGGGGGCCGCAGCCGGCGGTAGTGGGTGGCCCGGGAGCGGCCGGTCAGCCGGCACGCGGCCGTGATGCCCAGTTCGCCCTGGACACCGGTGAACGCGTCGTCGAGCACCGGTTCGGCGGCAGCGTTCAGTCCGCGCTCTCGGAGATCATTTCCAAGAGCGCGGAAGCTTTTCCCATGACTTCCAACGCGGCCTTGTTCCGGGCCAGTTCCTTCTCCAGCCGTTCTACCTGGCGGCGCAGTTTCTCGTTCTCCGCCTCGGCGGCAGGCTTCTTCGGCCTCGCCGGACTGGTGCGCTGGTCGACCAGCTTCTCCAGGGCCCCGGCATCCCGCGCGGCCCGCCATTCCTTGACGTGCGAGTGGTACAGGCGCTCGCGGCGCAGGACTGCGCCCTTCTCGTTCTTCGGGGCGGCGTCGTACTCGGCCACGATCCGCAGCTTGTACTCGGGGCTGAAAGTGCGGCGCTTCGGCCGGGGCGCCGGGTCGGATCCGGCGGGCGTGGTGCTGGTCATGAGGGGGTGGTTCTCCTGTCGTGCCCTCTCAGGCTAACCCGACAAAGCGGGATGTCTCACCCAAGGCTGACAGAGAGGGGGTACACGCGGATGGCGCTGGTCATCGTCCGGGGACGCCTGGCGGACTGGAAGTACCTCGACGTGGCCTACCCGGCCAAGCCCGCCGACTGGAACAGCGAACTGGCCGCATAGAGGCCACGCTGAGTGAACCCCGCCGGATGAAGGCCCTGCAGGACATGTGCAAGTCCAAGCCCACCGACGCCGGCACCCAGCTCGCCCACGTCACCTGCCCGATCCTGGTCGTCGAAGGGAGCCTGGACCCCGACTGGGCCGACCCCCGCGCCGAAGGGGAGAAGATCATCGCCGACCTGCCCGCCGGCCTCGGCGAGCTGGCCGTGATCGACGGCGCCGGCCACTACCCGCACGCCCAGACCCCCGACCAGGTCCTCGCGCTGGCCCTGCCATTCCTGGCCAAGACGGCCCCCCGTGCCTAGGAGTTGTCTTCAAATGTCACGCCCACATCAGGAGCGATGCGAGGGTGACGGCTGCCTGGTAGGACTCGGCGGTCTTGTCGTAGCGGGTAGCGATGCCGCGCCACTGCTTCAAGCGGTTGAAGCACCGTTCCACGACGTTGCGTCGCTTGTAGAGCTGCTTGTCGAAGACCGGCGGGCGCCCGCCTCGGCTGCCGCGCCGGAGCCGGTTGCGGACCTGGTCGGACCGCTCGGGAATGGTGTGACCGATGCCCCGCCGCCTGAGCCACGTGCGGATGGCCCGGGAGCTGTAGCCCTTGTCGCCCAGCACATGGGCGGGCCGTGTGCGGGGCCGTCCCGGGCCGATGCGGGGCACCCGGATGGTTTCCATCATGGCGGTGAACTGGGTGCAGTCGTTGGTGTTGCCGCCCGTGAGGGTGAAGGCGAGCGGGCGGCCCACGCTGTCGCAGGCCAGGTGGATTTTGCTGGTCAGGCCGCCTCGGGAGCGTCCGAGGCCGGGACTGCGGGCCCCCTTTTTCGGGCCCCGGCGGCGTGCTGGTGGGCGCGGACGACGGTGGAGTCGACCGACACCAGCCAGTCAATGTCCCCGGCCGCGTCGGCGTGCGCCTGGGCGGCCCGGAGCATGCGCTCGAAGGTGCCGTCCAGCGCCCACCGGCGAAAGCGGGTGTGCAGGGTGGCCCACGGGCCGTACCGCTCGGGCACGTCCCGCCAGGCCGTCCCGGTACGGAACTTCCACACGATCCCGTTCAGCACCCTGCGGTCGTCCAGCCGCTTCCGGCCCCGCAGCGACACCGGCAGCAGCGGCCCGACGAACTCCCACTCGGCATCGGACAGTTCATGGCGACGTATCACCCCACCATGATCCACCACTCAAGATCTTTTGAAGACACGGCCTAGGGCCGGACTCACCGCCACGGCGGTCACCGAAGCCGCCGCCCTGGTCGACGAGGTCGGGTTCGACCAGCTCGGCATGGGCCTGGTCGCCGAACGGCTCGGGATCAAGCCCCCCTCGCTGTACAAGCACGTCACCGGCCAGACCGACCTCGCCCACCGGATCGCCATCCTGGCCATGAACCAGTGTGCCGACGCCATCCGCGACGCCATCCAGGGCCGGTCCGGCACCGAAGCCCTGGCCCGCGGCGCACAGGCGATGCGGACCTTCGTCAAGGACCACCACGGCCGATACGCCGCAGCCAACGCCGCCCGCCCGACCGGGCCCGACGACCCCCTCATCGACGCCCTCAACCGGGTGGTCGACTCCTGGGCCGCCATGCTCCACGGCTACCACATCGACCCCGACCAGCAGATCCACGCACTGCGGATGCTCCGCACCGTCCTGCACGGATACGCATCCCTGGAAGCAGCCGGCGGGTTCCAGTTCGCCACCGACATCGACGACAGCTTCACCTGGATGATCGACTTCATCGACCACGGCCTGCAGGAGACCACGGCCACCAGCACCCACAGCGCCCCCTCCCGCACGACCGCGCCGGGCGTGACGCTCTGACCGCCGTGCACTGCGCTCCACGTCAGTCCCTGGCCCCACCGAGCACCGGTGGACCACCCGCTCGCCGAACCCCCGCCCCTCCCTTCCGCACCAGCCAGAAGTGGAAACCACCATGAAGCCGGTCCTCACCGCCGTTATTGACATCGACGCCACCCCGCAAGCGGTGTGGGACGTCCTCACCGACTTCGCCGCCTACGGCGAGTGGAGCACCTTCTCCGCAGCCGAGGGAACCGCTCAAGTGGGAAGCCGGCTCACGATGCGCATGCCGGGCATGACCTTCAGGCCCACGGTCACCGTCGCGACACCCGGCCAGGAACTGCGGTGGGTCGGCACGCTCGGCATCAAGCAGCTGTTCCACGGCCGGCACTCCTTCGTCCTTTCCCCCAACCACGACGGCACCACCCGCCTGACCAACCACGAGGAATTCTCCGGCGCCCTGGTCACCCTGATCCGGCCCTTCCTCAGAACACCCAAAAAAGACGGGTACGCCGCGTTCAACACCGGCCTCAAGAAGCGGGTGGAAGTCCGCACCGGGCTCGGGCCGGGTGCGTAGGGTGCCGATGGTCGCGTGGATCGGGATGGCCGCCGCGATGCCCTGCCCCAGCTCTCATTCTGATGACCTCTGCGGTGAAACCGGACCGCCACGGTGACTCACTTGATTCGGTAGGTGGGAGCGGGGATCAGGCAAACATTCCGTGAGGACGATCACCGGGATTCAAGGGCAGTGACGTAGCGCCGTCTGGGACCGTGATGCGGTGTGACGAGCTCGTCAGCGTGCTGTTCCCGTACCTCGACACCGTGCTGGTGGACGCCGTCGTCCCGGCGGACGATGCGGTCGACGTTGTGGCCAGAACCCGGAACGTCGTCGTGAGTTGTCCCGACTGCGCGACGCCGTCCGAGCGGATACACAGCACCTACGAACGGCACCTTGCCGGTGGCCCGGTGGGTGAGCAGGCGGTACGGATCGATCTGTCCGTCCGGCGGTTGTACTGCGAGAACGCTGGTTGTCCGCGCCGTACGTTCGCCGAGCAGGTCGATGGACTCACCGTGCGGTACGGCAGGCGGACTCCGGCCTTGCGCAGGGTGCTGGAGGCGGTGGCCGTGGCTCTCGCCGGCCGTTCCGGGGCTCGTTTCGCGAAGGCCCTGCACAGTGTCGTGAGCCGGATGACGTTGCTCCGGCTGGTGATGGCCGTGCCCGATCCCGTCTGGGCTGTGCCGAAGGTGCTGGGGGTGGACGACTTCGCTACACGCCGCGGGCAGCACTACGGCACCGTCATCATCGACTGCGAGACCGGTCAGCCCCTGGACCTGCTGCCCGGCCGGGACGCCAGGACACTGGCCGCCTGGCTGCTGGCCCATCCCGGTTCAGAGGTCATCTGCCGGGACCGGGCCGGGTCCTACGCCGACGGCGCCCGCTTGTCGCTGACGAAGCCATTCGGCCGTATCGACGACGAGGACTACCCCGCCTACACGATGGGCAGAGCCGCCGAACTGCTCGGCACCACGCAGGGCTTCCTCCGCGCCATCGGCGAAGCCCGCCTCATCACCCCGCTCCGCTCCAAGGGCGGACACCGCCGCTACTCCCGCTACCAGCTGCGCATCGCCGCCCGCGCCCGGGAACTCGTCGACCACGGCACGTCCGTCGAGGCCGCCTGCCGCATCATCATCCTCGAAGACCAGCTCGAAGAAGCCCAGCGCATCAACGCCGAATACCGCCGCACCGCGGAAGCGGCGGACCCGACGAGCACGGCCTGAGACAGCTGAGCCCGTCGGCAACGGCGGGCACCGCACTCCCGACGCCGGTGCCCGGAGTGATCGCCTTCTCCAGGCGACGTCCTGTTAGATCAGCACTCCGGAATGGCCCCGGCGTGGAACGCCGCGTTGCCGTCCACGTACGCCCCGTACGTCCATCCGGTGACGAACAGTTCCTGACCGGTGCTGGCGGAGTAACGCTCTGACAGCGTGTGGTACCAGACGTTTCCGCCGCCGATGTTGTCTCCTCGGTCCCAGCAGTTGGCGATGATCGCGTCCCCGAGTCCCATGTCCGGGACTCCGACCTTGCCGCTGGCAGTGTGGGGGGTGTTGTAGACGCCCACCCCGGTGTTCGAAGTGACGTGGATCAACGCGACCGCGGCGGATGCGCTGCCGGTGGCCACCACCAGTCCACCGACGCTCAGGGCCGCGACTGTTGCCACCATGGCGCCACGTCTCCGTAACGTACTTCTCATTTCATGCCTCCTGGTCACTGCCGTCAGTGCATTGCTCTGCAGAGCCTGCGGGGAAGAGCCCGCCGTGTCATGCCAGGGTCCGCTCAGCGGAACGCCAACGTGGTAGCCCTCTCACGTCTCCGCACCATTTCCTAACCCCTGTGACACTCCGGTCAGGGGCCGTTGGTGGTGGAATGGTGGAAGGCCGTCGACGTGGGAAGGCGGGCACGAGCCGCGGCCGGAGAGTGCGAGACGGCGCCGGGCTCCCCTCCATCACCGCCTCGCACTTGACCGTCCTCACCACCCACCCCGGGGTGCGCGGGAGTACATCCCGGACTCGAAAAAGGCTGGGGAGGACAAAGGGCTGGAGCCGTGTAGTCGGCGATGCGGCTCCAGCCGCTCACAGTGGTCAGATAGTCACTGCGACCCGGGGGCCAGGGGCCGAAAGATACGGGCCGACAAGAAGGACGAAGGCCCCGCGCGGGCAGCGTATACGGGTCGGGTCTTGGTGGCAGCACGTGAACCAGCCGATACCAGCTGGGGCGGCCGGGCGGCGATCGTGAGGTGACTCGTCCGCATCGCGCGGAATCATCCGCCCCGTGAAGGCTGTCGGCGGGTTGCCCCTCCGTGATTCCAGGCGTCTTCCAGCGTGGCGAGAGGCTCGAAGAGCGTGTGGAGCCCTGCGGCCTTGAGGATCCCCAGGTGCCAGGAACGGACGCAGACCAGGGCGAGGTGCCCATCGCGTTCGAGGAGCCTGCGCCGGATCCGGCAGAGCACACCGAGGGTGGAACAGTCGAGGAATTCCACCGGTCGCAGGTCCACGATCAGACGGACACCGTGCCGGGCGGTCACGGCGTCGGTATAGGCCCGGATCTCAGGGATGTTGCTCAGGTCGATGACCCCGCAGAACTCGACCACGACGACACCCCGGTCGAGGCGGCTTCGCGCGTGCCGGCCCGGTGGCGGAAAGTGTTCCGGCAGCGAGTCGGTGCCGTACGGGGCGAAATCCGGGTGCCCGTTGTCGATGCCCATGGCGGTTCCTCATCGCGATCCCCAGAATTCGGGAGTAGGTCATGGGACCGTCACCGGGGGCTCGGGCAACGCTCAACCACCGTAGAAGCAGCGGGAGATGCAAAAACGATCAGAGCCCGAAAGGTCATCCGTTCGGGTGAACGGGACTTGCGCCGGGGCGATGGACCAGTCCGGTTCGGGCCGCGTTCTGTTCCGGGCGGAACGGGTCGATTGTTGGGGCGAGCCTGTCCGCCACCAGCCGGTCGACCCTCGGGGCGGCCAGCACGCCGAGCTGCTGCCGAGTCTGCCCCCGCTGGGTACGACTGCGTGAGTACGTCGACCGTCTGGGAGGCCAACGCCGCCACTCACAACCGCCCAGGTGGTGCAGCCGATGTTCAGGCGCCCCAGGCGCGACAGGGCGCTGCACGTCCGCGAAGCCGACAGCCTCTGAGCCGAGTGTCGCCGTACCGGTCGATGTGGTCGAACACGACCTGGTGGTCGCTGGCGGCACGAGTACGCCAGTCCAGGACTTGCTCGCCTGTCAGTTCATCGAGGACCAGGCCCTGGTCGAATACGTCGGCCCCGCTCTCCGGCGCAGGGCCCACCGCACTCCAACAGACCGACGAACAGGCTGATCGTAGGCGCGCATCAGGAATGTCCCCTTCAGGTGTGACGACCTGGGCATTCCCGGCTGTCTCATCTAGGGGCCGCGGCATTCTGTCTCACGACCTTGTCCCCTGTGTCCAGGTCGCTAGCGCTCAGGGACTTTCGACGTGATACGTGGCCAACAGATCTCCTGCGTCGGGTCATCGTTCGAGGTAGGGGGCGATGGTGGCGGCGGCGGTCGCGGATCGCAGGTAATTCTCGGCGTGGTAGAAGCCGAACAGGGCGTTGATGACGGTGGTGTGGTCCAGGGTGATCCCGTCGAAGAATCGACCTAGTCGGGGCGGGATGGCTACGGGGTCACCGGAGTCGGCGATGTTGACCCAGCGCGTTCTGCCGGGCGTGCGTGTTCCCCGCCGTTCCTGGCCGGCGCCCTGCGGTGCGGGGATGAGGCGTTCGAAGACGGCGCGGGGCAGTGCCAGGGGAGAGCCCAGGATGAGGAACAGTTCGGGTTGCAGTTCCGGGTGGGCGTGCAGGGCTTCGTAGGCGACGACGGAGCCCAGTGAGTGCGCGATGACGATGCGCGGTCCGTGCTGGGCGATCCGCAGGGCCACTTCGTCGCGCGCCGCTATGCGTTGCGGGGCGTCCTCGGCTCGCAGGTAGGCGGCCACCTCGCGGAACAGCAGCCGGATGAAGACGCGCAGGGGGCCTTCGGCGAGGTCGAACCTGCGGGCCACCCAGGACGCCAGTCCCCGCAGGGCCACCGTGGCGTGGCCCTGCGACACCTCCTCGGGAACCCCCAACTCCCGCGCCCATGCCGTGAGCATCTCCTGTGCCAGTGGGTCGTCCAGGAGGTCGGGGTTCCCTGTCCCCTGGGCTACCGGACCGGTGACGAGCTTGTCCGCGTAGTACGCGAAGTCCAGATCGAGCCGGTCCGGGGCGACACCGAGACCGCTGGTCAGCTGCCGTGTCCAGGCGCCGGCCTTGAGTGTGCGCAACTCTTCGACGCGGGTGCCGGACACCTTGGAGCCGAAGCTGTTGCCCACGCCGTGTACGGCGACGATTCGAAGGGGGGCCTGGGCGGGGGTGGTCATCGCAGCCGCCGGAGGAGGGGGGCGAGGCTGAGGACGACCACGTCGTGGCCGACACCGACAACGACGGTGCCGTCGAGGGTGACGGTTGCGGCTGTCGGTACGTCAGGAAGGTGATAAGTGGTGAGACAGGACCCAGTGGTGAGGTCCCACAGCCGCACCGACCCGTCGTCGCTGACGGTGACGGCGTGGGGGCGACCGTCCAGCCCGGCCGCCGCCACCGAAGTGACCTTGCCGGTGTGGCCGGTGAGCTGGCGGGTCTGGTCTCCGGTCGTCAGGTCCCACACCCGCGCCAACGTGTCGTAGCTGGCGGTGACAGCGTGGGGGCGGCCGTCCAACTCCCTGGAAGATTCTCCGCGACTGCCGCCTCAAGGGCGATGGCGTCCACCACGCCGTGCTCGGCATCGCCCGACTGCACAACCTCGCTCTCGCGGGATAACTCCCGCGGCATACGAGACCAGCGAGGTCCCAGGAAGACGGCTCCCCACCTCGCCGACTCGGAGGATTCTCAGTCGAGACAGAACTCGTTGCCCTCAATGTCCTGCATCACAATGCAGGACTCGTTCTCGCCGTCGGCACGCATCGTTCGCACATGTCCCGCGCCAAGCGCGACCAGCCGTGCGCATTCCGCTTCAAGCGTGGCCAGGCGCTCCTCACCCACGAGCCCGATACCGGCCCGCACGTCAAGGTGCAGCCGGTTCTTGACGACCTTCCCTTCGGGAACACGCTGGAAGAGCAGGCGCGGGCCCACACCCGAGGGATCACTACACGCGAAGTAGATCACCTGATCCTCAGGCGGCAGTGACCGATGGTAGTGCTCCCAAGTGGCGAACCCAGACGGGATCGGAGGTACGACGTACCCCAGCACCTCGCACCAGAAGCCGGCGAGACGCGCAGGTTCCGCGCAGTCGAAGGTCACTTGGAACTGCTTGATCATGGACATCGGCGCACGATAACAGGGGCCATGCCATCCGCTGCCGTGTCGTACGGTCGAAGGGGCGAACCGAGGTCGGTGCCTCCCAAAGGGCGGGACCCAGAATCCAATCCTGGCCAACCACTCTCGTGCCAAAGATCAGTTACGGGACAACCTTTGGCTTCTCGGCGCTCAACGGCGGAACCGTCTGCAGCACATGGAGGGCGGCCCGCGAGAGGAGGCTGTCCAGTTGAGTACCAGCCGACGGCCGCGACGGGGCCTCGGTCACTGCGGCGAGCCATGCGCCTTCCCATTTGGTCGGGGAGCCGTCCAGCGTGTGGTGAAGCTCGCTGACAACTCGCGCCCACGCGCTTCGTACCTGATCCGGCCCACTGGTGAGGACAGCGTCGAGCGCCGCGCGCAGAGCGGTTTCGTCGTAGGTGTTCGCTCGGCGTTCGGCCTCTTGGAGTTCGCGATGCTCTCGCTCCCACGGTGCCTCCTCCGGCGGGCTGTCCCAGAATGCCGTAGCAGCGCGCAGAGTCGGATGAGTATCTCGCGCGGCAAGGGCCCGTTCCAGGACGGTGGGGTCCTCGGGCGGTGGGAATGCGACCGCCAGGCGGGAGACTTGCTCGTGGACAGCAGACAGCAGGCCCCAGCGCTCCATCCAATGCAGGGCGTCGGCCTGGGGAAGCAAGCCGGGGCTGACCCGGCCAATGTGCAGCGCGAGGAATTGCTCTGCGCCGGCGCGGGTGAGCAGCAACAACGCGAGGTCACGCCTGGTTTGGGATTCCCGGCCCAATGCCTCTGCCAGATCCTGCAGCGGCGTCTGCAGCTCTTGGGTGTAGAGAAGTTCATGGTGAGCGGCAAGTCCCACCAGGGCGTCAGCCACGTTGGACAGTAGGGCGTCGGTGAGCGGTGCCTGGCGAGGGTGATGGCGCGGGCAGGGTGCCGCTGCGGACCTTGGAGTCGTCCTCGCGGAACGTGCAGCCCTGGACGTGGTGCAGGAGGTTCTCGATGCCCCAGTGGCCTCTGATCCAGGTGGCGAGTTCGGTGGACAGCACGTTGCTGTCATGCCGAGTTCCTCGGCAGCCCTGGGGCGAGCTTCATGAAGGTAACGCTCCACGGGCTCGTAGTTGCCGGTAAGCCTGTGTTCCTGGACCAGCCGCTCTTGGATCACCGACGCCTTCATCGCGCGCTCCAGAGTCTCGATCGGACCCGGAACGGCCACTGCGGAAATTGGTGCTGCGTAACCGGTTGCGCACATTCCCCGAATGCGCCTACCTTGCTGCGCAACCGGTTACGCAACCTCTGGAGGAGTGCATCCCACGTGGTGAACATCCGTGACATCGCGGCTGAGGCCGGTGTGTCCGTGGCGACGGCGTCGCGTGCGCTCACCGGCAGGGGCCGGGTCTCAGCGGCGACGGTGGAGCGGGTGCGTACCATCGCGGATCGGCTGCAGTTCCAGCCGAACGAAATAGCTCGCAGCCTCTCCTCGGGCCGTTCCCACTCCCTCGGGCTGATCGTTCCGGACATCACGAACCCGTTCTTCCCGGAGCTCATGGCCGGTGCGGAGAGCGCGGCGAAGGAACGCGGGCAGACCATCCTGCTTGCCGCATCGCCAGAGGCGGAGTCGGCGCGGGAGGATCTCCGGTTGCTGCGTGCGCGCGGGGTCGACGGCTTCATCGTCGTGGGCAATCCGTTCGACTCCGCCGCGCTGCTGCGGGAGGCGGCCGGGACGCAACCGCTGGTTGTCGTCGACCGGGCGGAGTCGATCACCGACATCTCGACGGTCGTCACGGACCATGTCGAAGGCGCCGCAATCGCGGTGCGCCACCTGCTGGCGCTCGGGCACACCCAGATCGCCCACATCAGCGGCCCGTCCGAGCTCGATGTCACCGCGCTGCGTGTCTGCGGATACGAGAGCGAGATGCGCAAGGCCG
Organism: Streptomyces sp. NBC_01288; assembly: GCF_035982055.1. Lineage (NCBI taxonomy): Bacteria > Bacillati > Actinomycetota > Actinomycetes > Kitasatosporales > Streptomycetaceae > Streptomyces > Streptomyces sp. NBC_01288. The sequence continues at coordinate 86,833 of NZ_CP108427.1, forward strand.
GCCTCGAACCGACCATCGTCGAGGGCGGTTTCACCGCGGACTGCGGAGCCAACGCCGTGGGCCGGCTGCTTGACGGGCCCGAGCCGCCGACGGCCGTCACGACGGCGAACGACATCGCCGCCATCGGTGCCATGAACGCCGTGTTCGCCCGGGGCATGCGGGTGCCGGAGGACCTCAGCGTCGTCGGCTACGACAACATCGCGCTGGGGGCGCTCGTCCGTCCCGCCCTGACGACCGTCGCCCAGGAGATCGGGGAGCTGGGTTCGCGCGCCGTGGCGGAGCTCGACCGGCAGATGTCCGGCGATCACACGGTACGGACGGTCCTGCTCGGCACCCGTCTCGTCCAGCGCGGCACGACGAAGGCGGCGTCATGAACTCCGTGCGGGCCGTGGGGAGTGTCAACAGAGACCTCCGGCCCGCGGTCGTCCCGCACGTGCGGTACTGGCCTCGGCGTCCTCGCCGCCTGTCTCGCCGAGGACCGCGACCCGCGCACGGATTCGGAGATCACCGCGGCCCGACAGGCGTCGATCTCACCGCGACCGGGATCGACGCCCCCATGCCGGCTGACCAGCTCGATCACGCCTGGCGTTCACAGGAGAGCGATATGCAGACGAAGGAGTCCGCGGTATGAGCGTCGATGAGAAGAAGGGCAGCGCGATCGAGACGAACGGTGTCAATCCCGTTCCGCTCGACGAGCGCCGGGGCAAACCGAGCGGGCTCTTCGCGGTCTGGTTCGCCTGGAACGTCTCGATCCTGGGGGTCAGCTACGGGATCTACGTCTTCGGCCTGGGCCTGAACGTCTGGCAGACCATCGTGGCCGGATCCCTCGGGTACGCGATCTCCTGCACGATGGTCGGCGTACTCGCCGTCGGCGGTCCGCGCACCGGCCTTCCGACCCTGGTACAGACGAGGTTCGCCTTCGGTATCCAGGGCAACCGCATACCGGCGTTCTTCGCCTATCTCTCCAACATGGGCTGGAAGATCACCATCATCACGCTCGCCTCGACCACGGGCGCGAACCTCTTCGGGAAGCTGTGGCCGGGCGTCTTCGCCGACTCCCACGGGTCGAGCTCGACCTTCACCATCGTGATCTGGTTCGTCCTCGTTCTGGCCGTCACGATGACCGTGTCCGTGCTGGGACACGAGTTCATCATGCGGATCGAGGTGTGGGTCTCGTGGGTCACGGGCGTCATGACCCTCGCGTTCCTCGGGTTCGTACTCCCCGAGGTCCACTGGTCCCATCTCGGTGACTCGCCCGCGGGCGGACCGTTCGTCTTCATCGGCGGCGTCGTCATGGCGATGACGATGGTCGGCCTCGGGTTTCTCAACTACGGCGGGGATTTCGCCCGTTACCTGCGGCCGGACACCCCGGCGCGCGGTGTCGTCGGCTGGACCGCCGCCGGACTCAGCCTGCCCGTCGTGCTGCTGCTGATCGTCGGCGCCCTGCTGGTCGGCAGCGACCCCGAGCTCGGAGCTGCCGCCGCGGCCGATCCGATCGGCGCGCTCACCGATCTGCTGCCCATGTGGTTCTTCGTCCCCTTCTCCGTCGTCATCGTCGTCTCCCTCGTCTCCGCCGCCATCACCGGCATCTACAGCTCCGGGCTCGCACTGATGGCCGTCGGTGTCCCCCTGCGCCGCTCGGCGACGACCTCGTTCAACGCGGTGGTCATCGCTCTGGGCGCGTTCTACCTGCTGTTCATCTCGAACTCGTTCCTGGACACGTTCCAGTCGTTCCTGTCGCTGATCGCCGTGATGATGGGGACGATGGGCGGCATCCAGCTGGTCGACTTCGTACGCCAGCACCGGATGGGGTGGAACACGGACATGGCACTGCCGGCCGGATACGGCGGGCGCAACGGCCGCTGGACGGCCCTGGTCAGCCTCGGCGTCGGGACCGTCGTCGGGCTCGGCCTCGTCACCAGTGCCGACCCCAACTTCGCGAAGGTGACCGGCTTCCTGCTCACGAAGGCGGGCCGCGACGGAGTGTTCGGCGCCAGCAGTCTCGGCGTCGTCATCGCGATGGTGATCGCGGCGGCGCTCTACGCCGTGCTCACATACGCGCTGGGGCTCGATCCGCGGCCCGACTATTCACGTGCGTCAGCCGACGACCGTGCCAAGAAGCCCGCGGCGGTGGAGCGTTGACCGGCGCGACGGCACGCGGGCAGGGCACGTTCGCCGACCCGGACGCCTGGCACCGGCCGGCCGCGTACTGGTTCTGGCACGAGCCGCCCGACCCGGCACTGATCCGGCGTCAGGTGCACGAGATGTACGAGGCGGGCATCCACAGCTTCCAGATCCAGGCCCGCCTGTCGTACCCGCGCGAGGGATATCTGGACGAGGACTTTCTCGCGGCGTGCCGGCTCGCGGTCGATACGGCGAGTGGGCTCGGCATGGTTGTCGGGCTCTACGACGACTACAACTGGCAGAGCGGCCACGCGGCCGGCCGAGCGGTCAGCGGCCATGACGAGCTGCGTGAACGTCATCTGTTCTGGATCCGGCTCGCGCCGGGCTCCCGCGCGGGCGAGGTGAGCGGCATCCGCTCGGCGACGCAGTCCCTCGGCCGGGCGGCGATGGAGTGGCACTACGAGGGCGGCAACGTCGCCTGGACGGACTGGCGTTGCGAGTACGTGGTGGCCGGCGGCGTCGAGCGCGACGCCGCGAGCGTCCAGGTGGACGGGCGGGCACAGGGCTGCCGGGTCACGCTGGAGGACACGGCGCCGGCCGATGCCGAGGTCGTGGTGTTCGTGTCCGCCCGCTGTGCGACGTCGCGTCTGGTCAATCCGATGGATCCCGTCGCCGTCGACCGTTTCATCGCGGCCGGCTACGAACCGTTCGCCCGGGCCCTCGGCGACCACTTCGGCTCGACCGTCGCCTATCTGTTCTTCGACCAGCCGCACGCCGTCTTCTACGACTGGGCGGAGCAAACCGGTCAGCAGCGATCGGCGATCCCGTACCACCACAGCCTCGGCGACGCATTGCGCAAGGAACTCGCCGATGACCTGCCGCGCGCCCTGACCGCCTTGCTCGGCGGCGCCGACACCGAGGCGCGCAGCCTGCGCACCCGTTTCTACGACCACTTCAGCCGGCACGCACAGGAGACGTTCCTCGGACGCGTCCGGGACTGGTGCCGCGGTCACGGGCTGCTCGTGTCCGGGCACGAAGTGCTCGGACACGTCGGTGGCTGGAACCTCGACACCGCCTTCTCGAACTGGGACCTGCGGGTCAACTTCGGCCTCGACCACTTCGGCGTCGACGGCTACCGCGACCTGACCGCGGTGGACGCGCAGGACGCCGTCGACCAACTCAGCCCGGTTTTCGGCGACTCGGTGGCCCGCCACCACGGGCGCAGCGGAACACTGGTCGAGCAGTACTTCCTCACCCCGCCACCGGGCGGCACGCCGTGGTCGGGGCACTGGGGTCTGAGTCTGAGGGAGCTGCGGGCCACCGCGATGACGCATCATCTGCGCGGCATGCGGCAGATGATCTTCCACGGCTTCTATCAGACCCATGGGCACGGCCACGACCACGAGTCCCTCGCCAACCCCCGGTTCGACTTCCCGCCGGGCATCAACTTCGAGCCGTGGTTCACCGGCCATCACGCCCGCTTCGCACAGGAGAGCGCGCGGGTGAGCGAGTTCCTCGAACCCGTACGTCCGCGTACCGATGTCGCGGTCCTCTACCCGCTCCGTACGGTGTGGTCGGAAGGGCAGTGCGCACGGCAGGCCCGTGAACTGGGCCAGTGGGCGGCCGGGTTGTCCTCGGCGGGCGTTCCCTTCCTGCTCATCGACGAGCGTGACCTCGCCGCCGCGGAAGCCAAGGACGGCGCCCTGCACATCGGCGACCGGAGTTTCCGCGCCCTCGTCCTGCCCGCGACGACCACACTGCGGTCGAGCAGGACGATGGACGCACTGCGCGACCTGCTCGCCGCAGGCGTACCAGTGGTGGCAAGCGGGCCGAAGCCGGAGGTCTACGAGTACGGGCCGCAGACGGCGAGCAGGGACTGGGCACGCCTCGGCGCATCGACCACGAGCCTCGACACGGTCCCCGCTGCCGCCGAGCTGTCCGGCCTCTTCCCGGCACCGGCACAGGAGTTGTCGGTGCGGGCGCCTTCGGATTCGGTTCCGACGGATTCCGCACTGCGCGTCCGCGCGGGCACGGACGGCCTCGGGGCGCTGCGCGTCGCGCTGTTCGCGACCGCCGGAACGGGTACCCAGGCGACGGTCGGCCTCCCGCCCGGAGACTGGATCGTCGAGGACTGGGAGCCGGCCACCGGACAGCGGCAGACGATCGGCACCGCCTCGTCCACGCTGACGATCGCCCTCGCCGACCAGGAGGTACGCCTGCTCCGCCTGCACGCGGCTGCGGGCGCGCCCAGCACCGGGGTGAGCGGACCGTTGCACGTCCCGTCGCGTTGCGAAGGGCCCTCGCTGACGACCGCCACCGTGCTCGATTCGGGCTGGCAACTCGAACTCCCTCAGGAGGCTCACACAAGCGCGGGCACCAGCCGCCCCATCGCCGTGACCGCAGGCTGGGAACAGCAGGGCCTGGACACCTTCGCCGGCATCGCGGACTACGTACGCGAGATTCCCGCGAGCGGGATGCCGCGCCACCTCGAACTGCCGGCCGTCGCCGGCGCGGTGGAGGTTCTCGTCGACGGCATGAGCGTCGCAGCCGCCGGCTGGCCCCCGTACCGGTTCATCCTGCCCGGCCTGCCATCGCCCGGCGCCGAGCCCTGCGAACTGCGCGTACGCGTGGCTCCCCCGGCGGCAAACCACTACTACGCCGGCACCGGCCTACGAGCAGGCCCAGAGCCGTGCGGCCTGCTCGCACCGCCGGTCCTCGCCGACGCCGATACCGAATCCGCCATGACGAACGACGACTCAGAGAGCCACCATGCTTAAGGGACTCAACCCGCTCCTCACCCCAGACCTGCTCCACGCCCTCGCCGCGATGGGGCACGGCGACACGATCGCGATCGTCGACCGCAACTTCCCGGCGCACTCGCTGAGCGATCGCGTCATCGACCTGGCCGCAGCGGGCGTCGTCGAAACCGGCGAGGCCATCTTCAGCTTGCTGCCCCTCGACACCTTCGTGCCGTCACCGCTCGCACGGATGGAGATCGTCGGAGACCCGGACACGATTCCCGATGTGCAGGCCGAGTTCATCCGTGCCGCCTCGCGGTCCGCCGATCGCTCTCTCGATGTGGAGCCGATCGAACGCCATGCCTTCTACTCCCGGACGAAGGGCGCGTTCGCGGTCGTCAAGACCGGCGAGACACGGCCGTACGGCTGCTTCCTGGCCGCCAAGGGTGTACTGCCGGAGCCGGTCCGCCCATCCGAGAGTTCTACCAGCCCATCGACCACGACTCCGTACAGGCCCTAAAGAAAGGCAGGTCGACGATGACGGAATCTCCCGGCAGCGGGACCGACGGCGGCACCCCCGGCAGACAGCAGCTCCAGGTGGAGGTGCACGGCCTCGACGTGATCGGGGACGCCGAGCGCAAGGGCACGCCACGCACGCTGTTCTGGCCCTGGTTCGGGGCCAACGTCGGTGTTCTGGGCCTGAGTTACGGCGCTTTCGCGCTCGGCTTCGGCATCTCCTTCTGGCAGGCGCTGGTGGCCGGATCGCTCGGCATCGTGCTGTCCTTCCTGCTCTGCGGATTCATCGCGGTCGGAGGCAAGCGTGCGTCCGCGCCGACGATGGTGCTCAGCCGCGCCGCGTACGGCATCCGCGGCAACCGGCTGCCCTCGGCGATCTCGTGGGTGCTCACCGTCGGCTGGGAGATCGTGCTCGTCTCCCTCGCCACCATGGCCACTGCCACCGTCTTCGACCGGCTCGGCTGGGGCGGCGGCAGTGGGATCAAGGTGGTTGCCCTGCTCCTGGTCAGCGCGCTGACCGTGATCGGCGGGGTGATGGGCTTCGACCTGATCATGCGCCTGCAGACGGTGATCACGGTCGTCACCGGCGTCCTCACGATCGTCTACATCGCGCTGGTGGCCGACCACATCCACTGGCACACCGTCAGCGCCGTGCCGGCCGGCTCCGCGCAGGAGTTCATCGGCGCCCTGGTCTTCATGATGACCGGCTTCGGCCTCGGCTGGGTCAACGCCGCCGCGGACTACTCCCGTTACCTGCCGCGCGACTCCACCAGCCGGGGGGTCATCGGCTGGACTACCTTCGGCGGTTCGGTGGCGCCCCTGCTCCTGCTGGTGTTCGGCCTGCTCCTCGCGGCCTCCTCCGGCGACCTCAGCAAGGCCATCGGCCTCGACCCCATCGGCGCGCTGACCACGATCCTGCCGCAGTGGTTCCTGGTCCCCTTCGCCGTGGTCGCCGTGCTCGGCATGGTCGGAGGCGCGGTCCTCGACATCTACTCCTCCGGCCTGGCGCTGCTCGCCGCGGGGCTGCGCGTGCCGCGGTACGTGGCCGCGCTCGTCGACGGCGTCCTGATGATCGCCGGTTCGGTCTACATCGTGTTCTTCACCGACGACTTCCTCGGCCAGTTCATCGGCTTCCTCACCACGCTGGGCGTCCCAGTCGCCGCCTGGTGCGGGATCATGCTGGCCGACCTGGCGCTGCGCCGCCGGGACTACGACGAGGCCGACCTGTTCCGTAGCGACGGGCGGTACGGCGATGTTCCGCTGCGGCCCCTGCTGCTCACCCTGGCCGCGACCGGGATCGGCTGGGGACTGGTCACCAACGCTGCGGCGAGCTGGCTGGAGTGGCAGGGCTATCTGCTCGGGCCGCTCGGCCTCGGCGGGAAGTCGGGCTCGTGGGCGTACGCAAACCTGGGCGTGCTGGTGGCCCTCGTACTCGGCTTCCTCAGCACGCTGGCCCTCGGCCGCGGGCGGGTCAGGGCGCAGGAACTTCGGGCGGCGAGCCCGGTGGCTACGGAGGCGGTGGTGAGCGGATGAACAACGGTGACGTACAGAGGGTTAGGCCGAACGACGGCGCTAGGCCGTGTCTTCAAAAGATCTTGAGTGGTGGATCATGGTGGGGTGATACGTCGCCATGAACTGTCCGATGCCGAGTGGGAGTTCGTCGGGCCGCTGCTGCCGGTGTCGCTGCGGGGCCGGAAGCGGCTGGACGACCGCAGGGTGCTGAACGGGATCGTGTGGAAGTTCCGTACCGGGACGGCCTGGCGGGACGTGCCCGAGCGGTACGGCCCGTGGGCCACCCTGCACACCCGCTTTCGCCGGTGGGCGCTGGACGGCACCTTCGAGCGCATGCTCCGGGCCGCCCAGGCGCACGCCGACGCGGCCGGGGACATTGACTGGCTGGTGTCGGTCGACTCCACCGTCGTCCGCGCCCACCAGCACGCCGCCGGGGCCCGAAAAAGGGGGCCCGCAGTCCCGGCCTCGGACGCTCCCGAGGCGGCCTGACCAGCAAAATCCACCTGGCCTGCGACAGCGTGGGCCGCCCGCTCGCCTTCACCCTCACGGGCGGCAACACCAACGACTGCACCCAGTTCACCGCCATGATGGAAACCATCCGGGTGCCCCGCATCGGCCCGGGACGGCCCCGCACACGGCCCGCCCATGTGCTGGGCGACAAGGGCTACAGCTCCCGGGCCATCCGCACGTGGCTCAGGCGGCGGGGCATCGGTCACACCATTCCCGAGCGGTCCGACCAGGTCCGCAACCGGCTCCGGCGCGGCAGCCGAGGCGGGCGCCCGCCGGTCTTCGACAAGCAGCTCTACAAGCGACGCAACGTCGTGGAACGGTGCTTCAACCGCTTGAAGCAGTGGCGCGGCATCGCTACCCGCTACGACAAGACCGCCGAGTCCTACCAGGCAGCCGTCACCCTCGCATCGCTCCTGATGTGGGCGTGACATTTGAAGACAACTCCTAGGCCCGGCCGGGCAAGCGACAGCACAGGGGAGGCCCGGCCGCAGGCCGCACCGCACGCCCGGCCGGACGCTGTGCCGCGCGGGCTGCTGGCCGTCATCGACATGCAGCGCGTGTTCGCCGAGCCCGACAGCCCCTGGTCGACGCCTCGCTTCGACGAAGCGGCCGAGGGAGTACGCCGACTGCTGCCGGTCCTCGGGGAGCGCGTCACCCTACCGTGAGCCTTACTGCGGTCGACCTCACAGGGATCAGCTGGGACAACGCCACACAGTGGCCCACCGCTGAGTGGGCGGCTCGCCTGCGTAGCGCATCTGTGGAGGACCCTCCCGGGTCCGGAGTCTTCGTTGTCCTTCCTGATACGGGCCGCGACTTTGCCGATCTCGGCTCCCTGGTACCAACGTGATGAGACACAACAGTCGTGGTAGCTCAGCAGGTTGATTCCACGACGTCATCGAACGTCAGCTGTTGCGGGGCGGTGTTGATCGGCTCCGGAGGCCGCTCGAACTCGATGCGGTAGTCGCTGCCGGTGGCCCGGCTGACAGGTGGCCAGCCTCCGAGCGCGGTGTGCGGTCGCTCGTGGTTGTAGTAGTTGAGGAAGTCCGCGAGCGCGGCCCTGTGCTTCCGCTCGGAGGTGTAGTCGCGCACGTAGGGGAGCCTGTCACAGAAGGCCTCACGATTCACCCGTCGCCGACACTCAAGGGTCTTGGTGCTCTCGCTCATGTGGATCCGGGTCTCCGTACGGGATGTGGTCAACGGCGGTCGGTGAACTGCATGAGGGCGTGTACGGCCGGTATGCGGGACGGGCCGGCCGATGCCTTGGCCGGGAGCAGCGGTCCGTACGACTGGGTGGGCGTGACTTCAGCGCCTGGGTCCGCCGCGGCCGGGCACGGACAACGGTGAGATCCGCCAGGCCTTCCTGGCCGCGCACCACCAGGTCGAGGCGCTTGGGCCCGTAGTGCGTCCACAGCTCCAGTGCGGCCTTCAGGAGCGCTGCGCGGTCCTCGCGGGACATTCTCTCGACGGCGTTTGCCAGCAGCTGTGCATCGCCTGTGTGCAGACGCGCGTGCTGGACGAGGAGGTAGATGGTCCGCAGGGGCAGGCGGCGGGACGGTCCGCGTTGGGCTCTTGCATCACTCGGAGGTTGCAGACGGCCCCGGCGGTCACCGCGAGCGCGATCGGGTCCTCGTCGTCGAGGAACCTGGCCGCCAGGGACGCCCAGCACGGCGCGCACCCAACGATGCACGCGCCGATCTGCGCGGACGCGGTCCGCATGTCCGGCGCGCCCGCAACTCCCCAGCGGCTGGGGGCGGACGGTTGGAGATCCGTGACGGAGTGGCCGCTGTCGTGATGGTGGAGGGTGCCGGCGTTGGCAGCGGCGTATGCGGTGCCCCGGGCGTGGCTCGTCTTTCTCGCCCGGCTCTTACGGCCGTGGCTCACGGTCATACGGATCTCGTATTTCCCGCGCCCGGCCCCATGACCCGATGCGCGCGATGAAGAGCAGCATGCGGAAGGCTCAACAGCTGTACGACTGTGTGGCCGGTGAGGCGGCTCGTGTACGGCGACGCGAAGGTGTTCATGAGCTGAGCACGGATGTCGGCCGTGGGAGCCAGCCGGTACGCGGCCAGGTTCAACTGCGCCGCCAGCGGGGGTCTACTGCCGTACCTCGGCCGCATCGGTGGCGACCTTGCGCGCGATGGCCGCGTTGCACTGCCGTACGCGGCCCGCCGTACTACTCACCCTCGTCGAGAGCCCGAAAGTCGCGACTGCGAGGCAATCCCTTCACCAGCTCCAAAAACCCTCGCGTAGACGACCGTTGGTGACCAGCACCGACATGTCGCCTTCCAGCACGGACACCCTACTCAGGTCTGTCACCCGGCCGCCCGCCTCCGTGACGATGACCGGCATCGGAGCAACGTCCTCGTAGCCCATCGGCGGAGCGGCGATGACACCGGCATCGGCCCGGCCCGTCACCAGGGCCACAACCATGCCTGTCGAGGGCACCAGGAGGACCCGGCGATGAAGAGCACCAAGGAGTTCCTCCGGCCACCCGGCCGGACTGTACATCAAGCGTCCTCGCCCCTCCCAGCCCGGCCCGCTCCGTGACCCGGGCACGACGGCCCGACTGCAAGTCAGGCTCCAGGCCAGACAGCACCCAGCAGCCCAGACCGCGACCCGCCGCAATCATCTGCCGACTCATGGGCATGTTGATCACGCCGATAGCCGGCCCGTGCTCGTCCTCGTAGGCGAGGTCGTTCGAGAACAACGGCACCCGGTGCGTGAAGTACTTCGTGCCGTTGATCGGATCGATGATCCAACGCCGCCCCGATAACCCGCTGGTCACACCTCCCTCCTCTCCGAAAACCCCGTCATCCGGGACCCTCCGGCTCAACCCATCCCGGGTGAGCTCCTCGACAGCCACGTCGATCTCGGTGACCTCGGTGCCGTCCTCCTTGAGACGGCTGTGCCAGTCCGAACAGCGAAGTCAAGAAGCTCCTGGTCAACGGGAGGGGCATCGCACACGTAGTCCATCCGCCGAGCCTTTCACGGCTCTCTGAGCACCGAGTGGGGCCAGATCAACTTCTTACGCTGTGGAGCCGCTTCTGGCCCGTGCCGTGGAGCCCAATGAGGTGCTTACAAACACCAGGACAACCGGCTGGTTCCTGGAGGGCCGGGGGGCCGCGCTTGCGGCCGGCTCGGTGAACATCCGGTGGATGGCCTGTCCGACGATCCGCGCCCTGCCGGACGCGCTGTCGTGTTCCGCCATCAGTCGGCGGCCCGCGCCGAGGTGACTGCGGTGCGGGCCGCGTGTTCGACCGCCGCGATGCCGCCCGTCATCGACGTGTTGCCGTCGGAGAGGACCGCGACGAGGTAGTGGTGTGTTCCCGAGGTGACCCGTCCGACGCTGTTGATGTCCCACAGGCCGGTGGTGCTGCGCTGTAGCCAGCCGTTCTTGAGTGCCCATCCGGCGCCGGAGTCGGAGGCCGCCGAGACGCCCCACGACTGTCCGGCGGCGATGCGGGTCATCAGCGTACGGATGTAGTTCCGGGACGTCGTGGTCAGTACGGACCCGGTCGCGGACGAGGTCGTGTCGTCGGTGAACACCGCGCGCAGCAGGCGGATCTGGTCGCTCACCGTGGTGCGCGTCAGACCCCACGTGCCGCCGGCCCCACCCACGGTCGCAGACAGGCCCAGGCGCTTGTTGACCGCCTCCAGGCCGGGCGCCAGGCCGATCTCCCGCCAGAGGGCGCTCGCCGCGTCGTTGTCGCTGCGCTCGATCATCGCCTCGGCCCGCGTACGCTCCTGCCCGGTGAGGCCGCGCCCGGCGTCCTGCGCCCGGAGGAGCAGCGCCGCGAGGACGTCGACCTTGATGATGCTGGCCGTGTCGTAGGGGACGTCCTTCCCGCGCACCCGCGGCTTGCCGGCGGGGTGGTCCAGGTCCAGCACGGCGCTCGTCACACGCGCCTCGCTCTCTCCGCTCGCCTGCGCGGTTGCCCGCGCGGCGTCGGCTCCGGAGGGCACCGGTGTCCCGGTGACGGCTGCCGCGGCCGGACCGGCCGCGGCGATCGCGGCGAGGGTGGCCAGGGAACCGGTGAGGAGCGCCGCGCACAGGCCGGCACGCCTGTCGCGTTGGCCGGGCGTGCGCGCACTCGGGACGGCCGGTCGGGAATTCGGGCGGTACGACATGGGGCCTCGGCAGTTCGGGGGCAGGAGCGACACAGACCTGCGAACGTAGACGAGGCGACGGTTCCCCGACGTGACCGGTGCCACGAAAAGGCCCTGACACCGCGATGTGTGAGGACACCCACAACTCCCGGACCGCCCAGAATCGGCATGCTCGCCCACGCCGTAGACGGGGAGAGCCCGTCGAGACACCCCGGTACACCGGCCGCCGCCACCGCGGACGATGCCCGGCGAAACCTGCCGTCTCTGCGGGTGGGTAGGGGCGCGGAAGGACCGGCCGCCGGAGCTGACGCGTCACGCTGCGGAGAACACAGGCTGTTCGTGTCCTCCGCAGCGTGGCAGCGCCGTGCGTTTCCGCCCCCCCGGCCGCCCGCACAACCGCCGCACTGTCCGTCCACGACGCGCCGGCAGCCCTGGCAGCGTCCCGTCCAGACCGGAAGCCGCACCGGCTACAGGCACGCGAGGTTCGAGCACTCGACGAACAAGGACAGAACCAACTGCAACACCCACAGGAACTCCCTCAAGGCCAGGTCCAGCACAGTCCCCTGCGCTCGCCTCGTCCTGGCCTCCGGCGTGTTCATCGCCCCGACGACGTCCAGGCAGCACGTCGCACGTCGACCACACCGTGGGACAGACCGCCGACAGCACCACCCGGCCGGACCGTTGAAGGACGCGAGGAACAGCTCCCGGGCCGGAACAGACGCCGCCAGCCTTGAGAAAGTCGCCCCCGGCCACCGACCACCGCCACCACAGGACCTGAGGCGGGCCTCGGGCGGGCCGCTGAATGAGCACGGTCAGCAGTTCGTTCTTCCGGCCGTGCCGCCGGGCCCGGGACCGGCGGCACGGCCGGAAGAAGACGACGACCGCCGCCAACACCGCCACGTCGGACCTCAGCACGGACACCGCCCTCCCCCACCCAGAAGTGCCCTTCATCCAGGACCATCCGGGTCTGGACAGCAACCGGTGAGAAAATGCCGCAGCCGGCCAGGAACAGCGGCAAAGGACCTACAGGCCGACCCAATCCACGTCACCGGCCGCAGCCGCAGCCGCAGCCGGTGCAACGCGACGTCCCACACCAGTGCACGAGGCACCCCCACAAGACACCGCCACAGTTCCGTCACGCCATACCAACAGATCAACACCACGGCCAACGAACACACCTGCCCGGCAGCCGGGCAACAACCACCATCCACGACCGGCACCACCGGCGCCAGCACCGGCACCGGCACCGGCACCGGCAGTCCCGCACAGCCGACCGGTTGGGGAACGGGGGCTGCGGGCCGGCGCCGACATCCCGGACGGTCCGACGTGCCCGGTACCCACACGGCACTCCCAGTCCCCCGCCACCCCCATACCCCCCGTAGCCCCCTCCCCATCCGCAACATCAAGGCCAGAGCGCCGAACTGGCGTTCATCAGGGAGCTCACCGGAAGTGCTGCGCCGGCTGCAGCAGCGCATGGCGTGCAATGACCGGGCCGTTTCCCCGCGCTCTCACGGTCTGTGCCTCATGGGACCCACAACCATCCAGGAGGTCCTGAGATGTCTTCCGACAGCTCCGACTCACGCCCGCTGCAGCATCACGCCGGGCGGCACGCCTCCGCCGACGCACCCGGACGGACGACGGAACAGGTCCGTCCGCGAACCGCGCCCGCACCGGAACCCGCACCTGCTGCCGCTGGCGCGTCACCGGCAGCGGCGGATCACCGCCCTCGCAGCCCTCGGCCACTCCATCGTCTCCCCGACCCCGACCCCGACCCCGACCACCCGGATACCGTCGATGACGGCACGTCCGGCACCGGACGGACCACCCCTCGGGCAGTTCCGGACACCAGTGCAACTACCAGTGACCTGACCGTCACCTTCTACAAACTCACCCCACCACCTCATCGCCCCCACCCAACCACCACCACCGGATACGACGAGCCGCCCACAAGAAGCAGCAACAAACGACCCCGAAACAGCACGGACGGTCTGTCAATACTCGGCGGGCACTCCGCCACCAACAGGCACACAGACTCGGCCACTCCGGCCATCCCGGAAGCCGCCACGACGCCGGAATCTCACCCCACAGGAATCGGAGCGCGCGAGCCTGCCACGGCCCTCACCACGACGACGGGACCGAACCGCGGGAGTCGAGCGCCCCGGAATACCCCGCGTGGCGGAGAACGGTCTCGCCATACTGACGCGCTCCAGCGGTGATGTGGTGGCAGTCGGCAAAGACCGCCAACGGCCACGGACCGGAGCTCTCGGGCCAAGTGATCTCGCGGCACACTGCCCAGGTTGATCAAGATGGAGTACCTACCCGGCCACCAAGTTCGGGCTGCGAGTCCGGTAGCCGACTGCGTGTGACCCACTGTCAGCTGCGAGGCCGCCCGGCTCGGCCGCATCGAGTTCGTGAAGCGCGGTTCTGCGTGCCCTACCCCTCCCCCGCGAGCCGGACCCTGCACCCATCCACCGACTCGAAGGAATGACGCCGTCCACGGTGCCGAGTCCCCCAGACGTATAACCCACCCACGCCGAGGTGCCTGCGAGACGATCGGCGTGGGCAGCGACCGCCCCCGGTCTCCTCCGAAAGATTCACCTTCGCCGTCGGCCGGGCCGGGCCGGCTCTGGTCGGGTCGGGCCCGCCGAGCGTCCGACGAACTGGTCAATGCCGCCCTTGACGGCAAGCTCGCAGCCTCACACGGCATGTCCGCGAACCCGAGGGCACATCACCGTAATTGGCCACGCCTGACCCACCCGACGCAAGCAGCACCCCACACCCGACGTACCCGCCACACCCGACCGATCCCCACCACCACTCCACTCCCCCACCCGGCCCGGCAACCGATACGGCGGAACGGATCGACGACGACTACGGCGCCGTAGACTATACGAACTGGACGGTATTTTTAACGGACGGACGGGCACCCGACCCGTGATGAAAGGGGCCCGAACATGCCAGAGCCCAAACAGGACCGGGCCATTCGCACCCGCCACACCATCCTCATGGCCGCAGCCACCGTCTTCGAGGAACGCGGCTACCAAGCAGCCACCATCAGCGAGATCCTCACCACCGCCAACGTGACCAAAGGCGCCCTCTACTTCCATTTCCGTTCAAAAGAACAACTCGCCCTGGGCGTCCTCGCCGGACAGGATCAGTCACTCGTCGTCCCCGACCGCCCCTGCAAGATCCAGGAGCTCATCGACACCACCATGCTCCGCGCCTACCGCCTCCAGACCGACCCCCTCGTCCGGGCCGGCGTCCGTCTCACCCTCGACCAACGCGCCGACGGCCTCGACCGCACCGGTCCCTTCCAGCACTGGAACGCCGTCACCAACGAACTCCTCGACAAGGCCCAGGAACAAGGCGAACTCCTCCCCCACGTCAACCCCGCCGAGACCGCTGAGGTGCTTGTCGGCGCCTTCGCCGGTGTCCAAGCCATGTCACAGGCGACCACCAACTACCAGAACCTCCCCACCAGCGTTTCCGCCCTCCTCCGCCACACCCTCCCCTCGATCGTCCACTCCTCGGTCCTCGCTTCCCTCGACCTCACCCCCCAACGCGGCCACGCCGTTCACACCGAAACCGCGACAGCCGCAGCACCGGACGAGGCGACGACAGAGGCATCCGACAACTAACTGTTGCGGGTCAGGACGTTGGTGACGGCGCATAGTGGTGGGCAAGATCGGTGGCGAGGTCGCGGAGGTGAGCCCTGGCCTCGGTGGGGCCGTGCACGGTGATGGCGCTCCCGAACGGCAGCAGGGCTCGCACGTCCTCCAGATGCAGGAAGCGGATCGTCACCTTGCGGCCGGTGGCGGATTCCTCATGGTCGTCCGGGACGAGTCGTAGGCCGAAGATCCGTTGCGCTCGCTCGATCTGGGTCTGGTCGATGGTGGCGGAGACCTCTATCGCGTGGTCGTGCTCCCACTGATCCATGAGCGCTGCGGCGACGGTGGCCAGGGTCTGGCTCTCGCGGATCCGTCGTGGCCGGTCGACTTCTTTCCACGTCGTGATCCGTTCGAGTCGGTACATCCGTGGCACTTGCGCACAGTCGGCGACGAGATACCAGATGCCGGCCTTGGCGAACAGCCCGTAGGGATCCACGACCAGGTCGCGTGAGCATGACTCGCGTGGGCTGTCGTACTCGATCCGTACCCTCTCTGTCAGCCTTGGGTGAGACATCCCGCTTTGTCGGGTTAGCCTGAGAGGGCACGACAGGAGAACCACCCCCTCATGACCAGCACCACGCCCGCCGGATCCGACCCGGCGCCCCGGCCGAAGCGCCGCACTTTCAGCCCCGAGTACAAGCTGCGGATCGTGGCCGAGTACGACGCCGCCCCGAAGAACGAGAAGGGCGCAGTCCTGCGCCGCGAGCGCCTGTACCACTCGCACGTCAAGGAATGGCGGGCCGCGCGGGATGCCGGGGCCCTGGAGAAGCTGGTCGACCAGCGCACCAGTCCGGCGAGGCCGAAGAAGCCTGCCGCCGAGGCGGAGAACGAGAAACTGCGCCGCCAGGTAGAACGGCTGGAGAAGGAACTGGCCCGGAACAAGGCCGCGTTGGAAGTCATGGGAAAAGCTTCCGCGCTCTTGGAAATGATCTCCGAGAGCGCGGACTGAACGCTGCCGCCGAACCGGTGCTCGACGACGCGTTCACCGGTGTCCAGGGCGAACTGGGCATCACGGCCGCGTGCCGGCTGACCGGCCGCTCCCGGGCCACCCACTACCGCCGGCTGCGGCCCCCGACCGAGCGAAAACCCAGAAAACCGCAGGTCCAGCCCTCATCCCTCACACCCGATGAGCGGGCGGCGGTCCTGGAGATGATGAACAGCGACGAGTACGCCGAGATGCCGCCCGCGCAGATCTGGGCCCGCGAGCTGGATGCCGGGCGTTACCACTGTTCCGTCTCCACGATGTACCGGATCCTGCGCGAGAAGGGGCAGTCCGGCGAGCGCCGCCGCCAGGCCACCCACCCGGCGAAGACGGTGCCCGAGCTGGTCGCCACCGGGCCCTCGCAGGTGTTCACCTGGGACATCACCAAGGCGGCCGGACCGGCCAAGGGCATCTGGTATCACGCCTACGTCATCATCGACATCTTCAGCCGCTACGTCGTCGGCCACACCGTCGAGCGGGCCGAATCAGCGCTGCGGGCCGAGGAGTTGATCCGCGAGACCATCACACGCAACGGCATCGTGCCCGAGACCGTCCACGCGGACCGCGGCACCTCGATGACGAGCAAGAAGGTCTCCCAGATGCTGATCGACCTCGGCGTCACCCGGTCGCACTCGCGGCCGAAGACCTCCAACGACAACCCCTACAGCGAGGCCCACTTCAAGACCACGAAGTACATGTCCGACTACCCCGAACGGTTCGACTCGCTGGCCCATGCCCGTGAGTGGTTCGAGGCGTTCATCGCGTACTACAACCACGAGCACCGGCATTCGGGCATCGGCTGGCACACACCGGCCAGCGTGCATTTCGGCACCGCCGAGGAGGTCCGCGACCAGCGTGCCGTCACCCTCGCCGAGGCCTACGCCTGCCACCCCGAACGCTTCGGCCGCCGCCCCCGACCACCCCGGATACCTCAGCAGGCATGGATCAACGACCCGGCCAAACGCAGAGAGTCCGCACCACAAACCTCATAGCGTCACGACCGTCTCACTGGACTTGAAATCTTCCGGTAGCCGGCGGCCTCGCCGCACCGCGCCGATCAGTGAAGCCGGAGTCGTGCCGGAAGCTCGTGCCTGACGCCAGGGACGGCTGTCCACGTGCACCACGTCGGTGAGCGGCAGGAGCTCATGAACTCGACGTGGCTGTGCGGCGGCGATCTTGGAGAGCGCGCGCCGGCTTTCGAACGATGCGTCGAGCTCCGCACGTTGCTTCTCGTCCAGCCCAGTGAGCGACAGATGATCACGCTCGCCCGGTGTGAGTCGCGTGAGGTCGAGCCCGGACCCGGGCAGCATGGTCACGCCTCCGAGGCGGCCCCGGTGTGCGGTCACCGGCAGACCGGCGTCGCGGAGCCAGTTCAGGTCCCGGGTGGTGGTTCGAAGGGACACCCCGAGCGCCGAGGCGAGTTCCTGTGTGGTCACGGCATCCCTCGATTCCAGGAGCAGCATCAGGGAGAAGAAGCGGTCTGGGGTCACCCACCGATTTTTTCAGGAATTGCGACACGATGCGGCGCATATCCCGGTCAGGCTGGTGGATGCGTACCCACCACCTGCGAGAAGGAACAACCATGACCACATCCGTCGTGTCCATCGTCTACGTGAACGACGCTCCCGCCGCAGCTCGTTTCTACGGCGATCTCCTCGGCATGAACCCCTCGTTCGAGACTTCGGGATACATCACCTTCGATCTCGGGCCAGGCGCTGACCTCGGTCTGTGGTCCGGCCAGTTCGAGGACCTGTCACCGGACGTCCCGCGCACCAGCGAGGTCTGCCTGGCCCTCGACGGTGGACCCGACGAACTCAGCACGACCTTTGAGCAGTGGAATTCCAAGGGGGTGACGATCCTGCGCGAGCCGCATGATGCGGGGTTCGGGCTGACCTTCCTCGCAGCCGATCCTGACGGGAACCGTATCCGCGTCGCACCCCGGGGCTGAAAGGCGGCAATGCGGCAGGCGCGCACGACAGGTGTCGCGTCCGCCGTCGTCCGACTTCGGGAGGGAAGGACGACGAGTGCCCCACGCGTATTCGAGCAGCCCCGAGACCCGCAGCGGTACTCACCGACAGCGACCGAACTGCCAACGGCCATGGTTCTGACAGCAGTTGAGTGATCGCCACAACCGGACGAGGACGTGGCCTCCGAGTGACGGGAACCAGGCTCGACCGCGCCGCGCATTCAGCGCTCGGCGCTCATGAACCGACTGCCGTGACCATCGGCCGCACCGGAACCGTACGGACGGGTCAAGTCGGCCCGTACCGCAGGAGAGTTGGCGCGGACGAGACGGCATCAGGGCAGCGACTACGACCATCCAGCAGCACCCCGCACCGAAGTTCCGCCCGATCACCGGGTGTTGACGTTTTCCGCAATCTTGACCGATTCGGCGGCCGAGTGATCATATGTTGTCGGCCATGCTACTTCGAGGCCTTCGCGCCAAAGGAGCCCTTGAGCTTCTCGTGGCCAGTTGCTCAGGGCTCGGCTGCGTCGCCGCACTGATCGCCATCCTCATAGGCCACCTCACGCCGTGGTGGGCACTGGTCCTCGTGCCCCTGGGGGTTTTCAACGCGATCGAGGTGATCGGCTACTTCGCCTATCTGCCGGTCGTCATCAAGCCTTACGTCCTCGTGTCCGCCGGCGGCGCCGACGGACACGGCGAGCAGGAGGAAGGAGAGCAGCGCGGTGCTGTGCGCTGGCAGTTGGACACCGGCGGAGCGGTGAAGGAATCGTCTCCGGTCGTGGTCAACGGCACCATTTATGTGGGCAGTTGGAACCACCTCCTGTGGGCTGTCGACGCCCTGTCCGGCGAAGAACGCTGGCAGTGCAGGGTCGGCGGTGTGGTGGCCGCGTCGCCCGCCTTCGCCGACGGCACGGTCTACATCGGCAGTTGGGACAAATGCCTGTGGGCGGTGGACGCCGTTTCGGGCCGGGAGCGGTGGCGGGTCAGGACGGGCGGCCTGGTGCGGTCCACACCGGTCATCGCCGATGGCATGGTCCTCTTCGGCAGCAACGACGGCTTCTTCCGGGCGGTCGACGCAGTCTCGGGGGAGAGCCGGTGGCAGGTCCGTGTCGGCACGGGCGTACGTTCCTCGCCGACCGTGGTGGGCGACTCGGTCTACGTCGGTAGCGACGACGGCGTTCTGTGGGCGCTGCACACCGGCTCCGGCCAGGTGCGGTGGCAGCTGAAGACGCTGAGCGGACTGTGGTCCTCGCCGGTGGTCGCCGACGGCATCCTCTACGTCGGCAGCGCCGACCGGCACCTCTGGGCACTGGACGCGGCATCGGGGCAGGTCCGGTGGAAGCTCCCGGCCGGCACCTGGGTGAAGTCCACGCCGGCGGTGGCCGACGGCCTCGTCTACTTCGGCACCGGCGACGGACATCTGTGGGCTGTCGACGCGGTGTCCGGCGAGAGACGGTGGAGTCGCAAGGTCGGTGTCTGGGTGCGGTGGGCTCCGGTGGTGGCGGACGGCACGCTGTACGTCGGCACGAACGACAGCCGTATATGGGCGCTGGACGCGGCCTCGGGCGAGGAACGATGGCAGGCGAACACCGGCAGCCCGGTCTTCTCCACGCCTGCGGTGGCCGACGGCGTACTGTATTTCGGCCTCCAGAACGGGCGTCTGCTGGGCGTCCGCGCCTGACCGGGACGCGGGCTGCTGTCACCAGGGTCTACAACGGACACCGCGCACCCACCACACCGTCGGCCCCGTCGTTCCCGCTTCCCGCTTCCCGCTCCTCGGAGTCGCGTGACAGGGGTTCCGGCACGGAGACGTGTCGGCCGAGATCTGCGGCCGGTTGTCCTGGCACCAGCCGGACAACCGGCCGACGGTGTCGAGCAGCGTGAGCCGGGCCTCGGAGCGGTCGGGCTCGATCCGTTCTTCGCCGGCGGCACACGGCTCCAGGCGGGCAAGGGCCCGTCCCCGCAACCGGTCTCAGACGCAGCCGCAGACACACACGCAGACGATTTCCGGCTCGTAAGTCGTCGGCGACAGGGCATGGTGATGCAGTGAGCGACGACGACACAACCCCACCGGCCCCGCAACCGACCTCGGAGGAGAACCGGCACGCCAGTTGGTTGGAACTGTTCTTCGACCTGGTCGCCGTGGCGGGAGTGGCGCAGATCGCGCATCTGCTGCACGGTGTGCCGGACGTGCCCGACCTGGGCCTGTACGCGCTGCTGTTCCTGGCCTTCTGGACGGCCTGGATCTGCTTCACCCTGTACGCGAACGTGGCCTACGAGAACACCCACGTCCGTACGGTGCTGGCCGCCATGTTCGGCATGGCCGTCATGGCCGCGGCGGTGTCGGGGGTGCACGAGGGGGACGACCGGCACGCGCGGGTGTTCGCCCTCGCCTATGTCCTGATCCGGGTTCTGGCGAGCCGGGCCTGGCAGCACCGTCGTCAGGTCCTTGTCGACTGGCCGGCCGCCCAGATGTCGCTCGGCGTGATCCCGTGGATCGTCTCGCTGTGGGCGCACGATCCGATGCGCTACTGGCTCTGGGCCCTGGGTATCGCCCTTGATCTGTACGTCACGTTCGCGGTCTCCGCACGCGACATCGTCGAGCACCAGGAAGCCCGGGAACGCCACGACAGCCGAACCGCCCGGCGCGATTCCGCACGGGGCACGTCGCTCGCGCGGTCGCAGACGGAGCACCTGAGCGAGCGGCTCGGCCTCTTCGTCATCATCGTGCTGGGTGAGGGCGTCGCCCAAGTGGTCGAGGCCACGTCGGACGCGGAGTGGGACAAGAAGCTGTACTCGCTCGCCGTCGCGGCGTTCTTCCTGCTGGCCACGTTGTGGGCGTTGTCCTTCGGGCACGGCTATGCGGGGGTGCCGCACCTGGCGGCAGGGGTGCTGCCCGCCCGTGCGGCGCTGCCCCTGCACTGTTTCGTGTCCGGTTGCCTCGCCGCTCTGGCCGCCGCGCTGGGAGCCGCGGCCGAGCACCTGGAGACGCTGCCGGACGCCACCCGCTGGCTGCTGTGCTCGTCGCTGGCCGGGTACTTCCTGCTCAGCGGACTCGCCTGGCTCGGCCGGGCCGGGCGGGAACGGCGGTGGCTGTTGTCCGTGGCCCTCCCCTGCTGCGTACTGCCCCTGCTGCTGGCGGTGTTCGGCGCGCATGTCCGCACGGTGACCGTGGTCTGGCTGCTCGTCCTGATCACCCTGTGGCCGGTCCTCTACGAGCGGCGGGCGGCGAAGCCGGCCAAGAGGGCCGTGCGGACCGGGACTTGAGCCGTGGGGTGAGGTTGTACCGGTGGCACGGGCTCGGGCAGGCTGGCTTCCCCGTCGCCAGGAGGAGCGCGACGACCCGAAGGAGTCACGAGCATGATCGACTGGGTGCCTCTCCGTACCGGAGCACGGCCTGTCCCCTCGCCCTTGGCCACGCCACTGGTCTGGGCCGCGGCGTCCGGCGGCGCGTTGGTCCTGGTGGCACTGCTCAATGCGCTGATAGGTACCGATCGGCCCTCTCCGGCGCTGGCCGCGCTGTCCCTGCTCTCGGTCCTGCTCGGCCTGTGCGCCCGCTTCACGGCGGCCCCCGGCACCGCGGTGCTGTGCTGGCTCTTCCTGAACGGCTTCGCCGTCCCGCCCGCCGGCACCCTCACCTGGGCCGGACACCGCGACGCGTTCTGGCTCGCCTGCCTGTTCACCGCCGCCCTGGTGGGCACGGCCCTGGCCCGGCTCCTCCACGCCCGAGCCGCCTACCGCCGTCTCTCCACGGACATCGGCGGCCCGACCCGGACCGGATCGTGAACGGCGTGGCCGCGCGCCGGGCCATACCATCGTGCGGCCGCCCAGGGAGCCCTCCCCGAGCAGGCCACTCGGTCGGGTGACGGCCGACGCCATCGCCACTGCTCACCGAACCGAAAAGAGCCGTTTCCGGGCTACGTGGCCAGATCCCTCCTATCGTGGAACGACACAGTGACCCTCGGCGTCGAAACGGGCAGGCCATGCAGGATCCGGAGATCGACTATGAGGCGGTCTTCCGCGACCTGCCCGGCATGGTGGCGCTGCTCACCCCCGAACTCGTCTACGTCGACGCCAACCAGGATTTCGAGCGCCTGTCGGGACGCAAACGCGAGGAGCTGGTCGGCCGCTACATCTTCGACGTCTTCCCCGAGAACCCCAAGGACCCGGCGGCGGCCGGCATGCGCGAGACCCGGGAGTCGATGCTGCGCGCGGCGACCACCGGTGAGCGCGACACCATGGCCCTGCTCCGCTACGACATCGAGGACCCGCTGCGGCCCGGCCGCTGGGTGGAGCACTTCTGGAGCCCCGTCAACGCGCCCATCCGGGGCAAGGACGGCAAAGTGACGCTGATCGTCCACCGGGTGGAGGAGGTCACCGAGTTCGTCCGGGCCATCGGCGGCCGGGCCGACGACAGCCGGGCCCGGGTACTGGAAGCCGAGCTGTACACCCGGGCTCGTGAGCTACAAGAGGTCAACGAGCGGCTGCGCAGGGCACACGCCCATGAGCGCGAGGTGGCCCTGACCCTCCAGGCGGCGATGCTGCCCCCGCCACGACCGGTCGGCCACCACCGGGCGGCCGTCCGCTACCGCCCCGCCGTGGACGCCCTCAACGTCTGCGGCGACTGGTACGACCTCGTCGACCTGCCCGACGGCGGAATGGCGGTCGCCGTCGGTGACGTCGTCGGACACGGTCTGGCGGCCGCCTGCGCCATGGGCCAGCTGCGCAGCGCCCTGAGCGCGGCCTGCCGGGTCGCCGACGGGCCGGGCCCGGCCCTGGAGGCGCTCGGTCTCTACGCCCGTTTCGTCGAGGGCGCCGAGTCCGCCACGGCGGTGACGACGTTCATCGACTGGGACGACCACACCATCACCTACAGCTGCGCGGGCCACCCTCCCCCGGCCCTGCTCGACCCCGACGGCACGGTGACCTTCCTCGACCAGGCCACGGACCCGCCCCTGGGCGCCAGACCCGAGCACGTCGGCCGGCCGCAGACGAGCATCCCCTTCGCCGAGGGCGCCACCCTCGTGCTGTACACCGACGGACTGATCGAGCGTCGTACGGAGGACATCGACCGCGGTCTGGCCCGCCTCGCCGACTCTCTCGCCCAGCATCGACACGCGGAACCCGAGCCCTTGGCCGATGCCCTCCTCGCCGACCTGCTCCCGGCCGAGGGCAACACCGACGACACGGCGCTGATCGTCCTGCGGCTGTGACGGCGGCTTCGCCCGACGCCGTACGTCAGGCATGGCGGAATCGAACGCTGTCGGTCAGGTCGGCGGCCGAGCCTGACCGGCAGCTACGGTTCCCGCTCGTTCCGGCTGCCGTGGCGACCCGTCAGTCTCCCGTCTCCGGTGCCTGGGTCATCCTCGATTCCCGCTTGTCGGCGGGCAGTTCCTGTTGGACTCCGCGTCGCAGGCCGAACAGGGCGACGACGAAGGCGATGGCCATGATGACGCTCATGCCGAGCAGTACCGAGCGGGTCGCCTCGGCCACGTCCAGCCGGACGAAGTGCGGAATGGACGCGGTGCCACCGCTACTGCCTTGTCCCGAGCTCAGCTGGGAGATCGACTTGGCCTCCCGGCTCGCCGCATCGTGGTCCATTCCCTGTGCGGTCAGGGTCCGGGTGATCCGTGACTGAAGCACGGAGGCGAAGATCGTGCCGAGGACGGCCAGGCCCAGGCTGGAGCCGTAGTTGCGCACGGTCTGCGTGACTCCGGTCGCTTCGCCGTAGGAGAGCGGGGGTACGCGGTTGACCGCGTCGGTGTTGGCCTGTCCCAGCATCAGTCCCATTCCTGCGCCCGTGAGCACGATGCACCACACGATGCGGCTTTCGCTCAGCTCGGTCACCCGGCCCGCCCACAGGAAGTAGCCGACGCAGGACAGTGCGCAGCCCAGCACCACGGGCCGCTTGGCGCCGATGCGGTCGAGCATCCGTCCGCCGATCTGCGCGGCCACCACGAAGCCGAGGAAGAAGTAGAGCAGGTCGAGGCTGGCCGCGGAGGCGTCCTTCCCGAGGGCGACCTCGGCGTACACGCTCGTGAAGAAGAACACCGGCACGAAGGCCGCCATGGCCACGCCCAGGACGATGTTCTGCACGAGGAAGGCCCGGTCGCGGAAGAGTTCGACGTCCAGCAGTGGATGGGTCGTTCGCTTTTCGACGAGGACGAAGACCACGAGCAGCAGCAGGCCCACGACGATGCACAGCCAGGTCGCCGCGGAGTGCCAGCCCCACAGGTAGGACTGCTGGAAGCCGAAGATGCTCAGGGCCACGCCGGCCACGATGAGGGCCAGTCCGCGGTAGTCCATCGGCGCCGGCCGGTGCGGGGCGTGGGGACGCGCCATCGCGATGAGCACCAGTGCGACGACGGCGACGGGGATGTTGACCCAGAAGATGGCCCGCCAGGTCCATTGCGTCAGCCAGCCGCCGAGGATCGGACCTACGGCGGTGAGACCGCCCGCGATGCCGAAGAAGAGGGCGAGTGCCTTGCCGCGTTCCTGCAACGCGTAGGAGTTGACCACGATGGCCAGGGCCGCCGGGTACATGAGCGCTCCGCCCGCTCCCTGGAGCGCCCGGAACGCGATCAGCCAGCCCTCGGCGGCGCCGCCCTTGGGCGTCAGTCCGCACAGTGCGGACGCGACGGCGAAGACGATCACCCCGAGGGTGACCATGCGCCGGTGACCGACGGTGTCCGCCAGCCGTCCTCCGAAGGCGAACAGGGCGGCCATCGCCAGCAGGTAAGAGTTGATGGCCCACTGCACGCCGGTGTTGGTCAGCCCCAGCTCCGCCTGGATGTTCGGTGCGGCGATGGACACGATCGTCTGGTCGATGAACGTCATCGCCACCGCGAAGATCATCGCGGCCAGTGTCAGCCGTCTGGGTGAGGAGGAGGTTCCAGTTCCGGACATCGGTGTCCTTCCGAGCCGAGTGCGCTTACGGGTGGGCAGTCCCCTGCTCCGAACCCGTCGGCGGGTCCGGCCGTGGAAGGGGCTCGTCTCGGGCAAGCCCGATCAGGACCCTCCGTGGCGGCGTCGAAGACAGTCCCCCGGATCGGCCCTGATTCCAGACCTGGTCCGGCCGGCCTCGGCGCTCGCGAAGGCCATCGGACCGCTCGCGGCGGCCGAAAGGGGTGAACCGGGGCGGAAGCCTTGCCCAGGACTGTGGCGGCGGTGTCCGCACGGACTGCCGGCGCCTGCCGGACAGAGGCGTCGCGACGGTGACGGCGAGCAGGGCCAACGGGCTCCCTACGGCGCCGGGCAGGGCCGCGCGCACTGTGGTCGGCGCGAGGCGGCACAGGGCATACCGAAGAGGTTCGGCGGTACACGTCATACGGGCATCTCCACTCGCCTCGATGAGGCTCATGGTGGCCTCCGTCTGCGACTTCCGCATCCGTCGGCCGGCCCGGCAGCGCCGGGAGGCGCCGGCGTCCGCCGCTCCTCGGCACGGTGGCGAGGGGAGATGCCACCTCTTCGGCACGCTCGGACTCGCCTGGTCCAAGCGGGTCCGAAACGGCCGCCGCCACGTCACACGTCCTCTGCCTGGCGAAGTCCCCGCGATGGACACTCGGCACGGCGGTCGATCGCAGCGCAGCGGCCGGGTCGCCTCACGACGTCTGCTCGTGGACCCGGCGGCAGGCAACCGGGTCGAGCACTCGGACGACCGCGCTACGCTCACCGGCCGTTCAGGCAGGCCGGCGTTCACCCCGGATGGACGCCGGCCTTCCCCGAGCGGCTGCGGCACCGCGCCGACAGGCGGGAATCCGCGCGGTCCGTCATCTGACGTCGACGAAGTCGCCTGCCGCCGTGGACGGTCCGGTGGTGGGGGTACCGGTGAAGACGAAGCGGTAGTAGCCGTCGGTCCTGGCCTTGGTGGTGGTCTTCAGCGTGCCGCCGACGCCGGTGGTGACGGTTTTCAGCGCGGTGTAGACGGAGCTGCCTTTCTTACGGAACTGGAGCTGGACCGGCCGCCCCTGGTAGCCGGTGTAGGTGCCGCTCTCCCAGTTCGCGCGGGTCAACTTCCCGGTGACCGTGATCGTCCTGCCCTTCTTCACCGGCTCGGGCGAGGCGTTGACCGTCACCCTGGCGTACCGCTTGACGTTCGCCGTACCGGCAACGTCGATCTCCGTCCAGTTGTCGCCGGTGTCCTGCGCCCCGGCGAGCACCTTCCAGGCGCCGGCGAGGCCGTTGTGCTCGAAGTCCCGCGCGGCGCTCACAGCGATGCTCACCTTGCAGGTGGAGGTCGTCGGGTCGGCCGGTGACACCACGCATGTACCCGCCGGCGGGTACAACGGCAGCCTGCCGTCTGCGTCGTCGGTGTTGGGACCGTGCCACAGGTAGGCCCATGACGCGGCAACGCCCTCCGGGTCACGGGCCGTCCACGTGATCGTGACGGTCTTTCCGGTGGTCGGGCCGAGCACGATGTCCTTGCCTCCGTCGACCACGACGTTCGAGAACGTGGTGTCGCCGGCCGCGGCCGTGTCCACCGCCCGGGCGGTTGCCGGAAGCACCGATGCTGAAAGGGCGGCCGTCAGGAAAGTGACGGCCACGGTCGGGCACATGCGCATGAGGTCCCCCCTCGGGACACTGGGTCGCCGCCTCCCCGCACGACGAGACCTGATGGTGTGTCATCGGTGGCTAGACCCGTGAGGGACGGTCCCGGTTGCCCTGTTCTTCGAAAGGCTCGCCGGCATGTCTCTACGTATTCGCATGCGTCGAGCGCTCCCGGAAGCGATGCGCGCGGGTGACAAGGTCGCGGTGAGCGCCCTTCGGGCAACCCGGCGCGCTGGACAACGCCGAGGCGGTGCCCGTGCCGGAAACCGAGCTTCGTGGCTCGGCGCTTGAGCGATCGCCGCTCGGTGTCGGCGCCACGGAGACGGCTCGGCGTGAGCTGAGCGAGCACCGTGTGGTCGAGATCGTGCAAGCCGAAGCCGTCAAGTGTCTGGAGGCCGCGGCACAGTTGACCGCGCCCGCATGCGCACCGAGCCGCACGGCTCCCTGCCGAGGCCGCCGTGTTGCTTCACTCCCTCGACGATGCGAGCCCCGCGTAGGAACCGGCGACGAAGCGACGCCCGATCACTCGCACGTCAGTGTCGGCATCCCCCAGTCCGCGTGGTCGTTGCCGTTGCCGTCGCCCGCGTCACCGGCCTTGAGGTCGATCACCTGGGCACCGCTGACGTCGACGTCGATCGGCACCGCGGCCTGCCCACCGCGGATCGTCGGTGTGGTGACCAGGGTCTTGCCGTCGGCGATCACGGAGAACGTCACCGTACCCGCGCCGCCCGTCTCGTCGTCGACGCCGACGGACGCCGTCAGCCGCGAGCACTGTCCGGCGAGGTAGAGCTGGACGTCGCTGACGGAGTTGGTGCCGAGGCCCTTGGCGTAGCCGACGCCCGCGATGGTGATCGGACGGCCGTCACCGGCCGCCTGTTCGCCGACGCTGGTGTCCCGTTCCACCGGGCCCCATCCGTTCGTGGAGGAGAGGAACGGCAGGGCGCTCACGTCGCTCTTCCCGGCGGGCGGAGCGGGCGGGATTCCGCCGACGATGCGCTCGTCGGCGCTGACGACCTGTCGTCCGTTCTGCCGGTAGTGCACCGTGGCGGTGAGTGCCGAGGCGGACGGCAGCGTTCCGGTCGGGGGCTCGACCTGCCAGGTGAAGGTGGCCGACGCACCGGGCCGCAGGCGCTCGACCGAGGTGGGGGTCGGGGCGCTCACGCTCCAGCCGTCGGGGGCGGAGAGCGACGCCGTCATTGCGGAAGCGGGCTGTCGGTCCTTCGGTACCCGCACCGTCGCCCGGGCGGTGAAGGCCTGTCCCGGCTGGGCGGTGTCCGGCACATCCAGGGTGACGTCGGCTCCCGGACGCTTCGGCATCGCGTAGGTGCGGGGGTCGTAGCGAGGGCTGTCGTTCTGGGCGACGCGCAGGGAGGAGGCGTAGCTGCCGTAGTCGGTGAGTTCGACCTTGCCGAGGCCGCCGGTGCTGCCGTCGAGGTTCCACACGGCGATGGCGATGCTGTTGTGGCCGTTCGGGTTCAGGATGCCGTTGGGGACCGGGAAGGTGTGCTGCGGGCCGAGGTAGTTGACGTAGTTGCCGACCTGCCAGCCGTTCACGAAGATCGTGGCGCGGTACTTGCGTGCCGGGTCGTCGGTGAACGTCAGCCCGAGCGAGGTGTCCTGGCCGTGCGGCAGGTCCAGCTTGGCGTCGGTGCGGTACCAGGAGACTCCGGGTGTGGTGTCGCTTGCCGGGAGGGACACGCGGTTCCAGTCGGCGTCCGGGTAGCCCGGCAGGGACCAGCCGGCCCGCTCGCCGTAGAGGCCGCCCGTCGAGAGCGGGCCGCGGACCGTGTCCTGGAGGTCCTCGCCGCCCCGTACGCCCTGGAGGCGCCAGGTGACGGACGTCAGCGGCGCGCCGACGAGGGAGGCGCTGGTCAGGCCGCGCGCGGTCTTGTTGCCGTTGGCGGAGTTGTAGTCCTCCTCGTGCCCCATGTTGACGGTGAGCACGGACAGGACGTTGTCGCCGGTGGACTTCACGGAGCCGGCCGGGAAGGTGAAGTCGCCGCTGCCCGTGGTGGAGCTGCCCACGAAGGTGCCGTTCAGCCAGGCGGAGAACGCCTGCGCTCCTCCCCCGGAGTCCGACACCAGGTGGATGCCGGTCTCCTTGCCGGTGGCGCGGAAGCGGCCGCGGTACCAGGTGTTGCCGGTGTGGAAGCCGTAGTCGTCCGCGTAGAGCACCGGCAGCGAGTTGGCGCCGGAGACGCTGTTGGTGGTCGCCTTGTCGGCCACCTGCCAGCTGGTGTCGTCGAAACCGGGGGCGGCTTCCGGGGATTCCGCAGCGTGCTTCCAGTTGGTCAGTGTCGGCAGGTGTATCGGGGCGGCCACCGGGATCTTCGCGGTGCGGCTCCCCGTGTCGGTGGCGTGGGTGCCCAATGTCCTGCCGTTCCAGGTGACTTGGGCGGCGGCGGTGAACACCTCGATGTTCTTGTCGTCGGCGTTGTCGCCGGTGAGCGCCACGGTGTGGCCGCCGTGCAGGCTGGTCGCCGTCCGCAGCAGGTGGGTGCCGCGCACGAGCACCGGGCCGCTCGCCGTGTCCTGCCGCCAGAAGGTCTTCGCGGTGGCCTTGTCGCCGAGGAGCAGGAGCAGGGGGCGCTGTCCGTCGCCGGTGATGGTGACGCGGATCAGGCCCTTGTGCGTGTAGTTGAGCCGCAGGTCTCCGGTGGCCGGGTCCCAACTGGTCGTGACGGCACCGCCGTTGGCGGTCACGGTGGGCTTGGCGCCGTAGCGCAGGACGGTCTCGCCATCGCTGCCCTGGTCGCCGTAGAGCACGGCGATGTCCCGGTCCCCGATGGTCGCGTTGGTCATGATCTCGGAGGTCGAGTACTGCAACTGTGCTTCGCCCAGGCGGTAGTTGGCGACGATCACGTGGGAGTCGCGTCCGTCGAGGGTGATCGCGGTGCCCGGCTGCTGCGGCACGACCGGGTAGGTCGGCTCCGTGGCGGAGTCGCTCGTCGGTACGTCGATGGCGTCGACGGCCACGTAGTTGTCCGTGGATCCCGAGCCGTGGTTCCCGGCGACGACGATCTTCAGCGTGTGCGCGCCCGGTGTCAGGCCGGTCTTCTGGAAGAGCACGGCCTGGCTCTCGCTGCCGGAGTCGTCGACCGTCGCGACCTTGGTGTCGTCGAGATAGACGTCGGCGTTGCCGTGGTTGTTGGTCTTCGAGCCGATCCAGCGGATCGCCGTGCCGTCGAAGGGGACGGTGAGCGAGTCGCCTGCCTTGTTCGAGAAGGACTCCGTGTGTTTGTAATCACCGCCGGTGTAGCTCGTGTTGGCCACGTGCGACCACGAACCGGCGTACTGGAGCGCGGAGTCGGGGTCGTCCCAGGTGTAGGTGGTGTCATTCGTCGGCTGGGCGTTGAGGTCGAGGGAGATATGGGTCTTGTCCACGGCAGTGGAGGTGGAGTTGCCGTGCCGCAGGACGTGGAACTGCGTCTTGGTGTCGGGGTTCATCCGGGCGGTGTCGACGATCGCGGAGTCGTCCGGCGGTGTCGCCCTGATCGCCTCGGTCTTGGTCAGCGGGGCGACCGACTGCGTGAAGTAGCCGATGAGTTTGTCCTCGTCGTACTTCGGATCGAGCTGGCGGGTCTCGCGGATCGCGGCCCCGTAGTCGTACGACGTGTAGTTCTCGGGCATGCCGAGCCAGCCCCAGTTGGTGCCGCCGTACGTCATGTAGAAGCTCTGCGCGGTCGCGCCGACGGCGATGTTCTGTTTGTAGAAGACGTTGGCGAACTGGTCGTTGATGAGCTGGGCGCACTTGTCGTAGCCCGGTCCGCCCCAGGGGGCGAAGGCGCCACCCTGGAACTCCGGTGAGTACAGCGGTTTTCCGGCCGGGTGGTCGTAGCTGATGTCGGGAACGCCGTTCCACTTCGCGGGGTTGGAGCAGTCGAAACCCTGCGGGTAGGAGTCGGGACCGTCGACATCGAGGGCGCCGGTACCGGAGTTGAAGGTGCCGTTGTTGTTGCCGGTCAGCGGGACCGTGATGCCGTCGGCGCGGGCCTTGTCCTCCAGGTGCTGCATGTAGGAACGCCCTGCGGCCGAGCCGTCGTAGTACTCGTTCTCGACCTGGTAGGCGATAACTGACCCGGTGCCGTTGGTGAGTTGGTGGCGGGCGATGATCCGGTCGATCTGGGTCAGCCACTCGTCCGCGTACTTCAGGAACCGCGGGTCGTCGCTGCGGTTGTTGCCTGCCTTGGTGGTCAGCCAGCCGGGCAGACCGCCGCTGTCGACCTCCGCGTTGATGTACGGCGCCGGGCGGGCGATGACGTAGAGACCGGCCTCCTGCGCCATGTCGAGGAGCTTGTCGACGTCCCGCACCCCGGTGAAGTCGTACACGCCCGGCTTCGGTGAGTGGTAGCCCCAATCGAAGTACAGGGAGGTCGAGTTGAAGCCGGCGGCCTTCATCTTCTGGAAGATGTCGCGCCACAGGTCCTGGCT
Source organism: Streptomyces sp. NBC_01288 (assembly GCF_035982055.1). Lineage (NCBI taxonomy): Bacteria > Bacillati > Actinomycetota > Actinomycetes > Kitasatosporales > Streptomycetaceae > Streptomyces > Streptomyces sp. NBC_01288. Next base: position 117,934 of record NZ_CP108427.1, read on the forward strand.
CGGGAGCCGGAAGTAGTGGAACTCGCCGGACCACAGGTAGGTGCGTTTGCCGTCGACGAGGAAGGAGTAGCCGTCGAGCGTCACGGTGTGCGCCTGCGGAGCGACGGCGGGCGGCTGCTCACCGACGTCCTGCGCCGCAGCCGTGGCCGGCGCGGTCATGCCCGCCGCTAGAGCGATGGTCGCGGTCGCCGCGAGGATCGCTCTCCACCAGCGACGGCGACCGGGTCTCGCACCCTCTGAACCGTTCCGACCATCCCGCACGGCGGCCTCCAGACCGACTGGGCGAACAGCATCAAACAGACTCAGGCAAAGCCGAACAGTAAGGGGGCGCGGGCCCAACCACAATGGGTCGGAAGAACACAGCCGAGAGATCGGGTCCCGGCCTTACGTCCGTGACCCGACCCGGCCACCGACGCGCCTGGTCGGTGACGCCCATGTCCGTGCTGGTGCGCGGAACTCGCCCACGCTCCAAGGGTGTTGCGTACGGCGAACCCGGTCGTCAGTCTCGTGCGGATCCGCCGTGGTGCTTCCGGACGGAGGGGCCGGGTTCGGGGTGGGCGCCGGTGAGTTCGGGCTCCAGGCCCTCGCTCAACCCGACCGGTCGACGGCCCGCGTCGGTGCGCCAGGCCTCGAAGGCCCAGGTGGTGAGGGCCACCACGGCGAGGCCCAGGAGCCAGCCGCCCACGACATCGCTGAACCAGTGGACGCCGAGTGCGATCCGGGTGAAGCCCACGCCGAGTACGGACACGATCGCGACGCCCCAGCACAACGCTCGCAGGGCACTCGGCACCAGGGGCAGTAGGACCAACAGGAAGATGGCGAACGAGGTGGTCGCGGTCATCGCGTGTCCCGAGGGGAAGGAGAAACCCGGCGCGTGCGCGACCGGGTCCTCCAGGGACGGTCGGGCCCGCTCGACCACGATTTTGACCAGCAGCCCGATGAGTCCACCGGCCGTTGCCGTCACGGCGGACCAGGCGGCCAGACGCCAGGCCCGGCGGTACAACAGCCATACGGTCAGGAGCGCTACGGCCGCCCGCAGGGTGACCGGGTCCCACACCCGGTCGGACAGGAACCTCAACATGCTTGTCCACGCCGGGTGTTCGACGGCGGCCTCGTTCAACCTCCGTGCCGCGCCCGCGTCGAGACGGCGCAGCGGCTGCCAGTGTCCCTCGACCAGGACGAGCAGCAGACCGAAGGGGACGGCAGCTGTGGCGGCGACCGCGGCCGAAGCGAACAGGTGGATGCCGAATCTACGGTCCGCCGTCCGACGACGGAGGTCACGAAGGCGCTGGGCCGTGGCGCGAACCACTCTTCACACTCCCGGGTCGGCGGTGATCGGACCGGGCCGCAGCGCCCGCGCGGCCTCCAGCTGCGCGGCGAAGGACAGGCCCAGGAAGAGGGCGATGGAGGTCAGGTAGGCCCAGAGCAGCAGGGACATGAAGGCGCTGAGCGGGCCGTAGACCGTGTCGAAGGAGCCGCTGATGTCCAGGTACAGGCTCAGCAGCCAGGTCAGGGCCGTCCACAGGACGAGGTAGACGGCGGCGCCGAAGGCCAGCCAGGTGTAGCCGGGCTGGCGGCGGCGCGGGGAACGGCGGAAGATCGCGCTGGCCGAGAGGAGGGCGAGCAGCAGGCCGAAGGGCCAACGCAGGATCTCGCAGGCGGTCCTGGCATCGCCGTCGAGGTGGTACACCGTCGCCGCCGCGGCGGCCAGGTCGCCGCCGGCCACCATCATGACGAACCCGAGTCCGAGCGGAATCCCGGCGCTCAGCGACATCACGAGTCCGCGCAGGTACTTCTGGTGGAAGGGGCGGTCGCGTTCGTTGCCGTAGATCCGGTTGGCGCCGCGTTCGATCTGGCACATCGCGGTGGTGACGTTGACCAGGGAGAAGAGGAGGCCGAACCAGAGGGCGATCTCGTCACCGTCGCCCGCGCTGTGGCGGCTTCGGTCCAGTGCGTCGTCGACGATGTCGGCGCTGGGTCCCTGGGCGATCCGGTGGATGGTCAGTTCGGCGAGTCGGCCGATGTTCTCGGTGTGCAGCGCGGTGGAGAGCCCGACGAAGGCGATGGCCAGCGGGATCACCGCCAGCACCGTCTGGAGGGCGAGCGCGCGGGAGTGGCTGAAGCCGTCGGCGTAGCGGAACCGGACGAAGGAGTCGCGCAGCAGCGGCCAGCGGCCGTAGCGGCGGAGCGAGGCCAGGGCCTCGTCGGCCGAGAGGTCGTCGCCGGTCATGTCGCGGGTCTCGGGGACCTTGGTGGCGGTGCCCATTCACTTCTCCCGGGTGGGCAGCAGCACGGTCAGCGCGCCGGGGCTGACCTCGGCGGTGAGACGCCGGCCGTGGGACACCGGGTCGCCGTCGAGTTCACGCGACTGCGGTACGGCGAAGGTGAGTTCGACCCGCCGGAAGGTGCGGAACTCCACCGGTACTCCCTTCGTGCCGGTGCCCTCGGGGACGAGCGTTTCCACGGTCGTGGGGCGCGTGTTCCGCCCGCGACCGCGTATCAGGATGCCCAGGGCGCGCATCCAGCCGCCGGGGCCGCGCGGGTCCAGGATCAGCAGGTCGAGCAGCCCGTCGTCGGGCCGGGCCGCCGGGAGGAGGGTCAGGCCGCCTTGTACGGTGCCGACGTTGGCGAGGAGCACCATGCGGGCCGTGCGGTGCAGGACGGGCGCGTCATCGAGCCGGACCGTCAGTCGCATCCGGGGTGTGCGCAGGGTGCCGACGGTGGCGAGTACGTAGGCGAGCCAGCCGACGGCGGACTTGGCGCGGTCGTCGGTGTGTTCCAGCATCGCGGCGTCGAGCCCGGCCCCGGACATCGCGGCGAAGTGGGTGGGGGCGAGGTCGTCGCCCTCGATGCGGCCGAGGTCGATGCGGTGCGGGGTGCCGGACAGGGCGGCGTCGAGCGCGGTGGCGGGGGTGAGCGGCAGGCCGAGGTTGCGGGCGAGCAGGTTGCCGGTGCCGCAGGGCACCACGACGAGCGGTACGCCGGTGCCGGCCAGGGCGTCGGCGGCCGCGCGGACGGTTCCGTCGCCGCCGCAGACCACGACCAGGTCCGCTCCGGCACGGACCGCGCCGGCCGCCTGGCCGGTGCCGGGGTCGTCGGCGGTGGTCTCGATGAACTCCGGTGCGCGGTGGCCGTGTTGTTCCAGGATGCGCCGCAGTTTCTCGCGGGCCACCGCGTCGGTCACCGTGGGGTTGAAGATCACGGCGGTGCTGCCGGGCTCGCGCTCCTCGGCCCGCGTGGTCGTGTCGGCAGGCCCGGTCCGCTGTGCGGGAACGGCGGCCACGGAGCCGTCGGTGAACAGGGCGCGGCCGACGATCAGCAGGGACAGGGCGCCGTTGGCGATACCGCCGATCACGTCCGTGGGGTGGTGCATGCCCCGGTAGAGGCGGGAGACGCCGACAACCAGCGGCACGAGGAACAGCAGCCCGGCCAGCGGCCACCGCCACGGCCTGCGCACCCGGGACACCGCGAGCACCGCGAGTCCGGCGTAGAGCGCGGTGGCCGCGCCGGTGTGGCCGGAGGTGTAACTGGACGTCGGCGGGGAGGCGTCGAGGCGGTGCACCTGCGGGCGCGTCCGGTCCACCGACTCGGTGACGGCCAGGAAAACCACTGCCTGGAGCGAGACGGCGACGGCGAGGAAGACGGCCTGACGCCACATCGGCAGCCGGGGCACGAGCACCAGCGCCACGCAGCTCAGCAGGGTGACGGCGATCACCGTGAGGGTGTTGCCCGCCTCCGAGCCGAGGTACGACAGGGTGGTGAGCGGGCCCGTACGGATCCGCTCGAACCCCTCGTCGACATGGTCCTCGACCGTCAGCGGCCACAGGTTCCGGGCCGGGCCCGTGATCAGGAGCCCGAACCCCACGATCAGGGCGGCCTGACAGACGGTCAGTACGCCGATGCGCGCCGCGGTACTGCCGGTACCGCGGGGTAGAACACGCGACCAGCCCCGCCGGACCGCCTCGGGTTCCTCCCCGGTCGCTCCTGCTGCTCTTCCCGGCACGGCGGTCGACATCGGGGCTCCCACGGGTCGGCGCCTCGCGGCGGTCCACGGTCGGGTGGCGTTCGCATCCGATCCATCGCCGTCTGCCCCCGAAGCCGAGGCGCAGACACCCGCTCACGTGGGAATCCACGAGCCGACGCCCCGGGCACGCGGGGAAGGTGATCCTCCGGGACCGCCGTAGTCGACCGCACGAAGGTCGGCCGGATCGAGAAGTGAGCAACGGGAGGGCGGGCAGGCCGACTTCACGCCGGTACGGCGGAGACCTCGGACAGGTCTCCGCCGTACCGGTTCGGGAGGCGCGTGCGAACTAGCGGTGCCCCCCTCGGCGGTCCGCGAGCCGGTGGACCGCCGCGATCAGCGTGTCCACCTCCCCGTGCGTGTTGTAGAAGGCGAACGACGGCCGGACGGTGGCCTCCAGTCCGTACCGGCGCAGGATCGGCTGGGCGCAGTGGTGGCCCGAACGGACCGCGATGCCTTCCTCGTTGAGCGCGGTGCCGACCTCGGCGGGCTCGTAGCCGTCGAGGACGAACGACACGATGCTCGCCTTGTTCGGGGCGGTGCCGACCAACCGGAGCCCGGGCACACCGCGCAGGCCTTCCGTGGCGTGCTCGACCAGGGTGTGCTCGTAGGCGGCGATGTTCGGCAGGCCGATGCGCTCGACGTAGTCGATGGCCGCGGCCAGGCCCACGGCGTCGGCGATGTTGCCGGTGCCGGCCTCGAAGCGACCCGGCGGCGGCTGGAAGCTGGACTTCTCGAAGGTGACGTCGGTGATCATGTTGCCGCCGCCCTCCCACGGAGGCATGTCCTCAAGGACCTCCCGTTTGCCGTAGAGCACCCCGATCCCGGTCGGCCCGAACAGCTTGTGCCCGGAGAAGACCAGGAAGTCCGCGTCCAGCGCCCTGACGTCGATCGGCAGGTGCGGGACCGACTGCGCGGCATCGACCAGGACGCGTGCCCCGGCGCGGTGTCCGAGCTCGATGATCTGCTCGACCGGTACGACGGTGCCGAGCGCGTTGGACATCTGGGTGACCGCGACCAGCTTGGTCCGCTCCGACAGGAGCGCGGTGTACCGGTCGAGCAGCAACTGGCCGCTGTCGTCGACCGGGATCACCTTGATCACGGCGCCGGTCTGCTCCGCCAGCATCTGCCAGGGCACGATGTTGGCGTGGTGCTCCAGATGGGAGAGCACGATCTCGTCGCCCGCGCGGATGTGCGCGGGACCCCACGCCTTGGCGACCAGGTTGATCGCCTCGGTGGTGCCCCGGACGAACACGATCTCCTCGGCGGAACCGGCCCCGACGAACCGCGCGACGGTCTTCCTGGCGCCCTCGTAGGCGTCCGTCGCCCGGGCGGCCAGCTCGTGCGCCGCCCGGTGGATGTTGGAGTTCTCCCGCGAGTAGAACTCGACCAGCCGGTCGATCACCGCCTGCGGCTTCTGCGTGGTGGCGGCGTTGTCGAGCCAGATCAGCGGACGCCCGTTGACCAGCTCGGACAGGATCGGGAAGTCCCGGCGGACCGCCTGCACGTCGAAGGCCGGGTGCGGGTCGAGCCGCAGATCCGACGGCACGCCGGACGCGTCGGGTTCCTCGACGAAGTAGTACGGCGCGGTCGTCGCGGTCGGTGACATCACCTCGGGAAGCGGCGGCAGCCCGAGGTGCCCGAAACCGGGAAGCTCCGGCGCCTGAGCGGGGTACCCGGGTGCCTCGGTGAGGAAGTAGTACGGCCCGGGGTCCGGGAGTCGGGCCGGTGCGGCCGGCGATGGGGCGGGCGGCGGTCCCGGCGGGACCGGTGACTCCGGAGTGGATCCGGCGGCGCCGGGCGCACCCACGGCATAGGGGCTGGCCATGAACGTGGCCGGGGCGCTGGTCGGTGGCGGCCCGGACGGCGGGCTCATTCCGGCGGTCGGCGCCGGGGGCGGCGGGTCCATGGACGGGAGGCCGGTCGGCACCGGAGGAAGCGGGTCCGCGGTCGGCACGGCGGTGGACACCGCGAGAGCGGATTCGGCAGCAGGCAGGCCGGTGGGCACCGCCTGCGCGAGATCAGCCGTCGGCGCTCCGGCCGGCTGGGCAGGGAACGGGGCCGGGGCCGGCGGACCGGCGGGCACCGAGGGAGCGGACTGCGCAGCCGACGGCCCCGCAGACGCCGTAGGAGCAGAAGCCGTAGGAGAAGAGTCCGCGAGCGGCAGGCCGGTGGGCGTCGGCCATTCCGGCCGGCCGTCGAAGGCCGGGGCCTCCGTGTCCGCCGGTTGCCCGGGGAGTGCTCGGAAGAACTCCCCGGCCATCCGGCTCAGCGTCTCCTCGTCCGGCAGCCACGCGGGGGCGGCTTCGTCACCGGTAGTCGGGGGCGTGGTCATGGCTACCGGTAACTCGGCGCGTAGTCATGGAACTTGTCCACCTCGACGTCGTCCAGCACGGCGAGGGCGTCCTCCGTGAGTACCGCGAGGGAGCAGTACAGGGAGATCAGGTACGAGGCGATGGCGCTGCGGTCGATCTGCATGAAGCGCACCGACAGGCCCATCCCCTGCTCGCCCGAGAGCCCGGGCTGGAACAGTCCCACCACGCCCTGGCGCGACTCGCCGGTGCGCAGCAGGATGAACTTCGTCTTCCCGTTCTCCAGCGGGACCTTGTCCGACGGGATGATCGGCAGTCCGCGCCAGGTCAGGAACTGCGAGCCGAACATGCTCACCGTGGCCGGCGGTACACCGCGCCGGGTGCACTCTCTGCCGAACGCGGCGATCCCCTCGGGGTGGGTGAGGAAGAAGGCCGGCTGCTTCCACACCTTCGTGATGAGGGCGTCCAGGTCGTCCGGCGTCGGCGGCCCGGTCATCGTGGAGATCCGCTGCGTCTCCGCCGCGCTGGCCAGCATCCCGTACTCCGGGCTGTTGATCAGCTCGCCCTCCTGATGCTCCTTCACCGCCTCGATGGTCAGCCGCAGTTGCTGCGCCGTCTGGTTGTGCGGGCTGGAGTACAGGTCGGAGATCCGGGTGTGGAGGTCCAGGACCGTCTGGACGGCCTTGAGCCGGTACTCCCGGGGTTCCCGCGCGTAGTCGACGAAGGTGTCGGGCAGCGGCGCCTCGTCGTAGTTGTCGCATTCGATGCGCACCGACTCGGGATGAACGACCTTGTTCACCCGGTAGATGCCGGCCTCGACCGGAACCCAGGACATCAGATGCACCAGCCAGCGAGGCGTGATGGAGCTCATCTGGGGAACGGTCTTGGTCGCGTTCGCGAGGGTTCGCGCCGCGCTGTCGCTCACCGACATCGATCGCGACGGCGGATTCACAGCCGTGGTCATGCGGCATCTCCTTTCCGCGCCCGGAGGCCGGGCACGCGTGACGGGGTGAGATCACCGGCGGTCACCGACGGGAAGGTGTGCGGCCGCGATCTCTCGCACCCACTATCGATTCACCGTCGCAGTAGGTCCGGTAATGGTCCAATGCGTGTTTTCGAGGCCGTCATCGACGCGGTCTATGATTCACAAATGATCGACTTGAGTCGGTTGCGTGTATTGGTCGCCGTCGCCCGCGAGGGTTCGATCACGGCGGCCGCCGAGGCACTGCACTACGCGCAGCCGTCGGTGAGCCATCAACTGGCCAAGCTCGAAGCCGAGGTCGGCATGCCCCTGTTGCAGCGGATGGGGCGCGGTATCCGGCTCACGGAGGCGGGCCGGCTGCTGGTGGACCGCGCCGAGTCGATCCTCGCGCAGGTCGAGTCGGTGCACGCCGAACTGGACGAGCTGGCCGGACTGCGGACCGGCCGGGTCCGACTGGCCGCCTTTCCCTCGGCGTTGGCCACCTTGGTGCCGCTCGCCGCCGCCCATGTCTTCGACCGGTATCCCGGCATCGAGCTGACCTTGCGGGAGGCCGAACCACCGGACGCGCTCAACGCCCTGCGCAACAACGACGTCGACGTGGCGCTGATCTTCGAGCACGGCGACCCGCCCCAGCGCGACCGCCGTGACACCACGATGACACCGCTCCTCGACGAACCGTTGTACGTGGTCACACCGGCCGACCGCTCCTGGGACGGGGCCGGGACCGACCTGGCCACCTATGCCGACACGCGCTGGATCGCCGGGTGCGAACGCTGCCGCGAGCATCTCGTCGCGGCCTGCGGGCGGGCCGGGTTCAAGCCGATCGTCGAGTTCGAGACCGACGACTACGTCGCCGTACAGGCACTCGTCGCGGCCGGACTCGGCGTGAGCCTGCTGCCCGGACTCACCCTCCTCGCCAACAGGCACCCGGGTGTCCGACTCCACCGCATCGACGGCATGCGCAGACAGGTCGCGGCCGCCGTCTACGGCAAACCGCCCGCGTCCCAGCCCGCTCAGGTGCTCCTCGACGCGCTCGCCGCGACCCTCACCGAACCGGAATGGCCGTCCTGACGACACGCGCGGGTGCGGGACGCGTGCTTCAGCGGTGATCGTCCCTGAAGCCGTGGCGTGCTCAACTACCTTGTCCGGCAGGGCTGTTGGACGAATGTGCGTCAGCGCTGCGGCGGCACCGACGGGCCAGCCGCCGACGGCCCCGCGTCGGGTACGTGGAAACAGGCGCTGACCGACTTGCCGTGGCGGCAGGGATGCGACTCCCAGGTGTCGGCCACCGCGTCCACGAGGAACATGCCGCGTCCGCCGAGCCGATCCGTACTGGCCTCGCGGGGAGTGGGCAGGTCGGCGGACTTGTCGTGCACGGAGACGTGCAGGCAGTGGTCGTCGCACGTCATCACCAACTGGGCGCTGCTGTGGGCGTGCCGGTGCGCGTTGGTCACCAGTTCGGAGACGGTGAGCAGTACGGCGTCCACCGTGTCCGGAGCGGTGGTGGTCCAGTGGAGCCCCTCAAGATGTCTGCGCGCCCAGTCCCGGGCCGATTTCACTTCGCTGTCCAACGGAAGCGTGCGGGCCCAGCCCACTGCCCGGAGCGACGAACCTTCCACAGCGATCATTCCTCCTTGGGTCGCGTGTTCCGCTCAGCGGACAGCGGGCCTCCCCCGGCCGCACGAGCGCGAAGCCGACGTCCTCAACGGCGGCCGCGGAGTTTGCCCAACAGGCGCCGGGCCTGGGCCTGGCGGCGCGGGTCGGCGGCGGCTCGCCGTACCTGTTCCACGGTGCGTCGCCCCTGGGGACTCCTGGCGAACCGCTTGATGCGTTCAACTACGCCCGACATGAAGCTCCTTCTCCTCAAAGCACCGTGCTCCTCGCTGTCTCGACTACCCCCGACCCGTCGACTCAGCCCTGTCACCTGGTACTTGCGGAGTGCCGAGGTGCGTCAGGAGATGACCCGAAGGCGCCCGTGGGAGCCGTGGCGGAGGTGGTCGAGGGCCTGCGCCGTGCTGTCGTCCGCGGGGAGGAGGACGATCAACTGCTGGGCGTCCGAGGGGAGTTCGAGCGTCTCGCGGAGCAGTCGGAGGTCGTACCCGGACGGGTGGCTGAGGCGGAGCGCCCCGCGTCGGGGGACCACGTGCCGGTTCAGGCGGCGGGTGAAGTCGGGGCCGGCGACGCGTGCGAGTTCCGTAGTGAACCACTCGGAGTTCTCCACGGACGGTCCGAGCCAGAGGTCGAAGGCCTGCTCGTCCGCGATGTCGTCCCAGTCCGTGAAGAACGTCCGTGCGCGGGGGTCCGTGAAGACGTAGCGCGTGAGGTTCGGGGTGTCCGCGTCGAGCAGTCCGGTTCCGCGCGTCACCGCCTCGTAGCCGCTGGTGTGGGCGAGGACGTCGCCCAGCCGGTTGGTGACCGTCGCGATGCCCGGTTCCAGCAGGCGGAGCGTCTCCAGGACCGACGGGCGGACCTCTCGGCGCGGGGGCGCGGGTCGCGTGTGGGCGGAGCATTCGCCGCCGGTGATCTTCGTGAGGTAGCGCAGGTGGTCGCGCTCCGACGGGTTGAGGCCGAGCGCGTCGGCGAGCGCGTTGACCACCGCCACCGAGGGATTGCGGTCGCGGCCCTGCTCGATACGGGTCAGGTACTCGACGCTGATGCCGGCCAGCGCGGCGAGATCCGAGCGCCGTAGCCCCGGTGACCGGCGGCGGCCGTGATCGGGCAGTCCCAGCGACTGCGGCTGGATGCTGTCTCGCGTGGTCCGGATGAAATCCCCCAACGGCGAACCCATGGCGTGAGTTTACGGCGCCGCCCGCCGGCCGCGGGGTGCTCAGCGTGGCCCTGTGAGGGCCAGCCTGGGCACGGCCTGGCTGCTGGTCCCGTGCGGTCCGATCGTGGTGGGCATGGAGAACAGACCTCAGCTGGTGATCATCGTCGGAAGCACGCGTGAAGGACGGTTCGGCCCGGTGGTGGCCTCGTGGGTCGAGGAACAGGTCGGCCCGCACGGTGTCTTCGAGGTGGAGGTCGTCGATCTGGCCGCCGTCGACGTCCCGTTGGCGCTGCCCGCGGCCTCGCCGAAGCACGCAGGTGACGACTACCCTCGCCCGGCCGGGATGACGGCACTGACCTCGGCGCTGACGCGCGCCGACGCCTTCATGGTGGTCACGCCGGAGTACAACCACAGCTATCCCGCGTCGTTGAAGGCGGCCATCGACTGGCACTTCACCCAGTGGGCGGCCAAGCCCGTCGCCTTCGTCAGCTACGGCGGTGCCGCGGGCGGCCGACACGCGGTGCTGCACCTGGAGAACGTACTGACCGAACTCCACGCGGTGACGATCCGCGACGGCCTCTCCTTCCCGAACTGCTTCACGGCGTGGGAGGACGGTCGTCCGCTCGATCCCCAGGCCCCTGTGTACGCCAAGACCGTGCTCGACCAGCTGGCCTGGTGGGCGGTGGCACTCCGGTCGGCGCGGGAGGCCGTTCCCTACCCGGGGTGAGCGGCCGGTTCGCTCGGCTTCGCCGCGGCGGCCAGGCCGGGTTGGAGGCGGCGGGCCGCGTTGAGGTGGTCGGCGGTCCAGATGATGCGGACGGCTGTCGCCGTGGCGTGTCCGTCGTCGCCGCGCAGGTCCCGGCGGAGGGAGTGGACCAGCCGTGCCTCCTCGTCGGGGTCGCGTGCGAGCGGCGCGGGCACGGCGGTGTGCCGGCCGAGGCCGACGGCCAGTTCGCGGTACCAGTCGGCCAGCCGGCCGACGGTGTCGAGCAGGGTGAGCCGGGCCTCGGAACGGTCGGGTTCCATCGGTTCCTCACCGCCGTTGCGCTGCCACAGTTCCAGTACCGCGTCCGAGGCGAGACGCAGTCCTACGATCCCGGTGACCAGGGTGGTCATGTCGGACAGCCGTACCGGCTTGGCGCCGCGTTCGGCGAGGTAGCTGCGGAAGGCGTCGTCGAGCCTGCGGGCCGCGGCGGCCGCCTGCCGGCCCGCCTCCACCGGGGCATCGGTCGGGATGCAGCCGATGCTGCAACGGCTGGCCGCGTACTCCACGGCGTCGGCCAGATAGCGGGCGCTCTCGGTGTACGCCGCCGACAGCGCCTGCTCCACGGCGGCCGCCGCGCCGCGCGGCCAGAAGAACAGGCCCACCAGGACGCTCACCCCGCAGCCGAGGGCGATGTCCTCGATCCGCAGCAGCACGATGTGCCAGTCCGGGTCCTGGCCGATGTTGAACAGGATGACGAGGGTGACGGTAAAGGCCGCCTGGCCCGCCGCGAACGAGATGGCGGCGGGCGCGATGCCGGCGACGAGCACGGCGACGGGGAGCAGGAACCAGAGCACGGTGCTGTGCTGCCCGATGAGCTGGAGCAGTCCGGTCCCGATGAGCGAACCGACGAGCGTGCCGCCCAGGGCCCGGAGCGCGTTCTGCCCGGTGTTGAGCGCGTTGGAACGCAGCACCGACAGGGTTCCCAGCAGGATCCAGAACGAGTGCTGGACACTGGTCACGTTCGCCAGGGCCACCGCGATGCCGAGGCCGAGCGCACCCCGGAGACTGTTGTGCAGCCACACCGAGCGCGGCTCCAGGTGTGCGGCGGCGCGCTCTACGGCGGAGGCCAGCGGCTGGGTCAGCGCGCCGGGTTCCGTGCCCAGCAGGCGCTCGGGCCAGCTGCGGCGCTCGGCGGCCGCGGCCAGGTCCACGTTGCCGGCGATCTGGAGGGTGGCGTACCCCAACTCCTGGGCGCGGAAGGAGAGGTCGAGGGTTTCGATGAAGGCGCGGACCTCCGACTCCGTGCCGGGCTTCGGCCGGTGCACGGGGAGTCGGTGGGTGGCGCGGAGTTCCATGCCGTCCATGGCCGTACGCAGGTTCGCGAGGGCGGCGCGGAGGGCGTCGGGCGCGGTGCGCGGGGCGTCGAGGATGTCGGCCGCCTCGTCCAGGGCCGCGGCCGCCGCGCGCCGTACGGCGTGTGCGTCCGCGTCGCAGGCCCCTCGGTTCTCCAGTGGCGGCCCGCTGTCGGCGACGATGGCGCTCAGCCAGGTCAGCTCGTCGACCAGCCGGACCAGAGCGCGGGAACCGGCGGACAGGCCTGTGGGCCGGTAGAGCGTGGCGTCGAAGGCGGTACGCAGGTCCGCCGCCGCGGCGGCGGCCCGACCGGCGGTGACCTCGCACTGCCGGTCGGTGGCCGCGTCCGGCCCGCCGTCCAGCCACGAGGCATCGGTCCGCAGTTGCTCCGCCGCCGCGCGGCAGACCCGGGCGGCGGGTGCGCTGAGCGGGTCCGCGGCGGGCCGGGGCCACAGCAGCGAGATCGCGAGCATGGCGGCAGCCGCCGCGAGGCCCGCGCCGGCGAGCCGTTCGGGCAGCTGGGACAGCGGGGCGGGCGAGGTCACCGGGAGGATGAAGGCCAGCAGCAGCGCGGTCGTCGCGCCCGCGAGAACGGAGCTGACCACACCCGAGAAGAGCACCAGGAAGCCGACCACGACCATGACGGCGACCGCGAGCCAGGTCGTCCGGGCCACCAGCGTGCCGAGACAGATGAGGACCACCCAGGCCACGGCCAGACCCACGTGCGCCCGCAGCCGCTGCACCATGGGTCCGGTGAACTCCACCAGCAGAAGCATCGAGAACGACCCGAACGCCGCGTAGGTCGCCATCGTCGAGGAATGCAGCACCTGACTGCACAGGGCGAACAGCGCGGGCATCACCAGCGCGGTGCGCGCGGCCCGGCGGGTCGCCACGAGTCCCGGATCATGGTCGCGCAACCAGGCGGGGATCCGCCCGGGCAGGTCGCGCCAAGGTACGTCCATACGCTCGCGCACCTCCTGTCGGCACAGCACCCACATGCCCCGCCGTTCACGAGTATCCGGCATACAGGGTGCGCCGTGCTGTGCCGGGTGCGCGTCGACCAACGCCCTGCGCAACCGGTGAGCACCGTGCGTGGCCGGCTCGCCCGGGCCCGCGCGAGCCTGGCCCGCCCCGCATCCCCGGCCAAGACCATGCCCACCGGATCCTTCGAGGCCACGGTCACGATCCCGACCGGCAACTCACCCAGTACGTCTAGCTCGTCATCCGGAGTCCGCACTGGCGCCCGCTGCCGTGAGGAGGGCGGCTGTCTCGGGATGGGGACCGTTGTTCGCCCAGTCCAGCGGCGACCAGCCTTCGCCGTGATCTTCCCGTACGTTCGGATCGGCGCCCTGGGCCAGCAGTTCGCGAACCGTCTCGACGTGCCCCCAACACGCGGCCGCGCACAACGGCGTGCCCTCCGCGCCGATTCCGTCGCTCTCGGTGTCGGGGGAGGCACCGGCCGCCAGGAGCAGCCCCGCGATCACGGCCTCTCCGTTCACCGCGGCCGCGTAGAGAGGTGTGGTGCCCTCGCTGTCGGCTCGGTCCGGGTCGACTCCGGCTCGCAGTATCGCGGTCACAGCAGCGGTGTCACCTGCCTGTATCGCTCCGAAGAGACGTCTGGAGAGCTTCTTCTGCTGCCGCTGGTTCATGGGCCGAGATTAGGGTTGGGCTGCGAGGCGGAGCCACTCATATCCGCCGCACTTCCAACTCGTACGCCGACGAGGGGATGATGACGGCTATGGCCCTGTCGACGGCGTTCACGAAGCTGTTCGGTGTACAACACCCCATCGCGCTGGCCCCGATGGGCGGATCGGCCGGCGGTGCGCTGACCGCGGCCGTCTCCCGGGGTGGTGGGCTGGGGCTGCTGGGCAGTGGGAACGGTGAACGGGACTGGCTGGCCCGTGAGTTGGCCCTCGTCGCCCAACAGACCACGAACCCCTGGGGAATCGGCTTCCTCACCTGGCAGATCGACATAGACGCGGTCGAACACGCCCTGGAGTACAACCCCGTTGCCGTGATGCTGTCCTTCGGGGATCCGAGCCCGTTCGCCGAACGAATTCGCCGGGCAGGTGCGGCGCTGATCATTCAGGTGACCGATCTGGAGGAAGCCAGGCGTGCGGTGGACCTGGGCGCCGATGTCATCGTGGCGCAGGGATCCGAGAGCGGCGGGCACGGTGCCCGGCACGGCCGTTCCACCCTGCCGTTCGTGCCGGTCGTCGTGGATCTCGCGGCCCCCGTACCCGTACTGGCCGCAGGCGGCATCGCCGACGGCCGTGGCCTGGCCGCCGCGCTCGCCCTGGGAGCCGCCGGAGCGCTCGTCGGCACCCGCTTCCAGGCCACGACCGAAGCCCTGGTCAGCCCGTCGGTCAGCACCGCCATCATTCAGGCGCGGGGCGAGGACACCGAGCGCAACAGCATCCTCGACATCGCCCGAAACTCCCCTTGGCCAAGGAAATACACCGCCCGCACCCTCGGCCACCCCTTCCTCGACGAATGGCGCGGCCGGGAGACCGAACTCACCACCGACCCCCACGCCCGACACTCCTACCAAGTCGCCCTGTCCCAGGGCGACATACCCCCGCTCCCCGTGTGGGCCGGCGAAGCCGTCGACCTCATCGACGACCTGCCGTCCGCAGCCGATCTCGTCAACTCCCTTGCCACACAGGCGGAGGACGCACTCGCCCGCGCCGGAAAGGGGTGAGGGAGCCCCCAAGGGAACCCCCACCGGATCAGCCGGGGCGGGAAGCCGTCCTTCCCGGATTCCGCGCATAGCGATCCCGCTGTGCGCGATGTGTCCGGTACGGCGGGCGCCGGGCACAGTGGGCCCATGACAGTGGGATTCAGTGGCGAGGTGGCCGAGTACTACGCGAAGTTCCGACGCGGGTACCCTCCCCAGGTCTTCGACGCCCTGCACGAGACCTTCGGACTCTCGCGGGCCGATGCCGTGCTCGACATGGGGTGCGGCACCGGGCAGTTGACTCTTCCCTTCGCGTCTCGGGTACGTGCGGTGGTGGGGGTGGATCCGGAGCCGGACATGTTGCGGCTGGCCCGGCACACGGCGGAGGCCCAGGGGGTTCACAACGCGATCTGGATGCTGGGCGCCGATACCGAACTCCCTGCGTTGGGCGGCCTGTTGGGAGAACGATCCTTGGCCCTGATGGTCGTCGGGCAGGCGCTCCACTGGATGCGGCACGAAGAGCTCTTCCGCGCCGTGGCACCGCACCTGCGGACGGGCGGAGGCATCGCGGTGATCTCCAACGGAACGCCGTTGTGGTTGCAGGACAGTTCATGGTCCCGGGCTCTGCGCGGTTGCCTCGAAGACTGGATCGGCGCCCCGCTCACAGCGACCTGCGGCACCAGCAGCCGTGACCGGCTGAGGTACGCGGAGGCACTTCGCGCGGCGGGCTTCGACGGTGTGCGGGAAATGGCCGTCGAGTACCGCGACGAGCTCAGTTTCGACCAGCTGTTCGGCGGGGTCTGCTCCGCGATTCCCGCCGATCGGTTGCCCGGGCCGGAGGAGCGCGACGCCCTTGCCGAACGTATCCGGCAGGCACTCCCCGCAGGCGAACCGTTCACCGAGGAAGTGCGGGTGACCATGCTCGTGGGACACGTCCGGGCCGGGGACGGCGTCGTCTCGTGAGCCGGTCTCCCGTTCACGCGAGGGGGACGCACATCCCGTCCTCCGTCCACAGTGGTCGTTCGGTGAGCAACTCGCCCAGATCGTCCCGTACTTCCAGGGCCGCTTCCTCAGGAACTCAGGAAGCCGTGAGGAGCCCTAGGGGGCCTCAAGGAGGAATTGGATCCCCGATGACTCATGGCCGTTCATCGTGGACACCGTGATGGTTCGGGTGCTGACGGTTTCGAAGCCGGCCAGCAGGGTGGTGAACCATTCCCTGGAGTGGTGGCGGCAGACCGCGCCGTCGTCGGTCTCGAAGACGCCGTAACTGTCGTAGAGGGTGGCGTAGTTGTCGTAGCGGTTCCGGTTGCGTTCGTCGTCCTGTAGGAGAAAGTCGCTGATGTAGAGGAGTCCGCCGGGCTTGAGGATGCGGTGCAGTTCGGCGATCAGGCGGCGTTGGGACTCGTCGCCGGGGATGCAGGTCAGCACGGCGAAGAGGACTATCGCGTCGAATTCGGTGTGCGGGGTGGGCCAGGTCGGCGGTGTGCCCAGAGTGGTGAACTGCTTTGCGGGGTGCAGGTGTTGGGCCCGTTTGATCATTTCCGGTGAGGTGTCGGCGCCCGCCAGGTTGGTGAAACCGTGCCGCTCCAGTTCCGCCATGGTGCGCCCGTAGCCGCATCCGTAGTCGAGGATCGCCGCGTGCCTGCTGATCCCGTGCAGCCAGGGCAGGTGGAGTGGGTGGGTGAACGTCTTTGTCGCCGCGGCGGCGTTCCAGTAGGGGATCTGGCTGTTCGGGTCGGGCGGATACCCATGTGACCGTGGCCGCACGACCACTCCCTTCAATCGCCCTGAGGATCGGACTGGTTGGGAATGTTCCCCAGGGCCGTCGTGTCGTACCCCCACCGCGTCACACATCGCCCTCGCTCAGAATTCCGTACATCCGCGTGCGCCGCAGTACGGGGTTCGCGGCGGCCTCGTCGGCGACGTCAGGGGTCGGGTCGGAGAGGAGTTGGTTCAGCAGGGCGTCTGTCGCCCTGGGGTGGCGGGCGACGCCGCGGCGGAGGGACGGCTCCGGCGCGGCGGCGAGCTGGTGGAGGGCGGTCACGGGTAGTTCGGGGTCCTGTAGGGCGACGTAGCGGACTCGAGGGTCCGGCTCGTCCACGAACGTACGGAGTGTGTGGCGTGGGAAGTTGGGGTGTTCGACGAGCGGTGGCCGGATGTGGAATTCGTCGCCGTGGGCACGGACGAGACGTTCCAGGACTTCCGGTGGTGTGTCCGGGCGGCGTGCCGCGGTGCGGCGCACTTTGATGTCCGGGTCGTTGTCCAGCCGGCGCCATGCCTCATCCGGCAGGTCTCGGCAGGTCGCCAGTACGCGTCGGAACACCGGCTGGCGGCAGTCCAGATAGGTCAGCCGCTCGTCGAGGGGCTCTTCGCGCAGCCAACTCGGCTCGGTGAAGCTCCAGTTCAGGGCGACGCAGGCCTTCGCACTTCCAGCCTCGCGCTCAGCTTCCACGAGTGCGTACAGCCGGTTTCGGGTGTCGGCGTCCACGTGACGGCTCTGCGCGATCGCCACACGCACGTTCGGGTCGTCGACGTCCAGGAGTTGGGCGACCATGTCTGCGGACAAGTGCGGGTTTCCGGCCACGAGCTCCCGGATCTCCTCGTCCTCGGTCCGCATCAGCTCCGCGAACTGGTCCTGCGTCAGCGGGACATAGTGCACCACGTTGGCTCGCACGGCCGGGTCGGCGATGCATCGGTCCGTCCACTCCGGTGGGACGCCCGGTTGCGGTCGCACGGTGGCGGACGCTCGGACCTGGGGATCCGGGTCGGCGAGCAGTGCGGCCTGAACCGTCATCGGGCGGTCGTGCCAGGATCGCGCGACCGCGGCACGGAGCCTCGGATCCGGTGCGCCGGCAAGCGCCGTGCGGGGCCGGTCGTAGGCCTCCTCCAGGTCGGCGATGCCGATCCCCACCTCGCGGTCCGCCATGTGATGAACGAAGTCCGCGTGCGCGTCCCGGATCGCGGGATCCGGATGCTCGGCGATGCTGCGGCGCATCTCGGGAGAGATCCGGTCTCGTCGAAGCCCCGCCGCGGTTCCGCTGCCGTCGTGCGACAACAGGGCCTCGACCACGGCGTCCGCCAACTGCCCGGCGCGCAGCGACAGTCCGTGCCGACCGGCCGGGTGTGCGGCCAGGCGGACCAGGACGTCCTGGGGAGATGCCGGGTTGCGCGCGAGCCCGGAGAGGCGCGGATGGCCGAGGGATGTCATGCCGTCAACCTAGTTGACCCCTCGTCGGCCTTGTGCGCGAGCCCTTTCGTGGGGGTCGAAGCGCCCAACTGAACGAAGGTGGAGGCGAGTTGGAGGACCGTAGACCTCAACTCCACGCAACCGTCGCCCCCTCAGGCATCCCCCGCGCCCAGCACATACAGACCCGGAAGGTTCACCACGATCGCCTCCTGCGTACTGCGCGCGATCACCACCACCGCCTCTTCCGCCGGGTCCGGGTTCTCCTCGCGGTGCGGCACGAACGGCGGGACGAAGATGTAGTCGCCCGGGGACGTGCGCAGGCGGATCTCCTCCGGCTGCGGGCCCGTGTCGTCGAGGAAGACGAACTCGGGGTGCCCGCTCACCACGTAGATGGCGGTCTCGGATTCGCCGTGGTGGTGGTCGGAGGACGAGGTCGAGGGGGCCACGTGGGTCTGGCCCATCCACAGTTTCTCCGAGCCGACCGTCTTCCCGCTCACCGCGGCGAACCTGCGCATGCCGCCGCTCTGCGCCGTGTCGCCGTCGAGGGCGTCGGCGCGGACGTGGTGCAGACGGGTGCGCAGGGGCGCTGCCGACTGCCCTGCGGCATCGTGGAGATGGGGGTGGAAACCTTCGCCGGGGGTTGTCAACGGCTCGCTCATGGTTGGCGACGCTAGAACCGCCCCGGAAAGGATGTCAAGAGGTGTCCATTGTCCTTCACCTGCGGCAATGTTCCCGCAATGTACGAGGGGACGGATGCGTGGAACGCGTGAGGGGAACCCGTGGAAGCCCTCGTGACCCGGCCCGCGTCGGGCATCATGTGCGCATGCATATCTCCGCGAAGGCGGACTACGCCACGCGGGCCCTGTTGGAGCTCGCCTGCGAACCTGCCCGTCCGCTCACGTGCGAGGCGATCGCCTCCTCGCAGCAGATCCCGTTCCGGTTCCTGAAGTCCGTCGTGGGCGAGTTGCGCAGAGCCGGTCTGGTGCGCAGCCAGCGCGGCTGCGAGGGCGGGTACTGGCTCGGCCGGCCCGCCGACGAGATCACGCTCCTGGACGTAGCCCGCGCGGTGGACGGTGAGTTGATCACCCTCCGCAGCGAACCCCTGGCCGCACTCGACTACCCGGGCCCCGCCTCCGGTCTGCCCGGGGTGTGGCGCCGGATCGAGGCCGAGGCCGCCGCCGTCCTGGGCGGCACGACCCTGGCCACCCTGCTGCCCGCCGCGACGAGCGAACACACCTCGGCCGAACACACCTCGGACGAGCACTCCCCCGGCGAACACACCTCGGGCGAGCACCTCACCCGCCAGGGAGCCGCATGACCGTCGACACCGGAGCGGCCCAACCAGCCCTGGAAATCGTCGAGTTCACCGACCCCTTGTGTCCCTGGGCCTGGGGATCCGAACCCGTGTTCCGCCGCCTCCGCGCGACCCTGGCCGGCCACAGCCAGGTCCGCTGGCGCCGCGTCTACTGCATCCTCTTCGACCACGACGACGACCCCGCACCCGACCCCGCCGCGGAAACCGCCTGGTACGCCCGCTACGTCGAGGACATCAGCGCCCACACCCACGCACCCCGAGCGCTACGGCTGAGCCGCGTCGCCGCGAGTTCCTGGCCGGCCTCGCTGGTCGCCAAGGCCGGCGAAGCGCAGGGTGCGCAGGTCGCCGATCGGGTGCTACGGCGGCTGCGGGAGAGCGTGTTCGTGCTCGGCGAACCCGCGGACACCCCCGAGTCGGCGCTGGCCGCCGTGTCGGGCGTACCCGGTCTCGATGTCGACCGGCTCGCGACCGACGCGGCGTCGCCCGAAGTGCTGGCGCAGGTACGCGCCGACCATGCCGAGGCGCGCCGCCCCGTCGACGAGGTGCTGTCGGTGCGGGGTTGCGATTCGCCCCATCCGGGCACCGCCAAGGAGACCCCGGACGGCCAACACCGGTACGCCCTGCCGACGTTGCTCGTGCGCACCGCCGCCGGAGAACACCGCGCCGTGCCCGGTTGGCGACCGTACGAGGAGTACGTCTCGGCCCTCAACGAGCTGAGCCCCGGGCTCCTGCCCATGCCTACGACGCCGAACTCCGGGCCGCGCCCCATGCCCGCGACGCCCAACTCCGGACTGCCGCCAACGCCCACAACGGTGAACCCCGGGCAACCGCCCGCGCCCCCGCCGCCCCACCCGGCGAAGGCCCCCGCGCCCACAACTCCGGCCCCGGGACCGCTAGTCACGGCGACGACACCGGCACCGCAGCCGCTGCCCGCACCCGCCCCCCTGGACCCCACGGCGGCCCTCGCCCACTACCGCACCCTCACCGACCCAGAGCGCACCCTGCTGACCACCGGCAGCCCCTGGCCCCCACCCGCCGCCGTCCGCCTCGACACCGCCAACGGCCCCCTCTGGCTGCACCCGGACGAAGCCGCGGTACACCCCGCCACCACCGCCTCACCTCCCTGCTCCGCTCCCTCCACCACACCCCCCGTCCCCCACTAGCCCTCTGATCTGCACTCAGCGATCGTCCCGCCGAATGAGACACCAATTGGTGTCCATTGACAGCCGCCGACAGCTGCCCCCAGGATGTGCAGCATGCTCACGACGCACCCCGGTGTGGTGTGCCGCTACGTGGACCTGCGGCGCACCTGCAGCGCTCTCTGTCGCTGACCCGCCGACTCCGGCCCACAGGCGCCTGACCCCGCTCCCGTAGGCACCGGCACTCCGCCGGTTCGCCGCCCAGCGCCGTCTCCTCGCGCGCCCTTCGCGTTTCGTCGCCTCCTCTGCCTCCCTCCGTGTCCCGGGCCCTCCCCCGCGATCCGCCGACGCCTCCTGCCCTGGGCGCGGCATGCCTCCGTGCGTATCGAAGCCGCACCGGCATGTCCGTCGTCCCGGTCTCCGTGGTGTCCGGCCCCCGGGTGTGCCGCCCTCGCTTCCTTTCCGCTGCCCCGGCGCGGCCGGGAGCCCTCGAAGAAAGAAACGAAGATGTCCGGACGACTCACGCCCCGCACCGGCCGGGCGGCCTTCCGCCCCGGCAGACTGCGCGCCGCCGCCCTGGGTACCGCCCTCGCCACCGTGCTCGTCCCCGCCCTCAGCGCCTGCGGCGGCGACGCCTCGACGGCCGGCGGCGGCGCAACGCTGAAGTGGGCCTCCTCCTACTTCCCCGCCCACTGGGACCCGGTCGTCAGCGGCAGCGGCGCCCAGTTCCGTGAACTCGCCCTGGTCTACTCCTCGTTGACCCGTACGGACGCGACCGGCAAGGCCGTGCCCGATCTGGCCAAGAGCTGGGAGTACAACGCCAAGGGCGATCAGATCACGTTCCATCTGCGCTCGGGCCTCAAGTTCAGCGACGGTACGCCGGTCGACGCGTCCGCCGTGAAGGCCGCCATCGTGCGCGCCCAGAAGCAGAAGAACTCGGCGCTCTTCGGCGACCTCACCTCCATCAAGTCGGTGGACGCCGACGGGCTGGACGCGGTGCTCCATCTCAGCCAGGTCGACTACCAGATCCCTCAGCTCCTCGGCGAGCGCGTCCTCCAGATCGCCAGCCCGAAGGCGGCCGCGTCGCCCACCAAACTGGACCAGAACCCGGTCGGCGCGGGCCCGTTCACGGTCACGCAACTCGTCCCGGGCACCAAGGTGCTGCTGAAGAAGAACCCCGACTACTGGGACGCCAAGGACATCCACATCGACAACGTCGAACTGACCTCGGCACCCGACGCCGCGACGGTTGTGTCCGGACTCCAGACCGGCGTCTACAACTTCGCCGACATCGCGCCCAGTCAGGCCGAGGCCGCCAAGAAGGCCGGACTCGACGTCTTCGTACAGCCCGGCTTCAACGCCTCCAACATCAGCCTCAACGTCAACAAGGCGCCGTTCGACAACGCCAAGGTCGTCGACGCGGTCCGCTACGCGATCAACCGCCAGGAGTTCGTGGACAAGCTGACCTTCGGCTACGGCTCGGTCACCAACCAGCCGTTCCCCAAGGGCTATGTGGCCTACGACCCGCAGTCCGCAAACGACTACGCCTACGACCCGGCCAAGTCGAAGCAGCTGCTCTCCGAGGCCGGTTACAAGGCGGGCCAGATCAAGCTCAGCCTGGTCATCCCGGCGGAGGACCCCTCGGCGGAGATCGTCCAGGCGCAGTTGGCGAAGGTCGGCATCACCGTCGACATCAAGGTGGACAAGAACTGGGCCACCCCGTTCTTCGCGAAGAACCTGACGCTCTCCATCTACGGGACGACGGGTCGTGACTCCGCCGCGCAGACCCTCACCGCGCACTTCGGTCCGAACGGCCCGCTCAACCTCAGCTCGCCGTACGAGCCTTCGGGCTTCGAGGCGGCCATCGCCAAGGTGCGCCAGACCCCGCTGGACTCGCCCGACTACGCGAAGGTCCTCCAGGCGGCGACCCGGGCCGGACTGCAGAGCAAGGCGCTGGTCTTCACGTACTCCTCGCCCAACCTCATCGCGAAGAGCAAGTCCATCTCCGCCCTGCCCAAGAACCCGGCCCACATCGACTGGACCGGCGTGACCATCGGCTCCAACTGACGTTCCGTCACTTCCCTTGCAGGCACTACCCGTACAGCCACTACAGAGAGGGGGCAAGCCATGACGACGACGGAGGCACCGGCCACACCACCCGACGTCCGTCACCGGATCGCCACGACCGGGACGCGGCACACCGTGGGCCGCGTCCTGGTCACCCTCGCCCGGTCGATCGCGATCTTCGTGCCCGTGTTCCTGGTCGCGACGTTCGTGACGTTCGCGCTGCGGTCACTGAGCGGGCTCAGCCCGGCGCGGATCCAGCTGGGCGAGGAAGCAACTCCCGAGGCCGTAGCCAGAGTTGAGGCGCACTGGGGTCTCAACCGGCCCTTCCTGGTCCAGTACGTGGACTGGCTGGGCGGCGTCCTGCACGGGCAACTCGGCACCAGCTGGACCAACGGCGCCGACATCTCCACCCTCATCGGCCTCGGCCTGGGTGTGAGCCTGTCGGTGGCGATCTTCGCGCTGATCATCGGCGTGGTCGCGGGCTTCGCCCTCGGCACGGTCGCCGCGCTGCGCCGTACGACCTGGATCGACCGCGCGATCACCGGCTTCGTCACGGTCATCTCGGTGATGCCGGCCTTCGTCGTCGGCATCGTGCTGGTCGCGGTGTTCGCCGTCGGACTGCATGTGTTCCCGTCCGCCGGATACGTCCCGGCGGCGCAGGGGGTCGGGCCCTGGCTCGCCCATATCACCCTGCCCGCCGTCGCGTTGAGCTTCGACGTCATCGCCGACGTCGCCCGCCCACTGCGTACGAGTCTCATCGCGGCCTATCGCGAGAACTACGTGACGGGCGCGGTCGTACGAGGACTCGGTCCGCGCCGGATCTTCTTCGGGCATGTGCTGCGCAACGGCCTCGGCCCGGCGCTCGCCACGCTCGGGCTGAAGTTCCCCACCCTCGTCGGCGCCTCCGTCGTCACCGAGTGGATCTTCGGGCTCCAGGGGTTCGGCCGGTTCGCCAACGACTCCGCCCAGGCCGGTGACGTACCGGCCGTCCAAGGGGTCCTCGTGGTGTCGATCGTCCTGGTCGTCGTCTTCAACCTGATCGTCAACCTGGTGCTGGCGCGTGTGACGCCGGCGTCCCAGCGGGGGGTGTGACCATGGTGCGCCGCGTGCTCTCCCTGACGTCCGGCCGGATCGCCCTGGTGATCCTGACCCTGATCGCCCTGCTCGCCGTCCTCGGGCCGTTCATCGCGCCCCACGATCCGCTGGCCACCAGCTCCGACACCCTCGCCGAGGCGTCCGGCGCGCACTGGCTCGGCACCGACTACCTAGGCCGCGACGTCCTGAGCCGGTTGCTCGACGGCTCCCGGGTCAGTGTGCTCGGCTCGCTCGAAGTCGCCCTCACGGCACTGGGAGTCGGAGCGATCCCGGGCATCCTGTCGGTCTACTTCGGCCGGGTCTTCGAGTGGGTCACCCTCAGGCTGACCGACACGCTGGTCGCCCTGCCCTTCCTGCTGTTCGCCGTCGCCGTGGTCGCGCTGCTCGGCAACGGCATCACCCAAGCCATGCTGGTCACGGGGGTGTTGGTGTCCCCGTTGTTCTACCGGGTGGCCCGCGCCGCGACGCTGGCGGTGGCCCGATCGCCGTACGTGGAGGCCGCGTTGATCTCCGGGGCGTCGATCGGGTGGGTCGTCCGCCGGCACGTGTGGGTCAAGGTGCTGCCGCCGATCGCGGTCGCGCTCGCCCAGACCATCGGCGTCGGATTCGTCATCGTCTCGACGCTGACCTTCCTGGGCATCGGCGTCCAGCCGCCCGCGCCCACCTGGGGCGGGCTGCTCGCCTCGGACCTCGGCTATCTCACCCAGAAGCCGTGGGCTCCGCTGGTCCCGGCTCTCCTGATCATGGTGACCGTCTGGGCCTGCAACCTGCTGGCCGACGCGATCCGCGACGTCTCCGGCGAGGCGGGCCGCGCCCTGGTCAACAACCGCAAGGCGCGCGCCAATCGGCTCGCTGGGACCGACTCCGACTCCGATGCCGACCTCGCTCACGTGCACGCCGGAGGTGCGTGATGGCCAGTCTCTCCACGAAGGTCCTGACCCAACCCGCTGCCTCGGCCGCGCCGGAACCCGTTCGCCCGGCGGCGGTGCCGTCGACGCCCGTCCTGTCCGTACGCGACGTCCGCATCAGCGACCGGGCCGCCGGCCAGGAGATCGTCCACGGCGTCACCTTCACGCTCACCCCCGGCAAGGCGGTCGGCATCGTCGGCGAGTCCGGCAGCGGCAAGACCCTGACCTGCCGGGCCACGCTGGGCATCCTGCCCGCCCACTTCGAGGTCACCGGCGGCTCGATCGAGATCGACGGCCAGGACATCTCCGGGCTCTCCTCGGCCCAGTGGACGGCACTGCGCGGCGCCACGATCAGCGCCGTCTTCCAGGACCCGGCGTCGTATCTCAACCCCTCGATCCGCGTGGGCGCCCAGATCGCCGAGGTCCTCAAGGTCAAGAAGGGACTCAAGCGACGCGAGGCGCGCCGGCAGGCGACCGAGCTGCTCCACGCGGTGCATCTGCGCGACCCGGAACTGGTCTACGGCCAGTACACCTACGAGCTCTCCGGCGGCATGCTCCAACGCGTCCTCATCGCCGCCGCGATCGCCGCCGACCCGCGCATCCTCATCGCCGACGAGGCCACGACCGCGCTCGACGTCACCGTCCAGGCCGAGATCCTCGACCTGCTGGCCGACCTGCGCGAGCGAACCGGCCTGGCGCTCGTCCTGGTCTCCCACGACCTGGCCGTCGTCGCCCAGCTCTGCGACGAGGTCCTCGTCATGCGGCAGGGCGAAGTGGTCGAACAGGGCCCGACACACGAGGTGTTGCACCACCCGCAGCACGAGTACACCCGGCTGCTGATCGCCGAGCACGAGCAGTACGGCCTGGACAAGTTCCTCGGCGCGGACGCCGTGGAGCCCGAGCACACCGAGGCCCTGGACGCCGCAGACGCCATAGACGCCATAGAGGAGGACGCGTGAGCACCGACCGCCCGGCGTCGCAGCCCGCCGAATCCACCCAACCCGTCCTGGACGTAACCGACTTGGAGGTGCACTACGGCCTCCGCCGGCGCCGCCGCCAGGCCCTGAACCAGGTCTCCCTGAGCATCGCCCCCGGTGAGACCGTCGGCATCATCGGCGAGACCGGGTCCGGCAAGTCGACGCTCGCACGGGCCGTGCTCGGACTGGTGCGCGCCTCGGCCGGGTCGATCGTGATCGACGGGGAGGAGGTGAGCGCGTACGGCCATCGCCAGTGGCGTGCGCTGCGCCGGCGCGGTGTCATCCAGTACGTCTTCCAGGACCCGCTGCGCAGTCTCGACCCGGACGTGACGGTCGAGGCGTCCCTGGCCGAACCCCTGCTCATCCAGGGCGTGTCACGGCAGGAGGCGGCGACCCGGGTGCGCGCGTTCCTCGACCGGGTACGACTCTCCCCCGAGCTGCTCGACCGGCTGCCCGGCGAATTGTCCGGCGGTCAGCGTCAACGGGTCGCGGTGGCGCGGGCGTTGGTGACCGAACCGCGCCTTGTGATTCTCGACGAGCCGGTCAGCGCGCTCGACTCCGCCAACCGCGTACAGATCCTCCAGATCCTCAAGGAACTCCGCGCCGACGGAGTGGCCCTCGTCTTCATCTCCCACGACCTCGGGTCCGTCGCCGGGATCGCCGACCGCATCGCCGTGCTGTACCAGGGCGAGTTGGTCGAGGTCGGCGCCACCGCCGACGTCATCAACCAGCCCCGGCACCCCTACACGCGCCTGCTCGTCCGGTCCGCGCCCACCCTGCACAGCGCGGCGGCGGACCGGGCCGAACGCGAAGCGTTGCGCGCCCTCCTCCACGCCTGACACACCCTCAACTCTCCCTGCCTGAAACTCGCCTGACAGAAAAGGAACAGCCATGTCCCGCACGCTCCACCTCGCCCTGCACCCCTACGGCGTGGGCGGTCCCGGCCAGCACGGGCTGTGGAAGGACCCGCGCGTCGCGAAGAACGCCAGCATCGACATCAACTACTACATCCGGCTGGCGCAGGCGGCCGAACACGCCCTGTTCGACGCCCTGTTCATCGTCGACAGCCAGTTCATCAACTCCACCTACCCGGCGCACTACCTCAACCGCCTCGAACCGCTGACCCTGTTGTCGGCGGTCGCCACCCACACCAAGCACCTCGGCCTGGTGGGCACGGCGAGTTCGACGTACAACTCGCCCTTCAACCTCGCCCGCCGCTTCGCCTCGCTGGACCACATCAGCGGCGGGCGGGCCGGCTGGAACGTGGTGACCAGCTTCGACACCGGCACCGCGCGGAACTTCGGGCTCGACGAGCACCTCGACTACGCCACCCGCTACGGGCGTGCCCTGGAGTTCGTGCAGGTCGCCCGGGGGCTGTGGGACTCGTACGAGGACGACGCGTTCCCGGCGGACGTCGATCGGGGCGTGTTCCTCGACCCCACCAAGCTGCACGAACTCGACCACGCGGGCGAGCACTTCAAGATCGCGGGCCCGCTGAACCTCTCCCGCTCCCCGCAGGGCCAGCCGGTGATCTTCCAGGCCGGCGTGTCCGAGGAGGGCCGTGACCTCGCCGCGCAGGTCGCCGAGGGCATCTTCGCGCCCGGGGGCACCCTGGAGTCGGCTCGGGACTACTACGCCGACGTCAAGAAGCGCGCGGCGGCCTACGGACGCGACCCCGAGCACGTCAAGATCCTCATCCACGGCGGCCCGGTCGTCGCCGCCACCGACGAGGCGGCCCGCCGTCGCGAGCGGGAGATCTTCGAGGAGGACGACGACTTCACCCGCAACCTGGCGCTGCTCGGCCGTTCCTTCGGGGCGTACGACTTCAGCGTGCACGACCTCGACGCACCCTTCCCGGATGTCGCCCACCTCGCCGAGAAGGGCGGGCGCACGGGTGCCACGCAGCTCATCGCACGGGCCAAGGCCGAGAACCTGACCCTGCGTCAAGTGGCCGAGTCCATCAACCAGTTCCGCCAGTCACCGTTCGTCGGAGACCCGCGGACCGTGGCCGACACCATCCAGCAGTGGTTCGACGCCCGCGCCTTCGACGGCTTCAACCTCGCCTTCCGCACCGAGGAGGAGCTGAACTACTTCGTCGACAGTGTCGTCCCGATCCTCCAGAAGCGCGGCCTGTTCCGCACCGAGTACACGTCCGACACCCTGCGCGGCAACCTCGGCCTGCCGATCCCGGCCAACCGCCACTCCCGCGAGCGCCAGCTCGTGAACGACTGAGAGGACGGTCACTCCATGACGACCGAGAGACCACGCTTCCGGCTCGGTTTCCTCACCCAC
Source organism: Streptomyces sp. NBC_01288 (assembly GCF_035982055.1). Classification (NCBI taxonomy): domain Bacteria; kingdom Bacillati; phylum Actinomycetota; class Actinomycetes; order Kitasatosporales; family Streptomycetaceae; genus Streptomyces; species Streptomyces sp. NBC_01288. Next base: position 145,732 of record NZ_CP108427.1, read on the forward strand.
GTCCAGGGCCGCGACGACGACATCGCCCGCACCTACCGCAACGCGCAGGAACTCTTCGTCGTGGCCGACGAGTTGGGCTTCGACGTCGGCTGGGTGGCCCAGCACCACGTCCCTCTCGGAGGTGGTGGGCTGTCGTCGCCGTGGACGTTCCTGGCCCACGCGGCGGCGCGCACGACCCGCATCCGGCTCGGCACCGCCATCACCGTCCTCCCCCTGGAGGACCCGGTACGGCTCGCCGAGGACATCGCCACCGTCGACACGCTCAGCGGGGGCCGTGTGGAGCTCGGCGTGGGCAGCGGGTCGAGCGAGGTGGAGTACGCGGCGTTCGGCAAGGACGTGGCCCGTAAGCGCGAACTCACCAGCGAGAACCTCGACATCGTGCGCCGGGCCCTCGACCGGCGCGAGGTGGGCACACCCGGCTTCCGCATCCAGCCCCGGCCCGGCGACTTCAACGACCGTGTCTGGCAGGGGGTGTTCAGCGAACGGGGAGCCGAGTACGCGGCACGGGGCGGTGCGAATCTGCTGCTCAACCGTGCGGCCTACGGCTTCGACGCCCCCACCGACGAGGTCCAACGCCCTTGGGCCGATGCCTACTTGGCAGCCTGGGACCAGCCGCGGCGCCCGCGCATCGGCCTCTCCCGGTTCGTGTTCCCGGCCAAGGACCGGCGTACGGCACTCGCGGCGATCGGCGACGACGTCCACCGGGCGGCGCTGCGTATGGCGGAGCACGGCGCGTTCCCCAAGGGCCTCGACCGGGACGAGGCGTTGCGCCGCTTCCACTCCTTCTACGGCCATCCCGACGAGATCGTCGCCGCGCTCCAGCAAGAGCAGGTGCTGCCTGTCGCGACGGACCTGATCACCCAGTTCAACCCGGCCATCCCCGACCACGACGCCGCCGTCCGCGCCCTCGAACTCATCGCGACCGAGGTGGCACCCGCGCTGGGCTGGAAGCCCGCGCAGACGGCCGTGCCCGTATCCGCAGGAGTGTGAAATGACCCAGTACAGCGACTACTTCGGCCCCGAGGGCCTGCGCGTCCGGGGCACGGTCCTGATCGTCCCGGGCCGCGGCGAGACCCGGTCGACCTACGCCCGCTTCGGCAAACGGCTCGCCGCCGACGCCTACCGGGTCCGCGTGATCGACGCCCCCGACCTCGGCGCCGAGGACCTGACCGGCCTCGCCGCCCGGCTGGCCGACGCCGCCGAGGGCACGGCCGTGGACGACGGTGTCGTACGACCGCTGGTCCTCGTCGGCGCCGACTCGGGCGCCGCCGCGATCGCCGCGCTGCTCGGGCAGGCGGCCGGCGGTGAGCCCGACGCCGTGGTCCTGGCGGGCCTGCCCGGTCTGGCCCCCGGTACCACTCCGCCCGCCGGCACCTGGGACGAGGAACTCGACGTCCGCACCTCCTGCCCCGCCCACCGGGGTGCCCTCACCCAGGACCCCGAGGTGCGACGCGGTTCGCTCGACGAGGCGATCCCGGAGGCCGTGCTCACCGCCGCCTACGACAGCGAGACCGCCGTACCGACCCTGCTTCTCGTCGGTGACGCCGATCCCCTCGCCGATCACGAGGCGCTCGCGCGTACGGCCACGTCCCTTGCCGGCGCCCGTTTTTCGGTTGTGCACGGGGCTCACCACGATGTCCTCAACGACCTCCAGCACCGGTCGGTGGCCGCCGAGGTCGTCACCTTCCTGGAGAACCTGCGCAACGAGCTGCGGCCGCTGATCACGGTGCGGTCGAGCGCCTGGTGAGCGTCCGCCCGCCCGCTCGGTACGTCGTCTGAACCCCGATCCCGGAAGGTCCCGTCATGGCCTCGATCCTGTCCGTCTCCGGCAGCCCCTCCCCCACCTCCCGCACCACCCGGCTCCTGCGTCACCTGGACGACCGGCTCCGCCTCCAGGGCCATGACGTGACCCCGCTGGAGGTGCGCACCCTGCCCGCGCAGGCGTTGCTGGGCGCCGACTTCGGGCATCCGGCGATCGTGGCCGCCACGGCGCTGTTCGAGCAGGCGGACGGGGTGGTGATCGGTACGCCGGTCTACAAGGCCGCGTACTCGGGCCTGTTGAAGTCGCTCCTCGACCTGCTCCCGCAGTACGCGCTGACCGGCAAGACGGTGCTGCCGCTGGCCACGGGCGGCAGTACGGCCCATGTTCTGGCGATCGACTACGCGTTGCGGCCGGTGCTGAGTTCCATGGGGCCCTCGCACATCGTGCCGGGCTGGTTCACGCTCGACAGGGACATCACGGTCGGCGAGGACGGCACGCTGACCGTCGCGTCCGCCGCGGCCGCGGCGCTGGAGCAGGTCACCGATCACTTCTCCACCGCGTTGGGTGGTCGTACGGCGCTGCTGGCGTCCGCGGGGTGAACGGCGCCGGGGGCCGGCGTGGTTGTGGCAGTCGTGTTTCAACTCCCCACGTCACGCTGGTTCTCCGGCATCCGCTGTGGTTCTCTCAGTGCATGACCGTGCTCGTGACCCGCCGCCACGTCGACTACGTGCGTGTCACCAGCACGGGGTGTCCCACCGAGAGCTGACGCTCCGCTCCGGCATCCGGTCCCCCGCTTCACCAGCGCGCCGCACCGTCCTCCGTCCTGCCCGCTTCCGGTCCGGACGGCGGCCCCGCGGTCTCCTCACGCACGCCCGCACCCCCGCACGCTCCGCACAAGGGAGAGCCATGAGCCAGCCCATCGACTCCGTCGCCGCGGGTCACACCCCCGAGGACGAGCCCGCAGGTCCCGACACCTCGGCCTGGTCGTTCGAGACCAAGCAGATCCACGCCGGTGCCGTACCGGACCCGACGACCGGGGCGCGGGCGACACCGATCTACCAGACCAGTTCGTTCGTGTTCCGCGACACCCAGCATGCCGCGAACCTGTTCGCGCTGGCCGAGCCCGGCAACATCTACACCCGGATCCACAACCCCACCCAGGACGTCTTCGAGCAGCGCGTCGCCGCCTTGGAGGGTGGAGTCGCCGCGGTGGCTCTCGCCTCCGGGCAGGCCGCGGAGACCCTCGCCATCCTGACGCTGGCGTCCGCGGGCGACCACCTCGTCTCCAGTACGTCCCTGTACGGCGGCACGTACAACCTCTTCCGGCACACACTGCCGAAGTTCGGCATCGAGGTGTCGTTCGTCGACGACCCCGACGACCTGGAGGCGTGGCGGGCGGCGGTCCGCCCGAACACGAAGGCCCTGTTCGCCGAGACGCTCGGGAACCCGCGCGGCAACGTCCTCGACGTGCGAGGGGTCGCCGATGTCGCGCACGCGGCGGGGGTGCCGCTGATCGTCGACAACACCGTGCCGACGCCGTACCTCCTGCGCCCGATCGAGCACGGTGCCGACATCGTGGTCCACTCGGCGACCAAGTTCCTGGGTGGGCACGGCACCACGATCGGCGGTGTCGTGGTCGACGGCGGCACCTTCGACTTCGGCGCACACGCGGAGCGCTTCCCCGACTTCAGCGAGCCGGACCCCAGCTACCACGGCCTGCGCTACTGGCCGGCGCTCGGCCCGGGCGCCTTCGCCATCAAGCTGAGGGTGCAGTTGCTGCGCGACCTCGGTCCGGCGATCTCGCCGCACTCGGCGTTCCTGCTCCTCCAGGGCGTGGAGACGCTGAGCCTGCGCATCGAGCGGCACTCGTCCAACGCGCAGGCGCTGGCCGAGTGGCTGGAGCAGCGCGACGAGGTGGCCGCCGTCCACTACCCGGGACTTGAGTCCAACCGGTGGTACGAGGCGGGGCAGCGCTACCTTCCGCGCGGTGCCGGAGCGGTGCTGGCCTTCGAGCTGCGGGACGGGGTCGAGGCAGGCAAGCGGTTCGTGGACGCCGTCGAACTCTTCAGCCATCTCGCCAACATCGGAGACGTGCGCAGTCTCATCATCCACCCCGCCTCTACGACCCACAGTCAGCTGGACGAGGCTCAGTTGGCGGCGACCGGCACCTCGCCGGGGCTGGTGCGGCTGTCGGTCGGCATCGAGAACCTCGCCGATCTGAAGGCCGATCTGGAGGCCGGGTTCCGCGCGGCCAAGGGCGCGTCCTGAGCACCGTACCGACACCGTCAGCGGTCCCCCTTCCACCGGCCTCCGGGGCCTGGCGGGAGGGGGACCCGCCCGGGCGCCGCCAGTGGCACACCCGGGAGAAGCCCCTCGCACTGGAGGCGGGCGGTGAACTGCCCGGCGTACGGCTGGCGTTCGAGACCTGGGGACGGCTCACACCGGACCGCTCGAACGCCGTGCTGGTGCTGCACGCGCTCACCGGCGACAGCCATGTCGCCGGACCGGCCGGGCCTGGTCACCCCACGGCCGGCTGGTGGGACGCGCTCGTCGGACCCGGTCAAGTCCTGGACACGGAGCGGTGGTTCGTCGTCGCGCCGAACGTGCTCGGCGGCTGCCAGGGCAGCACCGGGCCGTCCTCACTCAGGCCCGACGGGCGGGCGTGGGGCGGAGCCTTCCCCTTCGTCACCCAGCGCGACCAGGTCGCCGTAGAAGCAGGTCTCGCGGATGAACTGGGCATCGAGCGTTGGGCGTTGGTGGTCGGCGGGTCCATGGGCGGGATGCGGGCGCTGGAGTGGGCCGTGACATATCCGGAGCGGACGGACGCGCTGTTGCTGCTCGCCACCACTGCTGCGGCGAGCGCCGAGCAGATCGCGTGGGCCGGCATCCAGCTCCACGCGATCCGTTCGGACCCGCACTGGCAGGGCGGTGACTACCACGACACCGGACGGGGTCCCCACGCGGGACTCGGCCTCGCCCGCCGCCTGGCCCACGTCACCTACCGCAGTGAACCGGAGTTGGCGGTCCGCTTCGGCCGTACGGCACAGGGTGCGGAGGACCCGTGGAACGGTGGCCGGTACCAGGTGGAGTCGTATCTCGGCCATCACGCCGCCAAGTTGGTACGCCGTTTCGACGCGGGCAGCTATGTCACTCTCTCCGAGGCCATGAACAGCCACGACATCGGCCGCGACCGCGGGGACACGCGGGCCGCGCTGCGCCGGGTGACGGCGAGGACCCTGGTTGCCGGTGTCGACTCCGACCGGCTCTATCCGCCGTACCAGCAGGCCGAGTTGGCGGCCGGAATCCCGTCCGCGGACGGTCTCCGGCTGATCGAGTCGCCGTACGGCCACGACGGGTTCCTGATCGAGACGGAGCAGGTGGCCGCGCTCGTACGCGAACTCCTCGGCTAGCAGGCCGAGTTCACGACGGACTTCCCATCCCTACCTCCGGCGCCAGGGCAGCGCCTCCTGGTCGTCCCCGGCGTCCTCCTCGCGATGGAGCGCCGCGTTGATCGCCTCGCCGATCTCCGCGAACTGGCGTACCTGTTCGGGTGTCAGCGCGTCGAAGACCGCGCGGCGTACGGCCTCGACGTGGCCGGGTGCCACGCGCTCCAGGAACTCACGGCCCTGCGCCGTGAGCGCGGCGAGTTGGCTGCGCCGGTTCTCGGGGTCCTCGTAGCGGTCGAGGTACCCGGATTCCTGGAGGCGGGTCACGGCGTGGGTCAGCCGGCTGCGGGTGATCTTGAGGCGTTCGGCCAGCTCCGACATGGTCAGGGTGCTCTGCGGAACCGACGAGAGGTGGGCTAGCAGGATGTAGTCGGAGTGCGTCATCCCCGCGTCGCGTCGCAGCTGGCGGTTCAGGTGGTCGGAGAGGAGGGTCGAGAACTCGACGTAGGCGAGCCAGGCTCGCCGCTCCTCGGCATCCAGCCAGCGTGGCGTCGTCGTCATGGCCACACTTTAACCGTGCCTGGTTTGAACATTCAAACCAAAGGAAGTCGCCTATTCCGAGCACGCGACGACCATCCGGTCCGGACCGATCCGATGGCCTGGATAGTGGACTAGACAATTGCGGACCAGAAAATTCACGCCGCTTGAACCGTCGTAACGCTCCGGAATGCAACAGCCCCGGCAACCCCGAGAACCGGCCGGCCTCGGAAGCGAATTTCCGTACCGGGCCGACCGGTTTCACGACTACTCAATTGTCATATGCCTCAAGGTGTTTATACCTCCAGGCCGGCCTCAAGGCGCTTGAGGTTATGCCTCGCCAGCGCCAGATTGCTGCGCTCGCGGTCCAGCGCCAGATACAGGAAGAGCGAACCGCGCGTGCTCGCCAGCGGCCTGATCAGGTGGTACTGCTGACCGAGAGTGATCAGGATGTCCTCGATGCGGTCGTCCACGTTGATGGACTTCAGCGTGCGCTGCTTGGCCCGCACGACCTCGGTGTTGCCCGCCCCCGCGACCTCCAGGTCCAGATGCGGACCGCCGCCCAACGCCCCCAGCGTCATGCCGCTCTCGTAGTCGACCAGGGACACCCCCAGGGCCCCGTCGATAGTCATCGCTTCCTTGAGTGTCGCCTCAATGTTCACGTGGTGCCTCGTTCCCCTCACCCCGGCGAGATTCGGCATCTCGCCACGAAAACGGTCTCAATGCGAACCGTTCGGGTAACAGACAACACCATCTTTGGTCAGAGTTGCGATAGTTGGCAAATAAAGTAGTCTGCTCGCCGGAGTGACTGAAGGGGGGACCTTTGTCATCGCTCGACGCCGCGCTGGGCCGCGCCCTGAGCACGCCCGGCATCAGCGGAGCCGCGGTACTCGATGCCGTCACCGGCCTCTCCTATGCGGAGTCGGGTGATATGAGTGCCAGTCAGGACTCCTGCGAAATAGCCGAATTGGCCCGCACCCGCCTTGTTCGGGCGGGCGCGTCAGGGGAGTTGGAGAGCGTCATCGTGACGACCTCCACCCGGCATCTCGTGACGATCCAACTCCCGCGGCAGGGCGACCCCTTGCTGCTGTGCGCGACCGTCGACCGCGATCGCACGAACCTCTCCTGGGCGCTGCGCGAACTGAACCGGTACGCCGACGAGTTGCTGGCATGACGGAAGGCACCGAGGAACCGCTCGCCGAATCCCGCAATGTTCCGGCCCTGTTGGCGGCTCTCCGCACTCGACAGAGTTCCTGCACCGTGGTCGTGACCGGCAGTCCGGGCGGTTCGATCCATGTGCGGGACGGCCTCGTGGTGGCGATGGAGACCCCTGGCGCACCGGGCATCGAGGGGCTGCTGCTCAGGTCGGGCCGGATCGGTGAGCAGGAATGGTCGGCGGTCCGCGCCTCGGACACCACCCATGAACACCTCGCCGCCGAACTCGTGGCCCAAGGGCTCGTCGGCGCCGGCGAGTTGGAGGTCATCAGCCTCAGCGCACTCTTCGACGCCGCCTTCGCGCTCTCCCTCGCCGTACCCGACAGCTGGGAAGTCACCGACCCCGTACCGACGTTGTACCGCAACACCGGCGTCACCCCCGAGCGACTCCTCGGCGAGGTGTCCCGGCGCGTCGACCTGCTTGCCGGGGAGCCCGGTTCGGTCGCCGCCCTCGCCCGCACCCGTATGCGGTCGGCGTCCACCGCGCACCTCCCCGAACCCGTCGAGGGACTTCCGGCCCGGCACCGGGCCGTCCTGGCCGCCGCGGACGGACGCAGGACGGCGAGGGACATCGCGTTCGCCCTCGGCCGGGGTCTCTTCGCCGTGATGATCGACCTACGCCACCTGTTGGACCGCGGTCTCGTCCGACCGCACTCACCCTCGGCGAACGGCCGGCCGAGCACGGCAGCACGCGTCACACCCTCCGCGGTGACCTCCTTGGCCGTGGCAGCGCCCTCCGTACCCGACTCCGCCTCGCTTCCGCGTCGCCTCCCCGGCCGGAACTCCGCACCGGCCCGCCGACCTCACGACTGAACCACCCCTCCCGCAGCCACGTCCCCACCGGGCTCCCCTCCTGCCTCGTTCTCCCACCGCCTGCACGCAAACAGGAAGAAGACGCCATGAGCGACCCCGTGACCGACCTCCTCATCGCCCTGCGGGACAACGTGATGGGAGTCACCGAGACCACGCTGGCCACCAGCGACGGGCTCGTCGTGGCGAGCGACACGACCAAGACCCACCCCGAGTCCATGGCCGCGGTGGCGGCAGCGACCCTCGCCCTCGGCCACCGCCTCGCCGATCAGGGCGGCACCGGCCACCTCCGCGAGATCAGCGCGCGGTGCAGCACCGGCCACGTGATCGTGACGGCCGTAGGAGAGCGGGCGCTGCTCGCCGTGGTCGCGGACGACGGCCTGGACCAGGCGGCGTTCCGGCGGGAGATCCCGGCCGTCGCTGCGAAACTGCGCCGGCATCTCGACGAGGACGTGTAGCCCGGCACGTCGAAGGCGCCGGTTCCCGATCGACATGAGAGTGGAAGCAGCAGTACCTCCACGACTCAGGAGCACCATCGTGACCGTGACCGCGGATCTGGCCATCTCCCTCGACGGCTACATCGCCGGCACCGGCGTGAGCATCGACAACCCGGGCGGCGACGGCGCCGAGCCGCTCTTCGAGTGGATCCACAATCTGGCGAGCTGGCGGGAGCGCCAGGGCATGACCGGTGGGGAGGAGAACCGTGACTCCGAGTTGATGCGGGAGTGGTTCGACGCGACCGGAGCGGTGGTGATGGGCCGGATGATGTACGACACCGGGGAGGAGTTCTGGGGCGAGGACCCGCCCTTCCGGACCCCGGTCTTCGTCCTCACCCACCGCCCGCGACCGGCCCTCGTCAAGGAGGGCGGCACCACCTTCACGTTCGTCACCGACGGCATCCACAGCGCCCTCGACCGGGCGAAGGCGGTCGCCGGTGACCGGAACGTGGACATCGCGGGCGGTGCGAGCACCGTACGGCAGTACCTCGGGGAGGGGCTCGTCGACGAACTACAGCTCCATGTGGTGCCCGCCCTCCTCGGCGCGGGCCTGCGGCTCTTCGAGGGCCCGGGCGCGGGACCGCGGCGCGTCGAGCCGGTCAGGGTGGTCGAGACCCCTCTCGCCACGCACCTGAAGTAACGCTTCAACCGAACCGAAGATTGACCCGTCGGGGGAATGTCACGCGGCCGACTCCTCCAACGCGATCGGGTCGCCCACCCGCACCGTCCCCGCCTCCAGTACGTCCAGGTACACGCCGAGGCACGACAGCCGGCCGAGGTCGAACACCGGGATGCGGTGCTCCCGGGCGACCGCTCGCATGAGGCCGGGGTCCGGCGGGAGTTCGTCGTGGCCGAGGGTGGGGATCACACAGCGAGGGGTGGGGACCAGGACGCGGAACAGCGCCTCCCCCACGCGCAGGCGCGACCCGACCCAGCCGTCCTCCGGAAAGCCGGGCCCGCCAAGGGTGTTGACGACGAGGTTCGGCCGGAAGCGGCGCGCGTCGAAGTCCCCGGCGGGATAGACGCTGCGCATCCGGTCCAGGGCGGCCGTGGTGACGAGATGGACCCGGCCGAAGTCGAAGAACGTCCCCGGCGCGACACCGCCCGTGGTGATGCTCTCCCCCGTCGCGTCGACCGTCGCCGACTCCCGTACGACGTCCGGGACTCCGCCCTCGTACTCGGGTACGGCGCGCTCCAGCCGGCTGTGCTCCGGCAGGACGCCGGAGACGGACACCTGTCGGCCCAGCAGCTTGGACAACTCCGCGTCCAGGTCGGGGTCTTGGACCGGTAGGGCGGTGCCGTCCGGCAGGACGACGCGGACCACACCGGAGTCGTCGAGTCGGCTGTGGCAGCGCAGCAACTCGCCCCACTTCCGGGGGTGTTTGGCGCTGCCCACCGCGCCCGTCCCGTCGAGGACTGCGTAGACCCGGTCCCCGGACAGTCCGTTCTCCGTGACCGCGACGGCGACCACGGCCTCACCCAGCATCGACTTCACCGGATACCGGTACAGCGCCGTCACAGTCCCCATGGATCAACCATCGCCGAACCAACTACCGTCAGAGGGTGAGGAGTTCCTCGTAGAAACCGCCGAATCCCCGTTCGCGGTCGATGAGATGGATCTCCAGGATCCAGTGACAGGCACGGCCTGCCTTGTCGGTACGGCGCATGGGGGTGTCGTTCTCGGGGGTGACGTACGACTCGACGTGCGCGCCCTCGATCGTCTCGTGCGGGAACTCGCCGACCAGGTGCCCGGCGTGCCAACCGCCCAGCTCCCAACCGGCCTTGTCCGCAAGGCGGGCGACCTCGGTGTACAGGCCCGCACCGGTGATGTCCGGGGTGTTGTCGAAGAAGCGCCGGCCGGCCGCGAACACCTTGGGCAGGTCGTCGCGCAGTCGGTGCTTGACCGGGTCGTCGCCCAGCACGAAGGTCCGCCCGAAGTCGGCCTCGTACTCCTCGAAGATCGGCCCGAAGTCGGCGAACACGATGTCGTCCGCGCCGATCACCCGGTCCGGCGGGTTCTCCTTGTACGGCGCGAGCGTGTTCGGCCCCGAGCGCACGATCCGCTTGTGCCAGTGCCGCGTCGTACCGAAGAGCTCGTTCGCGAGGTCACGAACCCGGTCGCTGACGACCCGTTCCCCCTCGCCGGGCGCCACGAGCCCGCGCTCCTCGACCTCCGAGAAGAGCAGCGCGGCCTTGGCCTGGGCATCGAGCAGACCTGCGGCCCGTGTGGGTTCGTCATCAGCCATGGGGCGAACCTAGCCAGCTAGATCGTTCTCGGCAACGTGATTCCCTACGGCGGGCTCGCCGCATCCGGCGATGCGTGACGCGCGGGCCAGGAAGTGGTGCGGGGCGTCCTCGTAGCGGGACAGCTCCCAGCCGGCCGTTCGCAGGGCGGGGCGGAGGTTCTCCTCGGCGAGGGGGTCGTCCGGGTCGAGGGGGCGGCCGTGGCGGGCGGCGCGTTCGGCGCGGCCGGAGGGGTGGAACAGGAGCAGGGTGCCGCCCGGGGCCGTGACTCTGGCCCATTCACGCAGGGCGGTCGCCGGGTCGGGCACGTGGTTGACCAGGCCCGCGCTGAAGACGGCGTCCACTGCCCCGGTCGGCAGGGGCAACCGGCAGGCGTCGGCCAGAAGCAGGCACCCGTCCTTGTCGCGGCCCTCCCGGAGCGCGGCGGTGAGCATCGCGGGTGTGAGGTCGATGCCCACGACCAGGCCCGCGTCGCCGACCTGAGCGCGCAGCGCGGGCAGCGCACGGCCGGTGCCGCAGCCCAGGTCCACCACACGCCTGCCGGGCTGGAGTTCCATCCGTTCGACGGCCGCCGCGTACCGGGGACCGTCGTCCGCGAACCGTTCCTCCCAGGAGGCCGCCCGCCGGGTGAAGAAGGCACGGGTCGCTGTCTGCCCGGCGCGCCCCGCGACGAACGCGGCGAAGCGCTGGAACACGTCGTCGCGGTGCCGGGCCAGAACGGCGAGTTCGGCGGACGCGTTCTCCACGACTCCGGGAGCGGTGGCAGCTTCCTCCGGGAACGCGTCGGCGAAGGCGCCGACCGCCCCCTCGTCCACCTCCAGGTGGAACTGCATGCCCCACGCCGAGCCGCCGACCCGGAACGCCTGCACCGGGTACCGGTCGCAGGAGGCCAGCAGTGTCGCCCCGGCCGGCAGGTCCATCGTGTCGCCGTGCCAGTGCAGCACCCGCAGCCGCTCGGGGACGGCTGCGAACAGCGCGTCTCCGCGCGCCGCGTCCGTCATCCGTACGTCGGCCCAGCCGACCTGCGTGCCGTTTCCGGGCCGGGCGACCCCACCGGCCGCGACGGCCAGCAGCTGCGCGCCGAGACACACGCCGAGTACGGGCACCTCGGCCTCCAACGCGGCGCGCAGCAGGGCGAGTTCGGCACCACGGCCGGGGAAGTCCTCGTAGGCGGCCATCGCCCCGCCCATCACCACCAGGCCCACCAGGTCGTCGGCCGTGTCGGGCACCGGGTCGCCCGCCCAGGTCCGGCAGACCCGCGTCGGCAGCCCGGCCGCCTCGATCGCGGCGCCGATGGCGTACGGGCCTTCCTGCGGTGCGTGCTCCACGATCTGGATCACGGGCGACCACCTCCCGCTCGACCGTACCCGGACGACGACCGGGCCGAAACGCGGATGCGATGGCACGGACCCAGGTCGCCTCGCATCTGCGAGCCAGTTTCCCGCCTCGCTGCGGCATGCGCGAACGTCACCGGAAGAACGGCGGGATTCTGATGCTCGGCGTCGCCGTTCGCGAGGTTCCTCGGATTTGCCAGGATGAAGCAAACTCCCAGGTGGCGGATGCGACGGGGTCGGTGACGGGCGCGGCGGGAGCGGCTAGCTTGTGGACGCACAGTCGGTAAGAAATCCGGCAATCCAGACCTTTCCTCTTCTTTGTGAGGCGTTCCGTCATGAGCTTGAGCATCCGCAACCAGATTCCCGGCACCGTCACGGCTGTCACGCCCGGCGCCGTGATGGCGACCGTGAAGGTGCGCCTCGACGGCGGCCAGGACCTCACCGCGGCGATCACGTTGGAGGCCGTGAAGGACCTGGGGCTCGCCGAGGGCACGGCCGTGCGCGCCATGATGAAGTCCACCGAGGTCGCGCTCGCCACGAGCCGGGTGGAGGGGGTGTCCATCCGCAACCAGTTGCCCGGCACGGTCAGCGATGTCGCCACCGGCGGGGCGATGGCCGTCGTCAAGGTCACGGTCGACGGGGGCGAGCTGACCGCGGCGATCACGAAGGACGCGGTCGGCGACCTGGGGCTGCGGACCGGTTCGCCGGTCGTCGCGCTGATCAAGTCGACCGAGGTGTCCCTGGCGACCGTCTGACGCGGGGCCGCCGTAGCCGCGATTCCGGTGACGGGCCACGCGCGGGCGCACACCGGGACCCGGCGTCGGCCCGGTCGCGTGTGAGCGCCTACGCTGCTCGGGGAAGGCAGCCGTAACGAGGCGACCAGCGGAGAAGGGGCGTCACCCGTGGCAAGCGACCGACACGGTACGGCCGAGGCCGACGCGTCCCGTCCCGTTCCGCCCGGCCAGCGTCATGTGCACGGCTGGCCGGTCTCGCACTACGGGCCCGTCCCCCGTTTCCGTCCCGAGCGCTGGAACCTGCGCGTCCACGGTGCCACGGCCGACGGTGCCGAGCGCATCTGGACCTTCGACGAGCTGGCGCCGCTGCCGCATGTCACGGTCGTCGCCGATCTGCACTGCGCGTCCGGCCCGACCTCCACCGACCACGAGTGGTACGGCATCCCCGCCGGCACCGTCCTGGACCTGGTGCCGCCCGCGCCGGAGGTCACGCACGTCATGGCCTGGGCGGAGTACGGCTACTCCACCAACCTCCGCCTCGCCGACTTCACGGCCGCGCAGACCCTGCTCGCCACGCACCACAACGGCGAGCCCCTCACCGCCGAACACGGCTTCCCGCTGCGTCTGGTCGTGCCGCATCTGTACGGCTACAAGAGCCCCAAGTGGCTGCGCGCCATCGAGTACCTCACCGAGGACCGGCGCGGGTTCTGGGAGGAGCGCGGCTACCACACCATCGCCGACCCGTGGAAAGAGCAGCGCTACTCCTACCAGGAGCAGGACGACGACGAGGCACGGCCTCCCGGCCGGTAGGCCGAAACCCGCCACGCGACCCGACAGGCACGACACGTAGCCTCGTCGGCATGGTCAAGCATCGTTTTGTCGACGTGAACGGCATCCGTCTGCACATCGCCGAGCAGGGCGAAGGCCCCCTGGTGATCCTCCTGCACGGCTTCCCGGAGTCATGGCACTCCTGGCATCAGCAGATCGGCGCGCTGGCCGACGCGGGGTTCCATGTGGTCGCCCCCGACCAGCGGGGATACGGCAGCAGTGACCATCCGGACGAGGTCGACGCGTACACCATCTTCCACCTGGTCGGCGATGTCGTCGGCCTGATACAGGAGTTGGGCGAGGGCAAGGCGTACGTCGTCGGGCACGACTGGGGTGCGCCGGTCGCGTGGCACACCGCGCTGCTGCGGCCGGACCTGGTGCTCGGGGTGGCCGGGCTGAGCGTGCCGCCGCCGTACCGGGGGACGCAGCGTCCGATGGCCATGATGCAGGAGATCTTCCAGGGCCGTTTCTACTGGAACTACTTCAACCAACCGGGCGTCGCCGACGCCGAGTTCGGGAGGGACACCCGCACCACGCTCCGCAAGTTCCTCTACTCGGCGTCCGGTTCGGCCTCTCCCTCCGGCGAGATCATGCAGCCGCTGGTCGACCCCGAGAAGGGCTGGCTCGTGGCCATGGAGGACCCCGAGGTGCTGCCGGAGTGGCTCACCGAGGAGGATCTCGACGTGCTGACCGAGAGTTTCTCCAAGGGCTTCACCGGCGCCCTGAACTGGTACCGCAACCTGGACCGCAACTGGGACCTGACCGCGCCGTGGAACAACGCCGTCGTCACCCGCCCCGCCCTGTACATCTTCGGCGACCGCGACCTCGTGCCCGCGTTCCCCGGCGCCCGCGACATCATCGACCAACTCCCCACCTTCATGCCCAGCCTGGTACGCGCCCCCATCGAGCTGCCCGGCTGCGGCCACTGGACCCAGCAGGAACGCCCCGCCGAGGTGAACGCGGCACTCATCGACTTCCTGACGACGTGCGAGAGCGCAGCCGACACCGGTGGATCAGGAACGGTGACGGACGGTTCGTGACCGTCTGGTCCGCGTAGCCCGCTCGCAAGGTCGGGCGGGGAAACCCGCTCGACCCGGTCGCCTCCACGAGGAGATCCTTCGGGCATGGAGTTCCTCTGCTACCACCGCGACCGGCCCGGTTCCCTCCCTCTGCGCGACGAACTGGTGGAACGGCACTGGTCCTACATGGACCGGTACGCCAAGGAAATGATCGCCCGGGGTCCGACGCTCGCCGACGACGGTGACACCCCCACCGGCAGCGTGCACATCCTCGACCTGCCCGATCCGGCCGCGGCCCGCGCGTTCGCCTTCGACGAGCCCAACCATCAGGCCGGCGTCTACCGGGACGTGCTGCTGCGCCGGTGGCGCAACACTTTGGGGCGCACCATGTGGGACTTCCCCGGCGGCCGGACCGGAGGCAACCGGTACCTGGTGCTCGGCTTCGGCACCGGGCAGGCCGTGGACCTGGCGGTGCCGCCCGGCCGGGACGAACTGATCGCGTACGGGCCCCTGTTGTCCGACGACGGCGCCACCTGGCTGGGCACGGCGGCGTTGCTCCGGGCGCCGGACCAGGAGACGGCGCGTGCCGTGCTGACCCGGGACCGGTACGCCGATATCGAGGTCCACAACTGGCAGTTCGGCGGACGCCCGACCTGAGCGCCTATGGCATGCGCGGGCGGCTGAGCCCACCGGCCGCCAGGAGTTCGTCCCACGTCTCCAGCGCCGTGGCCTCGGTGTCCGGAGCGCCCAGCAGTCGGGCGCCCCCGGCAGCCATGGCCGTGCCGTGCGGCGCCCACGTGTCGAGGTGCCCCTGAAGTACCGCACGGTTTCCGGGGTCCGCGTCGGTGAGGAATGTCAGGAGGGCCCGGGTCCAGCGGGCCGCGCGTCGGGCGTCGCGTGCCAGGTCGTCGGTGATGAGGGAGTCGAGGGGGACGCCAACGGTGTCGAGGCGGCGGGCCAGGCCGTTCAGGAGTACGGCGTCGGCGACCGGTTTGACCACGAGTTGGAAGGCGACCAGGGCCACGTCCCAGTCGTAGGCGACCAGTGACTCCTCGACTGCACGGCGGAACGGTTGCCAGTCCGGTTGGTGTTCCCAGGTGGTGCGTTCGGCGAGGCCGAAGGGGCGGTCGGGGTGGGTGCGGGCCAGTTGGGTGGTGCGGTAGGCGAGGAGTTGGACGCGGCGGAGTTGGTCGGCCGTCTGGAAGGCGGCGCAGGTGGCGATGTAGCTGCCGGGGGCGAGTTGCTGGAGGTAGGCGGAGAGCATCTGCTGGCCGTGGACCAGGTAGCGGGCCGGGGTCACCGCCAGTGCCAGCAGGTCGAGTTGACGGGCCGTCAGGCGTTCGTCGTGCTGTTCCTTGTCGAAGCGTTCGAGCAGGCCCTCGACGTACGTCTCGCGGTCGTCCTGCATCGCGACATAGCTGCCGTACGTCACCCGGTCGGGATCGCGGAAGGCGTCCCAGTCGGGCACGGTCAGGGCCATGCCGTCGCGGTGCTCGCGCAGCCAGCGGTTGCCGTGCGCGTCGGGCGGGAGTTCCAGCGGGGTGGCGCCCATGGTGTGGTTCATGCCGTGGGTGAGGACCTCGTACTCGCCGGGCCGGCGGCCCAGGTCGCCGAAGGCGCTCCAGGTGCGCAGGCGGGTCGCGCGCCGCCGGTCGCGCTGCTGTGCCATGGCTTCTCCTGACCTCGTCACGGACTGCCTCGTCACTCGCTGTGGAACCACATGTACTCCTGCGACCGGGAACGCATCCGTCCCTTGAAGGAGGGCATCTCGATCTCCAGGGCGGAGAGTTGGAAGGTCCCGCCGAGGTGTTCCTCCAGGCTGCGCCGGGTCAGCCGGCACTCGTGCGGGGTGTGGACGCGGACGTAGTCGTCGCGGTCCACGACGTACACGTCCCGGTCGGGGTTGTCGTCGGACACCGCCTCGATGACGGCGTCCGCCAGCGGCCCGGAGCGCAGCACCGGGCCGACGAGGACGGGGTCGAGCGGGGCGTCACTGTCGAGTTCGTAGACGGTCATGGGGTGGGTGCCGGCCTTTCGTCGGACGGGCGGCGGCTGACGTGCACCTGGCCGTCGGCGATACGGGTGGCGTGGCGTACGAGGCAGGAGCCGCGCGGGTTGATGCCCCGGCCGGTGCGCACGTCGAACTCCCAGAGGTGGAAGGCGCAGGTCAGGACGGTGCCGTCGAGATCACCCTCGGCGAGGGACTGCCGTTGGTGCGGGCAGGTGCCCTGGTAGGCGAGGTAGTCGCCCTCGACGCGGATCAGCAGGATCTCCGTGCCGTCGACCTCGAAGGGCTCCATCTCGCCGTCCCACAGGGCGTCTTGGGCAGCCACCGGCACGTAGTCGGAGCAGTCGGGCGCCTCCTCAGTCACGGAACCGCACGTCCAGCCATTGCAGGGGCAGCAGGGACAGTTCGCCGAGTGTCACCGACGGGTCGATCTTCCGGTCGTCGAGATACACGTCGTACGACGGGACGCCGGGCGGAGCCGCCACGCGTCGCCCGACGCTGTGCACGGCCACCTTCTCCGCGACCGTGTCCATGGTGTCGTCGGTGTCGACGGCCACCAGGTGCGGGATGAAGTCGCCGACCAGCCTGCCGACGATGGGGAACAGTGCCATGTGGATGAATCCCCTTATGCCGTGGGGTCGTTGGCGTACTCGCGTGCCCAGCGGTAGCCGTCCGTGTCGTCGCCCATGACGTCCGGGGTGAGGCCCATCCACGCGAGTGCGCCGGGCAGGTCCATGGGCTGGATGTCGCCGCCGATGAACCGGTCGACGACCGTGCGGTGGCCCGCGTACCGCTCGGGTTCCTGCTCGAAGCACCACTTGGAGATCTCGCTGTCGAAGTGGTGGATCCGGCCGTCGCGGACGAGGGAGACGGGGTTGAGCCGCTCGCGGGACATGGCGGTACCTAGGGGCAGTTGGGTGACGCTGCACAGGGCGGGGAGGGTCTCGGGGAGGGTGCGGTCGATGTGTCCGGCGTTGATGTTGCGGATGATCTCGTCCCACAGGACGCCCCAATTCTCCTCCCATTGGGGGTACTTGTCGTTCAGCCAGGCCCGTTCGTCCTTCGAGACACCGGCGCTGGTGTTCCAGAAGAGGGTGGGTCGGTAGAACCACAGGCCGAGTTGCATCGCGTGCTGGCCGTTGTCCAGGGAGTACAGGAAGTCGTCCCAGTACCAGGGGCGCTTCAACCCGTAGTCCTCCAGCACCCGTTCGTGCTGGTCGACGATCCATTCCAGCATGAACTCCTTGTAGGACATCTTCCGTTTGTCGAGCGGCGTGTAGTAGTCCATCGCCGGTCCGGTGAGGGTCTGGAAGATCCGGGAGGCGCGCCAGAACGCCACGTCGACGATGCGCTGCGCGCGTTGCGGGTCGTGGGCCATCACCACTTCCAGGGTGGGGAAGCCCTGTTGGGCGTGGCGGGCCTCGTCGGTCTGGATGGAGGAGAGCAGGTTCGACCAGTTGACGTCACCGGCGGCCATCGCGTCGGAGGCGAGCGCGACGAACTGGATGTTGCTGAAGCCGTGTTCGAGGGTCAGGTTGGAGGCGAGACAGGCCTCCACGCAGTCCGCGTTGAGCATGATGTCGTCGAAGAGGCTCTTCGCCGCGACGACCGCCCACTGGTTGGTGTGGTACGCCTTCTGCGCCCAGTCGAAGCGGGTGTCGTGCTTCAGCAGGGCGTGCGAGAAGCGCAGGCTGAGCTGGGTGTGCCGGGTCTCGTCGAGCAGTCCGAACACGCCGAGGTTGCGCCACTTCGGGGAGGGGGCGAAGCGGCAGAACCGGCTCTGCATGGTGACGGCCATGTACTCGACCATCGTGATCAGTCCCATGTGCATCTGCGAGGCGGCGACATGGGACGCGGGTAACTGGTCGTAACTCCCCGCCCGTTGAAGGGCGTTGCTCACCGCTTTGACCCCGGACTCCTTCTCCCGCTGGACGCGCACGTAGTCCCGGTACGAGACACGGAAGGGCTCCTCCCAGGCGTCCCACGCTTCCTCGGGGATGCCTTCGGCGCCGGTCCACTCCGCGGGGAAGGCCGCACCACGCTCCACGTACGAGAAGGTCCAGTCGAGGTCGCGCGAGGTCTCGTACCAGTCGTCCTGGGTGAGAAGCATGCGGATCACATCCTGATGGAATGGTGCGCGGGCTGCCTCGTAGCCGCATTTTCCACCGGCATACCACCCGCTGCCAGCAGAACGGGGCACATGTCCGACAATCGCCTCTGGTTCTGACGCTGCGTCAGCGTCCCTTAGCGCAGCGCATTGAAGTCTCTCGACGTCAGCACGACAACCTCCGGCGCGGACCGGCCCGTTACCCGTACGTGCACCCCAACCTTTCCACGACCTCATCCCACGAACGGCCTCCCCGGAGGCAGTTCGCCCTGTCGGCCCTCGTCGCGGCCTCGGCCGCCGCCCTGTTGCTGGTCGGCTGCTCCTCCTCGGCGCACCCCACGGTCTCGAAGACGGTCGGCGCGGCCTCTACGGCGGCGGGGGCGGGGGCGTCGAGATCGGCCGGCCCTTCCGGGGAGAGCAGACCGGTCTACTCGTACAAGAAGGCCGTCCGGGAGACCGTCTGGGTCGACACCGGGCGCGACGACGACCGTGACGGGAAGAGCGACCGGGTGGCCGTCGACATCGTGCGCCCGGCCGAACCCGCCGCGAAGGGCCGGAAGATACCGGTCATCATGGAGGCCAGTCCGTACTACTCCTGCTGCGGCCGCGGCAACGAGAGCCAGAAGAAGACCTACGACGCCAAGGGCCGCCCGGTCGACTTCCCGCTCTTCTACGACAACTACTTCGTCCCGCGCGGCTACGCCTTCGTCGCCGTCGACCTCCCCGGCACCGGCCGCTCCGACGGCTGCACGGACGCCGGCGGGCCCATCGACATCCAGTCCACGAAGACGGTCGTGGACTGGCTCAACGGCCGCGCCCACGCCTACACCACACACACCGGCACCACCCCCGCCAAGGCCGGCTGGACCAACGGCAACACCGGGATGATCGGCAAGAGTTGGGACGGCTCCATCGCCAACGGGGTCGCCGCCACCGGCGTGAAGGGCCTGAAGACGATCGTCCCGATCAGCTCCATCTCCTCCTGGTACGACGCCTACTTCTCCCAGGGAGCCGGGCTGGTCGGCAACGCGCCCACTCCTGGCGCTCTGATCCGCATGGTCGAGAGCGACGCCACCGGCAAGCGCTGCGCCGCCGTGAACAAGCCGCTCGGCGACGCGGCCGTCAAGTCCGGTGCCTGGTCGCCGATGTGGGCCGAACGCGACTATGTGGCGGACGCGAAGAAGGTGAAGGCGAGCGTCTTCGTCGTGCACGGCCAACAGGACCTCACCGTCCGCACCAAGAACGTCGGCCAGTGGTGGGACGCCCTCGCCAAGAACGGCGTCGTGCGCAAGATCTGGCTCTCCCAGACCGGCCACGTCGACCCCTTCGACTACCGCCGTACGCAGTGGGTGGACACCCTGCACCACTGGTTCGACCATGAACTCCTCGGCTACGACAACGGGATCGACCGCGCACCGATGGCCGACATCGAGCGGACCCCGGACCACTGGACGACGGACGCGGTCTGGCCGCCGAAGTCCACAACCCCCTTGACCCTCAACCCCGTTCAGGGCACGCAGACGGGCGTGGGCACGCTCAGCACAAAGCCCGGAAGCGGCGGGACCGAGACCTTCACCGACGCCACGGACAAGTCCGAGCTCGACTGGGCCGCGCACATCGACCAGTCGACCGGCGAGAAGGCGGGCTTCGTCACCCAACCGCTCACGAAACCGCTGCGCGTCTCCGGTGCCTCGCAGGTGACCGTCACCGCCACCTCGACGACCGCGACCGCGAACCTGTCGGCGGTCCTCGTCGATGTCGGCCCGTCCACCATCCGGGACTACGACAAGGGCGGTCTGGGCATCTCCACGGTCTCCGGATCATCCTGCTGGGGCGCGAACTCGGGCCAGGACAGCGGCTGTTACAAGAAGACGGCGGCCAAGACCGAGCACGTCACGAGCACCGTCTTCAGCCGGGGCTGGGCCGCGCTCGGCACCGCCGCCGACGCGCACGAGGTCCTGCCGCTCACGCCCGGCAAGCCGTACGCCCTCACTCTCACGCTTGCGAGCGCCGACCACGTCGTCCCGGCCGGGCACCGGCTGGCCTTGATCGTCGCGGGCACCGACTGGGGCATCGCCAACCGCGCGGCCGACCGGCCGACGATCACCGTCGATCTGGCGCACACGTCCCTGCGCCTGCCGCTCGTGGGCCAACCGGGCCTGCCCGCCTCGTAGTTGCCATAGAAGACCGGGCTCGACGGGGGCCGGAACCCCGGGAATGCCTGCTGGGAGGCGCCGCCTCCCAGCAGAGAGGAAACCGATCGTGGCGCCGGCACCGGTCCCCGACGCATGCTGGCTGTTCGATGAACCACAACCGTCCCGGAACGGGCCCCCTCACCGTCACCGTCCTCGTCTTCCCCGGTGTCCGGCTGCTCGATGTGACCGGCCCGATCGAGGTGTTCGCGTCGGCCAACGAGTTCGGCGGGCGCTATCGGGTGCAGGTCGCGTCCGAGGACGGCGCCGGGGTGATCACCTCCGCCGGGACCCGCATCGGCGCCGACCTCGCCGTGGACGACGTGCGCGAGCCGTACGACGTCCTCGTGATCCCGGGCGGCCCCGAATGGGAGACGGCGATCAAGGACGACGCGCTCCTGGATGCCGTGCGACGGCTGCACGGCATGGCGCGTTGCACGGCGTCGGTGTGCACCGGCGCGTTCCTGCTGGCCGCGGCCGGACTCCTGCGAGGGCGTCGGGCCGTGACGCACTGGCGGCAGTCCCGGCAACTGGCCGTTCGTTTCCCGTCCGTGCGGGTCCAGCCGGACGCGATCTTCGTGCGGGACGGCCCGATGATGACCTCGGCGGGTGTCTCGGCCGGTATCGATCTCTCCCTGGCGCTCGTCGAGGAGCATTTCGGTGCGGAGGTCGCCCGGGCGGTCGCCAAGGACATGGTCGTCTTCATGCAACGCCCGGGAGGGCAGTCGCAGTTCAGCGTCCGCTCCCAACTCCCTTACTCCCGAGTGGAGATGCTCCGGCGAGTGCTGGACACGGTCGCCGCAAACCCCGGCGCCGAGCACACGCTGGCCGCCATGTCCCGCCGGGCGGGCATCAGCGTCCGCCATATGAGCCGGCTCTTCGACGAAGAGGTGGGGACGACCCCGGCCCGGTACGTGGAGCAGGTCCGGCTGGAGGCGGCCCAGGTGTTGCTGGAGAGCGGTGACGAGGCCCTGCCGGTGGTGGCGCGGCGCACCGGGTTCGGCTCGGCCGAGTCGCTCCGCAGGGCGTTCGTACGGCACTTGGGGGTGACGCCGGGCGCGTTCCGGACGAGCTTCCGGACGACCGGAACGGCCACGGGCACAGACTCGGACTCGGACTCGGACTCGGCTATCGCGAACACAGAACAGGACAGACAGGCATGACCCCGAACGACCAACCCCAACTCGACTACTTCAAGTACTTCAAGCCGGAACTCGTCGTCATCCCGTGCGGCAGCCGCAAGCTCGACCGGCCCGCGCGCGCCGCCGACCTGTACACCGGCTCGTACCACCGCGCGTGCCGCAAGGCTGCCGACGCACTACGGCCCGACCGGCTGCTGATCCTCTCCGCGCGGTACGGCCTGCTCGACCTCGACGACGTGGTCGAGCCGTACGACACCCCGCACGGTGCGACGGACGCCGTGACGTCCCAACTCATCCTGGAACAGGCGACGTTGCGGGGCATCGTGCTCCTCGATCCGGTCGTCGCCCTCGGCGGCGCCCGGCACGTCGGCCTCGTCCATTCCGTCTGGCCGCACGCCTTCACCCCGCTTGCCGGGACCCGAGGGATGGGCGAGCAGATGGCCCGCCTCGCGGCACTGCGCAATGGCGCGGTCAAATAGCCCCGCTACGTGAGGGAGTTACTCAGCTCCCGCGTCGCCGACCGCGCGGTCCTGGCGACGGCGACGTGGCGCAGGGAGCCGCCCGCCACCACGATCCAGGCCAGGACGAGCAGCACGTAGAACACCACGGCCGGCCAGATGAACAACACCGAACCGGTGCGCCCCGCAAGGGAGTTGGTGGCGGTCACGAGGGCGCCGAACGGGAAGATGAACGACCACCAGGTGGGCGCGAACGGCAGCCCGGCGCGAATCGTCCGTGCGGTCAGGGCGGTGGCGAGCGCCAGCCACAGCAGGGCGAAGCCCCACACCAGGACTCCGCCCAGCAGCGCGAGCGCCTCGGCGCCCCGGGCGTAGAGCGCGGGCAGTGTGCTCGGTGCCGCCGTGGCCAGCGCGCCGAGTGCGGTCACGGCCTGGCCCAGGGCCCCGAGGCCGATCCACACCGTGGGCACCATGGCGCCGGTGGGTGCGTCATGGTGCACGAGGCGGCCGTAGAGGATGGCCAGGACCAGGAGCGCCGCGACGAGGCCCAGGCCGAGCATCGCGTAGCAGGCGAGGAGCAGGGCGAGCCGGAGTTGACCGGCGGGGGTGTACGGGACGAGCAGGGCGCCGGTCGCGGCGGAGACCATCGGGGGCACGATCGGCATCAGCCAGCCGCCGAACGCCGCGTCCGGGGCGAAGCGGTGCCGGGTGACCATCAGGTACGGGACCGTGCAGGCGGTGGCGAGGCCGAGTGCGGTGCCGAGCGACCAGAGCACCCGGTCCACGTCCAGCGCGACGTCGAGTCCGATCACCCGCCGGCCGAGCAGCAGTGTCCCGGCGCCGACCGTGAGCAGTGCCATCGGCGGTGCGCCGAAGAACTGCGCCACGACCGGATCCCCCGCGTGCGACCGCAGCGCCCGGCCCCGGAGGTACCCGACGGCCAGCAGGACCAGCAGCAGTACGGCGCCCACCCAGACGACCGTGGCGGCGGTCCGCACCCCGGGGAGGCTCCGCGGGAGGGTGACCGCCGCGTCGGCGACGATGCCGGTGCCCATCACGGCCGCGAACCAGCTGGGGGTGAGGGGTGGGCGGGTTGCGCTGGGGGCCGTGGGCGAGGTCGTGGAGCGGATCATGGCCCCAACGTAGGTCGGTGTCGGGGCAGTGTTCCTGGTCGTGTCCTGATGCGAGGGAGGGCTGGCCCATATCGAGGGGACGGCCCGGTTCGCGGGCCGAGTCGGCGTCTCCCGGTGCGTCCGTACCGCGTGAACCGATCGGTCCCGGGTAGGAAACCGGCTCGGGCACGACCGGACGAACGGTCGCGCCTTGCACGAACGAAGGGACGGTTGGGACATGGCGTTGGAGCAGGTCGCCGAGGACGCGGTGGACGCGCTCGTCGTGAACGACGGGCTTGTGCTGCTGGTGGATGTGCAGGGTGGCTGGAGTCTGCCGTCCGGTGTCCCCGAGGAGGCCGAGACGGCGCAGGCCACTGCCGCGCGGGCGGTGTACGAACTCACCGGTTTCCTCGTGGACGGCACAAGCCTTCTGGAGTCCGAGTCCGGAGGCGGGCCGGCCGTGGTGTGCCAACTGCTCAGCGACGACCCGTCGGGAGAGGCTCAGCTCACCGCGGGGCAGGTCCGTTGGGCGCCCTTCGCCGATGCCATCGCCGCCGGGGTACCGGCGCCCGTGCGGGTCTATCTGGAGGGCCATACGCCGGTGTAGGAAATGCCGGGTCCCGCGCGTGGTACCACTGGTACCGTGGACGTCATGCCGAACACGCCGAAAGCCATGAACCTCCGCTTCCGAGACCCCCGGCAGCGCGCGGCCATCGAGGCCGCCGCCAAGCAGGCCGGGGTCAGCCTCCAGGAGTACATCCTCTCGGCCGCCTATGCGCGGGCTACGGCCGTCGAGGAGCGGTTCCTTGAGGGCTTCAAGGAGTCGATGGCGCGCAGCGGCGCGGCGTTCGCGGCCGAGCCCGGCAGCGCCGATCCCGGCGCGGAGCAGCGGGCGGCCGAGGCGGACGCCCTCCGTGAACTTGAGCGCCAGGAGCAGGGGCACGCCGCGTGACCCAGCCCGAACCGCCGCACGCGCTCGACGTCACCTTCCTGCTGCACGCCGCCGAACTGCTCGACCGGGACCCCCAGGTCGACGACTACGGCCCGCTGTACGCCGCGGCCGCCCGGGTCGACGCGCGCGCGATGGAGCGCGACATCTACGGCTCCGTGCACCTCAAGGCAGCCGCGCTGCTCCAGACCCTGGCGAAGCTGCCGTGTCTGGAGCACTCCAACGAGGCCTTCGCGTGGCACGCGACCGAGGCCTATCTGATCCTCAACGAGCGCCGCCTCGACTACCAGCCCAAAGCGGCCGTGGCACTCGTCCGCGACGCCGCCTCCGGGGAACTGGGCCTCCCCCGGATCGCCCGCCGGCTTCGCGACTGGACCACCGCCTGAGCGCACGGGGCCTTCGGTTCTCAGGCCGTCGCCTTCCGGATGCGGGCGAGCAGGGTCCGTAGCTGCGCCCGGTCCTCCGTGTCCAGTTCGGCCGTCGCCTCCGCGAGCGCGAGGCCGTCGATCTCCTCCGCCTCGCGGTGGCACTCCCGGCCCTTGTCGGTGAGGCGCAGCAGGAACGCGCGACGGTCGTGCGGATGCCGTACGCGCTCCACGAGACCGTCGCGTTCCAGGCTGTCCACGATGCTGGTCGTGGTCCGTGCCGCGACGCCGGTCATCTCGCTCAAGTCCCGCATACGGAGGGGCTGTTCGGCGTGCGCGAGCATCCGCAGGGCACGCAGTCGCGCGACCGAGGCCCCGTTGGCGCGCAGCCGGGTCTCGACGAACTGGCGCAGCTGGTGCGTCGTCTCGTAGAGCTCGTCGACCAGGATGTCGCTGCTGCCGTGCACTGCCATGGCGTTCCCCGTTCCGTGGTGAGGGCCGATTGTACGAGCCCCGGGCGGCTTCAATGAGCACTCACATAGTGAGTATGCTCAGCATGTGCTGCCGTTCCGACGCCCTCCCGTCCCCCTCGCCCCTCCCCTTCACCCACGAGACCCTCGCGACCTCCGGGTTCTCCGCCGCCTCCGTGGTCTCCGCCCCGGTCAGCGTCTCGTCGTTCCCGTCATGTGTGTCTGCGTGACGTTCATAGCGATCGTCGACGGAGCGATCACGACCGTCGCGCTCCCGTCGATCGCGCGCCAGTTCCAGTTGACGACGGCCGCCCTTGACGGGGTGGTCGTGGTCTATCCGGTCTGCCTGGCCATGGCCATCCCCGCCTCCGCCTGGCTGGTCGAACGGTTCGGCGCCAAGCGGGTGTTGCTCACCGCCCTCGGCGCCTTCCTCGCCTCGTCACTGCTGTGCGGCGCGGCGGCCGACCTCGGTCAGCTCATCGCCTCCCGCGCGGTACAGGGGCTGTCCGCCGGATTGCTCTTCCCGGCCGCTGCCTCGCTGCTCTACAGCACCTTCAAATCCTGGGAGCAGGTGCGCATTTCGCGGTACATGATCATCCCGCAGCAGATAGCCCCGGCCGTCGCGCCGATGCTCGGCGGCCTGCTGGTGGACCACCTGTCGTGGCGTTGGGTGTTCTACGTCAACCTGCCGCTGGGCCTGCCCGCCGTGGTGTTCGGGGCGCTGTTCCTCGCCGAGCACCGCGGGCACCGGCCCGGCCGATTCGACCTCACCGGGCTGCTGTTGAGCGCGGCGGCTCTGGGCGGCGTGATGTTCGGCGTCTGCGAGGGCCCCAACCGCGGCTGGACCTCCCCCGCCGTCGTCATCGCCCTCGTCCTGGGCGCGGTCCTGCTCACCGCGGCCGTCGTCTTCGAACTGCGGGTCTCCGAGCCGCTGTTGAAGCTCCGGCTCTTCGCGGACCGGCTCTTCCGGGACACCAACCTGATCAATCTGGTGGGCTTGGTGCCGATCCTCGGCGCGATGTACCTCGGGCCGCTCTTTCTCCAGCAGGGGCAGGGCCGTTCCGCGCTGGAGTCGGGCACGAGCACCTTCCCCGAGGCCTTCGGCGTCCTGCTGACCGTGCAGATCGCCGGGATCCTCTACTCCAGGGTCGGCCCCCGGATCATCATCGGCTCGGGCCTGGCCATGGTGAGCGCGGTCCTGGTGCTCCTCTCCACCTGCGATCAGGACACCGGCCTGTGGACCTTCCGCGGCTACATGTTCCTGCTCGGGATCGGCATGGGCGGCGTCTTCATGCCGACCACGGTGGCCTCGCTGGCGACCCTCTCCCGCAAGGACCTGTCCCAGGCGTCCATGCTCAACACGGTCGTACGGCAGACCGGCGGGGCCTTCGCGCCGGCGGCGGTGACCACGGCCCTGGTCCTGAGCACGCCTACGGGAGCCGCCGCGAATCCGCCCATCTCCGCTTACCAGCACGCCTACTTGACCCTGGCCGCTCTCGCCGCGGTGACCGCCGTCTTCGCCTTCACGATCCCCGACGGCCCGGCCCGCGCCGCCGCACGCGGCACCACCGCGTCGGGCGGCGGGAACGCACCGGCCCGGCTACGACGCCGGCACGAGGAGGCGCACTGAGGCCCGCTCCCCCACGACACTCAGGGGGCGGTCGGCTCTCCCGGCATCACCGGTGAAACCGGTGAAACCGACCAGGAATCCCTGGAGTTGAGCACGGCGGTCGTGCACCCGGCGAGCTTCTTGTACCCCTGCGACACCGCCGTCGCACGCTCGGCGGGCACCGGGCCGCCGATCTCCTCGGCCATAGCGATGATCTTCTCCGGGCCCAACTCGCGGTTGGCCGGCACCAGTTGGTTCAGCGGTTCGCGGCGCAGGTTCTCGTGCTGTTCCAGGGCCCGTACCGGATCGTCGCGTTGGGAGAAGTGCCCAGGCGAGGACGCGCGCGTCGACGCTCGACCGGGAGCCGTCCGGCCCACCCAGGAAAAGTTCCGCTGCCTCTCGTGCGGCCACCGGGCACACGCTGACGTCGCCCCCGCAACACCTCCCGCACGTCCACGGCCATCACTTCCCGCCCGGCGCTTTCAGCCTTTGCGTTCAGGATCGCGAGGAACACCCCCCAACCGGCGTCAGCGATCGAACGGTTCAGCCCGGCCTTGCTCGCGGCCCCGTTCGGCAGGAAGCTGCCCGGCTGCGCGGGGTCGGGCTTCGCCGCAGGAGCCTTGCTCATGTTGCGGATCTTGAGGTCTTCGTGCGCGATGAAGTCGTGCTCCCGGACCAGGCCGAGCGCGGTCTTGTGCGCGTGGTCGAGCCGCTGGCGGCGTACCTTGCCGTGGAGTTGGGCGACCGTGTCCACAGCACGCCGGTGGTTGCGCGTGCGGTCCTTGGCCTTGCGGCGCGGAAAGCGACTCAGTGCCTGCTGGGCGACTTCGAGCGTCGCGGCGGCCTTGCGTGCGTGGCGCGGGTTGGCGACGTGTACGCCGTCGGAGACGGTGAGGAACGAGACAATACCGAGGTCGATGCCGACTGCTGAGCCGGTCGCAGGCAGCGGCTCGGGCCGAGGCTGCTCGGCGGTCAGCACGACAAACCACTTACGGCCCTCGCGCTTGACCGACACGGTCTTGACCTTGCCGATCACCGCGCGGTGCTGATTGACCTTGACCTGCCCAACGCCCTGGAAGCGGACCCGGGTCACGGGGTCGTGCGGGGTGGATTCCCACCGGCAGCCGTCCCCGTCCTTGGGGAATTCCACCGTGCCGAACCAGTTCACCCCACGGAAGCGCGGGTAGCCGGGCTTGTCCCCGGCTTTGATCCGGCGAAAGAACGCGGCGAACGCCTTGTCCAGACGGCGCAACGTCGCCTGCCGCGAGGAGAAGGACCAGCGCCCTGCCGCTCGGGGTCGAAAGCCCGGATGTCCGTGAGCTGTCCGGACTGCTGCCCGTACTTCACGCTCGTCTTCGAGGCGTGCCGGTAGGCGTCGCGACGTTCCTGCAAGGCCCCGTTGCAGAGGGAGCAGTGATCGCGCAGCATCTCGCCCAGCGCGGCTTGCTGGCCCACGGTGGGCCGCATGAGGAACTTGTACGCACGGATCACCCAGCCCACCCCCTCCCGATCGAAATCCTTGATCCTACGACGCTTGGTTCATATCACCATGCTGGGAACCAAACACCGATATCCGCCGGGGCCGACACGTTGTCTACCACCTGCCCGTGCATTTGGTGTTCGTTACCAAGTACCGGCGTGAAGTCTTCAACGACGCCATGCTGACACGCTGCGAAGAGATCATGCGGAACGTCTGCACCGACTTCGGCGCGGACCTGATCGAGTTCAACGGCGAAGAGGATCACGTGCACCTCTTGGTGCACTACCCGCCGAAGGTCGCCCGGCCGGCCCTGGTGAACTCGCTCAAGGACGTGTCCTCCCGCTACCTGCGGCAGGAGTTCACCGGCCGCGTCAACCGCTTCATCACGCACGGCCGGTTCTGGTCGGGTTCCTACTTCGCCGGATCCTGCGGTGGCGCGCCGCCGGCGATCGTCAAGCAGTACATCGAGCAGAAAAAACGTCTGCTCCAGCCTGCTGGTTAGAGCAGTTCCGAGATCGGATTCCCTCCGAAGAGAGGGATGGGATGGGCGGCGTCGCCGGCCAGTGCCACCCGGCCGAAACTCCAGCACGGGAGCGGGTCCCGGTCCACCATCGGATACTCGCAGCAAGGAATAGAGGCATGCAGCCACCGGGTCCGGCCCGCCCAGGGCCAGGGGGAGAGTTACGTTCGTCCGGTTTGGTCATGGGATTCCGTGGAGGGTGAGGGCGGCTTCGGAGTGGGTGTCCAGAATTCCGGGTCAAGGCCCACGTCTGGGTGATCTTTCCTGGTGGTCACCTGGAACCGTTGGACGGCGTCGACGTTTCCGATGAATTCGAGAATGGCCTTCGCCAACTCGTCGGGGGCCTCCAGCGCGGCATAGTGACCTACGCCGTCGAGTGATACCGAGTTCACGTCGGTTGCCGTGGCCTGGGACATGGTGCCGGCCGTGAAGGGGCCCCCTCCCGCGCCGACCGCGAGTACGGGCACGGTCAGGCCGTGTGTGTCGGCGAGAGCCTTGATTTCGGGGCCCTCCCGCAGCAGCGACCGGTAGAGGCCGATCGCTCCGCGCCAGCCATCGGGGCGCGAGTAGGTGCGGGCGAACTCCTCGATGTCGGCGTCGGTGATCGCTCCGGGGGTCGCGCTCAGGGCGGGGAATGCGAACTGTCCCAGGAATTCGCGCTCGCGGCCGGCCAGGAGCATCTCAGGGATGCCGGGGGCGGCGAGAACGCCGATGTGCCAGGCGCCGCCGTGGGTGATGTCGGCCAGTGTTTCGAGGCCGAACCCGGGCAGGCCCATCTCGATCGCGGTGAAACTGAGGACGTTCTGCGGGTGCGTGGTCGCCAGGCGGAAGACGGTCGCTCCGCTGATGTCCTGCCCGGTGAGGTGGACCGGGCCGACGTCGAGATGTTCGACGAGGAGGTGCAGGTCCTCGGCCGAGGTCGTGCTGTCGTACTCACCAGGCCCATTGCGGGAGTCGCCGAAGCCGCGCAGGTCGACGGCGAAGACTCGGTGGGTTCGCGCGAGGAGCGGGATCAGCTTGTGAAAAGTCCACCAGGTCTCGGGAAACCCGTGGACCAGGAGGACCGGCGATCCGCTGGTTCCCGCGGCTACATAGTGCAGCTGGGTTCCGTTGACCTCTGCGCGGTGGTGCGTGATCCCCGGAAGTGTGCGGCCTGTAGGCGTGGCGTCCATTGCCCCTCCTCATTTCGACAACCTTGTTGTCCATTACGTTAGACAACAAGGTTGTCGTTGTCCAGTCGCGTGGCCGTAGTCTTCTCCCATGTCACGATCCGGCGCTGATCTCGCACTGCTCCTGCTCGGAGGCTTCCGCTCGCTGGTGGACGCCGCGACCGCCGAACTGGCCCGCCGCGGCTACGAAGACGTGCGCCCCGTCCACGACTTCGCCATGCGGTCCATCACCGCCGGTGCGGACAACGCTTCAGAACTGGGCCGACGCCTGTCGGTCTCCAAGCAGGCAGCGGCGAAAACCATCGCGGTGCTGCAGGAACGCGGATACGTGGCACGCGAAACGGACCCCCTCGACGCCCGCCGCAAACGCCTTCAGGTCACCTCGCTCGGCTTCGAGGTGTTGCGACAAGGTGAAGCGATCTTCGACGAGTTGCGCGACCAGTGGGAGCGGCGGATCGGTTCCGCCGAACTCGCGAGCCTTGAGACGCACCTGGCGGAGCTGGTCGGCGCTCAGCCCGTACGCCTGGACGCACCGGGCTGGATCGCGCAGGACCTCGGCGAGTCGGTGTAGCACTCGCCCTGCCCAGGCTCACGCGTGCCCTGGAGGTGTCAGTGTCGTCGAGGGCTTTGTCCTCACTCATGTCCGTCCCCATCGGTACGGCACTCTCCTCGTCCGTCGTCCCTTCCGGGAAGGTGCCTCGCGCGGCCGGTCACAACTCCCTGGTCGCGATAGCCGAGTGGGCAGGTGGTACTGGCCCGGCTGGGCTGTCCCTTCGATCCGTTCGCCGGCCGCTTCCGGGTGCCGGGAGAGCGGACCTTGTGGGACGTCTTCACCCGGGTCGACCCGGGCGCCCTCACATCGGCCGGGTTCGCCCTGCTTACCGCGCCGACACCGCCCGTGGCACGTGGGGGCCGCCGAAGTAGCCGCGGACGATGTGTGGCTGACGTTGACGCCGATGGAAGAACCTGCGGGTTTCGGCGGCGAGTTGGGCCTGGTCACGGGCCTGGTGATGCATGGGCAGACTGCGTTTGAGGTCGGCGTTGACCAGCTCGTCCGGGTTCAGCTCGGGCGAGTACGACGGCAGGAAGTGCAGCTCGATCCGGTCGGGGTGGGTGGCGAGCCAGGCGCGGACCTTGCGGGAGCGGTGCGCGGAGTGGCCGTCCAGGACGAGGTGGACCTTGTGCTCGAAGTATCCGGCGAGACTGTCCAGGAGGCCGCACATGACGTCGGCGTCGAAGGTCTCGGTGAACACCATGAAGTGCATCGACCCTTCGTGCTGATCGCGGACATCGCGTTCACGGAGAACCGGTGGCCGCTACGGCGCACGGTCGGGGTGTGCCCCTTCTCGCCCCAGGTGCGGCCGGTGACCTGGTCGGAGCGGATGCCGACCTGGTCGGCGAAGAGCACCTCGCTCCCCTCTGCCCTGGCCTTGGCTCGGATGGCCGGCCAGGTCTCCTGGTGCCGGACGTGGACGGCTTACGCGTTCTGCTCGACGGCCCGCTTGTCCGGGCGCTGGAACGTCGGGCCCCATCGGCGCAGGTACGTGCCCACGCCCTGCTCGGTCAGCCGTACCCGGTACGGCTTCGCGATCAGATTCCCCACCCCGGCCCGAGTCCACAGCCGGCCTGTCAGACCCACATCACACGGCCGGTGATCCAAGACGGCCTGCCGGACGGCCTGTTGCGCCACCTCGCTCAACACCTGGTGCTCGCCGGCCCGGCGCCCGCGGGGCTGCGCCACCAGGGCCCCACGTCCACCCGCGAGCCACTTCGCCCACCACTTGTCCACTGCCTTCAGCGACACCTGGAACACCACGGCAACGTCCTCGCGATCCTGCCCCGCCACCAGCGCGGCCACCGCCCGCATGCGAAGCGCCTCCTGCGCCGACGGCGACAACTGCCGCGCGTCGCCCACCAGTTCAGTCACGCAAGGACCAACGACTCAGAACATCTACCGAATCGGATCAAAAGGTCCGGCAGGTGCCGGCCGCCGTGCGGCGACAGCGGCCGCGTAGCAGGGACCGGGGGGATGGCCGTCGACGCCCGCTGGCATAGTGCCCGCATGCTTCGACGGGTACTGATCACCAGACGCCTCTCCGCCCTGACGGCCTGCCTCGTTGCCGTTCTCGCCTCGGTGGCGGCGCCCGCGATCCCCGCCGCGGCCGACGGCTCCGGCCGGGTCTCCCTGCGAGTCGAAGTCCCAGCGGCCTTCCGGATGTACGACGCCGACGAGGGCGCCAAAGGCGCGAACAGCGACTTCGGCGTCCCTGTCGCCGTGGAACGCAGTGACGCGGGCCCGGCCCGCAACGTCAGGGTCACCGTGGACACCTCGGGGTTGGACGGCGTCGCCCGGGCGAGCAGGGGTGGCGGCGGGAACTGCACCCAGGACGGCCCGGTGTTCACCTGCGTCTACGGCGACGTGCAGAACGGTGACGGCGAGTCCAACAACCCCTTCACCCTCAACGGCGTGGACGGCGTCGAGCCGGGCGACAGCGGGACGCTGACGTACACCGTCGTCGCGGACAACGCGGCACCGGTGACCGGGACCACCCGGATGACTGTGGGCGGGCCTTCGCTCCACACCCCGGCGGACGACGAGTCGGTGAAGGCGGTGGTGCCGGGCACGTCCCGGAAAACGACGCCCCGGTTCGCGAACCACAGCCGTTTCACGGCGGAACAGGGTGTCGCGCTCCGTATCTCCGCCGGAGACGGGCTGCTGCTGACCTCGCGCCCCGACAACTGCTACTTCGACACCTCCGCCACCTCGGCGTGGTGTGAGTTCTCCACCAAGGCGGCACCTCGCACGGCCTACCGCACCAGTGCCCCGGTCCGTTACACGGCCGCCGCCGGAGAGCTGCTGGGCACCCTCTCTTACACCTGGTCGTCCGAACCCGAGCGCCCCGCCGAACTCACGGTGCGCGGCACCGAACCCCCGCTGACCCTGACCAGGACGGCGGACCGCGGCCTCACCGGCGACACCGGGTACGTCAAGGCCACGACCACCGTGCAGGTCGACTACCAGCCGGTGACCGCGACCGTCCGGGGCCGGGTTGGCCGCACGGTGACGGTCCGGCTGGGGGTGCGTGACAACGGACCCGGACGGCCGTTGAGCGCGGAGACGCTGGGCCGCTTCGAGGTGGTGCCGCCGGAAGGCACCACGGTGACCTCCATCCCGTACACCTTCGAGGACGACGGCGGCGACTGGGCGTGCACGCGGCCGAAGAAGCACGGCGGGGCGTTCGTCTGCGAGATCGGCTACGACGATTTCTCCGAGGTACGGCACGAAGGAGGGACGACCGTCATCGGGTTCAGGATCCGCATCGACCGCCAGGTCCCCGGCGCGAAGGGCACCATACGCACGTCCAACCCGTTCGACCGGACCCCCCGCAACGACAAGGCGGTCATCGCGCTGGCCGCGTCCCCTGCGCTGCTGCCCCAGCTTGTCCACGACGGCACGGCGATCTGGACCGCCGTGTCCGCCGCGGGGATCGCCGTGATCGTCACCCTGGCGATCGTCCTCCGACGCCGCCGCAACAGCACCGCCGCCGGCGCGAACTCCTGATAGCGCTACGCACCGTCCGCGCCGACCTGCGCCGTGCAAATCCGCTGCTTGTCCCTGCTCCTGGACAGCCGGGTCTCCGGCGCCAGAACCCCCTACGACCGCACACGCACCCATGGCGACCGACACATTTCCGCACTGCGCAATCTCTCCAACCGCATCATCGGATGCCTGCACCACTGTCTCGACAACCGCGTCTGCGGAGCCTGCCCATGCACCTCCGGGCCCGTGACCAAGCCCAACTCGCCGCCGAAACCCGCAGGTTCGTCAGCGATCCCGAGGAGACCCGGCGCGCCGTGGAGGCGGTGTCCTCCGCGTGGCGCGGCCCCGATGTGCTGGTCAACAACGCGGCGCGTACGGCGCCCGGCTCGGTGTGGGACGTCGATCTCGACGAGTGGGACGCCCTCATGGCCACCAACCTGCGCAGCGTTCTCGTCCTCACCCGGCTCTGCGCACCGGCGATGCGCGAGCGCGGCTGGGGCCGGGTCATCAACCTCGCGTCGCTGGCGGGACAGCAGGGCGGGCTGGTCGCCGGCCCGCACTACGCGGCGGCGAAAGCGGGTGTTCTGGTGCTGACCAAGGTCTTCGCCCAGGAACTCGCGCCCCACGGCGTCACCGTCAACGCCGTCGCTCCCGCGGCCGTACAGACGCCCGTGATGGACGATCTCCCGGCCGAGGCGTTGCGGCGTGCCGCCGATCGCATTCCCGTCGGGAGGTTCGGGCGGCCGGAGGAGGTGGCCGCGCTCGTGGGACACCTGGCCGGGGAGGACACCGGGTACATCACCGGGGCCACGCTCGACGTCAACGGCGGCTTGTTCATGAGATGACGGTGCCGAGCGGGCGTAAAGTCCGAGGTCGGAAGGGAGACGCGCATGGATGGGGACGGGGACGGGCTTCCGGCGTCGCATCCGGCCGGGAGGCTCATCGGCCGTGATCACGACCTCGGGCTGGTCCGGGGTTTCGTCGACGAGGCCGTGGGCTCCGGCGGGGCGCTGCTGCTGTCCGGGGACGCCGGCGTCGGCAAGACGGTGTTGCTGGACGCCGCGGCCGGACAGGCTCGTGTCATGGGCGCGCGGGTCGTGCGTGCCGCCGGTGTGGAGTTCGAGAGCACCATCAGTTTCGCGGGTCTCCACCAGGTCCTTCAGCCGCTGCTGGCCGGGCTCGACCGCCTGACGGACCCGTACCGCACCGCCCTGAGCGTCGCGCTGGGCCTGGACCAGGGCACGCCGTCCGATCAGCTGCTGGTGTCGAACGCGGCGCTGACCCTGCTCGTCCAGGCCGCCGCGGAACGCCCGTTGCTGGTGATCGTCGACGATCTCCCGTGGCTGGACCGGGCCAGCGCCGTGGTGCTGGGCTTCGTCGCGCGCCGCCTGGGCGGCAGCCGGGTCGGCTTCCTCGGCGCCTACCGGTCGGGGGAAGGCAGCTTCTTCGAACGCGGCGGGGTGCCCCATCACGACGTACAGCCGCTCGATACGACGGCTGCGGCGGCGCTGATCCAGGCGCGCACCCCGTCCCTGGCTCCGCGCGTCCGGGAACGGCTGCTCGCGGAGGCGCAGGGCAACCCGCTCGCCCTGCTCGAACTCCCCGTCGCGCTCACCGCACCGCAGCGCTCCGGAACCGCGGTCCCCGAGCTGCTGCCGCTGAGCCACCGCCTCCAGGCCGTGTTCGCGTCGCGCGTCGAGACACTGCCCGCGTCGACCCGGCTGCTCCTCCTGTACGCGGTCCTGGACGGCACCGGCGATCTGCGCGTCCTCACCTCGGCCACGTCCGAGCGGACCGGGATGGAGGACCTGGCGGACGCGGAGCGGGCCGCACTCGTGGACGCGACGACCGGGCGACTGGTGTTCCGCCATCCCCTCACGCGCTCGGCCGTCGTGGAACTCGCCACCAGCGAGCAGCGCCGCGAGGTGCATCGCGCCCTGGCGGAGTACTGGTCCGACCGCCCCGAGCGACGCGCCTGGCACCTCGCCCATGCCACGGTCGAGCCGACCGAGGAAGTCGCGATCCTGCTGGAGGAAGTGGCGCGAGACAACGTGCGACGGGGTGACGCGGGCGGTGCCATCGCCGCTCTGCTGCGCGCCGCGGAGTTGAGCCCGCGCGGCTACGAGCGCAGTCGCCGTATCGCCGAGGCGGCCTATCTCGGCGCGGATCTGACCGGCGATCTGCGCGATGTGCCCCGGCTGCTCGAAGAGGCCCGGCTGGCCGACGGCGGACGGGCGGGACCGCTGGTCGCCGCGGTCGCGGCCGCGCACCACATCCTCCTCAGCGGTGAGGGCGACCTGGACACCGCCCACCGGCTGCTCGTCGGCGCGATCGACATGCAGCACCAGCCGTACGACGCCGCCGATCCCACCATGATCGACGCGCTGTACACCCTCGCCTGGCTGTGCCAGAGCAGTCAGCGCACGGAGCTGTGGAAGCCGCTGCACCGGGCGCTCGGTCTGCTGAAACCGGAGGTCCCGGACCAACTCGCCCTGACCCTCAGCACGATGGCCGACCCGGCGCGCACGGCACCGCCCGCGCTGGGGATGCTCGACGACGCCATCGCCTCCCTCGACCAGGAGGCCGACCCGGTCCGCGTCATCCGGCTCGCGATGACGTCTCTCTACGTGGACCGGTTGCCGGCGTGCAGGACGGCGTTGCGGCGTGTGCTGCGCGACGGGCGGGACAACAGCTCGCTCACCGTGGAGATCCAGGGGCTGGTGTACCTGGGCCGGGACCATTTCGCGTCGGGTGAATGGGACGAGTTGGAGGCGCAGGCCGCGCAGGGACGGGATCTGGGCGAGGCGCACAGCTACCAGTTGCTGTCGACGGAGTTCCTGTACCAACGCGCGCTGGTCGCTGCCGCCCGGGGTGACGAGGCCGCGACCAAGTCCCTCACGGACGAGATGATTCTGTGGGCGACACCGCGCGGTGTCGGCTCCTACCTCTCCTGCGCCTCGCATGCGAGAGCGCTCGCCGCGCTCAGCCAGGGCCGGTTCGAGGACGCCTACCGGCACGCGTGCGCCATCAGCCGCGCGGGGGAACTCGCCTCGCACGTCCCGCCGGCCCTGTTCGTCGTCATGGATCTCGTCGAGGCCGCGGTCAGAACGGGCCGGACATTCGAACTGGCCCGGGTCCGGCTCGCCTACGGCGAACGCCTCCGCCGGGTGAAGGCCACGACGCAGGCGCGCTCCCAACTCGCCGACGCCATCGAGACGTTCGAGCGGCTCGGTGCCCGCCCGTGGACGGCCCGGGCGGGCAACGAGCTGCGGGCGACGGGCCTGTCCGTCGGGACCGCCGGGGTCACCGGAGCGGCGTCACTGACGCCCCAGCAACGGGAGATCGCCCTGCTTGCGGCGGCCGGTCTCACCAACAAGCAGATCGCCGAGCGTCTCTTCCTCTCCCCGCGCACCGTCGCCGCCCACCTGCGCCAGCTCTTCCCGAAGCTGGGCGTGGCCTCCAGGGCCGCGTTGCGCGACGCACTGGCGGACCTGCCTCCCGACTAGAGCGGCGTCGGCGTTCAGAAGACGCCCTGTCCCGGAACCAGGATCCCCTTCGGGTCGTACGTCTTCCTCGCCTCGGCGAACCGCTTCCAGACCGGCCCGAAGTGCCGCTTCCAGTCGGCGTGTTGGAAGGGGATCGAGCCGACCGGGTACTGGGTGCCGCCGGCCGCCTGAACCGTCTCGTACGCGGACCGGTTGGCGGCCAGCAGGCGTTGTACGGTCACGGTGTCCTCGGGCGGTGCGGCTCGGAGGACCGCGAACAGGTAGGGCATCGGGTCGTCGGGCATCCGCAGCAGCGGAGTGTGGAGGTGCTCGCGCAGCAGGGGGTACAGGAGGACGACGCCGGGTCCGAGGTCGGCCGGGGTGAGCGCGTCCAGCAAGGCGCCGGCCACGTCGGCGGTCCTACAGCCCGGCATGACCAGGTTGAGCCAGGGGTGGGCGTAGGCCCACAGGCCCGCTTCCTTCAGGGCGGCGACGGAGGCGGCCAGCCGGTCGAGGAAGTCGTAGTAGCCGAGGTCGGTGATCTGGGCGCCGGACGTGACGTGACGCAGACCCCGCAGGAGGACGGTGTTCTTGGGGGTGTCCCCCACCGGCGGCCCGTAGGCGACGGCCTCGATGGCGAACTGGTTGAAGGCCCCCGCGGTGTCCGCGCCGACCTGGCCCTCCAGGTAGGCGAACCGCCCCTCGGTGGCAAGGAGTTGCTGGTCGTCGAGGAAGGTCTGGAGGTCGTCGTACGGCAGGAGGTAGTGCCGTACGGTCTCCGGGGCCGGGACCAGGCGCAGGGTGGCGGCGACGATCACCGCGCACTGGCCCAGGCCGGCGAGCACGGCGTGGAAGAGGTCGGGGTGGCGGGCCGGGGAGCAGCGGAGCAACTCCCCTGCGCCGGTGACGACTTCGAGTTCGAGGACGTTGTCGACCTGGGCGCCCTGCTGGTGGCTCTGACCGCCCAGGCCGCCTACGGAGAGGGTGCCGCCGACGGAGAGTTCGAGGTAGTCGGTGAAGACGGGCGGGGTCAGACCGTGGGCGATGGCCGCCTTGGCGACGTCGCTCCACTTGGCGCCCGCGCCGACCGTGACGCGTGAACTCCCCGTCCGCACAGGGCCGATGGAGGCGAGCGGCTCGGTCTCGATGATCAGGCCGCCCTCGACCTGCGCCTGCCCGTTCGTGCCGTGGCCCTGTCCGCGCGGGGCCACCTTGAGTCCGTGCACATTGCAGAACCGCACCATCGCGACGACGTCCCGCACCGAACCGGGCCGCAGCACCGCCGCCGGACGCCGGTGCACGATGTGCCCGAAGTCGTCGGCGTCCGCGCCGAGCGAGGCGTCGTCGGTGTGCAGCGTCCCGTCCAGATGAGGGAGGCCGGTGAGCGGCCGGCCGGTGTCGGTCACCGCCCAGCTACGGGTGAAGGGATCGAAGCCGATCACCACGGCTGAGCCTGCAACCAGGCCGCGCAGGGCGGTGCGTCGAGACGGGGTGCGGGGCATGTGGTCCTCCTGAGACCGTCCGTGAAACGATCAACGACGGCTCAGTCTAGGCATGTTGGGGTCCGGAGAAGGGTTCCGTCCCGGCGAGTTCCCCGACCGGTTCGACACGTGCCGCGGCGACCTGACCCTGCTAGTCGTCGCCCTGGCTGCTCGAGTTCTGGCCCCACCCCCCCTTCTTGTTGGAGCTCCGCAGGAGTTCGCTGGCGGAGAGGGTCACGGTCGCGATAACACGGGCCCAGCGGGGCCCGCCGCGCTCGGCCCAGAAGACACATGCGCACCCGCCGATGAGGAGCACCACGAGGACTAGCAGCACTGCACCGATCATGTTTCCCACCCCTGTCGCGTACGGTCCCGTGACGCGTACGTTCCCGATGATCTTCTCAGGTCGGGACACGTCGCCCCAGGTCACCCCTCCCGCATCCACGCGCGCGTGCCGAACGAGGCACATGCCCGTGAGGCCACGACGGCCGCCGCTCGCAGCGCCTCGGCGAAGTCCTCCGATGCCAGGCGGGCCCCCACGAGGTGATACGCGAGGGCCCCGTGCAGGACATCCCCCGCGCCCAGCGTGTCCGCCACCTTCACCGACGGCACGTCCACCGCGCCTTCGCCACCCGGGCCTGCCCAGAGGATCGGGGCCGCTCCCCCGCTCACCGCCGACCAGGCGACCCCGTGTTCCCGCAGGAAGCGCAGTGTGTCCGCCGGTGTGCTCGTGCCGGGTGGGCGGAAGTCGGCCGAGCAGACGGCCACGTCGATGAACGGCAGCAGGTTCTGGGTGCCGGGCTTCCAACTGCCGCCGTCGAAAAGGGCCTTACGCCCGAGGGCACGCGCGGAGCGAGCCGCGGCGACGGCCAGTTCCATGTGGTGGCCGTCGAACTCGACGATGTCGCAGGCCGCCACCAGCGCGTCGAGGTCGTCGGGCGGGGCGAGCCGGTGTGCCGTCGCGTTGGTCGAGGCGACGGCTCGTTCTCCGGTGGACGCGGTCACCAGGACGGAGGAGACGGCGGGCGGCCGCGTCGAGTCGGCGGCCAGGTCGGAGACGGTCACGCCCAGCGCGTCCAGGTCGGCTACCATCCCAACTCCCAGCGGGTGGGCGCCGATTGCCGTCAGGAGCGTGGCCGCGCCGCCCAAGTGGCCGAAGGCGACAGCCGCGTTGGCCGCCGGGCCGCCCGCGGCGACCGCTTGCTCCCGAGCCGTGAGTTTCTCGTTCGAGCGCGGTGCGTGGTCCACGAGCTGGATGACGTCCAGGGTGCACAGACCGACGAACAACCCTCTGGGGCGTCCTCTCTCCACCAACGACCTCCTCACGCCATTTACTAACAATTGGTTGAG
Source organism: Streptomyces sp. NBC_01288 (assembly GCF_035982055.1). Lineage (NCBI taxonomy): Bacteria > Bacillati > Actinomycetota > Actinomycetes > Kitasatosporales > Streptomycetaceae > Streptomyces > Streptomyces sp. NBC_01288. Next base: position 185,536 of record NZ_CP108427.1, read on the forward strand.
CAGTCCAGGCTGATAAACCTACTGTTAGTAGCCATGAAGGTGAACAGCCCGAACGACACCGCCCGGCTCGCGTCCGAGCTACGGCTCGCGGTGGGCCGGGTGACACGGCGCCTGCGTCAGGCGCACGCCGTGGGGGACGTGTCACTCTCCGGGGTCTCGGTCCTGGCCCGGCTCGCCCGCGACGGCTCCGAGTCGCCCACGTCCCTCGCCGAGGCCGAGCGGGTACGCCCGCAGGCAATGGCCAGCACCCTCGCGCTGCTCGAACAGCGCGGGCTGGTCCGCCGTAGCCCCGATGCCGCGGACGGACGGCGGAGCATCCTGGCGATCACCGACGAGGGACGTGCCGTGCTGGCCGAGCGGCGCTCCGCGTCGGTCCACCGGCTCGGGGCCGTCCTCGACGAGTTCACCGCGGAGGAGCGCGCGACCCTCGCGTCGGCCCTGCCCCTCCTCGACCGACTGGCGGAGCGACTGTGACCGAGCGAGAGCACATACCCGGCGACGGACAGGCGAACGAGGGCGGCCGGCCGTCGCTGCTGGACGCCGTGCGCTCGGGGCGTCGTAAGGACACTCCCCCCGGGCCGAACTACAAGTGGGTCGCGCTGTCGAACACCACGCTCGGCGTGCTCATCGCCACGATGGACGCCTCGATCGTGATCATCTCGCTGCCCGCGATCTTCCGCGGCATCGGCCTCGATCCGCTCGCGCCGGGCAACATCGGCTATCTGCTCTGGATGATCCTGGGCTATCTGCTGGTCTCGGCGGTGCTGGTCGTCGTGCTCGGGCGGCTCGGTGACATGTTCGGCCGGGTGAAGATCTACAACATCGGCTTCCTGATCTTCGCGTGCGCGTCCGTCGCGCTGTCCCTGGACCCGTTCCGCGCGGGGGCGGGGGCGATGTGGCTGATCCTCTGGCGCGTCGTGCAGGCCTTCGGCGGGTCCATGCTCACCGCCAACTCGGCCGCGATCCTCACCGACGCCTTCCCCGCCCGGCAGCGTGGAATGGCCCTCGGCATCAACCAGATCACCGCCCTCGCGGGCCAGTTCCTCGGCCTTCTCGCCGGTGGTCTGCTGGCCGTCGTCGACTGGCGCGCGGTGTTCTGGGTGAGCGTGCCGATCAGCATCACCGGCACGATCTGGTCGTACCTGAGCCTGCGCGAGACCTCGGCGGGCCGCCCCGGCCGCATCGACTGGCTGGGCAACCTCACCTTCGCGGCCGGCGCCGGCATCCTCCTCGCGGGCATCACCTACGGCATCCAGCCCTACGGCGGCAGCGCCACCGGCTGGGGAAACCCGTGGGTGCTCAGCGGCCTGATCGGCGGCGTCGTACTCCTGCTGATCTTCTGCTACGTCGAGACGCACATCGCCGAACCGATGTTCAACCTGGCCCTGTTCAAGGTGCGCGCCTTCGCCGCGGGCAACCTGGCCGCCCTGCTCACCGCGATCGCGCGGGGCGGGTTGCAGTTCATGCTGATCATCTGGCTACAGGGCATCTGGCTGCCGTTGCACGGCTACGACTACGAGGACACCCCGCTGTGGGCGGGCATCTTCATGCTGCCGCTCACCGTCGGCTTCCTCATCGCCGGGCCCATCTCGGGCTATCTGTCGGACCGGTTCGGCGCCCGGATGTTCTCGACGGTCGGACTGATCGTCGTGGCGCTCTCCTTCCTCGGCCTCCTCGCGCTGCCCATCGACTTCGACTACGGCATGTTCGCGGCGCTGCTGCTGCTCAACGGTCTCGGCCAGGGCATGTTCTCCGCGCCGAACACGTCGTCCATCATGGGCAGCGTGCCGAGCGAGTACCGGGGTGTCGCCTCGGGCATGCGCTCCACCTTCCAGAACTCCGGCACGGCTCTCTCGATCGGCGTGTTCTTCTCCCTGATGGTGTCCGGGCTCGCGACCTCGCTGCCCAGGACGCTGAGCCACGGGCTCCAGCTGCACGGGGTACCGACCGGCGCGGCCGAGCAGGCGGCGTCGCTGCCTCCGGTGAGCACGCTGTTCGCCACGTTCCTCGGTAACAACCCCATCCAGCACCTGCTCGCGTCCAACGGAACCCTCGACCACGTCACCGCCGCCCAGCGCGCCGTCCTGACCGGCCACACTTTCTTCCCCCAGCTGGTCTCGGGCCCGTTCCACCACGGCCTGACCATCGTCTTCAGCGTCGCGGCGGGCATGGCCCTGGTCTCCGCGGTCGCCTCGGCCCTGCGCGGCGGCCACAAGCCCGACGCGGAACCCGAACCGTCACCGGCAGGCCTGCCACCCGCTCCCGCGGAGACGCCCGAGACTTCGCAGGCGGGGCCGAACGGGGCGTCGTAGGAACCGGGTTGGTGCGACGCGCCCGGTCTGCCGGAGTGGTCAGTGGTTCAGGTGGGCGAGTACCAGGTTGGGGTCATGGGCGGTGACGTAGGCCGCGCTCAGGACGTAGGCGGTGTCGCCGCGCAGGGCGATCGACGTGGGGTTCTGTAGGCCGTCGGCCACGGTCAGGACCGTGGTGGGGCTACCGTGCGGCTCGACGAGCACGACCTCGCTCGAACCGTTGAGGGTGGCCAGCATCTGGTTGCCGCGGCCGGTGAAAGCGAAGTCGTCGATCCCGGGCAGGCCGGCGACCTCGGTCCGGACGCTGCCGGCGCGTCCGTCCCGCAGGACGGGAACGCGCAGGACGGTGCCGCGGTCGAGGTTCGTGACCCAGAGCGCCCCGCCCCGGATCTTCAGGCCGTTGGCGCCGAGGAAACCGGCCGACGCCAGTTCGGGCGCGGTGGACCAGGCGGTGGGTGTGCCGCCGGATACAGGCACCTTCCAGACGGTGCCGCGTACGGAGTCGGTGGCGTAGAGGGTGCGTGAACGGGCGTCCAGGGCAAGGCCGTTGGGCAGTCCGTCCGCGGGCAGCGCGGCGATCCGCTCCGGCGTGCCGCCGGGGCGCAGTCGCCATACGCCGGTGAGGTCGGCGGTGCCGGTGGCGTACAGGAAGTACAGGGTGCCGTCGTGGGCCCGGACGATGCCGGAGGTCAGGGCGAAGCCCAGGACAGGGGTGTGGACCCCGCCGTCCGTGGGCGCGGGCAGGGTGGCCAGGATCTGTGTGGTGCCGTGGGGCGAGAGCCGTGCGATCTGGCGGGCGGAGGCGAAGGTGACGTAGGCACTGCCGTCAGGAGCGAGGACGACGTTCTCCGGCGTCTGCCCCCTGGCCAGGTCGAAGTGGCGCACGATGCGGGCATCGCTCAGCGGCGCGGAGACGGCCGAGGCGGGAACCGGGCCGAGCGTCACGGCGGCGGCCGCGACGACGACAGCCGCGGACAGGGCGGACTTGGTGAGCTTCTTGAGCATGGGTCGGCTCCTTGGGAGGGGTCGTCGGTTCTGTGGTCAGTGGTTTTCGGGCATACGGCAGCGACGTGCCGACGCGGTGATGCGGTGATGCGGCGAGTGGGCACGAAGCCGTGAAGTACGCCTGGTAGATGGGAAGTTGGCGAGCGTGGGGGTCAGTCCGTTGCGGCCCGGGCGGGCGTCCGCGCCGGCTCGGTCGGTACGGCGGCCTGGGCCAGCAGGGTCAGTGCCGCTCGTGCGGACGAGCCCGCCGGGGTGGTGGCGACCACGACGCTGGTGCCGCGCCCGAGACCGAGGGTCTGCTGGACGACCGTCAGCGGGCCCACCAGCGGATGGCGCATCTCGTACGAGGCGAGCATGTGCGACTTGAGCCGGTGGTCGGCCCACATCGAGGCGAACTCCGCACTTTTGGCGCTCAGTTCACCCACCAGCGCGTGCAGCGCCGCGTCGTCGGGGAACCGTCCCGCCACCAGACGGAGGTGCCCCACCACCGCCCTGGCCTTGCTCGGCCAGTCCGCGTACAGGTCGCGGGTGTGCGGGTCCAGGAACACCAGCCGGGCCATGTTCGGCCGCTGGGCCGGCCGGTCCGGGGCGTCGGGGGCCACATGACCGGCGAACAGCGCGTGTCCCAGGCGGTTCCAAGCCAGCACGTCGCCGCATCGGCCCAGCAGGAGCGTGGGCGCGTCCCCCAGGACGTCCAGGAGTTGGGCGTGTTCTTCCGTCACATGTTCCGGCGCGGGCCGCCGGCCCCGCGGGCGTTGTCTGCCCGCGCGGGCCAGGTCGTGCAGATAGCGCCGCTCGGGCTCGTCGAGCCGCAGGGCGAAGGCCAGCGCGTCCAGCACCTCGGGCGAAGCGCTCGGCGCCTGTCCCTGTTCCAGCCGCGTGTAGTACGAGACGCTCACCCCGGCGAGCAGTGCCAACTCCTCGCGCCGGAGCCCCGGCACGCGCCGCCGCTCCCCGTACGTGGCCACCCCGACGTCCTCAGGACGGAGATGGGAACGCCGAGCCTGCAGAAATTCCCCGAGCTGCGTTTTCCCTTTCACGAAACTCAGTATGGTCAGCCGGCACGCCCTCAGCCTGACCCAACTCTGGATAGGCAACGGCGGGTCCGGCTCACCGAGCCGCTCGGCACGCGACCCGTACCCGTCACTCCGCGTGAGGAGGATTGACAGGGACGCTTTGTCGATTCGACAGTGTCGGGCGTGACATTCTCTCCTGTCCGGCCCGATGGGCATCCGCTGCGTGTGCTGTGCGAATCCCTGCTGTCGCGGCTCGACGAGCTCAGCGACGTCGTCACCGACGACCTCAGGCGCGAGCTCCCCTCCTACGCGGCGCTGCCGCTGGCCGAGCAGCGCGCGACCGTGCACAGCCGGCTGCATGCCCTCCTGTGGGGGCTCGCCCTCGATGTGGAACCGACAGCCGAGCAACTGCTCGAGTTTCAGGCCGAGTCACGCAGGAGGGCGTACTACGGTCTGCCCGTCCAGGACGCGCTCGCGACCTTTCACATCGGCGCCCGTCGGCTGTGGGACGAACTGCGTGCCGCGGCCCGAGGTACGGCGGCCGAGGACACCGCCGTCGAGTTGGTCGCACCCCTGTGGATGTGGGTCCAGTCGGTGAGCGGCGTCGTCGCGGACGCCTTCGCGGACGAGGCCGGGTCACGGTACGGGCGCGAGGCCGGTCTGCGGCAGCGCTTCCTCGAACTGCTCCGCACCGGCGGGGCGCCCCGCGAGCACACCGCCGAGATCGCCCGTGAACTGGGATTCGACCCGGACGGCGACTTCCGCGCCCTGTGCACGCCGGCCGCCCCGTGGGCCGCGGAAGGACACCTCGGCCTGCTGCAACGTGCGGCACGGCAACTCGCCGGAAGGGTCTCCTGCGGCCTGAGCGGGCAGTTGATGGTCGCGATCACCCAGCGGGTCGACCCGGCCGACCTGGCCACCCGCGTGATCAACCTGTGCGGCGACGACGCGCGCGTGGGCGTCGGCCTCGACCGGTCCGGGCTCGCCGGCGCGGAGATGAGCATCACCGACGCGGAGCGCGCCCTCGCCGTGGCCGAACGCGGCGGCCGCGCAACGTCGTTCGAGGACGTCTGGCTCCAGGCGAGTCTCATCGACAGCCGGGAGCGGCTGCTCCCCCTGTTCGCCGAAGTCCGCCAAGTCACCGGCGCGCACCCCCTGTTGGCGGAGACGGTGATCGCCTTCGCCGACGCCGGGTCGTCGCTGGCCCATGCCGCCACCGCCCTCGGGATCCATCCCAACACGGTGGCCTACCGGCTCGGCCAGTGGCACAAGCTCACCGGTGCCGATCCGCGCACCTTCGCCGGTCTCGTCCGTTCGGTCGTCGGCATCACCGGCTGACGGTGCTGGTGGAATCCATGCTTGTGGAATCCACGAAAATCTGCCCGTTCACTCCATGATCACGCCGAAGACTGCCGACCGGGCGCTTCCTACACTCCGTTACTGCTGACTGCGCATCGCAGAAATTCCAGAGCAATGAACGGACCAGGAATGACTGAGAAGGACCCGGGTTCCTACGTGATGGGAAATACCTCCGAGGAGGCGGACAGGCTCGGCATACAGGCGTCGCTGTACGACAGGCACACCGAATACCTTCTGAGGACGGCGGGGCTGCGCGAGGGAATGCGCGTTCTCGACGTCGGCTGCGGTACGGGCGAAGTGTCGCTGGCCGCCGCGCGCGTGGTCGGCTCAAGCGGCCGGGTTCTCGGCGTGGACATGGAGCCAGGGGTCCTGGAGCGTGCGCGAGAAAACGCGGCCAGGACCTCCGTTCGGAACGTCAGCTTCGAACAGGGCACGCTGCCCGATCTCGAAATACCCGAGCCTTTCGACGCCCTCGTGGGACGGCTGATCCTGATTCATCTCGACGATCCGGTGGGGACGGTGAAGTCACTGACACGGTTTGTCCGACCCGGAGGTGTGGTCACGTTCCAGGACTTCAACATTTCGAGGACGCGCGCCGTACCCGCGGTACCGCTGGTGACGGAGGCCGTGGGATGGATCAGTGCGGCACTCCGCGAAGGCCGCCGTGACCCCGACATGGGTGAGCAACTGGCCGAAGTACTACGCCTCTCGGGGCTCTCCGATCCGAGCGTGGCGGTCGCCGTACCCACGGGCGGTCCCGACTCGGCGGCGGTGACGCTCATCGCCGAGTCGACGCGCAGTCTGCTGCCGGTGATGGAGCGCGGCGGAATCGCCACCGCCGAGGAGGTTGACATCGACACACTGCGGGCTCGAATGGCGCGCGCGTGCATGGAGGTGCGGGCGACGGTGTACGTCCCGGAACTCGTGGCCGCGTGGGCTGAGGTGCGGTAACACCTCTTCCTGCGGGGCAAGTTGGGGCAGAGCGGGCACAAGACGGCTGGCGTGTGGGCTGCTTGCCTGCCGCACACTCGCCGCTGTATCGTTTTTCGATAACATCGATAAACGATACACAGGGGGCGGTCCGCCATGACCGACGAGTCGACCGAGGCCGAGCACGGCAGCAGAAACCCGCTGGAACCCATGGCCGGCGTGGTCACCGTGCTCTGCGCGCTGGTCGCGGTGTTCCTGGTGCTGAAGGCGTACGCCGCGGTCGGGATCGGTGGCGTCTTCGGATGGGGCGACGGTTCGGTCTGCGCCACGGACCCGTCCACGCAGGGCGGTGGGGAGGACTGGTTCAGTCGGCTCATGGAGCCCAAGCCCGGCATCGTGGTCTCGTTCACGCCGAGGTACTGCGACTACTCCCCGAGCGGCGGCGCACGTCTGCTGAGCACGCTGACCGAACTGCCGTCCTCCGCCCTCTACATCGGCGCCCTGTTCCTTCTCTACTGGCTGATCCGCGCCGCACGCCAGGACGGCCCGCACACCTTCCGCACCGCGGGCCGGCTACGCCTCCTGGGCTGGTACCTGGCCGTCGGCAGCCTCGTCTGCCACGTCACCGAGAGCGTCGCGGGAGCCGCGCTGCTCAACTCCCTGCGGACAGCGGACCACAGGCCGTTGCTCTACGACGTCGATCACGGCATGCCGTACTTCGCGCTGCTCACCGGCATCGGGCTGCTCTCCCTGGCCCGGATCATGCGAGTCGGTGCCGTGATGCGCGAAGATCTCGAAGGCGTCATCTGATGTCCCCCGCCGAGGCCGACCCGCACGCCATCGAGGTCCACCTCGACCGGATCCTGGAGGAACGCGGCATGACCCTGGCCGAACTGGCCGTCCAGGTGGGCGTCACGAACGTCAACCTGTCCATCCTCAAGAACGGCCGCGCGAAGGCCATCCGCTTCAGCACCCTGACCCGCATCTGCGAAGTCCTCGACTGCCAGCCCGGCGACCTCCTCACCCACCGCCCGCAGCACGGGAAGGGGTGACGGTGTGGTGATGGTGACCTCGCCCCAAGGGCCGGTCGAGCTTCCGTGGATCGTCACCGAACTCGCGGCGGGGCGCCCGGTACGGGCCGTGTGGCGCAACGAGGTCGGCGGTCTGACGTTTCAGGTCGGCCTGGAGGATGCGCGGCAGTTCGTGAAGTGGACGCCGGCGGGCAGTGGCGTCGGCCTCTCGGCCGAGGTGGTGCGCCTGCGCTGGGCGGCGGCGTTCGCCGTGGTGCCGCGTGTCGTCGGCGAGGGCGCGGACGGGACGGGGTCCTGGATCGTCACGGCCGGCCTGCCCGGGCGTATAGCCGTGGACGACCACTGGAAGCGCGACCCCGGCACCGCGGTACGCGCCATCGGTACCGGGCTGCGCGCCCTGCACGAGCAACTGCCTGTCGCGGACTGTCCGTTCGACTGGTCGGCCGGGCAGCGGCTGGAGGCGGTACGGTCCCGAGCGGCGGCGGGCCTGGTCGATCCGGCGGACTGGCCCGAGGACTTCCAGCACCTCGGGACCGTCGAGCGTGCGCTCCGCGTGCTCACCGACATCCCGCCGGTCGATGAACTCGTCGTCTGCCATGGCGACGCCTGCGCTCCGAACACCCTGATCGGCGACGACGGCAGGTGCTGCGGTCACGTGGACCTCGGCGCGCTCGGTGTCGCCGACCGCTGGGCCGACCTCGCCATCGCGACGTGGAGCACGCGGTGGAACTACGGTCCCGGCTGGGAAGAGCCGTTGCTCGAAGCCTACGGAGTCGAGCCGGACCCGGAACGGGTCAGGTATTACCGGTTGTTGTGGCGGCTGTCGGACTGAGTCGCCGTACCCGCGGGGTGCGGTGGAGCGGTTCGGGTCCTCAGGTCACCAGGAGGTGCGGGTCTGCGACGGCTCCCTCGTCGGGAACACGGAGTCGCCGCCGAACAGCGGTGCCGGCTCGGGCGCCGACGTCTTCGCCTCGGTCTCGCCGAGCATCATGTCGGGGTCGAACATGACGATCACGGCGGCGACCAGGAGCACGAGGAGCGGACCGGCGAGCATGACGAGGAGGAAGGCGACCAGGTCGGCCGAGGACTGCGAGGCCCCGGCCACGTTGGTGAGGTGGACGGAGACCGCGGCCATACCTGTGTAGTGCATTCCGGTCACGGCGACGCCCATCACCAGGCTCGCGCCGAGGCTCGCCCACAGCGCGTGGATGGAGACCGCCGCCCACAGCGCCGCGGTGGCGGCCGCGATGGCGATCACGATGGAGAGCGCCACGGTCCCGGTGTCGTAGTGGAGGGTGCCGTTCGTGTGGATGGCGGCCATCCCGAGGTAGTGCATGGCCGCGACACCGAGCCCGGTGACCGCGCCGGCCACCCCCAGGTTCAGCGGGGAGCCGCCCCGGTAACCGACGAGGAACACTCCTACGGCGACCACGGCGATCGCCACGACGAGGCTCAACAGGGTCTTCGTGGCGTCGTAGTTGACGAGCGCGCCCTCGACGCTGAAGCCGATCATGGCGATGAAGTGCATGGTCCATATGCCGCAGCCGATGGAGACGGCGCCGAGCGCCAGCCAACGGGCTCTGTGCTGCGGGCGGCGCAGTGAACGGGTCGTGCAGCGCAGCCCGAGGGCCGCTCCCAGGCACGCCATCAGATAGGCGGCGACCGGGGTCACCGCGCCGTAGTAGAAGTCGGAGACAGTCGCGGCGGCGGCTGTGGTCATGGAGGGTTCCCTTTCACGTGCGTGACGGCAGGCGGCACCGCAGTCGCGGTGTGCCGGCACGGTGACGTGGCGCACGCTCCCGTCCGGCGGACCGCGGACGATTGCGGTGCCTGCCGGGCGCGGGCCTCCGGTCGGGAGGGGCGCGGGAACACAAGGTGCGCTACGGCAGGGGCGCGCGCGGATCGACCACTCCCGCCCCTGCCGCACGTTCGTACCGGCTCGGCCGGGCGGTCCTGCACGAGCGCGCGGACATCCTGCTGAAGTCACAGGACACGGGGAACCGAACGGTCGAGTTCAAGCCACCAGGCCGAGTTGTGCATGATTCAATCACGCCACTCACACAATTCATACACAACCTGGATGGGTGTTAGCCGAATCGATACTTCGGCACCACTGCCCACAAAGCCCACCAGTGTGGGGAGTTCAGCGGCCGGCGCTCTGGCCGCCGTCGACGTGGAGGATCTCGCCGGTGACGAAGGCCGCGTTCTCCAGGAACACGATCGCGTCGACGACGTCACCGACCTCGCCCATCCGTCCGAGCGGGTGCAGCGCGGCGAGCGGCGCGGACGTCTCCGGGTGCATGGGAGTTCTGATGACGCCCAGCGCGACCGCGTTGCTGCGGATGCCGCGGGAGGCGTATTCGATCGCCAGCGCCCTGGTGGCGGACTGGAGCCCGCCCTTGGTCAGCGAGGCCAGCACCGCCGGGATCGTGGAGTTGGCGTGGTCGGCGAGGCTGGTGCTGATCTGGACGATGTGGCCGGTGCCCTGACGCAGCATCTGCCGGACGGCGAGCTGGGTGATGTGGAAGAACCCGGTCAGGTTGACGCCGACGACCGCCTCGTACTCCTCCCGGGAGTAGTCGGTGAACGGCTTGGCGAGGTAGAGCCCCGCGTTGTTGACGAGGGTGTCGATCCGGCCGAACCGCTCGATCGCCGCGGTGACGACGCGCTCCGCCGTGGCCGGATCGGCGATGTCGCCCCGGACGGTGAGCACGTCCGGGTCCTCGGAGGGGGTGATGCCGCGTGAGGTCGCGACGACGGAGTGGCCGAGCTTGCGGTACGCCTCGACCAGTCCGGCGCCGATGCCCTGAGACGCGCCGGTGACGACAGCGACCTTCTTGACGGGAACGTCCATGGTGGCCCTCCGGGTGGTGACAGTGCGGGCCGGCCTTGTCGGCCGGTCCCGCTCGGGTGGAGCAGTTCTACCGGTGCGGAGGTCCGAGGTGGGCGAACCCGGGCAACAGGTCGTCGTATGGCATCACCCCGCCCGAGGTGACCTTTCCGTTCGTCAGGAAGGTCATCCGGGCGATGAAGACGTCGTCGGTGAGACCGCGCCTGTTGGGATGGACGGCGGGCCGCCCGCGGTCGTAGGTCAGGACGTCCGGCAGGACGGTGGCGGCCGCCGCGCTCGCCTCGGCGGGCGGATAGCCGTTCCCCTCCAGGATCTTCGACCACGGCCCCAGGTACGTCGCCACGTCGTCCGCCGGATGCCCGGCGTTGTACGCGTCCTTGGCGTAGTCGGGATTGATGAACGGGTTGATCGTCGGCTGCCCGCCGCGGTCCACCTGTACGAGCGTGCCGTCACGGCGCACGCTGACGGTCGCCCACAGGTGGATCACCGGTTCCGGGCCGAGCATGTCGTCGGGCACCTCCAGCGCGATGCACTGCACGTCCTTGTCGCCGAAGGCGTCGGCTCCCGTCCACACGAAGCCGTGCAGGGCACCTTCGGCGTCGGCGAAGAACGGATCACTGCGTACGCCGGTGAACAACCGGCAGCGACCCGCCTCGACGGGCTGCGCCGACGCGTCGAAGCCGACCGGTACGGCACTGGCGAGCACCTCCCCGGCCGGCTCGGCGCTCCGGGCGTCGGCGCCGGTTGCGGTCCCGGGACCTACCGCGTCGCCCCGGCCGCCGCCTCGAACTGCGCACCCCGAAGGCGGTCCTCAAGGCGCTGGCCCACGGAACGCGGCTGGGCAACGAGGGGCGGTTCGCGGTGCACGAGGCGATCCGCAAGGCGCTGCCCGTGCACGAGGACGGCGAGGAGCTGTGGGAGCGGGCGACGGCCGCGTACCGGGACGCGCTGCACACCGTCGCCAGCCATCCGCACGCGCTGACTCCCCCGCCGTCCCACTCGGCGAAGGAGACCGGCGATCTCCTCCGGTGCTGGTTCGGTCCCACCGGGTGGCGCACGCTCGTGGTCGAGAACGACTGGTCGTGGGACCGTGCCGAGGAAGTCCTGCGCGACGCGGCGGTCGCCACCCGAGGAGGTCCTGCGCGACACGGCGGTCACCGCCCTTCGCTGACCGCGGTCGCGGCCCCTCAGGCGCCGACGTACGCCGCCAGGTGCTCCCCCGTGAGCGTCGACCGCGCCTCGACCAGGTCGGCCGGCGTTCCCTCGAAGACGATCTTTCCGCCGTCGTGGCCGGCGCCGGGGCCGAGGTCGATGATCCAGTCGGCGTGGGCCATGACCGCCTGGTGGTGTTCCACGACGATGACCGACTTGCCGGAGTCGACCAACCGGTCGAGCAGGCCGAGCAGTTGCTCGACGTCGGCGAGGTGGAGGCCGGCGGTGGGCTCGTCGAGGACGTAGACGCCGCCCTTCTCGGACATGTGGGTGGCCAGCTTGAGGCGTTGGCGTTCGCCGCCGGAGAGCGTGGTGAGCGGCTGGCCGAGGCTGAGGTAGCCGAGGCCGACGTCGGCGAGCCGGGTCAGGACGCGATGCGCGGCCGGTGTCGCCGCCTCGCCCGCGGCGAAGAACTCCTCGGCCTCGGTCACCGACATGGCGAGCACCTCGCTGATGTCCCGGCCGCCGAAGTGGTACTCAAGGACCGACGCGTCGAACCGCTTCCCCTCGCAGTCCTCGCAGGTGGTGGCCACGCCGGCCATCATCGCCAGGTCGGTGTAGATGACGCCGGCGCCGTTGCACGTCGGGCACGCGCCCTCGGAGTTGGCACTGAACAGGGCCGGCTTCACGCCGTTGGCCTTGGCGAAGGCCTTGCGGATCGGTTCGAGGAGTCCGGTGTACGTCGCCGGGTTGCTCCGGCGTGAGCCGCGGATGGCGCCCTGGTCGACGGAGACCACGTTCTCGCCGGCCGGGATCGACCCGTGCACGAGCGAGCTCTTGCCGGAGCCCGCGACACCGGTGATGACGGCGAGCACCCCGAGCGGGATGTCGACGTCGACGTCCTGGAGGTTGTTCGCCGCGGCGCCCCGGATCTCCAGCACGCCGGTGGGCTTCCGTGTCGACTCCTTGAGGGACGCCCGGTCGTCGAAGTGCCGGCCGGTGATGGTGCCGCCGGTGCGCAGTCCCTCGACGGTGCCCTCGAAACAGACGGTGCCGCCCGCCGTACCGGCGCCGGGGCCGAGGTCGACGATGTGGTCGGCGATCGCGATGGTCTCCGGCTTGTGCTCCACGACGAGCACGGTGTTGCCCTTGTCGCGCAGGCGCAGCAGCAGGTCGTTCATACGCTGGATGTCGTGCGGGTGCAGGCCGATGGTCGGCTCGTCGAAGACGTACGTGACGTCGGTGAGCGACGAACCGAGGTGGCGGATCATCTTGACGCGCTGCGCCTCACCACCGGACAGCGTGCCCGCGGGCCGGTTCAGCGACAGATACCCGAGGCCGATCTCGACGAACGAGTCCAGGGCCTGCTGCAACGCCGTGAGCAGCGGCGCCACCGACGGCTCGTCGAGGCCGCGCACCCAGTCCGCCAGATCGCTGATCTGCATCGCGCAGGCGTCGGCGATGCTGACGCCCTTGATCTTCGAGGAGCGGGCGCCCTCGTTGAGGCGGGTGCCGTCGCACTCGGGGCAGACGGTGAAGGTGACCGCGCGGTCGACGAACTCCCGGATGTGCGGCTGCATGCCCTCGCGGTCCTTGGCGAGCATCGACTTCTGGATGCGCGGGATCAGACCTTCGTAGGTCATGTTGATGCCCGCGATCTTCATCCGGGTCGGCTCGCGGTGCAGGAAGTCCTGCAACTCCTTCTTCGTGAACCTGCGGATCGGCTTGTCCGGGTCGAAGAAGCCGGACTCGCTGTAGAGCCGGGAGTTCCAGCCGCCGCCCGTGTAACCGGGGACGGTGATGGCGCCTTCCGCAAGGGACTTGGAGTCGTCGTAGAGCTGGGTGAGGTCGAGGTCGGTGACCGAGCCGCGGCCTTCGCAGCGCGCGCACATGCCGCCCGTGATGCTGAAGCTGCGGCGCTCCTTCACCTTCTGTCCGCCGCGTTCCATGGTGACCGCGCCCGCGCCGCTGATCGAGGCGACGTTGAAGGAGAACGCCTTGGGCGAGCCGAGGTAGGGCTTGCCGAGCCGGCTGAAGAGGATGCGCAGCATGGCGTTGGCGTCGGTGGCGGTGCCGACCGTGGAGCGGGGGTCGGCGCCCAGCCGCTGCTGGTCGACGATGATCGCGGTGGTCAGCCCGTCGAGGACGTCGACCTCGGGCCGGGCGAGGGTCGGCATGAAGCCCTGCACGAAGGCGCTGTACGTCTCGTTGATCAGCCGCTGCGACTCGGCGGCGATCGTGTCGAACACGAGCGAGCTCTTGCCCGAGCCGGAAACGCCGGTGAACACCGTCAGGCGGCGCTTCGGGATCTCGATGCTGACGTCCTTGAGGTTGTTCTCGCGCGCCCCGTGCACGCGGATCAGGTCGTGGCTGTCGGCAGCGTGCGGCGCGGACGACCGCGTATCCGTCCTCGTGGCCTTGCTCATCGTGCGTTCCCTCCGTCTGTGCCGGGCCGCCGACAGTCGCTCGGCGGTCATCGCCCGGCTCGATCTAACCAAGCTTCGAGCGGTACGTCCGCTTCCGGCATCGATGCGCGGTGACGTCCGTGGCGGTCACGCTACGGGCGGCGCGTGGACTCGCGCTTCTCGAATCCTGACCGGTCCGGTCGCCTCTCACCGCGCTGTGCACGGCGTACGTGGTGCAGGTGCCGGGCCAGCGCGACCACGGCCAGGGCCGCGACCAGACCCGTCACACCCCGCCAGCCGAACCGGTCGTAGGTCCGCACGCCGAGCCAGGAACCCGCGCTGCCGCCGAGGAACGCACAGGTCATGTACGCGGTGTTGATACGGGCCCGGGCCTCGGGCCGCAGGGCGAAGATGCGGGCCTGGTTGGCGACCTGGCCGGACTGGACGGCCACGTCGAGCAGCAGCATGCCCGCGGCCAGGGCCAGCAGGCCGCCGGTGCCGCCGCCGTAGGCCGGTACGAGCACCGCCGCCGACGCGATCGTGCCGAGCATGGCGAGGAGGCTGACCGTGTCGGGACCCCTGCGGTCGGCGAGGCGGCCGGCGAGCGGGGTGCTGAACATGCTGGCCGCGCCGACCAGTCCGAGGACGCCCACCGATTGGGCGCCCATGGCGTACGTCGGTCCGGTGACGAGGAGGGTGAGCGTGGTCCAGGCGGCGCTGAAGCCGGCGAAGACGGCGGCCTGGTAGAGGCAGGAGCGGCGGAGGTCGGGTTCGCTGCGCAGGAGGCGCAGCGGCGCGGCTATCAGGGACGGGTAACTCTGCCTTGTGGACGGCGTGGTGACGGGGACGACCCGGGAGAGGATCGCGGCCAGGGCCAGGACGATCACCGCGGCCACGATGTAGGGCGCCCGCCAGCCGAGCCTCTCTCCGAGGGTGCCGCTGAAGGTGCGGGCCAGGAGGATGCCGCCGATCAGGCCGCTGAGGAGGGTGCCGGTGACGGCTCCGCGGCGTTCGGCGGGGACGAGTCCGGCGGTCATCGGGATGATGATCTGCGGCACGACGGTCGTCACGCCGGTGACCGCGCTCGCGGCGACGAGCAGCGGGAGCGAGGGCGCGGCGCTCGCGGCGAGCAGTCCGGCGGCGGTGAGCACGAGCAGGGTGACGATCAGCGGGCGGTGCGGGAGCCGGTCGCCGAGGGGGACGAGGAGGAAGATGCCGGCCGCGTACCCGAACTGGGCCGCCGTGACGACGAGGGCGGCCGAGCCGGTGGAGACGCCGAGGTCGGCGGCGACGAGCGAGCTGATCGCCTGCGGGAAGTAGATGGTGGAGACGGCCACGCCACAGGCGAGGGACAGGACGAGGATCACCCAGCGGGGCACGGACACACCTCACGCGAGAACCGGTTTGACTGGTTCGAGTGACGGTAGCAGGCGAGCCCGTCCCACGGCACCACTTAAACCGGTTCTACGGAGGTAGGGTGGGCCGGTGCCAGCAACTCCCCGCTTCCGCCAGGGCGCCGGCCGCCCCTGCCTGGACTTCGTCCGCACCCTGCGCCACCGCGGCTCTCCCGATGTGGTGGAGGAACTCCCGGACGCCGAGGCCTTGTTGGCGTGGGTGCGGCAGTGCGGTCCTTGCGCCGACGCCACAGGGCAGCCCGATTCGGCGCATGCCCGTGATCTGCGGGAGGCCGTCCACGCCCTGATCACCGCCGCGCGGGCCGGCCGGACGCCCGACGCCCACTCCCGCGACCAGGTCAACTCGGCCGCCGCGCACCCCGTTCCCGTGCCGCGCCTCGACCCGGCGGGACGCCTCACCTGGCGGGCCGACGACCCCGTCCGGGCCACCCTCGCCCTCGTCGCCCGCGACACCCTGGACCTCGTCACCTCCCCGGCGCTCACCCGCCTCCGCAACTGCGCGGGGCCGGCCTGCGGCGCTCTGTTCCTGGACACCTCCCGCCCCGGAAACCGCCGTTGGTGCTCCATGGGCACGTGCGGAAACCGGGCCAAGAAGGAGACACTGCGCGGCAGGACGGGCTGAGCGGGCGGAGAGAACTTGTTCACGTGCCCGCAACCGCCTTTTGGATCCACATACTTAAAGTGTGGATCCCCAGAGTCGATCCCTACAGCCGATCCCGGCGCAGGCGAGCTCCCCACTCCCGCAGGCGTCCATGATGCACTCCCGGAACGGATCATGCCGATGCGCCAGCCGCCCCACCCGCAGCCCTCATGACCCGCCACGGCGTACGCAGGATCGTGCCCCTGCTGCTGGGCTGGGAGGAACTCCCCAAGTCCGTCTCCGTGCACGGCGCCCCGTACGAGGAGCGGCTGCGTGAACCCGTACCGGCCGTCCTCCTTGAGTGCGACGGCGGCTGGCTGCTGCTCGACACCGGCTTCAACACCGCGCTGATCCGGGACCCGGCCCTGCGCCGCCGCTTCTACGGCTCCCCCAACTACCGGCCGATCCTGCCGGGTCCGGGCGAGCCCCTGGAGGAGGCCCTCGACGCGGCCGGCGTCCCGATGGACGCGATCCACGCGGTGGCCGTCAGTCATCTGCACGCCGACCACGCGGGCGGGCTCAAGCACTTCGCGGGGCGGGTGCCGGTGCACGTACAGCGCGAGGAACTCTCCTACGGCCTGTCCGGTCGACCGGAAGTCGAGCGCAACTCCATCTTCCGCGTCGACTTCGACGACCCGCGCATCGACTGGCAACAGGCCGACGGAGACGCGGAGTTGGCCCCGGGAGTGACCGCCGTGCTGACCGCCGGGCACACCCCAGGACACCAGAGTTTCGTCGTCGACCTCGCTGACGGCGGCGGCTTCGTGTTCGCCTTCGACGCCGCCGATCTCACCGAGAACATCGAGCACGAGCGCCCGATCGGCGCCTCGATCGGTGTCGATCCGGAGAGCACCGTCGAGCCCATCCGCCGGCTCAAGCGCATCGCCGCCGAACGCGGCTACGAGCTCATCCCCGGTCATGATCCCGTGGTCTGGCCGGAGTTGATGCGCCGCAGGGTCGTGCCGGGCGCCTAGCCGGTCCCGTCCGGACCGCCCCCACAAACTCGGTTCACACGCCTTTAACACCCGGGACACGAGAGATAGCCTGTGGCCCGTGAACATGATTTTGGATCCAATCTTGACACTTTGAGATCCAACACCTGAGGATCGGTACCCAAGGAGGCCCACATGCCGGACCAGTCAGCTGGATCGTCCTCACCCGGTTCCGCCCCGTCGACGGCGTCGCGCCGCACCATGCTCCGGGGCGCGGGACTCCTCGGAGTGGGAGTCGGCTTCGGACTCCCGGCCCTGCTCAGTGCCTGTGGTGCCGCGGCCGACGACGCCAAGGGAAGCAGCAAGGGCGGCACGCTGACCCTGGCCATCGACGCGACCAGCGCGGTCAACGACCCGTCGTTCTACACCTCGTTGGGCGACTGGATGGCCGTCGACTGCATCTGTCGGGGCCTGACCTTCATCTCCTTCGAGACCAACGAGCCCACTCCGGACCTGGCCAAGAGCTGGACGATCTCCGACGACCAGCTCACCTACACGTTCGCCCTGCGCGAGGGCGTCAAGTTCCACGACGGCACCACGTTCACCTCGGCGGATGTACTGGCAAGCCTGGGACGGCAGTTCAACGAGAAGGATCCGACACTGCCCAAGGGCGCCACCCGCCCGCTGTCCGACCTCGGCGCGAACGTCGCCTCGCTGACCGCCCCGGACGACCTCACCGTCAAGATGGTCCTCAAGAAGCCGGACCGCACGACCCTCGGCCAGCTCTCCGACATCGGCGGCCGCATCATCTCCAAGGCCGCGCTGAAGAAGTACGGCGCCGACATCGGCAAGCACCTCGTCGGCACCGGCCCGTTCGCCTTCTCGGCCGCCACCTCCGGTCAGTCGATCACCCTCACGGCCTTCGACGGCTTCCGCCTGGGCAGACCACCCGTCGACCGGCTGGTGCTGCGCCAGGTCCAGGACCCGTCGACGATCGTCAGTTCGCTGCTCAGTGGAGACATCTCGGCCACCCAGTTCACCCCGTACTCCGCCGCCGCACAGCTGCGCAAGGACGACTCGGTGACGGTCTACAAGACGCCGTACAACGCCAACGCCATCCTGATGATCGACGCCCGCCGCGTCCCCGAACTCAAAGTCCGCCAGGCCATCAACCTCGCGATCGACCGCAAGTCCATCCTCGACCAGGCCTTCTACGGCGTCGGCGCGCTCCCCGGGGGCTACGCCATCCCGCCCGCGCAGAGCGGCTACGACACCAGCCTCGCCGACCTCAGCACCCAGGACACGGCCAAGGCGAAGCAACTCGTCGCCGAGGCCGGAGCCGGTGGCCGGCGTATCCGCCTCATGGCGGCGAGCGACTCCTGGCACCCGAAGGCCGCGCAGATCGTCGCCCAGAACCTCACCGACGTCGGCTTCAAGGTGGTCACCACCTCCGTCGACCCGGCCACCTACTTCACCCGGCTTCTCGACGGCAAGGACGACTACCACGACCTGATGATCTGGGAGCGCAACACCTACGTCCCGGACGCCAACGACATGGTCGGCGCGATGGCCAGCCCGACCGGTCTCTACGGCGCGACGATCACCGGCATGGACACGCTCAAGGACGCCGCCTCGCTCCAGGCGGAGCTGGACACGGCCAAGAACCTGCCCCTCGGTGCGCAGCGCACGGCTGCCTACACGAAGATCCAACGCCGTTGGGCCGAGGACTACATGGTCCTGTCGATGCTGGCCTGTTTCGCCAACCTGGTGGTCAGCGGCTCGCACGTGAAGCACATGAACACGGCGGCACTTGCCAACCACCGCTGTTACATGGAGAAGGCCAGTGTCTGACACCACGACCGCTCCACCACCCGTGGCGACGGTACGGCCCTCTCCGTCCGCCCTCGCCGGGCGGACCGTCCTCGCCGCCTGGCGTCGGCGCCGCCTGGCGCGGTCCTGGCCGGCCGTGCTGTCCTGGGCCGTCCTGATCGCGCTGGTCCTGGTGGCCGTCGTAGGGCCGCTGTTCGTCCAGGCGGACCCGCTGCGTCAGACCTCGTCGGCGCTGTCGCCGATGGGGTCGGCGGGGCATCTCTTCGGCACGGACGACCTGGGCCGTGACGAACTGGCCCGACTCGTGCACGGCGCCCGCCCGTTGCTGCTGGTCGCGTTCGCGGCCACGGCGCTGGCGGCCGTCGTGGGCACGGGGATCGGGCTCGTCGCCGGGTACGCGGGCGGTGCCGTGGAGCAGGTGCTGATGCGGATCGTGGATCTCGCGCTCGCGTTCCCGTCCATCCTCCTCGTCATCCTGCTGGTGGCGGCAGCGGGTCCGGGCACGGTCAGTCTGGTCTTCGGCATCGGGGTGTCCCTCGCACCCGGTCTGGCCCGGCTGGCGCGCGCCCTGACGGCCCGCGAGGCGGCCAAGGACTACGTCGTCGCCTCCAAACTGGGCGGCACCCGCATCCCACGCATCCTCGCCCGCGAACTCCTCCCGAACATCGCGGGCCCGATGCTCGCCCAGGTCGTCATGACCCTCTCGATCGCGGCCGGTTTCGCGGCAGGCCTCTCCTACCTCGGCCTGGGCATCCAACCCCCGCAGCCCGACTGGGGATACATGGTCCAGGCGGGCCAGGAGTTCCTCTACACGGCACCCCGACTGGTCGTCCTCCCCGCGACGTTCACACTCCTCTTCGTCGTCGCCTGCAACTTCGTCGGCGACGACCTGCGCGACGCCCTCGACGTACGGGGGGCGGCGTGACCACCGCCCTGCTCACCGCCCGCAGGCCCAAGTGGGCAGCGGGAACAGCCCTGTTGGTCCTACGACGACTCGCGGCCATCCCCGTCGTCCTGTTCGCGCTGGCCAGCCTGGTGTTCCTCGCGATGCGCCTGCTCCCCGGCTCACCGGCGACCTCGCTCGCGGCCGGCGGCAACAACCTCTCCGCGTCCCAACTGGCGGTGAACGAGGCACGCGTCAACAAGGCACTCGGCCTCGACCGCCCGCTCCTCGTCCAGTACGGCAGCTTCCTCAACGACCTGGTGCATCTCCGGCTCGGCACCTCGTTCTACGGCTCCAACAGCGTCCTGGGTCTGCTCGGCGACGCGCTCCCCGCCACCATCGAGCTGACACTCGCGGCGATGACGATCGCGGTCCTGCTCGGGGTCGTCACCGGTGTCATCGCCGCGCTGCGCAAGGGCAGTTGGATCGACCAGTCGACACGGGCCGTCGCCACGGTGAGCTTCTCGCTGCCCTGGTTCGCGCTCGGGGTGCTCGGCATCGTCGTGTTCGGCGTGTGGCTGCGCTGGCTCCCGGTCCTCGGCCGGCTGCCCAGTTCGCTCGACTACAACCCGACCACCAACTTCGTTCTCCTGGACGCGATTCTGCAGAACCGCCCCGAGTTGGTGTGGCCCTGGATCCAGCATCTGATCCTGCCCGCCGTCACGTTGGCGCTGTCGATGGCCGGGTTCATCACCCGCATCGTGCGCGCCTCGGTGCTGGAGGTTCTCGACGACGACTTCGTGCGGACGGCGCGGATGAAGGGCCTGAGCGAGGGCGTGGTGATCCGCCATCACGTGCTGCGCAACTCCTGGCTGCCCATCGTGACCGTCCTCGGCCTCCAGTTCGGCTCCCTGCTGGGCGGTTCGGTGATCACCGAGACGGTCTTCTCGTACGCCGGTGTCGGCCGCCTGCTCGTGCAGGGCGTCCTGCAACGCGACTACCCCGTCGTGCAGGGCGCCGCCCTCGCCATCGCGCTCCTCTTCACCCTGGTCAATCACGCGGTGGACCTGTTGTACACGGTCCTCGATCCGCGGCTACGGAAAGGATGACCCGCATGGACATCGTGCTGGTCCACGGCGCCGGCGGACGGCCCACGACCTGGTCGGCGGTCCAGCCCCTGCTGGCAGCCCGCGGCCACCGGCTGTTCACCGTCACCAACCCGATGACCTCCCTGGAGGACGACATCGCCAACACGGCGGCCGTTCTGGAGGAGACGACGGGCCCGGTGCTACTGGCCGGACATTCCTACGGCGGCGCGGTCATCAGCAACGTGGGCCGCGATCCGCGGGTCAAAGGGCTTGTCTACATAGCCGCGTTCGGGCCGGACGAGGGCGAGACGGTCAACGAGATCGTCGAGCGGTACGAGGAGGCCGAGATCTCCAAATACATGCAGCGCGGGCCCAACGGTGAGTGGAAGTCCGAGACG
This sequence comes from Streptomyces sp. NBC_01288, assembly GCF_035982055.1. Taxonomy (NCBI): domain Bacteria; kingdom Bacillati; phylum Actinomycetota; class Actinomycetes; order Kitasatosporales; family Streptomycetaceae; genus Streptomyces; species Streptomyces sp. NBC_01288. The sequence continues at coordinate 206,783 of NZ_CP108427.1, forward strand.
AGCGAGGCGTTCTGGGCGGAGATAGGTCCCGACCTCTCGCCGGAACAGCGGGCCGTCGTGGAGGCGGAGGGACGCAAGGCGGACAACCTCATCTTCACCCAGCCGACGGGCTCACCGGCCTGGCGCACACTGCCCAGTTGGTACCTGGTCGCGGACGACGACCGCACCCTGCGCCCGGAGATCCAGAACGACATGTCGGCCCGGATGAAGGCCACCGTCGAACACGTGCCGGGCAGCCACTACACGACCCTCGTCTGGCCGGAGCGCGTGGCCGACCTGATCCACACGGCGGCCCTGGCCGTGGGCGAGGCCTCATGACGTCAGCACCCGTGCTCGAAGTCCGGGACCTGCGCGTCCAGTTCGACGTCGCGGGCGGCCGGCTGCCCGCCGTGGACGGAGTGGATCTGACCCTCCACCAGGGTGAAGTCCTCGCGCTGGTGGGCGAGTCGGGGTCCGGGAAGTCCGCCCTGTCGATGAGCCTGGTCGGCCTGAACCGTGGTCCGCGTACCCACATCAGCGGCGAGGCGACCTTCAAGGGCCGTGACCTCGTCGCCGCCTCCGAACGGGAGTTGCGCGGTGTGCGCGGCAAGGACATCGCGGTCGTCTTCCAGGACGCGCTGGCCGCGCTCAACCCGTTGCACCGCGCGGGCGCCCAGGTCTCCGAGATGATCCGCGCCCACCGCGATGTGACGCGGGGTCAGGCGATGGACCGGGCCGTGGAGTTGCTCGGCGAGGTAGGCATCGCCGGCCCGGACCGCACGGCACGCGCCTACCCGCACCAACTGTCCGGGGGCATGCGCCAACGCGTGATGATCGCCATGGGCCTGGCCAATGACCCGGCGGTGTTGATCGCCGACGAGCCGACCACCGCCCTCGACGTCACCATCCAGGCCCAGGTACTCGCCGTACTCAAGCGGGTCCAGCGCGACCACGGCACCTCCGTCCTGCTGATCACCCACGACCTGGGCGTCGTGGCGGAGGTAGCCGACCGGGTGGCGGTGATGTACGCGGGCCGGATCGTGGAGCAGGGGCTGCGCGAGGAGGTGCTGTTCCACCCCCAACACCCCTACACCATGGGCCTGTTGGGCTCGGTGCCACCGATCGACGGTCCTGTCGTACGACGGCTGCCGACCATCGCGGGCAGTCCGCTGACCGGGGTGGACCGGCCGTCCGGCTGTGCGTTCGCGCCCCGGTGTCCCTTCGTCCACGACGCCTGTTCCGAGCGGCCCGTGCTGCGACAACGGCACGGCGAGGACGGCCACTTGGACGCCTGTGTGCTGCCCTCCCCCGCCCGCGCCACGGCCCGCTCCCAGGGAGGCATCGCATGACCGCCGCGCTCATCCAGGCCCGCGAGCTGCGCGTCGAGTACCCGGGCCGGGCGGGCGGCCGCGTCAGGGCGCTGCGGGACGTCGACCTCGACATCCTCCAGGGCGAGACCCTCGGCCTGGTCGGCGAGTCGGGGTGCGGCAAGTCCACGCTCGGCCACGCCCTGTTGCGCGTGATCGAACCCGCCTCGGGCCGCATCGACTTCGACGGCACCGACCTCACCCGGCTGCGCGGACGCCAACTGCGCCGCACGCGCGCCGAGTTGCAGATGGTCTTCCAGGATCCGTTCGGTTCGCTGAACCCGCGCCGCAGGATCGCCGACATCGTCGCCGAACCCCTGCTCCGGTCACGCGGCGCCACCCGCGCCGAGGCCGCGAAGGCGGTGGCCGAACTGCTCGACCTGGTCGGTCTCGGCGCCGAGGCCGGCGTGCGCAGGCCGCACGAGTTCTCCGGCGGTCAGCGCCAACGCATCGGCATCGCACGGGCGTTGGCCTCGTCACCGCAGTTCGTGGTGGCCGACGAGGCGGTCTCCGCGCTGGACGTGTCGATCCAGGCGCAGGTGCTGAACCTGCTCTCCGACCTGGTCCGCGACCGGGGCCTGACGATGCTGTTCATCTCGCACGACCTGGGCGTCGTACGGCACATCGCCGACCGGATCGCGGTCATGTACCTCGGCCAGATCATCGAAGTCGCCTCCCGTGACGCCTTCTTCGCCGCCCCCGCACATCCCTACAGCCGGGCGCTGCTGTCCTCCGTTCCGGTGCTGCGGCCCGGAGACGCGCGCGAACAGCAGGTGCTGGAGGGCGAGTTGCCCGATCCGGCGAATCCGCCCGAGGGCTGTCTGTTCCGCACCCGGTGCCCGATCGCCACGGATCGGTGCCGTACCAGCGCGCCCGAGCTGCGTGAGATCGCGCCGGGCCGCAGTGTGCGCTGCCATCTGCCCCTGGTCTCCAGCGAGCAGCACGTCGCGAGTAGCGAGTAAGGACGAACCGCTTTGATCATCGACGCGTACAACACCACTCAGGACGTCCGCGGCCGTTCCGACTACCTCACCGGCGCCCGCAAGGGCCAGGCCCCGCCGCCGTACAAGCCCTTCGAGCCGCGCCGCATCCTCGACCGGATGGACGCGGCCGGGGTGGACATGGCGATGGTGTGCTCGCTCGCGCAGCGCATCGAGAACGACTTCATCGCCTCGCTGGTGACCTCGTACCCGGACCGGTTCTTCGGCTTCGGGCAGGTGATGCCGCAGACCGACGACGCGCTCGACGAGATCGACCGGATGGCCGACGCGGGGCTGGTCGGGCTGAAGCTGCACCCGAGTCTGCACGGCTACCACGTCGCCGACCACGGCCTGCTGGACCCGGTCTTCGAGGCGTGCGCGCGGCGCGGACTGCTGGTGCTGATCAACGCTCTGGACGACGCGTTCTGCGCGCCGCTGGCCATCGAGGAGATCGCCCGGGACCACCCCCAAGTCCCCACGATCATCGCGCACATGGGGGCGGTGTGGAACGTACCGGAGGCGATCATCGTCGCCGAACGCCAGCCGCACGTGTACCTGGAGACGTCGGCGACGCTGATGAGCGACGTCAAGCGCGCCTACGCACGGCTCGGGCCGGAGAAGATCCTCATGGGCAGCGAGTGGCCCGGCTCGGACTTCGACCTGGAGCGCATGAAGATCGCGAAGGCGGTCGAGGACGAGAAGGACCGGGCGCTGGTCGAGGGCGGCAACATGGCCCGGCTGCTGGGGCTGACGGTATGAGCGCGATGGATGTGCGACCCGTGTCCGCACCGGCGTCGATGGACGAGGACGACGTCGAACTCCTCGCCACCGCCCAGCGCTTGCTGGCCAAGGTGTGGCAGTCGGGCCGCCACGAGGTGGCCACCGCGCTGCGTACCGCGGACGGCCGCGTGCACACCGGGGTCCATGTGGAGGGTTCCTGCCGGCGCAGTTCGATCTGCGCCGAGGGCGTGGCCATGGGCACCGCCCGGGGTGCCCTGCCCGCCGGGGCGGAGCTGAGCATCACGTCGGTGGTGTCGGTGCAGATCAAGCCGGCGGGATGGTTCCGGATCATCGCGCCGTGCGGGGTGTGCCGTGAACTCATCAGCGACTACTGCCCGGACGCCACCGTGTGGGTCACCACGGTCGACGGGGACAAGCCGGTCCCGTTGCGCGCCCTGGACCTGCTGCCCGAGAAGAGCCGACGCCGATGGTGAACGCCGTCGATCCCGAGAAGAGCCTGCGCCGATGACGAACGCCATCGGTCCCGAGGAGAGGAGAGCCATGTCGTCCGTCTTCGTCACCGGTCCGTCCGGACGAACGATCCCCACAGGGCTCGATGTCCCCGAACTCGCCGCGCGGTTGGGCGGGTCCGGATCGCCGCTGCTGTGGGAGGAGTTGACCTGGTCGGAGGCGGAGTCCACGGCCGCCGCCCAGGACGCCGTCATCATCCCGGTCGGCGCCACCGAGCAGCACGGCCCGCATCTCCCCCTCGCCGTGGACACCCGCATCTGCGAGGCGGTCGCACTGGGCGTCTCCGCCCTGACCGGCGTGCCCGTCGTCCCGCCCCTGAGCTTCGGGGTGTCCGGGTCGCACGGTGACTTCGCCGGGACGGTGGCGCTGCGGCCGGAGACCATGATCGCCGTGGTCGAGGACGTCATCGACTCGCTCTACGCCTCCGGAGTACGGCAGTTCATCCTGCTCAACGGGCACATCTGGAACAACGGCGCGCTCGACGTGTCGGCGGAGAAACTGAGGGTCCGTCATCGGGACGCGCGAGTGCGGGCGTTGGGGTACGTGACGATGTACCCGGGGCCCGAGGTCGACGGACACGTCACCTACGGCCGGGCGTTGATGCACGCCAACTTCTTCGAGACGTCCGTGATGCTGCACCTCGCGCCGGAGCTGGTCCGGATGGAACGGGCCACCTCGCACGTCGACGTCGACTCGTTCTGGGACTACCGCATGGACCAGGTCAGCGAGACCGGGGTCTGGGGCAGGGACGTGACCGACGCCAACTCCAAGCACGGAGAGGCCGAGTTCGACCGCTGCGTCCTGACCACAGCCCGGGCGGTGTCCACGGCGGTACGCGAGCCGTGGCCCGACCCCACTCACCGTCCCGGACGCCAGGCGTGAAGGAGAACACCGTGGACCCCAGTATCGACATCCCCCGACTGCCGGACTGCGAGCCCATGCTCATCGGCGGCGAGTGGACCACCGGCACCGCGACGGAACGCATCCCGGTGCTCGACCCCGCCACCCGGGAACAGCTCACCACGGTCGCCCAGGCAGGCTCCGCGGAAGTGACGGCGGCGGTCGAGGCCGCCAACACCGCACACCGGGACCGCCGTTGGCGCGGACTGCCGCCCCGGCAACGCCGTGACATCCTGCTGCGCCTCGCCGATCTGGTGGAGCGCGACGCCGAGCAACTGGCGGTGCTGGACACCCTGGACAACGGCAAGGCGATCGAACGCGCCCGGGGCGATGTGGAGTTGGGGCTCCAGGCCATCCGTCACTTCGCGGGCACCCCGACCCGCCTGGAGGGCACCGTGCACGCGGCCGGCCCCGACCGGCATGTGTACAGCGTCCGCGAACCGGTGGGCGTGGTGGCCGCCGTACTTCCGTGGAACTTCCCCTTCATGATCGCGGCCTGGAAGCTCGCCCCGGCCCTGGCGGCGGGTTGCACGGTCGTGGTCAAGCCGGCCGAGCAGACTCCGCTCACCGCGCTGCGGCTGGCCGCTCTCTGCCTGGAGGCGGGCGTGCCCGAGGGCGTGGTCAACGTCCTTACGGGCGACGGGCGTACGGGTGCGGAGCTGGTCGCGCATCCCGGTGTCGCCAAGGTGTCCTTCACCGGGTCCACCGAGGTCGGTCGGCACATCATGGCCGCGGCGGCACCGTCGTTGAAGCGCCTCACGCTCGAACTGGGCGGCAAGTCCCCCAACATCGTCTTCGCCGACGCCGATCTCGACGCGGCCGTACCGAACGCGGTGCGCGCGGTGTTCGGGCACTCCGGGCAGATGTGCACGGCGGGCAGCAGGCTGCTGGTGGAGCGCACGATCGTCAAGGAGTTCCTGGACCGGCTGGTGCCGGCGGTGGAGGCACTGCGGATCGGTCCGGGGCTCTCGGGCGGTGTCAACATCGGCCCGCTGGTGTCGCAGGAGCAGTACGACCGCGTGACGGGTTACGTCGAACTCGGGCGCGCCGAGGGCGCCGAGGTGGCCGTGAGCGGTGAACTGCCGGACGGCCCGGGCTGGTTCGTGCCGCCGACGGTGTTCACCGAGGTCACCCCCGACATGCGAATAGCCCGGGAGGAGATCTTCGGCCCGGTCGCCACGATCATGCCCTTCGACAGCGAGGAGGAGGCGATCGCGCTGGCCAACGACAGCGAGTACGGCCTCGCCGCCGGTGTCTGGACCGGCAGTCTGGCCCGCGCCCATCGCACGGCCGCCGCGCTGGAGGCCGGCACCGTGTGGGTCAACACGTACAACGAGTTCGACCCCGCCGTGGCCTTCGGCGGGATGAAGCAGTCAGGCCTCGGCAGGGACCTCGGCGACGCCGCCGTCGACGGGTTCACCGAGCTCAAGAGCGTGACGATCGCCCTGTGAGCGCGCCCGTGACGGCCGGCACGGCCACCTCGCCCCCGAACCCAGCGCCCCCACGCACTCTGAACGTCGCGGCCGAACGCGCCCGAACGCCGGGCTCGTTCACCGGACACCACTTCAACTCGGCGGGCGCCGCCCTGCTCGCCAACGGCACCGTCGAGGCGGTCATCGACCACCTGCGCGCGGAGAGCCTGTCCGGCGGCTACGAGGCCGCGAAACACGCGGCTCCCGCCCTGGAGGCCGTCTACGCGCGTACCGCCGAACTCCTCGGCGCCCGGCTGGAGGAGGTCGCCCTCGTCGAGAGCGCGACAGCCGGCTGGCAGCGAGCCGTGTCGGCGCTACGACTGCGGCCCGGAGACCGGGTGTTGGCGGCCCGCTCCAGTTACGTCAGCAGTGCGCTGCACCTGCTGTCGGTCGAACGCGACCACGGCGTCCTGGTCGAACTGCTGCCCAACGGCCCTGACGGGGCGGTGGACTTGGAGGCCCTGGAGGCAGCACTGCGGGCAGGACCGGCCGCGCTGGTGACGGCCGCGCATGTCCCGACCTCCTCGGGTCTGGTCGAACCCGCCGCCGCGATAGGCGCGTTGGCCGGTGCGCATGGGGTGCCCTTCCTGCTGGACGCGACCCAGTCGCTCGGCCAGTTGCCGGTGGACATGGCCGCCATCGGCTGCGACATGCTCATCGGCACCGGCCGCAAGTTCCTGCGCGGCCCACGCGGCACGGGTCTCCTCGCGGTCCGCCGCCCGCTCCTGGACCGGCTCGCCCCCGAGGCACCCGATGTCCGGGGCGCCAGGTGGACCGCCGAGCGCAGCTGGGAACTGGTCCCGGACGCCAAACGCTTCGAACTCTGGGAAGCCGCCCACGCGTTGCGCCTGGGCCTCGGCGCCGCCCTGACCGACCTCGCCACACTCGGCGTCGACACCGTCGCCCACCACCTGGCCGCCCTCGCCGCCTCACTCCGCGACCGCCTCTCCGCACTGCCGGGCGTCCACGTCACCGACCCTCCGGCCGCCGGCGGCGCCATCGTCACCTTCGTGATCGACGGTCTCGACGCCTCCGAGGTGCAGCGCCAACTCGCCTACCGCCGCGTCCACTTGATCGCGGTGCCGGCGGGCCACGGCCGCTGGGACATGGACCACCGGGGGCTGACCAAGGTGGTCCGGGCGTCCGTCCACGTCTACAACGACGAGGACGATCTGGACGCGCTGGTGGGGGCGGTGCGGGAGATCGTCTGCCTGCGAGGGCGCGGTACGGCGTCGGCCGTGGGGCAACGGGAAGCGGGAGACACACGGCGGGGCAACGCCGAGCCGGAGGTCGATCCCGCACCACCCGCACCCTCACCGGCGACCCCATCGGTCCAGCACACTTCTCACCACCGCCACGACGCGATCGTCGTCGGTCTCGGTGTGCACGGCAGCGCCGCCCTGCGTCACCTGGCCGCGCGCGGACTCGACGTCGTCGGCCTCGAACAGTTCGGCCTGCACCACGACTTGGGTTCCTCGCACGGAGCGACCCGGATGATCCGCCGCGCCTATCCGCACCCCGACTGGGACGCCCTGGTCGACACCGCCTACCGGGCCTGGACGGACCTGGAGGGCGCCTCGAAGGCCCAACTGCTCGACATCACCGGTGGGTTGTACGCGGCACCGAAAGACCGCCCCGATCCCCTGCGCGGCCCCGGTTGCCGTGAGGTCGACGCCGAGGAGGCGGCACGGATCTTCCCGGGACTGCGGCTGCCCACCGGATTCACGGCCGTGCACGACCCGCGCGCCGGCATCATCGACGCACAGGAGACCCTGCGCGCCCAACTGACCCTGGCCGAACGCTCGGGCGCCCACATCCACGACCACACCCCCGTCCTCGGCTGGGAACCGGACGGCGACGAAATCGTGGTCCGCACCGGCAAGGCCGTCCTGCGCACGCGGCGTCTCGTGCTGTGCACCGGCCCCTGGACGGCGGCCCAAGTCCCGTCCCTGGCAAAGCATCTGACGGTCACTCGTATCGTCAACGCCTACTTCGCCACCGACCCGGCGGGACCGCTCGGCCCCTCCGGCCTCGGCAGCTTCTCCGTCGACCTGCCGCAGGGCCTCCTGTACGGGTTCCCCGCGACCGACGGCCGCGGCCTCAAGGCAGGGCTGGACAGCGGCCCGTCCTGGGACCCGGACGCTCCTCGCCCCCTAGCCACCGACGACGAACTCACCCTGCTCGCCGAGGCGGTGGCCCAGGTCCTGCCCGGTGCCGGGCCCGTGACCGAAAGCCTGACCTGCCTCTACACGATGACCGCCGACCGGCGTTTCGTCGTCGGCGAAGTGCCGGGCGCACCGCAGGTGTTGGTCGCGTCGGCGTGTTCGGGGCACGGGTTCAAGTTCGGACCGGCGATCGGCGAGGCGCTGGCCGACCTCGTGTGCGGAATCGCCCGCCCGGACCTGGACTTCCTCTCCCCGGCCCGGCTGTTTCCCGGTGGCACCCCGTGAGGGGCCGCACCCGGCCGTCCCGGCTCTCCCGGCCGGCCGGGCCACCCCGGGCCCGCCGCTCAGCCGTTGAAGACCGTCTGGGAACGGCGCTCGTACCAGGCCGTCAGATGCTCGCCGGAAGTGATGACGTGCTCGCGCATCAACGCGTCGGCGCGGTCGGCGTCGTGCGCGGCCAACGCGTCGATCACCGCTTCGTGCTGACGGATGTTCAGGTGCCGATGGCGCTCGTCGCCGGCGAGGGCGAGCGAGGAGACGTTGCGCGGGAAGCTCTCGTTGATCCGGTCGATCATCCGGGTCAGCCAGGGGTTGTCGGCCGCTTCGCAGATGACCGTGTGGAAACAGTCGTTGGCCGCCGTGGTGGTGAGTCCGCCCGCGTCCCTCACCTCACCCTCGGATCGTGCCACCGCCTCGCAGAGCACGGCGTTGTGCTCGCGCAGCGCGGCGAGCCCGCGTTCCGTGATCCGGGAAGCGGCGCGCCGGGCGGCCATTCCCTCCAGCTCGGCCCGGACCTCGTAGGCCTGGCGCACCTCCCAGGGGGCGGGCACCCGCACCACCGCACCGCGGTTCGGCTGCATCTCGATCAGCCCGCCGTTCTGCAGTTGGCGCAGCGCCTCGCGCACCGGTGTGCGGCTGACCCCGAACTCGGTGGCCAGCGCCGCCTGGCGCAGCGGTTTGCCGATCGCCAGCTCGCCGTTCATGATCCGCGCGCGGATGCGGGCCGCGATGTCGTCGACGAGGGGACTCTCGTCAGTCTGAGGCGTCATCGGAGTCGGTCAAACCCTTCTCGGGGGCGGTCGGGGGCTGCGCGGTGGTGGAGCAGTTTCCCACGCGGCCGGGGGCGTCCACAGCCGCTCATTTTTGGATCCACTTCCATGATATCCGCATCCAATAGGAGGGCCGCATGAATCTGGACTTCGCCAAGGCGATCGACGTGTCCGTTCCCATCCATCCCGGCATGCTCCACTGGGGCCGCCGCCCCGAGGTGGAGATCGTCGAGTCCCGTACCGCCGGCGATCCCTCCAACGTCAGCCGCTGGCGCATCGGCGCCCACACCGGCACCCACATCGACGCTCCGGCCCACTTCATCGACGGCGGCAAGACGGTCGACCGGCTCGACCTGACCGCCCTCAACGGAACCGCGCGGGTCCTCGACCTCACCCACGTCAAGGAGCAGATCACCGCCGCCGACCTCGACGCGGCCGGCCTCGGCACCGAGGAACGCGTACTGCTGCGCACCAGCAACTCCGAGGGCGTCCTGCGCAGCCCGTGGAAGGCCCGGGAGTGGGTCGGACTCGCCCCCGACGGAGCGGAACGGCTCATCGAGGCCGGGGTACGCACCGCCGGCATCGACTATCTGAGCATCGAGGCCGTCGCCTACACCACCCACTGGGAGACCCACCAACTCCTGTGCGCCGCCGATGTGTTGATCCTGGAGGTCGTGGACCTTCTGCACGCACCGGCCGGGGTCTACGACATGCTCTCCCTCCCCCTACCCCTCCAGGGCGCCGAAGCCGCACCCTCCCGCACCGTGCTCCTCCCGAGGAGCGCGGCGTGACAACCGCCTCCCCGCTGATCCTGGCCGCACCGCACCCGGCGGCGCTGACGGCGGCCCGCCGCGCGGCCGAGCGAGGCGGCAACGCCGTGGACGCGGCGCTGGCGGCAGCCGCCGCGCTCACCGTCGTCTACCCCCACCAGTGCTCCCTGGGCGGCGACTTGATCGCCCTCGTGCACGCCCCGGGCGGCTCGGTGCGCGCGGTGGTCTCGGCGGGGGCCGCCGCACAGGCCGTAGACGTCGACGCGTTGCGCGCCGCCGACCGGCGGATGCCCGCGCAGGGGCCGCAGACGGTGACCGTGCCCGGTGTGGTGGCGGGCTGGGCCGCGCTCGCCGACGCCCACGGCACGTCCGGCGCCCTGGCCGACGCACTTCGGGATGCCGCCGAACTGGCCGAGGACGGGGCCACCGTGTCGGCCGGTCTGGCGCGTGCCGTCCGTGAACGGGCCCTGCAGATCAGCGCGGACCCCGGGCTCACCGCACTGCTGACCGGCCCCGACGGCACACCACTCGACGAGGGCGCCCCGCTCCCCCAGCCCCAACTGGCCGCCGTGCTAAGGACGCTCGCCGACGATCCGTCGTCCTTCTACCGGGGCGCGGTCGCCGAGGCGTTGGCGAACGGCCTGCGCCGGGCCGGGAGTTCGCTCACCGCGAGCGATCTCGCGGCCCATCAGGCCGAGAACGTCGAGCCGTTGACGCTGGACGTGGCCGGAACTCGCTGGTGGACCGCCCCGCCGCCGAGCCAGGGGGCGAGTCTGCTGGCCCTCCTGGAAACCGCCGCGTCGGCTGCGAAGCTGTCCGAGCCGGACCGCACCGGCGTGCTGGCGGCTCGCTGCCAAGACGCCTCGGCAGCACGGGACTTGCTGCTCGGCGACCCGCTCGGTCCCTCGCCCGTCGACCTGGACGGATTGCTGCGCCCGGCTCCGCTCGCCGGTGCGCGAGCGCCCGAGCCGTCCTTCCGGCCCGCCGGAGACACCGTCGCGATCACCGCCGTGGACGCTTCCGGGCTGGCCGTCTCCCTGATCCAGAGCGTCTACCAGACCTTCGGCTCCGGCATCTGCGAACCGGAGACCGGCATCGTCCTGCACAACCGGGGCTCGGCGTTCAGCCTGCTGCCCGGCCATCCGGCTCTGATCGGACCGGGGTTGCGGCCCCCGCACACCCTGTGCCCAGTGCTCGGCCGGTCCGCCGAGTTGCTGCTCGCGGCCGGTTGCCAGGGCGGTCGGGCGCAGCCGCAGATCCTCGCCCAGACCGTGCCCGATCTGATGGATCCGGCCGCCGATCCGGTCGCCGTACTGGACCGGCCCCGCTGGGTGATCGGCGCCCGCGACATCGGCCACGAGACACCGACGCTGCTGGCCGAACCCGGATCCGTCCCAACGGACGCGTTCCCGTCGGTGGTTCCGGTCGTCGTGGCGCCGGGCCGTACCGATCTGGCCGGTCACACCCAGGCCGTACGACTGTCCGCCGACGGTCGACTGGACGGCGCCTCCGATCCCCGCGCCGACGGCGGAACCACCTTGGAAGGAAGCACCCCGTGAGCACTCTCGCCCCCGAACCCGCACCGGCCGACGCGCCCCACCCGCTGGACCCGCTCACCATCACCGAACTGGCCACGGCCGTAAAGGTGTTGAGAGCCGACACCCGGGTCCCCGACGATTCGCGCTTCTGGGGTCTGGCGCTGGACGAGGACCACGCCCGCCGCGCGGCCCCTGGGGATGCCCGACGCGCCCGCGCGGTCGTGTTCTCCACCTCCGTGCGCCACGCCTTCGAGGTCGATCTCGAACTCGGCGACAAGCCGCAGACCACCGCCTGGCGGGAGTTGGACGTACGCAGTCCGGGCTGCTCCTCGGAGGAGGCGAGGCAGGCGGCGGCCGCCTGTCGCGCCGACCCCCGTTTCCGCGAGGCACTCGCGCTGCGCGGGATCCACGACGTGTCGTTGGTGATGGTGGACCCGGAGTCGATCGGCGGCTTCGAGCCGCCCGAGTACGCGGGCCGCCGGCTGACCTGGGGCAGCGTCTGGCACCGGACCTCCGAGGACGACAACGGCTACGCCCGCCCGGTGCAGGGCGTGGTGCCGATCATCGACATGGAGACCATGGAGATCCTGCACATCGAGGACCACGGAGTGGTGCCGCTGTCGGAGGAGTCGGGCGTGTTCGCGGCCGGGACGGTGGACGAGCGGCCGGGGCTGAAGCCGCTGGAGGTCGTCCAGCCCGAGGGGCCGAGTTTCACCGTCACCGGGCAGCGGATCGACTGGCAGGGGTGGTCGGTCCGGGTGGGCTTCAGTCATCGTGAGGGGCTCGTGCTGCACGACCTAGCCTTCGCCGCGGCCGGGAAGGGTCGTCGGCAGGTGATCCGGCGTGCGGCCGTCAACGAGATGTACGTCCCGTACTTCGACACGGCGTCCACCCAGTACCGCAAGAACTTCTTCGACTGGGGCGAGTACGGCGCCGGTCCACTCACCAACTCCCTTGCTCTGGGCTGCGATTGCCTCGGTGTCATCCAGTACTTCGACGCGGCGGTGTTGGGCGGCGACGGCGTCCCCCGGCTGATCCCCAACGCCGTGTGTGTGCACGAGGAGGACGACGGCATCCTCTGGAAGCACCACGACGGGCGCACGGGCCGTACGGAGGTGCGCCGTTCGCGCCGGCTGATCATCTCGGCGTTCGCGACCGTGGCCAACTACGACTACGGCTTCTACTGGTCGCTGTACCAGGACGGTTCGGTGATGCTGGAGATCAAGATGACCGGCATCCTGTCCGCGACCGGCGTCGAGGAGGACGAGGCGACGCCGTACGCGCGCCGGGTCGCGCCGAACGTCGCGGTCACCAACCACCAGCACTTCTTCAGCGTCCGCCTCGACATGGCGGTGGACGGTGACCCCAACCGGCTGGTCGAGGTCACCGCCGAGCACGAGCCCGACCCGGTCCTCGACCCGTACGGCAACGCGGCCCGGACCGTGCTGCGGCCGATCCTCAGCGAGTCGGAGGGCGCCCGGCGCACCGATCCGTCCCGTGGGCTGCACTGGCGGGTGGAGAGCACCGAGTCCCGCAACCGGATGGGCGAACCGACCGCGTACCGCGTGCACTTGGAGAACACGGCGGTGCTGCCGGTGCGCGAGGACAGTGTGTGCGCCCGCCGAGCCCCGTTCGTGGGGCGGCAGTTGTGGGCCACGGCCTACGACGCGGACCGGCGGTTCGTCGGCGGCGAGTACCCGAACCAGGCCGAGCCGGGCGCGGACGGCGTGCACAAGTGGCAGGAGGAGAACCGGTCGTTGGACGGCACGGACCTCGTGCTGTGGGCCACGGTCGGCTCGCACCACTTCCCGCGTCCCGAGGAGTGGCCGGTGATGCCGGTGGCCAAGGCCCGGCTGCGGCTGGAGCCGGACGGCTTCTTCGACCGCAACCCGGCGCTGGACGTGCCCGCGCCCAACTCCTGCCACACGCCGAGCCCTTCGGCTCCGGACCACTGCTGCGGCTGACCGCGCCCCCTCCCCCGAAAGGCGTCCCATGCGCGAGGAAGAGAACACACGGCTCACCCGGACCGGTCCCGGTACCCCGGCCGGTGAGTGGATGCGCCGCTACTGGCAGCCGATCGCCCTCAGCGAGGAACTCGACGGCGCACGACCGCTGGTGGCACCCAAGGTGATGGGCCAGGAGCTGGTCCTGTTCCGCGACGAACACGGCGAGCTGGGCCTCGTCGACCGCGGCTGCCCGCACCGCGGCGCCGACCTGGCGCTCGGCCGGCTGGAGGACGGCGGGCTGCGCTGCTGCTTCCACGGCTGGCTGTTCGCCCGTGACGGCTCCTGTCTGGACACGCCCGCCGAGCCCGTCGACAGCCCGCTCAAGTCCCGGGTACGGCTGGGCAGTTACCCGGTCCGCGAGATCAACGGGATCATCTGGGGCTACCTCGGCCCCGGCGAACCGCCCCAACTCCCCGCCCTGGACTGCTTCCAGGCCCCCGCCGACCACGCCTTCGCCTGGAAAGGGCTGCTGGAGTGCAACTGGCTCCAGGCCCTGGAGGTCGGCATCGACCCCGCCCACGCCTCCTACCTGCACCGCTTCTTCCAGGACGAGGACCCCGCCGACAGCTACGGAAAACAGTTCCGAGCCGCCTCCCAGGGCACCGACCTCCCGATGACGAAGATCCTGCGCGAGTACGGCCGCCCCGACATCGACGCCGTCCGCACTCCGTACGGCATCCGCCTCACCGCCCGGCGCACGCTCGATGGCACGGACACCCAGGGCCTGCCGATGGACGGCAGCCGTACCCATGTCCGTATCACCCACCAGGTGTTCCCGCACGCCTTCCACATCCCGCTCGACGCGGAGACGGCGATCACCCAGTGGCATGTGCCGATCGACGACAACTCAAGTTACTGGTATGCCCTGTTCACCAGCGTCGGCGGTCCGGTGGACCAGGACGAGATGCGCCGGCAGCGGGTCGGCGCGGTCACCCTGCCCGACTACCGGCCGCGCTTCGGCCGCGCGAACGGCTACGGCTACGACCCGGCGGAGCAGCGCACGACGACGTACACCGGGCTCGGCACCGACATCAACGTGCACGACCAGTGGGCGGTTGAGGGCCAGGGAACCGTCCAGGACCGTACCCGCGAGCATCTGGGCCGCTCCGACAAGGCCATCGTGATGTACCGGCGGATGCTCGGCGAGGCCATCACCGCCGTCGAGCGCGGCGAGGACCCGCCGCTGGTGCTGTCGGCCGAAGAGGCAGGGCGGTTGCACGGACCGGTCGCCCTGGACGGGATCGGCCCCACCGAGGGCTGGCTGGAGCACTGGACGGCCGTCACCGACAAGCAGCGCGCCGACAGCAGCTGGGCGCGGCCGCTGGGAACGGACGGCTGAGCCGCGTGGGATTCATCGAACGGCACGGCCTGTGGAACGCCGAACAGGCCGCCGCCGCACGGGAGATAGGCGAACGCGCCGAGAGCGGCGGGATGACGGTGGTGCGGCTGGTCTTCGCCGACCAGCACGGTCTGCTGCGCGGCAAGACCGTCACCCTGGGCGAACTCACCAACGTCCTGCGCGACGGCACCGGCATCGCCTCGTCGCTGCTCGCCAAGGACACCTCCGGGCGGACCGTGTTCCCGCTCTTCACCAAGGAGACACCGCTCGGGCTGCCCGAACTCCGGGGCGCCGCCGACATGGTGATGGTGCCCGACCCGCTGACCTTCCGGATGCTGCCGTGGTCGCCGGGTACGGGCTGGCTGCTGTGCGATCTGCGCTTCACCTCCGGCGCGCCGGTCCCGCTGTGCACGCGCGGGCTGCTGCGCTCGGTCCTCGACCAGGCCGACGGGCTCACCTACCGCACCGGTCTGGAGGTGGAGTTCCACCTGTTCCGGCTCGACGACCCGCGTCTGGGCCCCGGTGATCAGGGTCAGCCGGGTGCCGCGCCCGAGGTCGGCATGCTCAACCACGGCTACCAGTACCTCAGCGAGCTTCGCTACGACGAACTCGACCCCATCCTCGACGTCCTGCGCTCCACCATCGAGGGCCTGGGCCTCCCGTTGCGCAGCCTGGAGGTGGAATTCGGGCCGAGCCAGGTCGAGTTGACGCTCCAGCCCGCCGACGGCCTGGGCACGGCCGACGCGATGGTGCTGCTGCGCAGCGCCGTGAAGCAGGTCGCCGCCCGCCACGGCCATCACGCCACCTTCATGTGCCGACCCCATCTGCCGGGCGTCTTCTCCAGCGGCTGGCATCTGCACCAGAGCATGCTGCGGGACGGCGTGGGCATCTTCGCGCCGGAGACCGGCGAACTCACCGCGTCCGGGCCGCCGTTGTCGCCGTACGGGACCGCCTTTCTGGGTGGGCTGTTGCGGCACGCGCGGGCCACGAGTGCGTTCTCGACGCCGACTCTCAATGGTTTCAAGCGCTTTCGCTCGCTGTCGTTGGCGCCGGACCGCGCGGTCTGGGGGCGCGACAATCGCGGGGCGATGGTGCGGGTGCTGGGTGACGGTCCGTCATCCAGCCGTCTGGAGAACCGGATCGGGGAGCCGGCCGCCAACCCCTACCTCTACCTCGCCTCCCAACTCGCCGCCGGTCTGGAGGGCGTGGCGGGCGAACTGGAACCCGGACCGGCCGCCGACGAGCCCTACGCGGCACGCGCCGAACCGCTCCCCCGCTCACTGGGCGAGGCCCTCGACGCGCTGGAGTCCGACCGTATGCTCGCCGACCGGCTCGGCAAGGACTTCGTGGCGTACTACACGAGCATCAAGCGAGCCGAGATCAATCGCTTCAGTCAAGAGGTGACCGACTGGGAACAGCGGGAGTACTTCCGTGTCTTCTGACCTCGACCACCCCGGTGGGACCACCC
The DNA here is from genome assembly GCF_035982055.1 of Streptomyces sp. NBC_01288. Taxonomy (NCBI): domain Bacteria; kingdom Bacillati; phylum Actinomycetota; class Actinomycetes; order Kitasatosporales; family Streptomycetaceae; genus Streptomyces; species Streptomyces sp. NBC_01288. Next base: position 223,067 of record NZ_CP108427.1, read on the forward strand.
AACGCCTCCTGGTCCGACAGGCCCGTTGGGTCGCCCACCACGTGCTGGAACTCCGGCTGACCCGACCCACCGGCGGCGCCCTGCCGGCCTGGGAGCCGGGCGCGCACGTGGAGTTGACCCTGCCGTCGGGGCTGCGGCGGGCCTACTCGCTGTGCGGGGAGGTGACAGACACGGAGGCATGGACGATCGCCGTGCACCATGTACCCGAGGGGCGTGGCGGCTCCCGGGAGATCCACGAAACCGCCCTGGTGGGACGGGAGATGGAGGTACGCGGGCCGGTCAACCGTTTCCCGCTGCTTCCCGCGCCGGGCTATCTGCTGCTGGCCGGCGGCATCGGCGTCACCCCGCTGCTGCCGATGGCCCGCGAACTCACCGCCCGCGGCCTGCCCTGGCGGCTGATCCTCGGCGCCCGCGACCGGTCCCGGCTCGTCTACGCCGAGGAGTTGACTGCGTTGGGCGGGGACCGCGTGCTGCTCGTGCCGCAGGACGAGGCGGGCCTCCCGGACCTGGCCGCCGAACTCGCCGCCACCCCGCCCACGTACGCCGTCTACGCCTGTGGCCCGCGACCGATGCTCGACGCGGTGACGGCCCTGTGCCGTACGGCTGACCCGGCGCGGTCCCTGCACCTGGAACGCTTCACCGCGGCCACCGACGCGATCCCGGATCAACTCGGCGCGACGAGCGGGGAGTTCGAGGTGGTGCTGACCCGTTCGGGCCTGCGGCTGACCGTGCCCGCCGACCGTTCCGTGCTGGATGTCGTCCGGGAGAAGCTCCCGGACGTTCCGTACTCCTGCGAGGAGGGTTACTGCGGTACCTGCGAGACGCCGGTGACGGCCGGGGTCCCGGACCACCGCGACACGGTGATCGAGCCGTCCGAACGCCCCACCGCCACCACGATGATGATCTGCGTGAGCCGCTGCGACTCCCCGGTGCTGGAGCTGGATCTCTAGGCGCGACCTTTCGCCAGGCGATGCAGCAGAGCCCGAGGCCGGTAGGGGATGACCTCGGCCAGAGAGATGGCCGTGCTGGTCCGGTCGACTCCTTCGATGGCGAGGATCGCCTTGGTGACGCGGTGCAGGTCCGCCGTGTCCTTGGCGACGACATGGGCGAGGAGGTCGGCGTCGCCGGTGGTGTAGTGCACCTCGATGACCTCGGGGAGATCGAGCAGTCCCTCGTGGACGCTCTCGGGCTCGGCCTGGCTCACGGCGAGCGACATGAACGCCACCAGGCCGTACCCGAGGGCGGCGGGGTCGACACGTCGGCTCACGGGCTTGAGCACGCCCTCAGCCGCCATCCTCCGCAGCCGCGCGTGAACGGTGTTCCGGGCCACGCCCAGGGTCTGGGCCAAGGCGAGGATCGTCGCGTCCGGGTCGTCGTCCAGGGCCAGGACGATCCGGGCGTCCAAAGGGTCCATCAGTGCCATGGTGCGCATTCTGCCATCAGATCTCCTATCGATTGAGCATCTGTCGCACCGAACAGAACCTGTATTGCGCGAATGCCCCGCCGCGTGGTCAAGGTGGTGAGCCGTTCCACGCCTCCACCCTGTTGAAGGACCGCCCGCCATGGCCTCGAAGACCCCTCCTTCCGGCACCGGTAGTTCCTGGATCGTCGTCATCGCCGCCGGCGTCGCTGCCGGGCTTCAGGTGTGGAAGGTGCCGCCCGCGCTCCCGTTCCTGCGGCACGACCTGTCGCTGAGCCTGGTCCAGGCCGGGACCCTGCTGGGGATCGTCCAACTGGCCGGGATGCTCGGGGGACTTGCCGTCTCGCTGCTGGCCGAGCTGATCGGTGAGCGACGCTGTCTGAGCGCGGGGCTGGTCCTGCTGTTCCTCGGTTCGGTGGGCGGTGGATTCGCCTGGTCGGCGGCGCCGCTGTTGGCCTCGCGGGCGGTCGAGGGGGCCGGTTTCATCCTGGTGGCGGTGACAGGGCCGGGGCTGATCCGGCGTACCGCTCCACCCGGCCGCTTCACCACGGCGATGGGGTTCTGGGGTGCCTACCAGGGCATCTCCACCTTCGCCGGGCTCGTCATAGGCGCGCTGGTCCTCCAGGTGATGCCGTGGCGGGTGTGGTGGTGGGGCATGGCCGTGGTCGCGCTGCTGCCGTTGCCGTGGGTCCTGGCCCGGGTGCCCCGGGACGACGCGGGTGGTGCGCGTGGCGCGGCGGCGGCCCTCGCGCGCATCGGCCGCACCGTCCGGGCACCGGCGCCCTGGACGGCCGGACTCGTCTTCGCCTGCTACACCCTGCCGTGGATGGCGGTGGTCGGGTTCCTGCCCACCATTTACCGCGACGGCGGGATGACGGGCAGTTGGCCGGGTGTGCTGAGCGCCCTGGTCGGCGCGGCGAACGCCGTCGGCTCGATCGCCACCGCGGCGCTCATGAAGCGCGGCCTGCCGAACCGTGTCCTCGTCGTCCCCGCGTTCGTCCTCATGGCCATTACTTCCGTGCTGGCGTTCGCCGTCGACTGGCACAGCCTCCCGGCAGGTACCGCTTGGCAGTTCGCGTGCGTCACGGTCTTCTCGCTGAGCGGTGGCGCGATACCGGCGACCCTGCTGCGCATGATCGGTGAGCTGACGCCGGCCGGCGGTTCCGCTCCCGCCACCATGGGACTGATCCAGCAACTCTTCAACGCCGGCAGCTTCGTCGGGCCCACGGCCGCCGCGTGGCTGGCCACCCGTACCGGCGACTGGCACTCCACCTGGTGGCTGACCTGTGCCTGCACGGCCGCGGGCATCGCCCTCAGCCGCCGCCTCAGGCCGCGGACCACGGCTCCGGTACCGGAGGCAACGGCCGCGCCATGCACCTGAGTTGAGAGCCCCGGCCGCTACGGCAGCGGGCCGTCCCCGACGCGCTCCCGCAACCCGGCACGGATGGGATCGTCGTCAGGCAGGCCGAGTTCGGTGGTCAGGGCGAGCGCGCGGGTCCACACCTCGTGAGCCGTGTCGGACTGCCCCGCGCTGCGATGGCTGTCCCCCAAGCAGATCAGGCAGGCGGCCTCGCTGTGCCGCTCCCCCGTCGCGTGGAACAACTGGGCCGCCTGCCGGTACCGGTCGACTGCCTGCTGATAGCGGCCCAGTTGGTGGTGGATGTAGCCGAGGCTGTCGGAGATGTGGGCCTGTCCGTCCACATCACCGGCCTCCCGGGCGAGTTCGAGGGCCTGCTCGCAGTGTCCGAGCGCGCGGAGATGGTCGCCGAGGTGCGCCTGCCGCCAGCCGATGTGGTTCAGCGCGGCGGCCTGTCCTGCCCGGTCACCCGCGGCCCGGTAGTGCTCCAGGCTCCGATAGGCGTGTTCCAGGGCGAGTTCGGCGTTGCCCTGTCCCCCCGACATCCGTGAGAGATGCTGATGGGTGCGGGCCTGGCCGGCGTCGCTGCCGACCGCGGCGAAGAGTTCGAGGGCCCGCAGATAGTGCTCCCGGGCGGGTTCAGGGCACTTCAACCGGTCCAGGGCCAGGCCCAGTCCGCGGTGGGCGCCCGCCCGGCCGGCCTGGTCGCCCTCCCGTTCGGCCGCCGCCAGCGCGCGATGTCCGGCGGTCAGCAGCGCCTGCCAGTATCCGTGCCGGTCCAGGAAGGTCGTGAGTACGGTGACCAGGCGCCACACATGCGCGTCGAAGCCGGGCCTCTGCTGCCGTACGAGCGCGAGCAGCACCGGGTGTTCGGCGACGAGCCAGGCGAGTGCACGGCCGTAGTCCTCGAACTCCACGGCGTTCGCGCCGGGTCTGGGCGCGGGCGACTCCACCGGATTGGGCTGTGGAGTCACCAACACGTCGGCCGCGCGCGCGGAGTGCAGGTAGTGGTCCATCATCCGGTGGACCGCCGACCGGCGTTCCCACTCGTCGTCGTACGCGGTCACGAGTTCCCCGGCGTACACCCGCAGCAGGTCGTGGAAGGCGTACCGCCCCGGCGCGTGCTCAACCAGCAAGTGCCCGCCGGTCAGTTCGGCCAGCAGCGCACGGACACGCTCGGGCGGTGCCCCCGCCAGCGCGGCCGCCGCGCGCTGGTCCAGGTCGGGTCCGGGGTGCAGTGCCAGCAGGCGGAACAGCCGGGCCGCGGCAGAGCTGAGCGCGCTGTACGACCAGGAGAACACGGCCCGTACCTGGCTGGACTCCTCGCCGCCGTCGAGCGCGTCCAACCGGCCGCCCGCTTCCCGGAGTTCCTCGGCGAGTGCGCCGAGGGGTCGGTGCGGTTGCGCGGCAGCGCGTGCCGAGACCACGGCCAGTGCGAGGGGCAGTCCCGCGCACCAGGTGACGACGTCCGCGACCGCCGCCGGTTCGGCGGCGACCCGGCCCGCGCCGAGCCGTTCCGCCAGTACGTCCCGCGCGGCGGCCGGTGTCAGCGGGTCGACCGCGAGGAGATGGGCGCCCTCCGTCGCGGCCAACCCGGTCAGCCGGTTCCGGCTGGTCACCAGCGCCATGCAGCCGACGGCGCCCGGCAGCAGGGGGCGGACCTGTTCCTCGTCGCGGGCGTTGTCGAGTACGACCATCATCCGACGCCCCGTCAACAGGCTGCGGTACAACCCGACTTGGGCCTCAAGACCCGGCGGCACCCGTTCCGGCCGTACGCCGAGCGCGTCCAGGAACCCGCGTACGGCCTCGGTCGGCTGCACCACCGATCCCTGCGGATCGAACCCTCGCAGGTTCACGTACAACTGCCCGTCGGGGAAGGCGCTTTCGACCCTCCGCGCCCAGTGCACGGCGAGGGCGGTCTTTCCGACGCCCGCCATGCCCGACACCGCCGAGATGACCACGGCGGCGGACTCTCCCTCGGCCGAGGCGAGGATCGCGGCGAGCCGGGCCAGTTCACCGTCGCGGCCGGTGAACCCTCGTATCCCCATGGGGAGTTGGGCGGGAAGCTCGGACAGTCGTAGCGCCGCCGACGGCTCGGTCTGCCGTACGGTCGTCGACGGCTCGGGGCGCGGGGGTGACGCGGAGCGGTGACCGCGCAGGATCGACTGGTGGAGCTGGCGCAGTGCCGGTCCGGTGTCCGTGCCGAGTTCCTCGGCCAGGCGTTTGCGGACGGCGGCGTAGCAGTCCAGGGCCTCCGCGCTGCGGCCGGTCTCGTGCAGGGCCCGCATCAGGGCTTCGGCCAGGGGTTCCGCGAGCGGGTACTCGCCGAGCAGGCCGGTCAACGGGCCGATGAGGGACGCGGGTTCACCGTGGCGCAGTTCCGCGCGGGCCCAGCCGACGGCCGCGTCCTGGTGCTGGCGCCGCCAGGCCTCGCGCGTCCGGGCCGCCCACTCCCCGTTCAGCCCGGACAACGGCTCCCCGCGCCACAGGTCGAGCGCCTCGCGCAGCAGCACCGCCCGTGCCGGTTCGGCGGGCCCGAACGCCCGCGCCTGGTCGACGAGTTGCCGGAACCGGTACACGTCCACCTGGTCGGGGCGGGCCTCCAGGAGGTATCCGCCGGAACGGCGCACCAGTAATAAGGGTTCTTGCGCGGTCTCGGCGGCCCGCTCGCACATCCGCCGTATCCGGGCGACATGGGCGTGCACCGCGCCGCGCGCGCCGTCGGGCGCGTGCGGGCCCCAGACCCGCTCGATGACCACGTCGACGGCGACAGGCCGGCCGACGTCCACGGCCAACGCGGCCATCACGGTGCGGCGTTGGGGCGGGCCCACCTCCACCGCGCGCCCCTCCGCCGACAGTTCCACCGGCCCGAGCAACTGCACGTCCACCATGATGTGCGCCTCCCCCCTGCACGAAGCCTCCTCCTTTTCTTCACGGACGTGTACGCGGCGCGACAAGCCTTCGACAAGGTTTCCCGTCACACACCCGTGCGAATCTGCTGGGGAACGGACGGGGCGCCGACCGCGTCCCGTCCCTGCACGACGGCAGGGCCGTCGCCTGGCGGCTGCGCAACAGGCAAACGGGGGCGAGACGTGTGATCACACAGGGAGTGATGGCACCTGGGACACGGGTGCCGGTACGGCGGCCGGAGACCTTACCGGCCGCCACGGGAAGCGCCGGCGGAAGGAGCGTGCTGGAGGGCGCCTTCGCCCTGCTGGAGGCGGTGGAGCGGGCCGTGGAGGCGGGGCCGACGCGGCTGGCGTCCGACTGCGGGCTGCCCAAGACGACCGCGTACCGGCTGCTGGAACAGCTGGCGGACCTGGGCGCGGTCGAGCGGTGCGGAGGGAGTTACCGGGTGGGCCCGCGGATGTTCCGCCTGGGGAGCGCGTGGCAGCCGCACCCCCGGCTGCGCGCCGCCGCGCGGGAACCGATGCGGCGGCTGGCGCGGCTCACGGGCACGACGGTGGGCATCGCCGTGCTGTGGAAGGGCGAGACGCTGATGGTCGAGTGGTGTCCCGAGGACGCCCGACGGCCCGATCCGCTGGAGACCCGGATGACCTGGCCGTGGTTCACCGCGGCGGGCAAGGTCCTGGTGGCCACGGCCGCGCCGGCACCCCTGCTGGGGCCGCTTCCCGTGTCCTGGGCGCGGGACGCCGACGCGATACGGGAGCGCGGTGCCGCGTTCGACCGGGAGGAAGTGGTGACTGGCGTGTGCTGCGCGGCAGTTCCGTTGCTCGGGGTGCGTGGCACGCCCGTGGCGGCCCTGTGCGTCCTCACCGACCCGGCCCACCACTTGGAACGGCTCGCGGAGACCGCGCGCCGGACGGGGCGGGTGATCAGCGCGGGGTTGCGGGGGCGGTGAGGGGTTGTGTCAGGGGCAGTTGGGGGCCGTGATCCGACGGGGTCGGCGGCGCGCGGTCCGTCGGTCGGGCGGGGACGACCACCGGGTCGCGGCGCCGACCCCGTCCTCGAACCACGCCGGGCGCTCGGTCAGGGGCCGAGCGCCCGGCGTGGCGTTCTACGTGACCGAGCGGCATCCCGCACGAGACAGTGGTGGATCGCCCGTGGCCGAGGTCGACACCCCCGAAAACCCCTGCGCTCCCCACCGATCCCCGTCGTACGCTGACGGCCGCTGTCTGCCGAGGGAGGACACACATGGGGATCCGAAGCCTGACCCGCACCGAAGCCGAGCGCCGGGCCGCGCTGGTCGCGGTCGAGCGGTACGACGTCGATGTCGATCTGACCGCACTGCCCGACGGGCCGGAGGTCCGCGCCGTCTCCACCGTCGCGTTCACGTGTCGTGAGCCGGGCGCGGAGACCTTCGTGGACTGCGCGGCGCGGGTGCTGAGCGCGACGCTGAACGGGGTCGAACTCGCCCCCGCCGAGGACGGGCGGATCCACCTCCCCGGCCTCGCCGAGCACAACGTGCTGCGGGTGGAGAGCGTCCAGGCCGACACCACGGCCGGCGAGGGCGTGCACAAGGCCACGGACCCCGCCGACGGCGAGGTGTACGTGTGGATGAGCTTCGAACCGGACGAGGCCCGCTTCGTCTGGGCCTGCTTCGACCAGCCCGACCTCAAGGCCCCGCACGCCTTCACCGTCACGGCCCCGTCCGCGTGGACCGTCACCAGCAACTCCGGCGACGCACACGTCGAGCAGCTGGACGCGGCCCGCCGCTGGACCTTCCCGGACACCCCACCCCTGTCCGTGTACAACACGGTCATCAACGCAGGCCCCTTCCACGAGGTGCGCCGCGAGGCCGACGGCCACAACTTGGGCCTGTACTCCCGCCGTTCACTCGCCGAGGTGCTCGACCGCGACGCCGACGAGATCTTCACCCTCACCCGCCAGGGCCTCGCCTTCTACGCCGAGGCCTTCGCGATGCCGTTCCCGCAGCGCCGCTACGACCAGGTGTTCATGCCCGAGTTCGGCGGGGCGATGGAGAACTACGGCTGCGTGACCTGGTCCGACGCGTTCCTGCGGCGGGCCGCGCCGACCCCGGCCGAACACGGGCTGCTGGCACGGGTGTTGCTGCACGAGATGGCACACATGTGGTTCGGCAACATCGTCACCATGCGCTGGTGGGACGACCTCTGGCTGAACGAGGCGTTCGCGGAGTTCGCCTGCCACTGGGCGGCCGAGCGCGCCACCCGGCACACGGACGCGTGGGCGGGCCATCTGATGATCGGCAAGATCAGCGCGTACCTGTCCGACCAGGGCCCGGCCTCGCACCCGATCCACCAGCCCATCCACGACGTCGCCCAGGCCAGCTCGATCTTCGACAACATCACGTACCCCAAGGGCGCGTCCGTCCTCCAGCAGCTCAAGACGTACGTCGGCGAGGACGACTTCAGAACCGGCATGGCCGCCTACTTCGCCCGCCACGCCTGGGGCAACACCACACTCCAGGACCTCATCGACACCCTGTCCGAGGTCAGCGGCCGCGACCTGGACACCTGGCGCACGGCCTGGTTGGCGACGGCGGGCACCGACCGCTTCACCCTGGAGCGCGACGGCGACAAGGTCACGCTGGTGGCCGCCGCCGACCCGCGCCCGCAGGTCCTGGCGGTGGGCGCGTACGCGAGGAACGGCGACGCGCTCGAACGCCGGGCGCTGGTACGGGTCGAGGTGACGGAGACCCGCACCACGATCACCGGCCTCCCACCCGCCGCGGACTTCCTGTTGATCAACGACGACGACCTGACCTTCGCGACGACCCGCCCGGACCCGACCACCAGGGACGCCCTCTTCCGTACGGCGGCACAGTTGCCGACGGCCATCTCCCGGGGCGTGGCCGCGGCCACCGTGTGGGACATGCTGACGACCGGCGAGGCCACGGCGGCGGAGGCCGGACGGTGCCTCACCTCGGTGCTGACGGTCGAGACGTCCGACGCGGTGATCGAGCCCTATCTGACCCTCGCCGCGAACGTCGCGGAACTCTGGGCCCCGCCCGCCGACCGCGCCGAGTTGTCGGCAGCGGTGGCGGCGGCCTGTCGCGACCTCGCCGGAGACCCCGGCCGCCGTCAGGTCGCGCTGCGCGGGCTGGCCCGTACCGCGACGACCGCGGACGATCTCGCCTGGCTGCGCGAACAGGCGGGCGCCGACGTGGACCTGCACTGGCGCGCTCTGATCCGCGAGGCGGAACTGGGCGGCGACGTCACAGCGGAATCCGACCGTCTGCTCGCCCGCGACCCGGACCCCGACGCCTGGCTCCGCGCCCTCACCGTGCGGGCCGCCCTGCCCGACGCGGCGACGAAGGCGGAGGTGTGGCAGCAACTGGTCGTGGACCGTACGGTGCCCATCAACTCGATGGGCCTGGTGGCGGCGTCCTTCTGGCGCCCCGGCCAGGACGAGCTGCTGGCGCCCTACGCCGAGCGCTACTTGGAGGCTGTCCCGAAGCTGCACCTGGGCGGGATGATCCTGGCGATGAGCTACACGCACCGTCTCTTCCCGCTGCACGCCATCGACGCCTCGTACATCGACCAGGCCCGGCAGGTGTCCCAGGAGGCGGTCCCGGTGGTCCGCACGACCGTCCTGGAGCGGTCGGACGAGGTGAGCCGGATGCTCCGCGCCCGGGGCACGTCGGCCTGACGGGCTCAGCGGACCGTTCCACCACGCAGCCGGTCGACCAGGCACGCGGGGCCTCGCCGGTACGGGCGAGGTTGAACCCGCTCTCGCACCACGAGGTTGCCCGCGCCGGGCGACGGCAGGCGCTGAGTTCGGCGGTACCCGGCCTGTCGGCGCTGTCGCGAGGGCGAGCGGGGCGCATCCCTCGGTGCGCGGGGTCGGCAGTGTGCCGGTCCCCCGCCTGGAGGCTGCCGACCGCTGGTCAACCGGCGCGAACGCTCATCACTGGCCGTGGCTCAGCCAGTGGGCGATGTCGGCGATGACGGCGGGGTCGACATGCTGCGGAGTTCCGTATTCGGCGGGGGTCGATGGTCCCGCGCCGGGGAAGAACAGGTGGTTGTCGGCTTCGTAGACACGGATATCGGCTTCCGGGCGGCCGGCCAGACCCGTCCGCCATCGCACGAGGTCGTCGGCGACGGTGACCTGATAGTCGCGTCCTCCCTGGAGGATGAGCATCGGCTTGCCGAGTCCGGTCGCGATCGCGACCGGGTCGTAGTCACGTAGTTCGAGCCAGTACGGCGCGGACAGGCCGAACGGCAGATCCGCTGCGGGGGTCGAAGGCGTGAGCTCCGCGCTGTCGACCAGGGCGGCCTGCCGCTGGAAGGTCCCGATGGCCGCGGATGGGACCTGGCCGGGAAGCACGGCGGCGAGGTAGCTGACCACGCGGACAGCGGCGTGGTGCATCGGCTGCGTGTCACCGGCCATGATCACCAGACCCGCCACCGCGGGTGCGGCGACGGCGACGGCGGGGGCGACCTTGCCGCCCATGCTGTGGCCGAGGACGAAGACCCGCTCGGGGTCCACCGAGCGGTGGCTACGGAGCAGGTCGACCGCGTCGACGGCATGCGGCACGTATTCCTGCGTCATCGTCAGGTCCGATGCCTCGGCCACATCGCGATGGGCGTAGGTCGCCTTGTCGAAGCGCAGTACTGTCGTCCCGCGACTGGCGAGCCCCCAGGCCAGGTCCTTGAGCGGTTTGTTCGGCCCGCTGGTCTCGTCGCGGTCGAACGGTCCACCACCGGCGAGCAGCACCACGCCGGGGCCGGGCGCCTGCCCAAGGGGGACGCTCACCGTGCCTGGCACCGCGAGTGGGCCGGTTCCGAGGCTCACCTCGTGCTCGCTGAAGCGGCCGGGCTCGGCATAGGGCGGTGGCATCCAAGCGAGTTCTGAGCCGGTCATGGACTCTGTCGCAGCGCCGTCAGGCATCCCATCACAACCTTTCTCAATGAATGCGAACGGTAGCACGGCGTGAGATCATTACGGGATGGATGCTTTCGAACTCTTGGCCCACCCTGTGCGGTTGCGAGTGGTTCATGCGATGTGCGGCGGCAGGGAACTGACCACCGCCGAGCTGTGCGACCGCATTCGGGACGTCTCGAAGGCCACGGTCTACCGGCACGTCGACCTGCTCGCAGCCGGTGGGGTCCTGGAAGTCGCCCTGGAGCGACGCGTGCGCGGCGCGGTCGAGCGCCGCTACCGGCTGCGCCGCGACAGTGCGGGGATCAATACGGACACGGTCAATTCGCTCTCGCTCGACGACCATCGCGGCGCGTTCGCCACCGCTCTGGCGGTCCTGGCTGCCGAATTCACCGCGTATCTCGAGCGCGACACGGCCGACCCGGTAGCCGACCTGGTCGGCTACCGGCAGCACGCCGTCTGGCTCAGCCCTGGGGAACTGCACGGGATGATCGACGGGATGCGGGAGGCGATCGCCCCCCACCTGGCCAACGAGCCATCCCCCGACCGCACGCAGTACCTGATCAGCCCGATCCTCTTCCCTGTCGAAGCGCCGCCGACCGAGACCGGCACGGACAACACCGCCACGGGCGGCCAGAGCCCGGGAACCTGTGGCTGAGCGGCAACAACAACCGCCTCGACCGGCGCCGCATCGTCGCCGTCGCGCTCGCCGGCCCACACTGTCTGCGCAGCTGGTTCGACGACCCCGACAACCTGGTCGGCCTCATCCGCAACCCCTGGGTGGGCGGCCGGCCCTTCCTCCTCGACGGGCTCCCGGTCATCGACCGCGTCCCCGGGCACGACAACGCGTTCGCGGCGACCGGGCACGGCGTGCTCGGCGTCACCTCGGCCGGGGGGCCTTGTGCGAAGGCCTAGCCCGCCGGTGGTGTCGGCGCAGGCCCGGACGGTTCCGGGTGCGGGCTGGACGGTGCCACGCGCAGCGGGCGGGCCGCCCAGGCGGGCAGGTGCCAGTTCCAGCCGCCGAACAGGGAGACGAGGGAGGGGACGAGGAGCATCCGCACGACGGTCGCGTCGAGCAGGATGCCGATGCCCAGGCCGGTCGCCAGCGTCTTGAGATCGGTGCCCGGTCCCGAGGCCAGTGCGGCGAAGGCGAGGAAGAGGATGAGCGCGGCGCTGGTGACGAGCCGGCCGGTGCGGCCGATGCCCTCGATCACCGCGTCGTCGGTCGAGAGGCCGGCGTCGTACTCCTCCCGGATGCGGGAGAGGATGAACACCTCGTAGTCCATGGACAGTCCGAACAGGAACGCGAAGATCATGATCGGGATCCAGAACGTGACGGCCCCGGTCGCGGCGATGCCGAAGAGCGTGTTCGAGCCGTGCCCGTCCTGCCAGAACAGCACCATCAGCCCCAGTGTCGCCGCCAGCGAGATCAGGTTCAGCAGCACCGCCTTCAACGGCAGCAGCAGGGAGCGGAAGGCGCGCACGAGCAGCACGTACGTCAGCAGCGCGATGATCGTGAGCATCAGTGGGAAGTTGCCGTAGACGGCGTGCAGGAAGTCGATCTGGGCCGCGCCGACGCCGGCGACGCCGACGACTCCGGGCAGGTGCTCGGTGGCGGTCTTGACCCGTCTGACCACGTCGACGCTCTTCGAGTTCACCGTCTCGGTGTCCGGGATGACGACGACGATGCTCTGTCCGCCCCGGTTGCCCGCGGGCCCGGTGGGCACGAGCACGCTGGTCACCCCGTCGACCTTGGCCAGCTCGGCGGCGACAGGTCTCGCTCGGTCGGTGCTGACCAGGACCTCCATCGGGGTCAGCGCGCCGGTCGGTACGCCGCCCCGCTCCAGGGTCTGCAGGGTCTCGTACGCGGGGCCGTTCTTGGCCAGCGACTCCGAGGAGGCGAGGCCGATCTTGATGCCGAGGAAGACGCCGACCAGGGCCGCGAGCGCGGCCAGGGCGGCGGCGGCCGCGATCCAGCGGCGCCGTACGACGGCTGCGGTCCAGCGGCTCCAGAACCGGCTCGCCCGGTTCTCGTGCCGGATCTTCGGCCAGTCGACCTTCGGGCCGATGCCACCCAGGATCGCGGGGGTCAGGGTGAGCGTCGTCAGCACGCTCGCGAGCGGGATGAGCGCGCCGCCGTATCCCATGCTGCGCAGGAACGGGACGGGCAGGACGACCAGGGAGAGCAGGCCGATGGCGACCGTGACGCCACTGAACACGATCGCGTGCCCGGCGTGCTCCATCGCGACCACGACCGCCTCGTGGTTGTCCCGGCCGCGGTCGCGCTCCTCGCGCCAGCGGGTGACGAACAACAGCGAGTAGTCGATCGCCACACCCAGGCCGATCAGGGCGACCAGGAACTGCACGATGAACGACACGTCGGTGGCATAGGTGAGCGGCAGCAGCATCACGAAGGTCGCGAGAATCGACACCGCGGCCACGAGCAGCGGCAGCAGGGCCAGGAAGGAGGCGAACACGAAGGCGAGGACGGCGAGTGCGCCGACGGCGCCGAGGAGCGTCTCGCCGAGCACCCCGGGTCCGCCCCCGTCGTCACCACCGGAGGCCAGCGGGTCCTCGCCGGTCACTCCGATCACCGCGCCCGCCGGCTGGGCCTTCTCCGCCGCCGCGCGGATCGGGTCGGTCAGCGGTTTCTGGCTGGGTGACGGGTTGAACCGGTAGAAGACCAGCGCGTAGGCGGTGCGGTCGTCCTTCGTCCGGAAGGCCTTGTCCCCGGTGTTCGCCTCGTCGATCACCCGCAGACCCGGTGCCGCCGTGCCGACGGCCGTGAACACCTTCCCGACGTCCCTCTCGTGACCGGTGATCGTCTGCCCGGCCGGCAGGGTGACCGCGACCAGATAGGGGTTGGTGTCGCCGCCGCTGCCGAAGGCGTCCTCGATCTTGTGCGCGGTCACGGTGCCGGGCTGGCCCGGCAGGGAGAAGTCGATCGTCAGCCGGTCCGTGGTACGACCGGCCAGCAGGATCCCGGCGACCAGCACCAGACCCCAGAACGCCACCACCGCCTTGCGATGCCGAAGAACGAATTCCGCCCACCGTCGCATGCCGGACCTTCCCCGGATCGTTGGTTGCGCGAGTCTAGTCCGCCGCTCCCTTCCTCCGCTATTGGAGAGATCCATCCGATTTGCGGCGATCCGGAGGCGCGGAATCCGCGCCCGCCGCCCTCGGGAAGAAACGACGCCGAAGGGGGCGTTGCCCTACTGGATCACCATCGGACGTCTGAGAACGGAGCAGTCGAGGTGAGCGACGCGATAAACGCCGACACCCGGAACCGGGTCGAGGCCCCCTCTCCGACGCCCGACGTGCTGGAGCGGATACGCCGGCACCGACGCCACACCCTGGAACTGCTCACCGTCTGCGCCGTGGGACTCGTCCCATGGACGGTGCTGCTGGCGACGACACTGCCGTCCGGGTACGAGGTCCATCAGTGGCGCCTGACCTGGGTCGGCTTCGACGTCCTGCTCGTGGTCGCGATGGCGTCCACCGCGCTGCTCGGCTGGCGGCGGAACCGCGCCGTCATCCTGGCGGCGCTCACCACGTCGGTACTGCTGATCTGCGACGCGTGGTTCGACGTGTCCCTCGCCTTCGGCACGTCGGAGGTCTGGTGGTCGGCGGCGTTGGCGCTGTTCGTCGAACTGCCGCTGGCCTTCTACCTGATACGCCGGGTGATGGGGATGATCTCGCTCGCCCATTGGCCGTCCGCCGAAACGTCAACGGGCGGTAACGAATAGCTGACACCGCCCCTGAGCCGCGGTGAGGATTTCGCAACTCCCCTTTGTTCCCGATGACTTCGTTCGGAAATCCCCAGGGCTGAAGTTGGTCGCCATGGAGAGCGGCGAGGTGGCAAGACCTCGGCGCGCGGCATGGAGGATGTCATGCCCGAGATGTATTTCGATGTGCGCTGGCCCGACGGTTTGACCCAGCGCTGTTATTCACCCTCCACGATAGTCGAGGACTATTTCACCCCGGGCGCCGAATACGCGCTCACCGAATTCGTCGAACGCAGCCGTACGGCGCTCGGTATCGCCGGGGAGCGAGTACGGGAGAAGTTCGGCTTCTACTGCACCGGCGCCTCCGGCCAACTCGCCCTAATAGAACGGACGGCCGCGGCCTACGGCGACGTCACCGACGCCAAGGTCACGGTCGAGTCCCTCACCGGTGCCGACGGGAGCCCGCGATGAGCCCGGCGACACGGCTGGACGGCGCGCACTACTCGGTGGCCGTGGTGGGCGGTGGCCAGGCGGGGCTCTCCGTCAGCCACGAACTCCGCGAACGCGGCATCGACCACGTGGTCGTCGAGGCCCACCGGGTCGGACACGAGTGGCGCGAGCGCCGCTGGGACTCCTTCTGCCTGGTGACCCCCAACTGGCAGTGCAGGCTGCCCGGTTACCCCTACCAGGGTGACGATCCCGACGGCTTCATGGTGCGCGACGACATCGTGCGGTACCTGGAGGGCTACGTCGCCCACTTCCGCCCGCCGCTCGTCGAGGGCGTGACGGTCACCCGCCTGCGCCGCTCCCCGGGCGGAGTCTTCGAACTCGCCACCACTGAGGGGAACTTCACTGCCGACCAGGTGGTGACAGCGACCGGTCCTTACCACACCCCCTCCCTCCCGCCGATGGCCCAGCGCCTGCCCGACTCCGTGACCCAGGTCCACTCCTCCCGCTACCGCAACGCCGCCCAACTCCCCCCGGGCGCCGTCCTGGTGGTCGGCACCGGCCAGTCCGGCTGCCAGATAGCCGAGGACCTGCATCTCGCCGGACGACAGGTCCACCTGGCCGTCGGCAGCGCCCCGCGTGTCGCCCGCTTCTACCGCGGCCGTGACTGTGTGGCCTGGCTCGACGAGATGGGCCACTACGCGAAGAGCATCGACGACTTCGACGACGCCGGCGCGGTCCGGATGCGCGTCAACCACTACGTCACCGGACGCGACGGAGGCCGCGACATCGACCTGCGCGCCTTCGCCCGCGACGGCATGCGGCTGTACGGCCGGCTCACCGAAGTCAGCGGTACGGCACTGGAGTTCGCCGACGACCTCAAGGTGAACCTCGACCACGCGGACGCCGTGGCGGAGGGCATCAAGGATGCCGTCGACGCCCACATCACCGCCCAGGGCATCGCGGCACCGGACGAGCCCCGCTACGTACCCGTGTGGGAGCCGGACGACCAGCCCCGCGAACTCGACCTGGCCCAGGCCGACATCACGTCCGTCGTCTGGTCGACCGGGTTCCGCCGCGACCACCGCTGGATAGAGGCACCGGTCTTCGACGGCCGCGGCTACCCGATGCACTGGCGCGGCGCCACCAGCGTCCCCGGCCTGTACTTCCTCGGCCTGCCCTGGCAGCACTCGTGGGGTTCGGGGCGCTTCGAAGCGGTGGGCAGGGACGCGGAGTTCCTCGCGAACCACATCGAGGCCTCCCGCCGCCTGGCCGACGTCTGCGGCACCCTCACCGGCGCCCCCACCGAACTGGCCTCCGCCCTCCCGATCGGCTGAGGCGAAGAAGAAGGACGAGGAGAAGAACCGGACGAGGACGAGGAACGGGACGACACTCATGGTCTACGACGCACATCGCCACATCGGCGTCCTCCCCGCCTACCCCTTCTACGGCGGCCCGCCGGTCAACCCCGACACCACCGCCCGCGCCACCGTCAAGCAGCTCGTCGCCGACCTGGACGCGGAGGGCACCGAACGCGCCCTGGTCATCCCGAACTACGGCGTCCCGGACCCCGCGATCGCCTTCTCCTTCAACGAGTTGGCCATCGAGGCCGCCCAGACCGACGACCGCATCCGAGCCGGACTCTGGGTCTCCCCGCGCCCCGAGGACGAACAACGCACCGCTCAGGCACTGGAGTTGGCCGGTGAGCGGGGCGTGAAGGCGCTCAAGCTGAGCTTCCTGCTCGGCGGACGGCCGACCGACCAGGCGTGCCGCCCGCACCTGGACCGTATCTTCGCCGTGGCGGCCCGGCACGGGCTGGTGGTGCACGTCCACACCTCCCCCGGTGCCGCCTCCGACATCGACGAGGTCGGCCACCTGGTCGACTGGTACGCCGATCAAGTCCCCGTCCATCTCGTGCACTTCGGCGGCGGGATGAGCGGTCACATCAAGCTCGCCGGTTCCCGGTTCTTCGACTGGATCACCGCCGGCAAGCACGTCTACACCGACCTCTCCTGGGCCATCGGTTTCACTCCCCGCTGGCTGGCCCGGGAGATCGAGCGCCGCGGTATCGGCCACGACCGGGTGCTCTTCGCCAGCGACCAGCCGTGGGGCGACTTCACGGGTGAGTACGCCCGCCTCGCCGAAGCGACCGGCGGCGGCGAACTCGGCGACCTGGTCTTCCGGGACACGTTCGCCGCGCTCTACGACTGACCGACTCCCCTCTCCATCTCAAGTCCGGTACGCACAAGGAGACAGCCATGTCCGAAACCGTCGAACTCAGCGAGATCGAGCAGCAGTCCCTCAACGAGATCCCCCACCCGTCCCTCCCGGACGGCACCAGCATCTACGGCGCCACAAAGGTGTTCCCCGACTACAAGGCCGAGGACGGCGAGACGTACTTCACGCTCGTCCACGGCATCGCCCACGAGTCGTCGGTCTCCTTCGTCGCCGTCCTCCAGGCGACCCGCGCGCTGCGCAAGGGCTTCGAGACGGCCATCTACTTCTACGGCCCCGGCTCCCTCAACTGCCTTGCCACGCGCGGCTTCCCGACCACCGGCAACTCGGCCTTCCCCGGCGAGCACAACATCAACAACCAGCTCAAGACGTTCATCGCCGAGGGCGGCAAGGTGTTCTGCTGCCGCTTCGGGCTGTCGCTGCACGGCGCCCGCGAGGAGGACCTCATCGAGGGCGTCATCCCGACCCACCCGCTGGACGTCCAGGACGCGCTGATCCACTACGCGCGCAAGGGCGCCATCATCAACTCCACCTACCAGCTGTAAGGGGGCCGCTGTGAGCGTTGGCACCGAATCGACGAGTACGGCGGTGGATGTGCGCATCCTGACCCGCGCCGAACTCGCCCTGCACGGCGTCGCGTTGGACGCCCCCGTACGGCGGCCCGACGGCGCGGGTCCGAGCGGCGACGGCCACGTCCTCGTCGACGGTGCCAACGCCGCACTGCCCACCAACCCGGCCAGCCCCTACCGCGTACGCGACGGCAAGGTGTGGCTCGGCGACGAGGACGGACAACTCACGGACACCGGGCTCGCGTTGACCGCCGTGAACCGCCCGAGGTTCTACGACCTCACCACCTCCGACGGCACCCCCTACGAGCACATCGCCCGCCTCCACGGCGCCGACGTCCTCGCCACCACCGTCGTCCAGACCTGCATCCGCTACGCCGAGCCGGACCGCTGCCGCTTCTGCACCATCGAGGAGTCCCTGCGCTCGGGCGCGACGGTCGCCGCCAAGACACCGGCGCAGCTCGCCGAAGTCGCCGAAGCGGCGGTGCGGTTGGACGGCGTCAAGCAGATGGTCATGACCACGGGCACGACGACCGGCCCCGACCGGGGTGCGCGCTATCTCGTCCGCTCCGTGCGCGCCGTCCTCGAAGCGGTCCCCGGACTCCCCATCCAGGTGCAGTGCGAGCCGCCCGGCGACCTCGCCTGGATCCGCGCCCTGCACGACGCCGGGGCCACCACGATCGGCATCCATGTCGAGTCCCTCGACGACGAGGTGCGGCGACGCTGGATGCCGGGCAAGTCGACCGTCCCCATGGCCGAGTACGAGGCCGCCTGGGACGAGGCCGTGCGGGTCTTCGGGCCGAACCGTGTCTCCACCTATCTGCTCGTCGGACTCGGTGAGGACCCGGACGAACTCATCGCGGGTGCGGGCGAGTTGATCGACCGGGGCGTGTACCCGTTCGTCGTCCCCTTCCGCCCGATGGCCGGCACACTCGCCGCCCGCGACGGCATCCCGGCACCGAGCGCCGAACTCCTGACGCACGTCACCGAGCGCGTCGCGGCCAGGCTGCGCGCGGCCGGAATGAGCGGCGCCGACCAGAAGGCGGGCTGCGCGGCGTGCGGCGCGTGCAGCGTCCTACAGTCGGCGGGCGGGTGATGGCCGTGTACCTCGACGGCTCCACAGCACCCCTCGCGACGGACGGGCCCGTCGACATCCTGGCGCTGCTGGGCGACCGGAGCACCCTCGACCGCCGTCCCGCGTTCCACATCGAACAGGCCGCCGACAACGCCGAGTTGACCGCCTACCTGCGGCTGCGCACGGAGACCTTCGTCCACGAACAGGGACTCTTCACCGGCGACGACCTCGACGACCGTGACGCCGACACCCGCACCGTCGTGCTGGTCGCGCGGGCCTCGGACGGCATGGTCGTCGGCGGCGTGCGGCTGGGCCCGGTCGACGACGGTCCGGACCTCGGCTGGTGGCAGGGCGGCCGGCTGGTCGTCGCCCCGCAGGCGCGCGGCCCGCACGGAATCGGCGCGGCACTGGTCCGGGCAGCCTGCGCACGCGCCGAGGCCGAGGGCGTCCTGCGGTTCGACGCGACCGTACAGGCCCGCAACGAGGTGCTCTTCCGCCGCCTCGGCTGGCAGTCCGTGCGGGCCACGGAGGTCGCCGGTACGCCACACGTCCTGATGCGCTGGCCCATCGCGCGGATCGCCGCCCAAGTCGCGGCCACGAAGGCCGCGTTGGGCCCACTGCTCGCCGAACTCCCCGCGCCACCAGGCTTCGTCGGAGACGACGGCGCACCGGTCCCCGGCACCGACGTCATCGCCGCGTGCGACGCGATCGTGCCGTCGATGGTCGAGCGGGACCCCGAGTGGGCGGGCTGGTGCGCGGTCCTGGTGAACGTCAACGACCTTGCGGCGATGGGCGCTTCACCGGTCGGACTGCTGGACGCGGTGGGCGCACGCGATGCGTCGCACGCCGCGCTGATCCTCGCCGGACTGACCAAGGCCGCACAGGCCTACGGCGTCCCGGTGCTCGGCGGCCACACCCAACTCGGCGTCCCTGCCGCCCTGTCGGTGACCGCACTCGGCCGCACCGACCGACCTGTGCCCGGTGGCGGAGGTCGCCCCGGACACGCCGTACGGCTCACCGCCGACCTCGGCGGCGACTGGCGCGCGGGATACCGGGGCCGCCAGTGGGACTCGACCACCTGTCGTCGTACGGACGAACTGCGCACGATGACAAGGGCGGTGGCCGCCGCGCGACCGGCCGCCGCGAAGGACGTGTCGATGGCCGGGATCGCCGGCACGCTGGGGATGCTGGCCGAGGCGAGCGGCTGCGGTGCGGTGCTCGACGTGGCCGAAGTGCCACGTCCGACGGACGCGCCCATGGGCGACTGGCTGACCTGCTTCCCCGGCTTCGCGATGCTGACCGCCGACAACCTCGGCGCACCCCCGCTGCCCGCCGGACCCGCGACGGGCGCCGTGTGCGGGGAGTTGACCGCCGGGCAAGGGGTCGGGCTGCGCTGGCCCGACGGAGAGATCACCGAGGCGGTCGCCTCCGAGGTGACCGGAATGGGGACGGCATGAGCACGCTGCGGATGGCGGCCGTGGCCGCCGAGTTCGGCCGCGACCTGGAAGAGGACTTCGCGATCGCCGAACGGCTCATCAAGGAGGCCGGGGAGCAGGGCGTACGGCTTCTCGCGCTGCCGGAGGCGTGCCTGGGCGGCTATCTGCTCAGCCTGGACGACGACAGCGCGTTGGACGAGGGCCCGCCCGCGCTCGCCCTCGACGGCCCGGAGATCCACCGACTGGCCGCCCTGGCCGGGGAGTTGACGGTCGTAGCGGGATACTGCGAGTCGGCCGCTGACGGGCGGCAGTACAACAGCGTCGTCTGTGTCACCGGCGACGGCGTCCTCGGCAACCACCGCAAGGTCCACCAACCGCTCAGCGAGGACGCCAGCTACGCCTCCGGGGACCGTTTCCACGCCTTCGACACACCGGTCGGTCGGCTCGGGATGATGATCTG
Organism: Streptomyces sp. NBC_01288; assembly: GCF_035982055.1. NCBI lineage: Bacteria > Bacillati > Actinomycetota > Actinomycetes > Kitasatosporales > Streptomycetaceae > Streptomyces > Streptomyces sp. NBC_01288. The sequence continues at coordinate 243,612 of NZ_CP108427.1, forward strand.
CTACGACAAGGCGTTCCCGGAGTCGGCGCGGGCCCTGGCGCTGGACGGCGCCGAGATCGGGGTGTGCGTGTCGGCCTGGCCGGGCGCGCGCACGAACGCGAGCGCCGATCTCGAACAGGACCGCTGGAAGCGGCGTTTCGACCTGTTCGACCGTGCCCGCGCGCTGGAGAACCAGATCGTGTGGCTGTCCGCCAACCAGGCGGGCACGTTCGGGTCGCTACGCTTCGTCGGCAGTGCCAAGGTCGTCGACCCGGGCGGCGAGATCCTCGCCGACACGGGCGTGACGGCCGGCATCGCCGTCGCCGAACTCGACGTCGCACAGGCCTTGGAGACCGCCCGCCGGTCGATGGGACACCTGCGCGACCGGCGGCCCGAGACCTACGGACCAGCCCCGGGAGCAGTCACCGCATGAGCACCATCCGGATCGCGGCCGCGGCCGCCCACTTCGGCCGCGACCTGGAGTTCGACCTGGCCCGCGTCGCCAAACTCATCGACGACGCCCGGAGCAACGGCGCCCGACTGCTGGTCCTGCCCGACGCCACCCTCGGCGGCTACCTCGCCGACCTGCGCCACCCCGACCCCCAGACCCTCCCCCCGGCCCTCAAGCCGGACGACCCGCTGATCCTCCAAGTCGCCCGACTGGCAGCCGAGATGGTGGTGTGCGTCGGCTACTGCGAGGACGGCGGGACCGAGCGCTACAACGCCGCGGTCTGCGTCAGCGGCGACGGCGTCCTGGGCCGGCACCGCAAGGTCCACCTCCCGGCCGGCGAGGTCGCCGCGTACACGGCAGGTGACCGCTTCGACGCCTTCGACACCCCGGTCGGCCGCCTCGGCATGCTCATCGACTACGACAAGACCTTCCCCGAGTCGGCCCGTTCGCTGGCCCTGGACGGCGCCGAGATCCTCGCCTGCCTCTCCGCCTGGCCCACCAGCATCACCAACCGCGCCCCGCGCATGGCCCAGGACCGCCAGGCCCGCCTCTTCGACCTCTACGACCAGTCCCGCGCCGCCGAGAACCAGGTCGTCCTGGCCTCCTCGAACCAGACCGGCGCCATGGGCGGCATGCGCTTCCTCGGCCAGGCGAAGGTGGTCGGCCCGGGCGGCGACATCCTCGCCCGCACCTGGTCCAAGGCCGGGCTCGCCGTGGCCGAGATCGACGTCGCCGCCGAGACCGACCGGGCCCGCCGCGTCCTGCGTCACCTCGACGAACGCCGCCCCGACGCCTACCGGGAGTCCCGTACGTGAAGATCGCCCTGCTCAGCTACTCCACCAAGCCGCGCGGCGGGGTCGTCCACACCCTCGCCCTCGCGGAGGCCCTCGCGGCACTGGGCGAGGACGTCACGGTGTGGACCCTGGGCCGGGGCGGTGACGCGGGCTTCTTCCGCCCGGTGAACCCGACGGTCCGCGTCCAGATCGTCCCGTTCCCCGACGGCCCGCCCGCGGAGACCGTCGGCGAACGCATCCTGCGCTCCATCGCCACCCTCCGCACCGCCTTCGACCCGACGCCCTACGACATCGTCCACGCCCAGGACTGCATCAGCGCCAACGCGGCCGGCCGCTGCGTCCGCACGGTCCACCACCTCGACCACTTCACCACCCCCGAACTGGCCGCCTGCCACGAGCGCGCGATCGTCGAGCCGTACGCGCACGTCTGTGTGTCGGGGGCCGTCACCGGTGAACTGGCGGCCGGCTGGGGCATCGAGGCGCAGGTCATTCCCAACGGCGTGGCCTACGACCGTTTCGCCGCCACCGACCCGGCCGCGCGGGCGAGTTGGCGCTCCCGCCTCGGCCGGTACATCCTCACCGTCGGCGGCATCGAACCCCGCAAGGGCTCACTGGACCTCCTGGAGGCCTACGCCCTGCTGCGCGCCGCCCGTCCCGACGTCCGCCTGGTGATCGCGGGGGGCGAGACGCTCTTCGACTACCGCGACTACCGGGCGGGTTGGGAGGCGCGGGCCGCCGAACTCGCCGTAGAACCTGTGGTGTTGGGGCAGGTCGGAGAGGACGAGCTGCCGTCGCTGGTGGCCGCTGCGGACGCGTTCGCGTTCCCGTCCCTCAAGGAGGGTTTCGGTCTCGCGGCCATGGAGGCGTTGGCGGCCGGTGTTCCGTTGGTCGTGCGGGATCTGCCCGTGCTGCGTGAGGTGTTCGGCGGAGCCGCTCAATTCGCCGCCACTCCCCAGGACTTGGCCACCGAACTCGGCCACGCCCTCGGGACGCGGGACCCGGCCCGCGCCGCCGCCGGGCGTGCCCTCGCCGCCCGCCACACCTGGGACGCGGCGGCCCGCAGCCACCTCGACTTCTACCGCTCCCTCGACCAACTCGCGTAGGCAGCACGGGTATCGAGCAGTCATCCCCGGTTCGCCAGCCAGGCCGCCGTGTCGTCGGGGCGGGTGAACCGGTGTGTGGTGAGCGGAGCGAAGCGGGGATCGCCGGTCCGGCGTTCTATCTCGCGGCGCCTGCTCATGTACTGGGACCAAGCCCACCAGACCGGGTGTTCCCGGCTCAACCAACCTGTCCAGGTCTCCCTGTTGCCACCGAAGACGCTCTCGCGGGTGATCGTGCGCCGGAGTGAGCGGCGCAGGACGCGGGACATGATCACGCGTCTCGCGTAGTCGAGCCAGATCACGGTGTCGGCCTTCTCCCAGAGCAGATCGCGGACTTCGGGCGAGCCGATCGAATCGATGATCCAGCGGGGTTCGGAGGTGAGGCGCAGGACGTCCTCGGTCAGGCCTTCGTTGACGGTCCAGTCGGGGCCGCTGAAGTAGAGGGCGTCCATCTCGTGGTACGGCACGCCGAGCCGCTCGCCCACGGCCCGTGCGAGCGTGGACTTGCCCGCGCCTGTCGCCCCGACGACCAAGATCCGCTCCATCCACGCACCTTAGACCGGGTTCGAGCAGGCGGTACGCGCGGGACGGCGGGTCGACCGGCCTTGAGTTCAGGGCACGTTCACCACGGGAGGTTCCCCGATCGGTCGATGAACTGTCCCGTCGGCCCGTCCGGGCCGATCGTCGCGAGGGTCACGATGGACTCCGCGCCCTCGGCGACACTGTGTCCGAGGCCGCCGGTGAAGTCGGTCGCGGTCTGGCCGGGGTCCGCGGCGTTGACCTTCACGTCCTTGAGTTCCTTGGCGTACTGCGTCGTGAGCATCGTGACCGCGGCCTTCGAGGCGGAGTAGAGGGGCAGGGCGTACCGCGACTCGATCCGCGCCGGGTCCTGGGTCATGGCGAAGGAGCCCATTCCGCTGGACACGTTGACGATGACGGGGTTCGGCGATGTGCGCAGCAGCGGGAGGAAGGCGTGGGTGACGCGCACGATCCCGACGACGTTCACGTCGAGCACAGTGCTCACGTCGGCCGCGGTGTACTCCTCGACGGGGCCGATCCTGCCGAGGACGCCGGCGTTGTTGACCAGGACGTCGATCGTTCCCTCGTGCGCGGCGACATCGGCGGCCGCGGCCCGGACCGAGGCGTCGTCGGTCACGTCGATCCGGACGAACCGGGCGCCGAGCGCCTTTGCCGCGGCCCGGCCGCGCTCGGGGTCGCGGGCGCCGAGGAGGACGGTGTGCCCCGCCTCGACGAGGCGTCGGGCGGTTTCCAGGCCGAGGGACTTGTTGGCCCCGGTGATGAAAGTGGTGGTCATGCTGGCTCCTCCTGGTCCGGACAGCACGGTCGTGCGCCGTTCACGCACTTCATGCTGGGTCCCCGGAAGGGCCGGCGGGAGCTACGGGACTTCCTGGTACGGCGCGTACCACCCGGCGGCCCGGTCCACCGGACGAGGCGGAACGTGGGCCTTCATTGCTGCGGGGACATCCTCTGGACCCCGATGGCCGCGAGGAGTTCGAGTTTGCCGCGGGCATCGGTGCCGGGCTGCGGCGTGTACACCACGAGGCGGAGGTTGGTGTCCTGGGTGTTGAGGATGTCGGAGTTCAGGGCGATGTCTCCGACATCCGGGTGCCGGACGAGTTTGTGCGCACTCTGGTGACCGCCCACCGCCCGGCGGCTCCACAACTCGCGGAACCGTGGGCTGGGGTTCAGCCTCGACACCAACGCCGCGAGATCGGGATCGTCGGGGTACCGGCTCGTCGTCGCGCGCAGGTCGGCGACGAGGGACTCCTCGAACGCCGCCCGCTCGGCCGCCGTCTGCCGGACCCGGGGCAGCTCACCCAGGAACTGCCGGACCAGGACGTTGCGGTCTCCCGCACCGGGGACCGTGGGATCTCCGAACGTGGCCGCGAACAGCGGATTCCAGTGCAGCAGCTGCCAGGTGGCGTCGTAGATCGCCAACGGGTTGCCGGCGAGCTGGTCCACGATCCGGTACAGGCTCTCCGGGATCATGCGCGGAACCCGGCTCGGATCCGCCGCGTGACCGGCCATGCGCAACAGGTGCGCGTGCTCGTCGTCGGACAGGTGCAGGGCGCGGGCCAGGGCCGAGCAGACCTGCGCCGAGGGCGTCGCCACCCGTCCCTGCTCCAGCCGGACCACGTACTCGACCGAGATACCGGCCAGTGTCGCCAGCTCCGAGCGCCGCAGACCGGGGACCCGCCGGGGTGAGCCGTGCGCGAAGCCCACCGTCACGGGATCCAGCCGGTCCCGCCACGCCCGCAGCGCGGCACCGAGTTGATCCATGCCCACCATCCTCCCCCACACCCCGCCCCACCGGGTGGTACGCGCTGTACCACGAAGCCCCGTAGCTCCCGCCGACGCTCCCCAGGGCTCAGTGTCGAGTCGTGAACGGCGCACAACGACGCTGTTCGGAGTCAGAAGGAGCAACCATGACCACCACGTCGAACCACTACGTCACCGTGCTGTGGGAAGCCCGGGCCAAGTCCGGGAAGGAAGCCGAGATGAAGGCGTTCATGACAGCCGCCGTCACCGCGTCACGCCACGACACGGGCAACATCGACTACGAGGCTCACCAGGTCGAGGGAGAACCGGGCACGTTCGTCATCTTCGAGCGCTGGGAGAGCCGCGAGGCCCTCGACGGCCACCTTGGAGCACCCCGCATGCAGGACCTGGTGCCCCAGCTGCTGGAACTGATGGACGGCGGTATCGAGGACGGGATCCGCTTCCTGCAGCCGTTCCGTCCGACACGGTAGGCCGACAGCGTGGAGACTCCATGATCACGTGGTCCCGTGCCTGCTCTGCGTCCTCACCCACACCCGCCGCCTGTGGCCGGTCGTCCTTGACTACGATGTGCCGAGCCCACCGGTCATTGGCAGGAGCCCCGCCATGAGCAGTCCGCACCACGCCGACGTCTCCCTCGACGGGCTGGTGACGGGGGACGCCTTCGGCGACAGCTGGTTCACGCGGTCCGACGAGCCCGCCGAGGAGTTGTTGGCCGCGCGGGAACTGCGCCCTGTGCCGTGGTTGTGGACGGACGACTCGGCCATGGCGTTCGTCCTGTTCGCCCATCTGGTGGCCCATGGCGAGGTCCGACCGGACGCTCTGGCACGGGAGTTCGCCGCCGAGTACGAGCGGGACCCGAGCCGGGGGTACGGCCCGTCCATGCACAGCATCCTGCGCCGCGTCGGCGCCGGCGAGGACTGGCAGGCGGTCACCACCGGGCAGTTCGGCGGGCAGGGGTCCTACGGCAACGGTGCCGCGATGCGGGTCGCGCCGCTGGGGGCCTGGTTCCGGGACGACCTGAAGGCCGCCGCCGAGCAGGCGCGGCTGTCCGCACTGACCACTCACGCTCACCCGGAGGCCGTAGCGGGGGCGATTGCCGTGGCGGTCGCCGCCGCGCTGGCCGCCGCCGGTGCGGGTCAACAGGCCGCCCCGCGCCCCGAGTTCCTGCGGGAAGTGGCCTCGCAGGTGCCGGAGAGCGATGTCCGCTCCGGTCTGCTGGTCGCCGCGAACTTCTCCGGGCGGACGTCGGTGCGGCACGCGGCGTCCGTGCTGGGCTCGGGGATTCAGATCTCCGCTCCGGACACCGTGCCGTTCGCCCTGTGGTCCGCGGCGGGTCAACTGGACGATCTGCCGGAGGCGTTGTGGCAGACCGTCGCCGGGTGGGGCGACCGGGACACGACCTGCGCGATCGTCGGCGGTGTCGTCGCGGCCCGCACCGGCACGGGCGGCATCCCGCCCGCGTGGTGGGAGGCACGCGAGGCGATTCCCGCCTGGAGCGGCTGGGATTCACTCGCGGCGAGCGACGTAGAGAACGTATAGGCGGTGCGTCCGCTCTTCGACGGACGTCAGCCCAAAACCGTGCCCGAGTACTTGTCGTTCTTCGGCCGCAGTCGGGAGAAGGCGCTCAACTCGATGGTGTGGCCTGTGTACGGGGCCTTGAACACGGCGGGATACCGGTCGTGGTCCACGCCGTTCTCGGTCCGGTCGATGATCGTGCGCAGGAATCCGCCGACGAGGGGGCGTTCTTGAACTGGTTGCCGCTGGTTCCGATCGCCACGTAGTAGCCGGGCAGGTTCGTCCTGTCGTAGATGGGCGTCCAGTCGTCGGTGGCGACGCTGTCAGGGTCGTCGACCCGCTGGAGGGGATCGCATTCCGGCTCGGTGCCGCCGATGAGCAGGCCCCCGCCCACTTCGGGGCCGACGTACACACCGAGATCGTCGCTTCCCCAGCACCCCGTCCCGCCGGTGCCGGCACATGGTGCACCTCCTGGCGCACCGTCCGTAGGGAGATCGTGAAGTCGTCGCCCACGCCCGCCAGTTCGTTGATCCGGCCGGACCACGGGCCGGCCTCGTTGACGACGATGCCGGTGTCGATCCTGGTCCCGTCGTCGAGGAGTACAGCGGCCACCCGCCCGGACTTGCGGACCACTTGCGTGACCGCCCTACCGAGCAGGAAGACCGCGCCCCGGCGTACGGCCGTGTCGGCCAGGTCGGCCGCGGCGAGCTGGGGGTCGCCGACGTGTCCGGCTCTCGGGGCGATGTCCACGTCGAGGAAGGCCAGGCCCGTGCTGATGTACCGGGCGAGGGTGGAGAAGTTGAACCGCCTCACGGCGCTGGACGCGCTGGTGGAGCCGTGTCCTCTTCCGCGTGCCTTGTCGATCACGGTGACACTGCGGCCCGATCGGGCGAGGTCGAGTGCGATCGACGTGCCCATGACACCGGCTCCCACAATCACGGCGCCGGAATGCATCGGCGATCCTCCTTTTTCAGCGATCGCAGGATTGCCGCTCGGTGAGGCAGAAGCGCTCGTCGTCGCGTCTCTCGGCGCTTTCACGCAACAGGTGTTGCGGTCAACTCGACGATCGGCGCGCGGTGTTGATCCGGGCCAGTTTCAGCGCGAGACGCAGGGTCAGGCGGTCCATTCCGTCGTCGAGGGAAAGGCCCGTGATGCTTTCGACGCGCTTGAGCCGGTGATAGAGCGTGGTGCGGTGCACATGCGTGGCCTGGGCCGTGCTGCTGGAATCCCCGGCACGGTCGAGGAATTCCGGGGAGTGGCGCATCACTTGTCGTGCCTCATGATCTCGTTCGGCGCCGGCCGGTGACCTTGGAGGCGGGGAGACGGCCGGCTTTCGAGGTGCCGGTGAGGGCGTCGCCGTCGACGGTGACCGCGAAGGTCAGGTTCAGGCGGAGCGGTTTGGTGACGGCCTGCTTCCAGGTGATCCGGTCGCCGTCGACGACGACGTCCCGGAGGGGCACCTCCTCGCCCACGCCGTGAGCGACCCCGGTGAACTCGTCGCCCTCCCGGCTCAGTTCGACGACGGGCTTGATGCGGCCGACGGGTGTGGCGATGGTCAGGTCCCAGACGCCTTCAATGGGCATGAGTTGTTCTTCTCTCGCGGTGGGCGGCGATTACAGGGCGGCGGGCGTCGGACCCTGGGCCCGCCAGACGGTGCCCCGGCGTTCATGTGCGAACAGTTCCTCCACGACGTGGGCGATCCGCGGGCCGGTCTCGCGCTCCAGCAGATACAGGCCCAGGTCGAGGCCGGAGGTGACGCCGGCGCCGGTGACCAGGTCGCCGTCGTCGACGACGCGGGCGTGGACGGCGTGCACACCCGTGGCTTCGAGCATGTCCAGGCCCAGGTGGTGGGTGGTGGCGTCGCGTCCCTCGATGAGTCCGGCCATGGCCAGGATCAGCGAGCCGCCGCACACCGCGGCCATGGTGATCCGCGGGTTGTCCATGGCCGCCTTCAGCAGACCGGGCAGTCCGGTGGTCAGGGTGCGTCCGAGCAGGACGGGGATGAACTCGTCCTGCCGCCAGGCCAGTTCACCGCCGGCGTCGATGTCGGGCACCTCGCCCGGTTCCCCCACCCGGCCGGAGGCTCCCGGCACGAGAACGAGGCCCGAGCGGGTCGGGTCGAGTGTTCCGGTGGCCCGCAACATCAGGCCACCGGTACCGCCGACGACGTCCCGAGGGCCTTCGGCCGAGACCAGTTCCACGGTGACCGCGCCACCGGACGCGGCACCACCGGCGTAGAGGACCTCATAGGGGGCGACGACATCGAGCGGGTCGAAGCCGTCGAAGAGAACGATCTGGACGTGCATGGGGTGTCTTCCGTGGGAGGGGGTGCCGGCGTTCGCCGGCCTCTCCCTCGACCGTAGAAGCGGGTGCGGAAGGCAACCAGAGGGTGTCGTGACAGGGTCCGACGGGATCCCGCCACGGGTCGCGGACGCCCCTCAGCGCTCCGAACCGACGGCCGCGTCGTCGTCGTGGGCAGGCTCGGCGCGTAGCTCGACTGCCGTGATCGCGAAGGCCAGTGGCCCCGGCAGCAGCAGGGCGAGCAGCGGCAGCATCCACACGAACGCGACGCACAGCCCGGCCGCCGTCACGATCAGCGCGCAGCCCATCGGATCCGCGGCGGAGCGGGTCGCGGCCCGGTTCAGGGCCGGGCGCCAGCCGCGTGTCACCTCGGGATCGGCGGCGGCGCGCAGGGCGACGACGAGTCCCGCCACCGCGACAGCGGTCAGCGCCCACGACATCGGACGGGCCCCCGGGAGACCCGCCCCCGCGAGCGCGAGGTCGAGCACGACCAAGGTCACCGCCGCGAACACCGCCACGCCCGCCAGCAGCACACGGCGCAGTCCATGAGCCCGGAACTCGGCGACGTACTCCCCCATACTCACCGGCCGGTCCTCGCGGATCGACCGTCGCAGGACGGCGCAGGCCGCGGCGAACGCCGTAGGAGCCGTGATGAGCGGGAGAGAGGCGACCGCCGCTGCCAAGCCGACAGCGAGCATGTCGGCGAAGAGGGTGAAGCGGGGGCCGAACAGCTCACCCGGTTCCCGGCGTTGGGGTGCGAAGGAACTCATCGGCTCAGCCCTTCAGTCCGGAGGTCGCCATGCCCTCCACCAGATAGCGCTGGAAGGCGAAGAAGAACAGCACGATGGGCACGATCGAGATCACCGACATCGCGAACATCGGGCCGTAGGCGGAGGTGCTGGACTGGTCGACGAAGTTGCGCAGGGCCAGGGTGATCGTGAACTTCTCCGGGTCGAAGAGGTAGATCAGCTGGGTGAAGAAGTCGTTCCAGCTCCAGATGAAGGTGAAGATCGCGGTGGTGATCAGGGCCGGGCGGGTCAGCGGGAGGACGACCGACCAGAAGATGCGGAACGGTCCGCAGCCGTCGATGCGGGCGGCCTCGTCGAGTTCACGGGGCAGGCCGCGCATGAACTGGACGATGAGGAAGACGAAAAAGGCCTCCGTGGCAAGGAACTTGGGGAGGATCAGCGGCCAATAGGTGTCCACCATGCCGAGTTTGTTGAAGATGATGTATTGCGGGATCAGCACGGCGTGGTGCGGCAGCATCATCGTGGCGATCATGAAGCCGAACATCGGGCCCCGCATCCGGAAGCGCAGCCGGGCGAAGGCGTAGGCGGCGAGGGAGCAGGACACTACGTTGCCGATGACCGAACCGACGCTGATCAGCAGGGAGTTGAGCAGGAGGCGGGTGATCGAGACGCCGCTGATTCCGTCGAGGGCGGTGGTGTAGTTCGACCACTCGATGTGGCTCGGCAGCAGCTTGAGGCTGGTGAGGACCTCGTTCGCCGGCTTCAGCGAGGTGGCGAGCAGCCAGACCAACGGGTAGAGCAGGACGAGGAGTACGGCCACCAGGCCGAGGTGTTTCGCGATCGCCGCGGCGCGTGTGCGGCCGGTGTTGGTCGTGAGGCCGGCGGCACTCTTCAGGTCGGGCACGGTCGTGGCCATCAGGCCCCCTCGTTGGCGTAGAAGACCCAGGAGCGCGAGGTCCTGAAGAGGACGAGCGTGACCGCGCCGATGGCCAGGAGCAGGACCCAGGCCATGGCGGAGGCGTAGCCCATGTGCGAGGCGGTGAAGCCTCGTTCGTAGAGGTAGAGCGTGTAGAACTCGGTCGAGTCGGCCGGTCCGCCATTGCCGCCGCTGATGGCGAAGGCGGGGGTGAAGACCTGGAAGGACTGGATGGTCTCCAGGACGAGGTTGAAGAAGACCACCGGGGACAGCATGGGCAGCGTCACGGACACGAACCGGCGCCAGCGTCCCGCGCCGTCGAGGGCGGCGGCCTCGTACAGGTCGGCCGGGATCTGCTGGAGCCCGGCCAGGAAGATGACCATCGGGGCGCCGAACTGCCAGGCGGAGAGCAGCGCGACGACGAACACCGCGAGGTGCGGGTCGGAGACCCAACCGCCGGTGTGGATGCCGATGGAGGACAGGAGTTCGTCCACCGTGCCGCCGTCGTTGTAGAGCGCCCGCCAGACCAGCGCGACCGCCATGCTCGCGCCGAGCAGGGAGGGGGCGTAGAACGCCGAGCGGTAAAAGCCCTTGGCCTTGCGGGTGTTGCTGAGCAGCAGGGCGACCCCGAGTGCGAGGGCGAGTTTGAGGGGGACGGCGACCACGACGTAGAGGAGGGTGGTGCCCACCGAGCGCCAGTACCTCGGATCCGCGGTGAACATGTCGCTGTAGTTGCGCAGTCCGACCCACTTGGGCGGGTCGAAGAGGTTGTAGTCGGTGAACGACAGATACAGCGATACGGCCATGGGCGCGAGCGTCAAGAGGACGACTCCGAGGATCCATGGGGAGAGGAACACGTAGGCGGGGCCGCCGCGTCGGCCGCGCCTGCGGTGTTCCGGTGGCGTCGCGGTGACGGGTGCGGTGCGGGGCGGTGGGGTTGCCGTGGTGGTCATCGCAACTCCCGCTTCGCTTCGGCGACATACTCCTCGGCGGCGCCTCGCGGGCTCTCCATGCCGTAGGAGACGCGCTGGTAGTCGCGGGTGAAGGAGACCTGGAGGACGACGTCGCCTCGGGGTGGTGCCATGGGCGGGGCCGAGGTGCCGTGGGCGGCGATCGTGCGGCCGTAGTCGTAGACCTCTTTCTCCGGGCCGGTGAGACCCTTGCCTATCTCCTCGGCGATCTTCTTGTTGGGGGGTGTGGAGCGGGTGACGCCGAGGATCTTGCCCGCGGCGGGGTCGTTGAGCAGGAAGTCGATCAACTCGGCCGCCTCCTTGGGGTGTTGGGTCCCCGCACCGGCGCCGATGAGCATGGTCGGCTTGAAGTACTGGCCCACCTTGCCGTCGGTGGTGGGGACGGGCGCGAAGTGGACCTGGTCGCCGAGCAGGGGCGGGTAGCCGAGGAAGGGGGCGTCCCAGTTGAAGTCGGTCGCCGCGATGCCGCGTCCCATCGGGGTGTCCTCGACCGCGCCGCCGACCTGGGCGGTGTCCCTGGCCTGCGAGACGATGCCCGCGCGGCGCAGCTTGTCGGTGAAGGTCCAGAAGTCGGTCAGGTCGCCGGCGGTGAAGCCGAGTCGGTGCTCGGAGGCGTAGAGCTCCTTGCCCCTGCTGCGCAGCCAGGTCTCGAAGGCGTCCTCGTTCACACCGAGGTCGGAGAGGCCGGTGTAGGCATGCCCGTTGGGACCCTTCATGCCGAGCGCGCTGATCTCCTTGCCCGCCTCGGCCCAGTCGTCCCAGGTCCAGCCTGGTTGGGGTGTCGCGACTCCGGCCTTCTTGAAGACGGCGGCGTCGTAGACGATGCCGGTCGTTCCCTTGCCCATGGGGAGGGCGTACTGCTTGCCGTCGTAGACGCCGGTGCGGGTCAGCGTCTTGTCGAAGTCGGCCGTCCGCAGCGTGCCGTTCTTGAGATAGGGGCCGAGGTCCAGGAGGGTGCCGCTGCCCGCGTACTGGGATATCTGCCGGTAGTCGAGCTGGGCCACGTCGGGGAGGTCGCCGCCCGCGGCCTGGGTGGCGAGCTTCTGCACGTACGCCGGGTAGCCGGCGAAGGAGGTGCGTACCGAGATCTTCGGGTGGCGCTTCTCGAAGAGGGCGACGGCGGCGTTGGTGCGTTGCGCGCGGTCGTCGTTGCCCCACCAGGCGAAGGTGAGTGTCACTTTCCCGCCTGCCGCCGTGCTCGCTCCGCCGCCGTCGGAACAGCCGGCGAGGAGGGGGGCGAACAGGGCGCCCGCGGCGGCGCCGAGGACAGCTCGTCTCCGGAAACTGGGTGGCGTCATGGCGATGCCTCCTGAGTGGGGCGTGGACATCGTTGTCTGAAATCAGGAGTTTTCTGAGGTCAGAAGTTGTCTGAGGTCAGGAGTTGTCGCCCGGTCCGGCAGAGGGTGGGGGGAACGGACGGACGGACGACATGGCGCGAGAGCGCGACCCGTCGGGCCGTGCTGGATGAACGGCGGGGGGTATGGCAAGCGCTTTCGCCTTGCGAAGAACGTAGATCCCGTCCGTCCGGTCGGTCAACGGTGCTGCACTACATGTTTGTTCGGACATGGGGCACGCGTGCGCCGGCCGGTACACGTGAGTGCCGCGCGCCCCCGCCCGTTACGAGGTGGGACCGACCGCCGTCGACAAGGTTTCCCTGGCCACCGCGACGAGCCGCTCCCGGACCAGCTCCATGCACAGCCGCATGTTCTTGTCCGCGATGACGTTGTCCGGGATGCGGCACGCGAACTGGAGTCCCTCGTGGACCCGGGTCACCCACGCGCACACCTGGTCGCCGTACGACACCCGGATCAGTCCGTACGCCTTCAGCTCCTGCCAGCGCTCCGAACCGGGCAGGGCACGGGAGTCCACGTAGGAGACGATCGAGTACAGGTCGGGGGACGTGGGCCGGAAGTCGGCGCCCAGCAGGCGAAGGACGCGCGCGATGGGCATGCGGGCCAGCGGGCGGTTCTCACGGAGGGTGGCGCGGACCATGCGCAGGGCGTGGTCGAAGTCCGTGGCGTGCTGGACGGGGATCTCGATCGGGGCACCGCCGACGTACCAGCCGACCGAGTCGGCCCAGCGGGACTTGGCGCGGGTGTGGAAGGGGACGACGGTGCGGTACACGTCGAGGCCGCTGATCTCGCGGGCGGCGAGGGCGACGGCCGCGAGGATGCCGACGAGGCTGCCGCCGTAGGGGCGGCAGTACGCCTCGAAGGCCGCCGCGTCCGTCTCGTCGACGAGCATCTCCTGGAGGAACTTCTGGGTGGGCAGCGGTCCTTCGGGGTCGAGGCCGAGGTCGACGGGGAAGTTCGGCAGCTTGCCGTCGCAGCGGGCGATGAACTCGCGCCAGCGGGACACGACGGTGTGCGTGTCGTCGATCTGGTCGGCGTCGGTGCGCTCGCCCGCGCAGAAGTCGATGTAGCTGGCGACGGGCGCCGACTCGACGGCCTTCCCGGCGAGGCCGGCCTCGTACAGCTCGTGGACCTCGCCCGCGATGCGGTGCAGCGAGTAGGCGTCGACGTTGCTGTGGTCGAACGCCAGGTAGACGCTCGTGCCGTCGTCCCGGACGACCGCCGCGAAAAGGAAGTTGGGCCAGGTGAGCGCGTCGGCCGTCACATCGAAACGGTCCTGGAGATACCGGGTCAGCGTCACCGCGTCCGCGAACTCCCCCACGTCCTCGCGGTGCAGGGCCACGGCGTCGGCGTCCAGGGTGAAGCGGCGCATCTCGTCACCGGCCCACCGGAAACCGCTGCGCAGCGTCTCGTGCCGGAGCATCCAGGACCGCAACGCGCCCTGGAGCACGTCGAGTTCGATCCGGCCCGGCATGTCGAACGCGGTACCGAGCCAGGTCGGCACGAACAGCCCGTCCTCGCGCACCGAGCGCGCCGTACGGATGTGGGACTCCTGCACGTACGCCGGTGGCCGCGCGTCGTCCGGGAGGGCCCGCGCCGCTCCTACGGCCGCCGGGTGCAGCGTCCACTCGACGAGTCGTCCGGGTCGGATCTCGCACCGCTGAAGGTCACTCATGCGCACAGGGCTCTCCGTTCGCCTGCCCACGGGAGGCCGCCGGGCACCACTGTCGATCCACGCCTCCATGCCGCTCGGGCACCGCTCACTGCATGGGAGATCAACGATCGGATATTCGGAAAGCAACGCTGTGAACAGGCTTGCTGATCAGTTCATTTCAGCCCGTGCGTCGCAGTCGCGCCGAGAGGTGGTGTTGCAACGGCTCCCCGACGGCCTCCAGGTCGTGGGTGAAGGTGAGTGTGGAGTCGTCGGTCAGGGTGTAGCGGCGCCGGGTGGCGGTGACCTTCTTGGCGGTGGGGGTGAGGGCGACCTCGTGGGTGGCGAGGTCGACCGTGTCGCCGGTGGCGGTTCCGACGAGGATCTCGGCGATGCCGGTCGGCTGGGTGATCAGTGCCTCGATCCGGGCTTCGGGCTGTAGGCGCCACCAACCGCTCTCGCGGGCGGCGGGGCGCAGGAGTGCGCCTTCGGCGTCGAGGATCCAGGCTCGGGCCTCGTAGTGCAGGAAGGGGCGGCCGTCGTGGCTGAAGGTGACGTCCTGGGCGTAGGTGAAGTCTCCGTCGAGGGTGGGGTATTCGCCCTTGCCTTGGCCGTGCCAGTGGCCGAGGAGGGCGAGTACGGGGGTGAGCAGCGGGTGGGGGGCGGGTTTCTCGTCGGGGTGGTGGGCGTCCGGATAAGAAGGGTTGGACACGGGGTCGCTCCTGGTGTTGATGCGTGGGTCGGTGCGCAGCCTAGGCGCTCCACTCGCTGTGACCCGATATGTCGTCGTTCGACTGCCGCGCCGTCGTGGCTGGTCGCGCAGTTCCCCGCGCCCCTTTCGGGGCGCTGTAGTTGACCCGGGATTTGCCGGCTACGAAGTTTTTGCTAACTCGCGGGGACCCCATGAACCGGGTCCCACCTGCACGGAGTCCCCTTTGTCCAGCCGAACTCGCGGCCGGTAATCGCGAGTTCACCCTGCTCCTCTTCCACCCCGTTCTACGCGCGTGGTGTCATGCACCTGCCCGCCACCCCCCACGTGGGCATCAACTCGACTAGGAGTCACGCATGTTGAGGACGTTCCTCGGCCGCGCGGGTGTCGCGCTGGCAGCCGGTGCCACCCTCTTCGTCACGGCTGTCCCCGCCAACGCCGCGACGTACACCGCCTTCGCCTTCTCGCAGGCCGGTACCACTCAGCCGACCATCTACGACTTCATCAACTCGGCCACCTCCTCGCTCGACATGACGATGTACGAGCTGGAGGACACCACCGCCGTCAACGACCTGATCGCACTGGAGAACAAGGGCGTCACCGTGCGGGTGGTGCTGGACCGCGCGCACCAGTCGGCCAACAGCTCGGCGTACACGGCGCTGACGAACGCGGGCGTGGGTGTGGTGTGGTCGCCGTCCGGCTTCGTCTACACGCACCAGAAGGCGATCACCGTGGACGCCACCAAGTCGCTTGTCCTGACCGGCAATCTGACCTCGCAGTACTACTCGACCGGCCGCGACTACGGCGTCTTCACCGACGACACGCGTGATGTCGCCGCGATCGAGAAGGTGTTCAACGCGGACTATGCCGGCACCTCGGTCACCCCGACCGACGGCGACCATCTGCTCTGGTCCCCCACCGACTCGCGTAGTCGTCTGCTCACCGTGATCAACGCGGCCACCACGACGTTGGACGTCGAGGAGTTGGAGTTCAGCGACAGCACGGTGGTCAACGCGATCGTGGCCAGAGCGAAGGCGGGCGTGACCGTGCGGGTGGTGCTGGAGACCCCGGGTGACTACTCCAGCGAGGTGTCCGCGATCAAGGCGGCCGGCGGCACGGTCGTCGGTTACTCGGACCCCGACGGCTTCTACATCCACGCCAAGGCCATGGTCGCCGACTACGGCCTGTCCACCCAGGAGGTGGAGGCGGGTTCGATGAACATCAGCAGCAACTCCCTCTCCAACAACCGGGAGTTGGGCATCATCCTCACCGGCACGGGCGTGGCCCAGTCCGTCGCCACCACCATCGAGACGACGTTCAAGAGCGACTACGCGGGCGGTACCGCCGCCTAGGAATTCCGTGTGTCGTCGGTCGACTCCGGGGTCGGGGGCCTCGGAGTCTGCCGTACCGCGCGCAGGGCGAGGGCGAGTTCGGTGATGCCGCGTGGGTCGGTCAGTGAGCGGCCGGTGCGTTCGGCGATGCGGCGCAGGCGGGTGCGTACGGTGTTGGGGTGGACGTAGAGCTGTTTGGCGGCCTCCTCGGCGGAGCCGCCGCAGTCGAACCAGACGTCCAACGTGTCGAGCAGCAGGGCGCGTTCGTCGGCGGGCAGGGCCTCGATGGGGCCGAGGACCCTGGCGGCGACGCGGGCCATGACGTCGGGTGCGCCGGCTGTCGCGACGGCGAGCGGTGAGTCGTCGAAGACGGTGACGGCGCTGCTCTCCGCGTCGCCGCCGCGCATCGCGACCTTGGCGAAGCGCAGGGCGTCGCCGGTGCGGTTGAGGTCGTCGTAGGAGGGGCTCACGCCGACGCGTCGCTCCGCGTGGTCCCGCAACACCTCGACCAGGTCGGGCAGATCGCGCGGGGTGCGCAGGTGCACGATGCCGAGCTGGAGGTCGGGGCGCAGTCGCCAGGCGGAGCGGATGCCGCGCCGGGTCAGGAGGGCCGTGACGTCCGGCAGGGCCTGTCGGCCGATCCCCGGCACCTCGGCGGCTACCACGGCGAACGGTCCGCCGTGCGGCACGCGCAGCACCTCCGCCGCCGACCACACCGCGTCGGCGTCCATGCTCCTGCCCTCCAGGAGTGCTTCCACCAGCGCCGAGCGCTCCTGGTCGCCGACGAGGAGCCGTCGGGCCACCTCGTCGTGGTATCCGGAGACCATGCCTTCGGTGATGCCGTCCTGGATCTCCCACATGGCGGTGGCCGCCGCGACCAGAACGTCGTTGCCCACCAGGGCAGTTGTGGTGGCCTCGGTGACGACCGACTCCCAGAAGTACCTCACGCCGACGCGGTAGGCCGTCATCACGGTGGGCAGCGGCACGTTCTGCCGGGCGCGTCGACGCCCGATGGCTGCGGCGGCCTCGGTGTCCAGCGGCACCTGTCCGGTGAGCGCCTGGAGTGCGTTGCCCACGTGGGTCCGGCAGGCCTCCTCCAGGTCCTCCTCGGGCACCGCGTCGTAGTGGTACTCGCGTGAGCCGGCGCGGATCCGCGCCGCCATCTCCTTCGCCAGTTCCCCGACGCGTTCCAGCAGTACGGTCGCCAGGGCTCTGATCTCCTTGTCGACCAATGTCTTCTCCGGCTCACCGATCACAGGGGCTTGTTCCACCGATCAGAGGGGCTGGTTCTACGGTACCGCCGGACCCGCGGCCCGCGCCGCGGCTCCGGGTGACATGGCCTCCAGGGCGGCGCGGAGTGCGGCGCGTGAGGTGATGCCGAGTTTGGGGTAGAGCCGGTGCAGATGGGAGCCGACGGTGCGGTGGGAGAGGAACAGCCGCTCGCCGATCTGCCGGTTGGTGAGGCCCACGGCCGCCAGCTCGGCGATCTGCCGTTCCTGCACGGTCAGCGCGGCGGCCGGTGCGGCGGGACCGCTGGGGGTGACGACGCCGGTGGCGCGCAGTTCGTTGCGGGCCCGCTGGGCCATGGCCCGGGCGCCGATGCGGTCGAAGGTTTCGAGGGCGGCGCTCAGACAGCTGCGCGCGTGGTGGTCGCGGCCGCGGCGCAGCCACTGTCCGTAGGCGAGCTGGACGCGTGCGTGTTCCCACGGCCAGCGGGCCGCGTGGGGCAGGGCGAGGGCCGCCTCGAACAGGGGCCCGGCGTCGTCCTCGTCGGCGGCGACGGCCTCGGCTCCGGCGCAGATCAGCGCGGTGCGCGAGGAGATCCGGTGGATGCCCGCCGTCCGCGCGGCGGCGACCTGCTCGCGGGCCTCGTCCGTACGGCCGGTACGGACGGCCGCCTCGACCAGGTCCAGGACCAGCCACCGGCCCGGGATGCCGGTACCGGGTGCGCCGGCGGGATCGATCCGGCCCACTTGGACATAGGCCTCCTCGTAGTCGCCCTGCCCCATGGCCGCGAGGTGGCGGGCCGAGCGGGCGTAGGCCTCCGTCACCTCGATGCCCCGGGGCGCGGCCCAGGTCGTGGTCTCCTCGCTGCGGGTCCGGGCGAGGTCCCCGTCGCCGCGCGCCGCCGCGCCCGTCGCGAGCAGGGCCCGGATCTGCCGCTCCCAGAAGCGGTAGCCGTGGGCCGCCGCCAGCTCCAGCCCCTCCTGTGCCAGGCGCTCGGCCTCGTCCCAGCGGCCGTGGACGTAGGAGTCGTGGCAGAGCAGCATCAGCGCGGGGACGGCCATGGCGATCGCGCCGCCGTCGCGTTCGCGTTCGATCATGCGGGAGACCAGGTACCGGTGGTCCGACAGGGCGTCCATCGCGACCGCCGCGCAGGCCAATGGGATCAGTTCCCAGGGTGCCGCGTCGGCGGGCAGTGTCGCGAAGGCGTCGGCGAGGCCCTTGCGCAGCGCGTCGGAGGCGGTGGTGGGGTGGACGTACGCCTCGTAGCAGAGTCTGATCGCGGTCATCGCGGTCGGTTCGAACCGGTCCAGCGCGGTCTTGAGAAGCCGCCACGGCTCGGGTCGGTGGGTGTGGACGCTGACGAGCAGCAGCGCGTACAGGATGCCGCGGTGCTCCCAGTCGTCGTCCGTGGCGGTGGCGGTGTTGTCGTCGAGCGCCCTGGTCAGGAGGCGGTGGGCGGCATCGATGTCACCCTCGTCGTGGGTGAGGAGCTGGGCGGTGGCGGCGAAGGCGAGTCCGGTCGGTCTGTCGGCGACCCGTGCGGCCTCGGTCAACAGCCTTGGTACGTCGTCGAGTTGGCCGGTGAAGGTGGCGAAGTAGGCGGCCTCGGTCAGTCGGCGGGACCGGTCGCCCGGGTGCGGGCTGAGTTCACCGGCCCGTACGAGCGCGGCCACGGCGGCGGACGCGGCACCCCGTCGCCGGTCGGAGACGCCTGTCTCGCCGTGCCGCCAGGCGGACAGGGCCGCGTCGTCCAGCGCCCGGGCCAGCGTCTCGTCCGGCCCGGTCACGGCCTCGGCGACGTGCCACGCCCGGCGCGCGGGTACGTCGGTCAGGGCGGCGGCCAGGGAGAGGTGGGCGCGGCGGCGGTCGCCGGGGCAGGCCAGGTGCACGATCGCGGCGCGGGTCAGCCGATGGCGAAAGGTGATGCGTCCGACGCGTGCGTCGACCTGGATCAGGTCGGCTTCCCGCGCCGGGGCGAGGGCATCGAAGCCGTCGGCCTCCCCCGCGGCCCGCCGGATCACGGGCCGGCCGACTCCGGGATCGAGTGCGGCCATGAGAAGGGCTGTTCGGGTCGGCGCGGGCAGTGCTTCGACGGCGGAGGCGAAGGCCGCCTCCAGTCGCCCGGACAGGGGCAGGAGCGCGGGGAGCGGGAGGTGGCCCGAGCGTTGCCGGGCGTTCAGCTCCTTCGGCAACTCCCGCAGCGCCAGCGGGTTTCCCGCGGCCTCGGCCAGCACCCGCCGCCGTACCGACGGCCCCAACTCGGGCCACCGGCCGTCCAGTAACTCGACCGCCTCCGGCTCGGCCAACGGTCCGATCTCCCGTACGGGCAGGTCGAGTTGGTCACAGAAGCTCTCCGCTCCAGAACGCGCGGCGGCCACGAAGACGATCGGATGGTCGCTGATCCTGCGAACGACGAAACCGAGCGCGGTCGCACTGGCCGGGTCGATCCACGGCACATCGTCGGCGACCATCAACAAGGGCCGCTCGACGGCGACTTCACCGAGCAGCGCGAGCACCGCGGTCCCGGCGGCCGACGGATCCGGCGACGGTCCGGGCGCGAGACCGAAGATCCGCTCGACGACATCACGATGGTGCCCGGCGAGCCGCTCGGTGTACCGGCGCAGCGGATAGAGGAGCTGATGCAACGCCGAGTAGGTCATCCCGGACTCGAACTCCACGGCGGAGGACCGCAGGACCCGCATTCCATCCGCTACGGCCCGTGCCGCGGCGGCGTCCAGCAGCACGGTCTTCCCCACCCCCGGACCACCGCGCAGCAGCAGGCCGGGGCGATCCCCGTCACCCCCGGCCGACAGCGCGTCCAGCAGCCGCAACTCGGCCGCGCGACCGACCAGGTCCGCTCCAGGCCGTGAGGTCACCGACTTCCCTCCGTCAAGTTGCTTGCCTAAAGAAGTATATCCAGTCGGCGCGAGGGAATGCGTGTGCACTTCCCTCCACAACAAGATCGTCGCTGATCCAGTGACAGGGGTCGATGTTCCCGGTCACAGCATTCGGGGCCGACGGCAGTGGCCGCCCACACGGCCGCCTCGCCGTCGCGTCGCAACCGTCACGCGACGACGGAGCGGCAGGCGGTATCGCGCCGTATCCGCCCGCCGGAAGCAGCAGGCCGTGGGTGGTGTCCCACGGCCCGCTGCCCCGGCGGTCCGGCCGGCCCTCGCACCCGCGGGTGCGTCAGAGGGCGACGGCTACTGCGCGGCCTCGGCCGCTTCGTCCGCCTCGACCCGCGCCAGCACCGCGTCCAGCGTGGCGTACTCCGCCTCCTCCACGGCCGCGATCGCGAACTCGATCGCGTCGGCCGCGTAGTCCTCGGCGTCGTCGGCGGCGTGGCCCAGCCGCTTCGCGTCGCGCTCGGCCTTGCGGTCCTCCAGTTTGGTGCGGACCGAGCCCACGTGGTCCTGCCAGGAGGTCTGTACCTGGTTCCAGCTTCCGGTGACGTTCTCCTTGGCCCGCTGGCCGCTCGACTGCAACCGCTGCGCGCCCTGTTCGGCCTTGTCCTTGGCGTCGGCCACCGCGGCGGACAGCTTCTGCCGGTCCTCCGCGACACTGGCGGCCACGGTGCGCTGGGCATCCTGGGCCTTCTGGGAAAGCACGGCGAGGCGGGCGGCGGGGCCGTCCGAGGTGGCGTTCTTCTGCGGCGTCGGGTCCGACATGGTGATCCCTTCCTTGACGGATACGTCCTGCTCGATGACGCGAGGTACCGAGGTACACGCCTCAACTGCCCGTCACTCTTCCGTCGCGCCGCCCCGGCCCGCTTGCGTCAATCGACTCAACGGACGGCGTAGGGATGCGCAATGTGGCCTCCGCCGCAGTCAGTTGACCCAAGGAAGGCGCCCGGCCCGTCCCTACGCTGACGGACATCTCTCGTGAGCAGCGGATCAAGGAGTGCCCGTGCCCCCTGGAACCAATGGGTTCGACATACGACTGCCGAACGAGCAGGCCGTGCTCGCGCGCATGCGGGGAACCCAGGACCGGATCGCGGACGCGATCACCACCTTCGCCGGGACCATGCAGTTCGTATACCTCCACGCGCTGTGGTTCGCGGTCTGGATCACCTTCAACGAGGGGCTGTTCGGCCCCTCCGCGGTCTGGGACCCGTACCCGTTCGGACTGCTCACGATGATCGTCAGCCTGGAGGCGATCTTCCTGTCGACCTTCGTGATGGTCAGCCAGAACCGCCAGGCGATCCGCGAGAAGGTCCGCGCCGACCTCGCCTTCGAGACCAACATCCGCTCCGAGGTGTGGTCGGCCCACATGGGCCATGTCCTCGGGATCAGCGCCGAGCAGGTCGAGGAGGACGTCCGGACACTCCTGGCGCAGAACCGGGCGAAAATGAACGACTCCGAGCCGATACCGACCGCCCATCGGTCAATCGACTGAAGCCATGACGCAGCCCCGGCGACGACGATGATCCGCACCGGATCGACCCGTCACCGGGAGGAAGCGTCATGATCCCTCGCCACCGCCCCTTCGCCGCCTACTGGGACTGGCAACAGCACGCCCTGTGCCGGGGCATGGACAGTTCCGTCTTCTTCTCCCCGCCCGGCGAACGCGGCATCGCGAAACGGGCGCGGGAGAAGAAGGCCCGGGCCGTCTGCGGAAGTTGCCCCGTGATCGAGGTCTGCGCCCGCATCGCGATGAACGGCCCCGAGTCCTACGGCGTGTGGGGCGGCCTGTCGGAAGGCGAACGCAGCGCACTCCAGCGGCCGCCCCGCGCACCCAGGCGGAGGCGCAAATAACCCTGGAACGACTCGGGAACGACTCCGGCCCCGCGTCACCCGACCGCCGGACCGTCCTCACCGGACGGCTTCAACAGCGGGGCCAGCTCACTGCGCGAGGTGATGCCGAGCTTGGGGAAGGCTCGGTACAGATGCGCGGCGACCGTACGGTGGGACAGGTACAGCCGCTCCGCGATCTCCCGGTTGGAGAGCCCTTCCGCGGCCAGCCGCGCGATCAACACCTCCTGGGGCGACAGCAGTTCGGCGATGGACGGAGGCGGGTTGTCGGCTCCGGGCGCCGCGTTGTGGCCCGCCCAGTCGGAGGCGCCGACGAGGTCGAAGGCGGCCCGCGCCGAGAGCAGCAGCGCACGGGACCGGGCGCCCTGCCGGTGGCGCCGCAGCCACTGTCCGTAGGCGTGCTCCGTCCGCGCCTTGACCAGCGGCCAGCGGGAGAGGTCCTGGTCCAACGCGGCCAGGTACAGCGCCTCGGCCGACGCGTCAGAGGCCAACACGGCTCGGACGTAAGGTAGTTGGACGTGCAGGAGCGGCGCGGGAGTCATCCGTACGGCTTCCTCGACGGCCACGAGGATGCGTGCTGCCTCCTGACGGTCGCCGCCCCGGTCCGCCGCCACGACGAACGGCGTCAGCGCGGCGAAGCCCTGCCGCCGCAGGCTCTCGGGCGGCCGGTCGAGAAGCGGCCGCAACTCGTCGTACGCCTCCGTGTACCGCCCCTCCCCCAGCCGCGCCAGGCCACGCGCCAACCGCAGCGTCGGGACGAGATCGGGGCGCTGCCATGCGGCCACCGTGTCGGCCAACTCCTGTGCCCGTACGGCCTGTCCGCGCAGGGCGGCGGCGATCGCGTCCGTGCCGGCGAGTGCCGCGACCATGGCCGGCTGCCGGGTCTCGGCGACGATCCGGCGTGCCTCTTCGGTGAGCCGAGTGGCACGCGGCCAGTCCCCGAGCAGCAGCAGGTCGGCGGCTTCGGTGAGGAGGGTCTCCGCCAGCAGGCCGAGTCGGCCCTGTTCGCGGAGGATGGGTGCCGCCCGGCCGAGCAGGTCGACCGCGCGGACCGGGTCACCGATCTCGTGCGCGGCAATGCCGAACAGCCGTAGTCCGTCGGCGTCGGGGCGGTACCAGACCGTCTCGTGCGACGGAAGTCGGTCGGTCAACTCCCTGCCGAGACGCACGGGTTCGGTGAGTGCCAGGGCCGCGAGGTGGCGTGGGTCGTTGGTGGGGATGATTCGCTCGGCAGCCTCGACTACCTCGCCCCGCACGGTCGGATCGGCAGCGGTGCGGTGAACGTGGAGTGCCGCGCTCAGCAGCAGGTCGAGGGCGAGGTCGGGGTCACCCGCCGCCAACTGGCCGATGTCCGGCGGCACTTGCGCCCGTGCCGGACCGGGCTGCGGCTCCGCGTCCGAGATCTCCCGCAGCCACCATGCCTTGGCCCGGTCCGGGGCGCTGAGTTGCTGATGTTCCGCCGCCTCGATCAGCGAGTGGGTCAGGCGGATCCGGCCGAGGCCGTACGCGTGCTCGGCCGCGGCCAGCAACCGGTGTCCCCGGGTGACCGAGTCCGTGGTGAGCTGCGCCGAGCGTTCAAGGGCCCAGATGGCCGCGACGACTCCGTGCCGTCGGAGCAACGAGGCGTGGGCGTCTGCCAGTTCGTCCGCGAGTTCGTCGTCGGGGCCGTTGACGGACTGGGCCCGATGCCAGGTGCGCCGGTCCGGGTCGTCGGTCACCACCTGCGCCAAGGCCGCGTCGGCGGCCTGTCGGCGGGCCTGCGTCTCCGCCCCCAACACCGCGAAGCGCACCACGGGATGGCGGAAGTGCAAGGTCGTCCTGTCGAGTCGTACGAGCGAGGCCGCGATCGCGCCGTCGAGCACGTCCACGGCGACCGCGCGCCCGGTGAGGGCGGGGGCGGCGGCCAGGATCTCCGCGAGGTCTCCGACCTGGTCGACGGCCGCGACCAGCAGGGCGTCGCGTGTCCGGTCCGGCAGTTCGCCGAGGTCGGCCGCGAACGCCGAAGCCAGGGTGGCGTTCACCGGCAGGTGGGTCCACGATCCCGGTGGCCCCAACGGGTGCCATTCCGTGGGGAGTTCGACCAGTGCGAGCGGGTTGCCCAGCGCCTCGCCGAGGATGCGTTCCCGGGCGACGGGAGGCAGCGCGGCCGCGTGCCGGGCGAGCAGCCGTCGCGCCGAGGGCCCGTCCAGGGCCGGCACGTCCAGTACGGGAACGCCTGGCAGGGGGCGTCCGGTACGGAGGGCCGCGAGGACGACGATCGGGTTGTCGTCGACCCTGCGGGCCAGGAACGCCAGCACGTCCCGGGTGGGCCCGTCGAGCCGCTGTGCGTCATCGGCGATCAGCACCACGGGCCGCTCGGCCGCTGCCGCCGTGAGCAGGTTCAACGCGGCGAGGGCCACCCGCAGGGTCCCCGGCGGCGGTCCGGAACCACCGCCGAACGCCGACCGCAGGATGCCGCCCTGCCCCACCGGCAGGGATTCCGCCGTGCCGAGCACCGGCCGCAGCAGTTCGCGAAGCCCGCTGAAGGGCGTGTCGTCGGGGCCCCCGGCCACCTCCAGCAGCCGCCATCCCGCCGTCCGGGCGCGTTCCGCCGCGGCCCGCAGCAACGCCGACTTGCCGACGCCCGGACCGCCCGTCAGCGCCAGCGAACCGCCGGCGGCGGGCAGCCTGCCCAGCAGCTCGTGCAGGACGGTCACCTGCCGGTCGCGGCCGAGGAGCCCGGCTTCGTGCACGCGTCTCCCCAGACTTCCAGGACACTCCATGTCTTCACCAGCGGAATCGTAGGAGAACCCCCACGGCAGGGCTTCGGTCATGTGACCGCGCCCTGAACTGCAAGGAGACTCCGCCCGGCCCGTCCAGCGTACGACTCCCTGGTACGTCGACTCCTCACACGTAGCCCCGCCGCTGTACGAAGCTCAGGGCCAGGGCACCCAGCGGGACGTTCAGCCAGAACGTCAGCAGCCGGTAGACGAGCACCGCCGACGTGGCCACCCCCGCCGCCACACCGAGCGTCGACAGACCGGCGATGAGTCCCGCCTCCAGCGCTCCGAGCCCGCCCGGTACCGGAGCCGCGTTCGCGATCAGCCGGGCCGCCATGTACGCGGCGCCGACCTGGATGAAGGGCAGATCGGCGCCCAGCGCGTGAAGGCTCATCGCCAGGCCGACGACCTGGATGAGGGGCAGGCCCAGGGCGCCGACGACACCCACGACGACCTTGGCCGGTTCGGTGGCGAGCCCGGCGACGGTCGATCCGGCCGCGCGCAGGAACGGCCACACCTTGTCGTGCAGGAAGCGGCGGCCGGGCGGAGTGAAGCCGAGCAGGCCCCCGGCGGCGAGTACCAGGGCGACGGCCCACAAGGCATACCGTCCGGCGGACAGGTCGAGATGCACTCCGGCGTGACCTCGTCCTGCCCAGGCGAAGAACACGGCGGCGACAACGGTGTTGGAGAGCGCGCCGGCCAGGCTCTGCAACCCGACGGAGGCGGTGGCGGCCCCGGTCTCGATCCCCGTCTTCTGTAGATAACGCAGGTTGAGCGCCATGCCGCCCACGTTGCTCGGGGTGATCCGGTTGAGGAACGAACTGGCGAACTGCACCTGGTAGGTGGGGCCGAACGGCAACCGGTCCGGGATGGTGCCCAGTTGCAGACAGGTCGAGAACGCCTGCGAGAGGAAGGTGATGGGCAACACCGCGAGCACCCACCACCAGTTGGCGTCCCGCAGCGCGTCGAGGGCCGCGGGCGCGTTGGCCAACTGCGGGAGCACCAGGTGGAGTACGAGGAAACCGCCCGCCAGTCCCAGGGCGCTCTTCCACGTGAACCGCGCCAGATGCGCGAGCGGAACCGCCTTGGCACCACTGGCAGTTGAGACCTCGACGGCGAGATCGCGCAGCAGACTCGGCCGACCACCGGCACGCAGCGTGCGCCGTCCGGCCTTCTCCCTGGCCGCCCGTGCGCGGGCCTGGTCGTAGCGGGCGACCGCGTGCCGCGCGGGTCCCATCAGGGCGAGCGGCTGGAGGTACGGCAGCGCGGTCGCGAGCAGTTCCGGACCCAGCCCGGCCAGCGCGCACGCCGTGGCACGCCCGGGACCGACCCGTACGGCGGTCGTGGCCAGCAGTTCGGCGATGTCCCCGCCGAGCATGTCGGGCAGCGCGTTGAGCCGGCCGCGCGCGAACGCGGAGAGCCGGCTCTCACCGCCCGGTTCGACGCGGATGTGCTCGGGGCGCAACTCCCCATGCCCCAGCCGGTGTTCCTGGAGCCGGGCCACGGAGGTCCACACCCCGACGAGGAGCGGATCGGTCAACTCCCCATCGGGCAAGGTAGACAGCGCGCGGGAGTCCCGCTCCACCGTCGCCACGAGCGCGCCGCCCCCGGCCACCGGATACGCCATCACCGGTTCGTCCACCCGGGCGCCGGTGCGGGCCGCGAAGACGAGCATCAGCAGTTCGTGCTCGGCGGCTCCGAGCGGCAACTGGGCGGTGGCGTCGGCAGGATGGCGCAGCAGCGTCCGCCGGGCGAGCCGGTGGAAGAGGTCACGGTTGTGGTCCTCGGCGGCGAGCACCCGCACCGCGAGCCGCGAACCGGCGGTGGTCACGGCGCGGTAGCCGGTCCCCTCCCCCAAGTGCTGCTCATCCGGCGGCAGTTCGCTCAACCTGACGACCGAGATCCCGGAGTCGGCGAGGGCCTCGGCGACCGCCTGAATCGCCGGGCGGTCGGCGGGGGCCCCGGCCAGCAGCAGTACGGCCGACCCGGCCGCGCCGCCCACCGCGAGTGCGGCGAAGGCGTCCAGCGGAACGATCGCCGCGGCCGCGACACTCAGCGCGCCGCAGCCGACGGCCAGGACCCACAGCGCCCGCCGCTGACGCGCCCCCAGCCATGGCCCCGCCGCGACGACCGCCCCGGCGCAGGCCGCCAGGTACACGGCCGACGGCCAGCCCGCCCGCACCAGGCCGTCCCGGCCGTCCAGCACCTCCGGCCACGCGTCCGGTCTCCCCCGCGCCAGCGCCAGGTGCGTGAGCGACCACGCCCCCAGCGCACCCAGCGCCGCCGAGGGCAGGACCCGTAGAACAGGCTCGGCGCGCCGTCGTACGCACCACACCACCAGGGCGGCGACCGGTGCGAGGAGGGCGACGGCCTGGACCGTTCCGACGAGGGCGTCCCGCAGGGCCGGGGACAGGGCGGTCGCCGTGGTGAGGATGCCTTGCTGGGCCGCGCGGACGAAGTCGCGTGTCGCGACGGCCAGGAGCACCGTCACGACGAGTACGGCCAGGGACACCACCAGGCGCCAGAGATCGACCGCCCGCCGGACGGTTCGTCGCGGCGGATCGTCGATCACCGGAGCCGAGGTCGGCGGGCTGTCACGGCCGTCGATCCCACTGATCACGTCGGCTCCTTGTCGACAGGCCGAAAGGCGGGAGGCACCGATGCTCGCGCCCCAACTCGCCCCGCGCATCGGTCAGATGGCTGCACGGGTTTCTGCGACGACGGTAAGGGAGTAAGGAAGTAGCGGATGCAGTCGTATGACAGATCGCGCCGGGGAGGCGCGACTCTAGCCTTCCTGGCGAACCCCGGCCTCGGGCGAAGAACGAGGCGACACCCTCGTATGTGGAAGGTGACCATGTTCACTTCACCCAACGTGCTCCTCTGGCGCGGTCTGCTGGCCGTCGCCCTCGGCGCGGTCTCCGTCGCCTGGCCCGGCATCACCATCAACGCCTTCGTCATCCTCTTCGCCGTGTACGCGTTCCTGACCGCGGCGACGGACAGCGCCCGCGCCTTCGCGAGCGACCGGGTGGGGCCGGTCTTCGGCTGGCTGCTGCTCGCCGGGCTCTCGCTGGCGGGCGGCATCGTCGCGCTGGCCTGGCCCGGCATCACGGCGCTCGCGCTCACGATCTGGATCGCCGCGTGGGCACTGACCACCGGCGCCATGGAGATAGCCCTGGCCTTCCAGCGCGACGAGACGGCGGGCGAGCGCACCCTGTACCTCCTGACCGGCGCGGTGTCGCTCGTCTTCGCGTTCTCCCTGTTCGTCCGCCCGGACATCGGCGCGGTCTCCCTCGCCACGGTCTTCGGCCTGTTCAGCCTCGTCTACGGCGTCTCGGCGGTCTTCGCCTCGTTCGAGGAGCGGCGCCGCCAGCACAAGGCGAGCCAACGCGAACCGGTCCGCGCCTGAGCCTCCGGCGACGGCCAGCCGCGTGGCGCCGACCGGCCAGCCCGGTGGAAACGGCGCCACGCGGTACCCGGCGGGAAGGGATCGATCGCCCTGCGCGGTCCCTTCCCTTCCGCCACTTTCCCTTCGGCCCCTTCCTTCTGTCCATTTCCTTGCTTGACAAAGCATATATCTCGCCCGGCATACTCGACGGTGATCGATCCAGCGGTTCGCACGACGGAAGGCCCGCATGAACCTCGGCATCGCCATCGCGGATTTCACCCGGCCCGGCGGCCCGGCCGGCATCGCCCGCCACGTGGGCCAACTCGCCCGCTCGGCGGAGGAGTTCGGCTTCACCCGTATCGCCGTCATGGATCACCTCTTCCAGATCGGCATCGTGGGCGCCTCCGAGCGGGAGATGCTGGAGGCGTACACCACGCTGGGCTACCTGGCCGCGTCCACCGAACGCGCCGAACTCCTCGCCCTGGTCACCTCGGTCGGCTACCGCGAGCCCGGCCTGCTGGCCAAGATGGTCACCACCCTCGACGTCCTCTCCGAGGGCCGAGCCGCGCTGGGCATCGGCGTCGGCGCCGGCTTCAACCTCGCCGAGGCGCGTGGCCTCGGTCTGCCCTTCCCGCCGGTCGCGGAGCGGTTCGAGCGATTGGAGGAGACACTGCGCATCTGTCTCCAGATGTGGAGCGAGGACGAGAAACCCTTCGAGGGCCGGTACTACCGACTGGAGCGCACCCTCAACTCCCCCACCTCCGTGCGGCGTCCACACCCGCCGATCCTGATCGGCGGCTCCGGCGAGCGGAAGACACTCCGGCTCGTCGCGGAGTACGCGGACGCCTGCAACCTCTTCCACGGACCCGACCTCCAGCACAAACTCGACGTCCTCCGCAGGCACTGCGACGACGTCGGGCGCGACTACGACGAGATCGAGAAGACGGTCCTGCTCCCGCTCGACCCCGGCCCGCGCGGCGAGAACGTCCACGCCCTGCTCACGGAGTTGCGCCGGCTGGACCGCCTCGGCTTCGACCACGTCATCGGACCGATCCGGGGAGCCGATCAGTCGGCCGCGCTGCGGCTGTTGGGCGAGCGGGTCGTACCGGAAGTCCTGAACGCCTGACCACCTGAACAGCCGGCCGTCGCGCGCCGGAGTCACCACACATACGGCGCGCATTTTAATTGCTTGAGAAAGCACATAGATATGAGGAGAAGTCCCATGAGCACCACGAGCGAACAGCCCAGCCACGGAGCCGACGATGCCGTGGACGTCGTGATCGTCGGCGGAGGTTCCGCCGGTGCCGTACTCGCCGCGAGGCTCAGTGCGGATCCGCGGCGCACGGTCCTGTTGATCGAGGCGGGCCCGGACTACCCCCAAGACCGCGTCCCCGAGGGCCTGTTGACCCCGCATGTCCTGGCCGACCCGGACCACGACTGGGGCTACACCGCACGCGCCACGGACCTCGCCCCGAGCATTCCCGCGCCGCGCGGCCGGACCATGGGCGGCAGTTCGGCGGTGAACGCGGGGGTGGCGATCCGGGCGCGCGCGGCGGACTTCGCGGCCTGGGGCGAGCGGTACGGGATCAAGGGCTGGTCGTACGACGAAGTCCTGCCGACGTTCCGGGAGATGGAGAACACGCCCACGGGGGACGACACTTACCACGGCCGCACCGGACCCTTCCCTGTCCGGCAGTGGACGTACGACCAACTCACGTCCTCACTCAAGGCGTTCGTGGACGGCGCGGCGGGTCTGGGGTTCCGGCGGAACGACGATTTCAACGGCGCCCGGCAGGACGGCACCGGCGGCTACCCGGTGAACATCGTCGACGGGGTGCGCCAGAACTCCGCGCTGGTGTACCTGACACCACAGGTGCGGAGCCGCCCCAACCTGACGGTGCTGAGTGACGTCACGGTCGACCGGGTGATCGTCGAGGACGGTGTGGCGCGGGGTGTCGTGAGCGCCTCGGGGTCGGTCTTCCGGGCGGGTGAAGTGGTGCTCTCCGCGGGGAGTTACGGCAGCCCGGCCATCCTGCTGCGGTCCGGTGTCGGTCCGGCCGAGGATCTGCGGGCGCTCGGTATCGACGTGGTCGCCGATCTCCCGGTCGGCCGCCGGTTGCAGGATCACCCCTTCTTCCACGCGCTGTTCGCCCTCTCGCCCGAGCACCAGACCCTGACGTCGGCCTTCGCGGCACATCTCTGGCTGGCCTCGCCCGAGGCGCGGGCCGGCGAGTTGGACCTCGGCATCGTCGCGACCCACCTCCCGGACGGCTCCTTCAGCCCGACCGGCGGGGCGATCCTCCTGGCCACGGCCGTGACCCGCCCCGAGTCGCGCGGTTCGGTGAGGCTGGCCAGCCGCGATCCCCTCGACGCCCCGGTGATCGACAACAACTACCTGGCGACACCGAGGGACCGCAGCCGCATGCTGGAGGGCGTGCGGCTCGTACGGCGGCTGGCGAGCGCTTCGCCGTTCGCGGGTGCGGTGGCGGCCGAGCTCGTTCCGGGTGAACCGGTGGGCGACGGCGACGAGTTGGAGGCGGCGATCGCGGCCGGGATCTCGACCTACGGCCATCCGACCTCGACCGCGCCGATGGGCGGGCCCGGGGACGAGTGGGCCGTCGTCGACGAGTCGGGGGCGGTGCTCGGGCTGACCGGGTTGCGGGTGGTCGACGCCTCGATCATGCCCGAGGTCCCGTCGACCGTGACCAACGCGACGACCATCATGATCGCGGAGCACATCTCCCGGCGCGTGTACGGGAGTTGACGCCGCCCGGCGTCGCGTCACGCGGAAGGTCCCGGACACGAGGAGTGTGTCCGGGACCTTCTGTGTTCAGTACGGTGACGCCTTCGCCCGGCCTCAGTCGAACTTCCCGACCACCGTCTCGAACTGCCGCACCATGGCCGACAGCGACCGGCCGTCGAGATGGTCCATCACGCGCTTGCGGGCACTCGCGAGGTGTATCGGATAGGCCGCCTGAAGCCGCTTCAGCCCTTCCGGGGTGAGGGTCGCGACATTCCCGCGCGCGTCTCCCTCGTAGCGCCGCTTCACGACCTGGCCGCGGCTCTGCAACGCGTCCACGACACGGGTGATCCGGCTCGCCGACAGCGCGGTGGCCGCCGCGAGATCCGCCATACGAAGTTCCTGGTTCTCGGCCTCGGACAGACTCATCAGGACGACGTACTCGGTGAGCGTCAGCCCCGTGGCCCGCAGCAGATCGTCGTCCAGCGAACGCGGCAACGCGACGATGACCCGCATCAGGGCACGCCAGAAACGCTCCTCCTGTGCGGTCAGGGATTCCTCGGCGGCGGTCATCCGTGCAGATTAGCGTGCTCAAGCAAAGAACCTCAAGCGAGGAACCCCGGGGCCACGGCATGCCCGCGGGCGCCGCCCGTCCCTCCGCATGCGTCCCGCTATCCGCCCAGCCGGCGTACGTCGGTCACGCTGTACGACATCGAGGCGCGGAACCCGGCGCCGGTGCGCACGGGAGCGAGGTCCGCCAGTTCCTCGCCGCGGGCCGCGAACAGGGTGATGTCGCCGGTGCCGGTCCAGACGTCGGCGAGTCGGCGGTCGTCGAACTCGGCCATCACCAGCTCGTGCACGGCGGGCTTGTCGTGCTCCCCGGCGGCCAGGCTCGGGAAGTGCCGGAGGTTGACGGTGGGGCGTGCGAACAGCGCGGCCGGGTCGGGCGCCGGCTGCTGGAGCGTGACCGTGGCCTCCGCGAGGGTGTGCCCGGCCGCCGACAGGGAGGCGCCGAACCGGCCACCCGCGGCGAGGGTCGGCGACGCGCTGCCGGGTGCCGCGAAGACGCGGGTCTGGTGGACCGAGCCCAGCTTCTTCGGGAAGCCCTGCACCCAGCCCCGGGCCAGGGCAAGGTCGTTGTCGACGTAGATGTACGGGCACCACGACACGGGCTCGCCCTGCCAGTGGGCGTCCACCAGCACCATGAACTCGCGGTACTGGCTGCGCACCGGGTCGAGGTACTCGTCGTGCCCGGCGGAGAACTGCCAGTCGACGAACAGCGCCACCGCGCGCCCGTCGGAGTCCGGGTCCGGCGTCAGCCCCTCGGGGAGTGTCGCCTCGGCGGCGGCCGGGTCGGTCCAGAACTCCACGCCGACGATGTCGCCGGCGTAGTGCCACGGTGGGGCCGAGGCGAGGTTCGCCTCTCCGCGCGGTGACAGCGGGTAGGTGTAGCCCTGGAGCATGGGGTGCCTCCTCAGCAGAAGGTCGATCCGGAACGGCACCATGTTTCGCCACGGCACCCCGTCCCGGCTTGGGTCATGTGACTGCATCTCCGTACACGGAAGTCGCCTCGCGGCACTCGGCCACCGCCTCCAGCTCCCCGGCCAGCTCCTGCACCAGCACGGGATCGAGCTGGTCCAGGACACGTCGGCGCGCACTGGAGAGATGGGCCGGATAGGCGCCCAGCAGCCGTTGCCGACCGGCTTCCGTGAGGACGGCCACGCTCCCCCGGGCGTCCGTCGGGTGCGGCTGTTTGACGACCAGGCCCTGCCCCCGGAGCGTCTCCACGACCCGGCTGACCCGGCTCGCGGACAGGGCCGTGGCGGTGGCCAGCCCGGTCATGCGCATACGGTCACCGTCCGCCTCGGAGAGCTGCATCAGCACGATGTACTGGCTGAGCGACAGGCCCGTGGACCGCAGCAGATCCTCGTCGAGCGCCCGGGGCAGCGCCACGAGCAGTCTCTGGAGGGAGCGCCAGAGGCGGTCCTCCGCGCTGGTCAGCGGTTCTGGTGCGGGGGCCATTCCCTTTCCCTCCCTCCCGAGGCTGCAAGAACACTCAAGCACCACCAAGCATAACCACTACTTGCTTGACAAAGCATTTTTAGGCGGGTGAAGATACTTGCCAACGCAAGCTTCTGTACCGCCAGTACCGCGAGAGGAACTCCCCATGTCCCCCAAGATCGCAGTCATCTACTACTCGTCGACCGGCACCGTGCACGAGTTGGCGGAGTCCGTGGCCGAGGGTGCCCGCAAGGAGGGTGCGGAGGTACGACTCCTGCGCGTGTCCGAGCTCGCCCCCGAGGAGGCCATCGCCGCCAACGACGCGTGGTCGGCGCATGCCGCGGCCACCAAGGACATCCCGGTGGCGACCGGCGCCGACATCGAGTGGGCCGACGCCGTGATCTTCGGCAGCCCGACCCGGTTCGGCAACATCGCCAGCCAGCTGAAGCAGTTCATCGACACACTCGGCGGGCTGTGGGCGCAGGGCAAGCTGGCCGACAAGATCTACAGCGGCTTCACGGCCACCGCCACAGCCCACGGCGGCCAGGAGTCCACGCTGCTCGCCCTCTACAACTCCGTCCACCACTTCGGCGGCATCATCGTCACCCCGGGCTACACCGACCCGGTCAAGTTCGCCGACGGCAACCCGTACGGCACCAGTCACGTCAACGGCCAGGGAGCGATCCCGGTCGACGACACGGCCCGGGCCGCCGCCGTGTACCAGGGCAAGCGCGTGGCCGCGGTCACCGCACGGTTCAAGGACGCGTAGAGGGCGGGTAGCCGGGCGCCGGCTCAGGGGCTTCACGGCCCGTATCCACGCCGCTCAGGCTTCGCCCCGGTGCGCCAGCCACTCCTTCTCCTCGCCCGGTTCGGGCAACACCTGACCGCCTTCCACGGCGGACCGGGCCGGGCTGTCCTGGATCACCACCATGACGTGGTTCTCCTCGACTCCGGTGACGCGTACGGCCGCCGCGGACAACTCCAGCGCCAGTCGCGTCGTGCTCTCCTGCGGATGCCCGCGCCGCGCCCAGCCCGTGATGATCAGGGGTGTCCCCGGTACCCCGCCGGCGAAGACGTTCTCCGAGGGCGGCTCGGTGAAGATCACGTTGACGTAGGCCGGTGGCACATGGTTGACCGCCGCGTGGATCCGGGTGATCTCGGCCGCCAGCGACGCCTTCGACTCATGCGTCAGGGTTCCCTGCGCAGCGGTGCAGGTGTAGACGGGCATGTCGGCTCCTCACGGATCGGGACGCGTCCAACGGGTGACACCGGCGTCACGGTCCCTCCCGCCGTGCAGTCGTGGCTTCCGTCATCCGACGGAAGCCACGACTGCAACCGCCAACCAGCTTGCTGTCCACGGCAGTTGCTCCTCCTCCGACGGACCCCAGCTCGCCTTGACACACCCTCCCCGCGAGGCAATGCTTGCCGACGAAAGCAATAACTTCGGGTGGGAGACCGCGATGACCACAAGCACCCCGGACGCCAAGGGCGGCTCGCTGCGGGCGGTACTGGAAGGCGCCGCGTTCCAGGCGGATCCGCACGCGGTGCTACGGCAGTTGACGGACTCCGGAGCCGCCCACCGCTGCGAACCGGACGGTGCGCCCCCGCAGTTGCTGATCACGGGATACGACGCGGCACGCCAAGTGCTCACCGATCCCCGCGTGTCCAAGCGGAGCGAACGCGCGGGGCTGGAGCCGGGCTGGCTGATGAGCGGTGTCCGGGACGAGGTCGGGATCGACTACATGCTGACCGTGGACCCGCCCGACCACACCCGCCTCCGCAAACTGGTGACACGCGCGTTCACCCCGCAGCAGATCGAGTCCCTACGGCCCCGCACGCGGGAGCTCGCGGGCCGGTTCGCGGACGACGTACTCGCGCTGGAGACACCGGAGTTGGTCGACGGCTTCGCCGCCCGCGTCCCGATCGCCGTGATCTGCGAACTGCTCGGCGTACCGCTGGACGACTGGGACAGGTTCCGCTGGGCCTCGGAGCAGATCGTGTCCCCGGTCGCCGGCGGTGACCGGGAGGAGGCGTACGTCTGGATGAGCGGGTATCTGGCGGAGCTGATCGCGGCCAAGCGCGCCGACCCCGGCGAGGACCTGCTGAGCGCGCTGGCCAACGACACCGTCGACGACCGGCTCACCGACCCGGAGTTGGTCGGTATGGCCTTCCTCCTTCTGATCGCCGGGTACGAGACGACCGCCAACCTCATCGGTGCCGTGCTCCTCGGACTCGCCCAACAGCCGGACCTGCTCAAGGCGTTGCGGGCCGATCCCTCTCTCGTGCCTGCGGCGGTTGAGGAGTTCCTCCGTCTGGAGGGGCCGGTGCTCACGGCGACCGAGCGTTTCGCCACCGAGGACATGCGGGTGGGCGAAGCGCAGGTGCGCCGGGGCGACATGCTGCTGGTGTCCCTCGCCGCCGCCGACCGGGACCCGGCCCGTTTCGAGGAGCCGGACTCCTTCCGCCTCGGACGCCCGGCCGGCCATGTCGCCTTCGGACACGGCGTCCACCACTGCCTGGGGGCGCCGTTGGCCAGAATGGAGGCCACGGTCGCGATCACCGCCATGCTGGAGCGCGTCGCGAGTCTCGAACTGGTCGTGGACGCGGCCGACTTGGAGTGGGCGCCGGGGCTCCTGATGCGCGGGGTGCGGCGGCTTCCCGTGTCGGTCGTGCTCGCCGGGAACTCCGACTCGGGCTTGTGCTGAGCGACTTCAGTCCTGGCGGCGGACCTCGATGAGGAGTGCCTGCTCGGGGTTGAGGGTGGGCATGGGCAGGCCCGCGGTGGCCAGCACCGAGCCGGGCAGGGTCAGCCAGTCCTCCTGCGCGGCCGTCAACCACGCGGGCGATGCGATCTGGTGGAAGGAGGGCGGGCCGAGTTCGGCGCGCACCCGGAGTTGATAGCGGGCGTCGACGCTCAGACCAGGAAAACGCGTCCGCCCGGACTGCCCCTCGGGCGAAGTGGCCAGCCTCGCCCAGGAGTACAGCGCCCGTGAGCCGTCGTAGGCCACGACTCCATGCAGTATCCGGGCCTCGTCCTCCAGATCGGCACGCACCGTACGACCGCTGTGCAGCAGCGGCCGTAGTTCCCGGTACAGGGCGGTCCAGGCGGTCAGCCTGGTCAGCCCCTCCTCCGAGCACTCGGTGAGGTCCTGCTCGATGCCCGCGTGGCCGAAGAGGGCGGTGATCAGGCGGAACGTGTCGGAGGTGACGCGTCCGGTGGTGTGGCTGCGCGCGGCGCCCACGTGGGTGCCGACGAGTTCGGGTGGGAGGAGTTGGACGGTCCAGCTCTGGATCGACTGGCGTTCCACGGGGTCGTTGCAGTCCGAGGGCCACACCCGGTCGGTGCGGTCGAGTACGCCCAGGTCGACCCGGCCGCCGCCGCTCGCGCAGCTCTCGATCTCCAGGCCCGGGTGCCGTTGCTTGACCGCGTCCAACAGCCGGTACAGCGCCTCGACCTGAGCGTGGCCCGCGGGCCGGTCGCCCAACGCGTGTACGGCTTCGTGGAGTTCGCGGTTGTGGTCCCATTTGAGGTAGGCGATGTCGTAGCTTCCGACGAGCGCGTCCAGTGACTTCAATAGGTAGTCGAAGACCTCGGGCCGGGAGAGGTCGAGGACGTGCTGATGGCGGGCGGTCGGGCCGAGGCCCGCGGCGGGACCGAGGATCCAGTCGGGGTGGGTGCGGGCGAGGTGGGAGTCGAGGTTGACCATCTCGGGCTCCACCCAGAGGCCGAAGTCCATGCCCAGCGACCGGACATGGTCGGCGAGCGGGCTGAGTCCGTCGGGCCAGACGGTCGGGTCGGCGAGCCAGTCGCCGAGGCCCGCGGTGTCGGCGCGGCGCCCGCTGAACCAGCCGTCGTCGAGGACGAACCGTTCGACACCCACTGCGGCGGCCCGCTCGGCCAGGGCGCGCAAGCGGTCGAGGTCGTGGTCGAAGTAGACGCCTTCCCAGCTGTTGAGGACGAGGGGCCGGGGGCCGCGCGGGTGTCGGGGGCGTGCGCGCAGGTGGCGGTGGAAGCGGTCGGCGATGCCGTCCAGGCCGTTCGGCGACCAGGCGAAGTGGCAGCGGGGAGTGCGGTAGGTGTCGCCGGGTGCCAGGCGGATCTCGCCCGCCCGGAGGAGTTCGCCACCGCCGAGCGCGGACGCGTGGACGCCTGCGCCTTCCGGGAGTTGCTCGACGAGGTAGCGCTGGTCGCCGCTCCAGGCCACGTGGACGGCCCACACCTCACCGGCGCCGAATCCGAAGCCGGGTACGCCCACCGTCAGGAGGTGCGGCGAGTCGACGCCGGGTTTTCCCCGTCGTACGTCACGCACATGGGCGCCGTGGTGCAGCGGGTGGCGTTGCGGGGAGCGTTCCCGGCTCCACTTTCCGGTGAAGTCGAGGATCTCGGTGGCTCGGCGCGGCAGGGGCAGCAAAGTCAGGGCGCCGGCGAGGTCGTAGGGCGTCGAATCGGCGTTGTCCGCGCGGGAGATGACGGCGTCGGCGGTGAGGATGCCGTGGGCGTCCAGGGTGTAGGTGAGGGTGATGTCGAGTGCCGACGCCTCGTCGGTGAGGTGGAGTTCGAGTACGCCGCCGCCTTCGGGGCCCGTGCGGTGGGTGGCGCCGGTGAGGGTGGGGCGGGGTGCGGTGGCGGTGCCTGCCCGGTGGCCGTGGTGGGCGGGGGTGCCGGACCAGCCGTCGGCCTCGGTGGGCCAGACGGTGAAGCGGCGTGGGATGTCGGGGGCGTTGTTGAGGATCGCGGGTTCGGCGGTCAGGCTCAGGGCGGTCAGGTCGTCGGGGGTGAGGTCGCCCAGGTCGGCTCCCCAGTGCAGGACTCGGGGCACCGGTTCGGTGAGTTCCACGGCGAGGCAGGTGCCGGCCGCGCGCAGGCTGACGATGCGCGAGGGGGTCGCGGGCATGCAGTCTCTTTTCGGGGAGGGCGGCGGGACGCGCCGTAGGGGACGCGTCCGGCCGCGGGGCGCCGAGGGGGCGGCTGTTACTTCTGGGTGAGGATGGTCTTGGTCTTGGCCTGCATGTCGGCGAAGACGCTGTCGTTCTTCTGGCCGCCGAAGTAGCCCTCGATCAGCGGCTCGATCGCGTCCTGCAGGGCCGCGCCGTTGCGGAAGTCCGGAGACGGGTAGAGCTCCTTGTTCTTGAGCATGTCGGTGAAGACCGAGAGGTCGACGCCCTGTGCCTTGAGGGCCTTGGCGGAGGCGTCCATCGAGGCGGGGATGGACGGGAAGAAGGTGCCGGTCGCCGACGCCTTGGTCTGGCAGGCCTCGGAGCCCATGTAGGAGACCCACTTCCAGGCCAGGTCGGGGTTCTTCGTGCCGGCCCAGATGGTGTTGCCGTTGGAGTTGCTGAAGACGGCACGGGTCTTGTTGTCGGGGCCCAGGACCGTGGGGGCGATGCCGACCTTGACGGTGGGGATCTTGGCGTAGGTGGACGCCGTCCACGATCCGCCGGTCTCCATCGCGACCTTGCCCGAGGAGAGCAGATCGACGTCGGAGACGGTGTTGGTGAACGTGCCGATCTTGGGTGCGTAGCCCTTCGCGACCAGGGTGCGGATCCAGTCCATGGTCTTCACCAGGCGCGGGTCGTTGTAGTTCAACTGGGTCGGCCAGTTGGCCTTGTTGCCGAGTCGCCAGCCCGTCGTGGAGACGAAGGAGCTCCAGGTGGACTGGCCCAGGAAGTCCTTGGCGGCCAGTTGCCCGAAGCCGTAGGTCTTGATGTTCGCCTTGTCGAAGCCCGGCTGGTCACCGCGACGGCCCTTGGTGTCGAGGGTCAGATGGGCGATCATCTTGCCGATCGTGCCGCCGTTGTCGGGGTTCCAGTTCAGGCTCTGGACGTCCTTGGTGGTGTAGCCGGCCTTGGTGAGCATGTCGGTGTTGTAGTAGAGGCCCGTGGCGGCCCAGTCCAGGGGCAGGCCGTACTGGTGGCCGTCGGTGTACTTCCACGAGTCGACGCCGACGGAGAACCTCGACAGGTCGAACTTGTCCTTCTTGATGTAGTCGTCCAGCGGCAGGAGTTGGTGCTGGTCGGCGTACTGCGGGAAGAACTGGACGCTGTTCTGGAACGCGTCGGGAGCCTTGCCGGCCACGAAGCCGGCGGTGAGCTTGGTGAAGTAGTCCACGACGTTGTACTGGGTGATCTTCACCGTGACGCCCGGGTTGGCCTTCTCGAAGTCCGTGGCGCAGACCTTGTAGGCGGCGGCCTGCTTGTCGTCCCAGGTCCACCAGTTCAGGGTCGAAGAGCCTGAACCGCTACCGGAGTTGGAGGAGCAGGCGGACACGAGGGCCGTCAGGGTGAGCGCGGCTCCGAGTGCCACGGCCTTGCGAACTCTCATGGTTCCTTCTTTCACTGGTCACTTGAGGCACTGGTCACTTGAGGCCGGAGAAGCCGATGGAGTTGACGATGCGTTTGCCGAAGGCGAGGAAGAGCAGCAGCATCGGCAGCGCTGCGATGAGGGCGGCGGCCATCAACCCGGCCCAGTCGGGGGCGGCTTGGGGCGAGGACTGCTTGAAGACGCCGAGGGCGAGGGTGAGGGGTTGGACGCTCTGGTCGTCGGCGATCAGCAGCGGCCAGAAGTAGTCGTTCCAGGCGTTGACGAACATCAGCAGCGAGACGGTCGCGATCGGCGCGGACGTCATCGGCAGGATGATCCGGAAGAAGATCCGCAGCGGGCCGGCGCCGTCGATGATGGCGGCTTCCTCGACCTCGGTGCTCAGGCCGAGCATGAACTGCCGCAGGAAGAACAGCGCGAAGGCCTGGAACAGCCCGCCGGGGAGGATGAGCCCCGCGAAGGTGTTGATGAGCCCGAGATCCTTGGCCAGGACGAAGTTGGGCAGCAGCGTGAACACGCTGGGCACCATCAGGGCGCTGATCAGGATGTTGAACACCAGGTCGCGGCCACGCCAGTGCAGCCGGGAGAACGCGTAGGCGGCGGCTGCCGAGAGCAAGACAATCAGCGCTGTCTGCACGGACGCGTAGATCAGCGAGTTGCGGAGGTAGATCGCGATGTCGAGGGTGGCGCCGGAGCCGCCCTGGGCCTGTGCCTCGGCGGTGGAGGCGATGCCGAGGACACGTTCGAAGGCACCCCAGGTGAAGCCCACCGGAAGGGGCGAGGAGGGGTTGGTCGCGAGTTGGTAGTTGTTCGAGAGCGCGGTGCGCAGGATCCAGTAGAACGGGAAGAGGGTGACGAGGACGATGGCGCCGAGGTAGGTCCAGGCGACGGCCCTGCCGGGTGAGAACCTGCGGGCGGTATTCCGGGTCGGGCGGCGCGGGACGGCCGCCGGGCCGGGTGCGACGGTGACAGCCATGCGGGCGGCCTCCTTCAGTTCAGGTCGGATTCGCCTGCGCGGGCGAGCCGCAGCTGGGTGAAGGTGACCGCGATGAGCAGGGCGAACAGGGCCAGCGACATGGTGGCGGCGTAGCCGAAGTCGAACTGGCGGAAGGCCTTGCGGTAGATGTACATCTGGAGCACGTTCGAGGCGTTCGCCGGGCCGCCTTCGGTGGTGACCTGCACGATGTCGAACACCTGGAAGGAGTTGATCACCGTCAGGACGACCACCATGACGAGGATCGGCCGCAGCAGGGGCACCGTGAGCCGCCGGAACATCTGCGCCTCGCTCGCGCCGTCGACCCGGCCGGCCTCGTAGATGGTGGCCGGGATGGTCTGGAGGCCGGCGAAGATCAGCAGGGCGTAGTAGCCCATCCACTTCCAGACGCTGATCGCGGCGAGGGAGGGGATCGCCCATCCCCCGCTGCCGAAGAACAGGACGGAGTGACCGGTCAGGTGTTTCAGGGCGATGTTGACGATGCCGAGGGTCGGGTCGAGCATCCACTGCCACACCAGGGCCGCGATGACGTTGGAGATCAGGAACGGCAGCAGGATCACTCCGCGCAGGACCGACGACCGGGTCACCCGGTGCAGCACGACCGCGGTCACGAGCGAGATCGCCGTGCCGAAGACGACGGACAGCAGGACGAAGTAGACGGTGACGAGGAGCGAGTGCCAGAAGACGTCGTCCCCGAACAGCTCCCGGAAGTTGGCCAGTCCCACCCAGTTCGGCGGGCTCAGGACGTGGAAGTCGGTGAAGCTGAGGTAGATGCCGCGCAGGGTCGGATAGGCGTAGAAGACCGCGAATCCGACCACGGCGGGCAGGATGAGCAGCAGGGCTACCGGCAGGTCCCGGCGTCGCGCCGCCGCCGACCTCGTGGCGGTGGCGCGCCGTGCTTTCCTGGTCGGGCCCCTGCCCGGTGAGGTGACCGTGGTGGCCACCGCGCCCGGCTCACCGGACCGCGGTTTCACCGGCGTCGCGTGGTTGCCCTGTGATGTGACCACCACAGCACCCTCCTTCGTGCGTTGCGTGTCCAACTGGTGGAGCGTCGGGCGTGGTTCAGACGGTGATCTTGTCGATGTCGGGTGCGTAGTCGGTGGCGTTGCCGAAGCGGAGCGTGTTGTCCCCGGCCTTCAGCGGCACCGGGACGGTGAGCGACTGCGGGGTGCCCCAGTTGTTGTCGTTGGTGCCGGGCACCGGGATCTGGAGTGTGGTGTCGCCAACGGACAGGTTGATGACGCGACTTGAGTCGCCGTCCACGTAGTCCAGCTTCAGCAGGTACGTGCCGTCCTTCGGGGCGCTGACGTGGTTGACGGCCACCTCACCACCGCCGAGGTTGCCGACCTTCTGTCCACCGGAGCAGCCGTCGCAGCCCGCGACGGTGGCGTTGCCGGTGAGGGTGTTGCCGGAAGCCTCGGCCTCGTAGGCGGTGGGTCCGCCGGACGCGGGCGTGGTGACCCCAACTGCCCTGCTGGGGGCCGATGTTCGACCCTTGGCGTCACGGGCTACGACGGTGAAGGTGTGGGCGTCGGCCGCGCTCAGACCGGTGACGGTGGCCGTGGTGCCGGTGCTGGTGGTCACCGGCCGGCCGTCGGCGTAGACGGTGTAGCGGGTGACCGGCGAGGTGCCGGTGTTCACCTTGTCCCAGGCCAGCGAGACGCTGGTCGCGGTGGCGGCGGTGCCGTGGACGCCCAGCGGAGCACCGGGGTTGGCGCCCTGCCGGCTCGGCGTGAAGGTGAAGAGCCGCGAGCCGTGTGCCGGCAGGTTCTCCGTCAGGTGCCCGGAGACGCGGCCGAGGTTCTTGTGCTGCCACAGGTCGCGGACCGAGGCCGTTCCGCTGATGCCCAGGTCGGCGAAGTCCGCGGTGACATCGGCGGCCTCGGAGCCCAGGTTGAACAGCGCGACGGTGTAACTGCCGTCGGGATTACGGGCGTACCAGGTCTGCTGGTTCGTGGTCTGGCTGACGGGCCGTGCCGGATGACCGGCCTGGTCCACGGCGATGACCTCGTCGTTGGTGAGCAACTTCAGCCCGTACGCGTCGAGTTTGGTGAGGTCGTCACCCGAGTAGAGAGGCGCCGACTCGATGGCCCACAGGGTCGTGTAGCTCTGTCGCTCCGCCTCGGTGAGGCCGTCCATCGCGCCGACCCCGACGTTCAGGGAGTCGAGGTTGTTCCAGTGCCCGGGTCCCGCGTCGTCGATCCACTGCACGACGTCGTTCCAGCGCACCTTCAGGGAGTTGTCCCACGTCACCAGCGTGTCGCAATAGCACTCGACGTCGGTGTCGATCCGCCAGCCGTTGGAGTTGGCCTTCCAGGTCGCCGCCTGGGTGTGACTCAGTGACCAGGACAGCGTCAACTGGACGGGGCGGCCGGTCTGTTGGAGCGCCGTGTGCCAGGCCTTCACGTCCGGGGTGTTGTCGTGGTCCGCGTCTCCCTGCCACGAGCCCGGGCCCACCCCGTCGACCTTCAGGAAGTCCACGCCCCAGCCCGCGAGTTGGTCGGCGAGGGAGTCGATGTACTTCTGTGCGCAGGGGTCGGCGAAGTCCATCTTGTACGCGGAGTTCCACCCGTTGGTCTTGCGCAGGTCGGGATAGACGATGTCCGAGGTGGTGCAGCCGGGAGCGTTGTGGATCGCGGTCGTCCCGTCGCCGTACGCGGCGGGGTCGAGGCCGACGGCCAGGTACAGCCCGAACTTGAGGCCCTTGTGGTGAAGGTAGTCGCCCAGGGACTTCATGCCGTGCGGGAAGGTGGCCGGGTTCGCCGTCGGCCGGGCGTACTCGTCGAACCCCTTGGCCCACCCGGCGTCCACGTTGATGTACTCGTAGCCATGGGACTTGAGCTTCGAGGCGACCACGTCGGCCTGCTGCTCGACGTGTGCCTCGGTGAGCCAGTTCACCCCGCCGTAGCCGGGATAGCTGGTGGCCTCCAGGCTCCAACTGCTCCAGCCCATATACGGCTTGGCGGCCAGGAGGGCCTGCTGCCGGCCGGCGCTCGACGGGGTCGGGGAAGCCTCCGACACCGACGCGGCGGCCGGTGCCGCGAGCGACACCACGAGCGCGGCGGCGGCGAGGACGGGCAGGCGACGCAGCCGCCCACCACCCGCACGAAGTCTGTGTCGTACGAATACCGCGGGTCCTGCTGGACGAGCCATGTGTTTACTCCATCTCGGCGCGAAAAGGCACGGCGGGGCCCTGGGAAGCTCCGGAAAGTGCCCCTGCGCGGTCAGCCGCATGGGGAATGGGTGAGTGGGCGTTCGGTTCCGCCCTGGTAGCCGTACGACGACGGCCGGTC
The DNA here is from genome assembly GCF_035982055.1 of Streptomyces sp. NBC_01288. Lineage (NCBI taxonomy): Bacteria > Bacillati > Actinomycetota > Actinomycetes > Kitasatosporales > Streptomycetaceae > Streptomyces > Streptomyces sp. NBC_01288. The sequence goes on from NZ_CP108427.1 coordinate 287,201, forward strand.
GGGGAGGAAACCGGCCGCCACCTGCGTCGGTGGACGTCCCATCCACCTGTCCTGAGGTGCCGCGAATGTAGCCAGGCTTTTCTTCCAGCGTCAACATATTGAGCCGCGCGAATCATCGGTATTCGTGGAAAGAATGAAGCCGGAATCAGGCGATGAGCACGGAAGAAGGACGCCGATCAATGCGTTCCTTCTTCTATCTTCTTTTCCAATGGAAATGTATGGTCGCCGCATGACGCTCGCCGATCAGCCACCCGCGGCCTCTCTGCTCTTCCAGACCCTCCTCGCCCACGGCCCGCTCACCCGCGCCGAGATCGGGCGCCGTACCGGTCTGTCGCCCGGCGCGGTCACGAAGGTCGCCACTCCCCTGCTGACCGACGGCTGGATCAACGAGCTGGGCCGCTCGACCGAGCGCACCCAGGGCCGGCCGGCCACCCTCATCGCGGTGCGGGGCGAGCGCGCCCGCTTCGTGGGCGTGAAGATCACCGGTGACGAACTCATCGGCACGCTCACCGACTTGACCGCAAGACCTCTGGCCTCCGCGCGGGCCGTCCTCGGCTCGCGGGACGTCGGTACCGTCGTCCTGGCCGTCGCCCGGCTCGTCGACCAGTTGAACGCGAAGGCGGCGCCGTACACACCGGGCGCGCTCCACGGCATCGGCGTCACGATCTCCGGGGACGTCGACGGCCACACGGGGACCGTCCAGTACTCCCCCTTCCTGAACTGGCGCCGCGTGCCGCTCGCCCAACTCGTGGAGTCCGCAACGAACTTGCCGACCGTCATCGAGAACGACGTCCGCGCCCTGACCGTCGCGGAACAGTGGTTCGGCGTCGGGGTCGGACTGTCGTCCTTCGCCCTGGTCACCGTCGGCGCGGGCATCGGCTGCGGCATCTCCATCGGCGGCCGGGTCGTCTCCGGCGCGCACGGTGTCTCGGGGGAGGTCGGTCACCTTCCCGTGGGGGGCACCGACCGGGTGTGCACCTGCGGCAACACCGGCTGTGTCGAGGCCGTCGCCTCCACCCAGGCCATCACGGATCAGGCGCGCCAGGCGACGGGCGACCCGACCCTGACGATGGACGGCGCGGTCCGCCTCGCCCATGCCGGAAACGCCGATGTCCGCGCGGTCTTCGCCCGGGCGGGCCACGCCCTGGGCCTGGCCCTGGCGTCCGTGGCCAACCTCATCGGCCCGGAACGCATCATCATCTCCGGTGAGGGCGTGGCCACTTACGACCTCTACGAGGACCAGATCCGCACCACCTTCGCCGCCCGGGCCTTCGGCGCCGCGGCCGACTGCGACCTCGTCGTCAGGCCCCTCCCCTTCGAGGAATGGGCCCGCGGAGGTGCCGCCGTAGCCGCACAGCACGTCTTCGCTCCCACCAAGTAGCCGACGCCCACCGCGCGTTGCCCTCTCTCACACCGTCCCGAAAGCACACGCCATGCTGAAAGCTCTCCCCGACCAGAGCCTCCGTGATGTCCGCGTCCCACCCGGAACACTCCGCTACGACCGCCCCGCCACCCGCTGGTTCGAAGCCCTCCCCATCGGCAACGGCCGGCTGGGCGGCATGGTCTACGGCGGCACCGACCGCGAACGAATCCAGCTCTCCGAGTCGACCGCGTGGTCGGGCGGCCCCGCCACCACAGACCTGAACCCGACCGCCCGGCAGCAGGTCCCCCGCATCCGCGAACTCCTCTTCGCCGGAAACCATGCCGAGGCGCAGCGGCTCGCCGCCGAGCATCTCCCGGGCAGCGCAGCGTCGTTCGGGACCAATCTGCCCCTGCCCGAAGCGCAACTCGCCTTCCCTGGCGGGGGTCCGGCCCAGGACTACCGGCGGACGCTGGACCTGGACACGGGCCTCGTCACGGTCACCTACGTGCAGGACGAAGTCCGCTTCACCCGCGAGGTGTTCGCCACCAACCCGCATGGACTGATCGCGATCCGCCTCACCGCGGATCGCCCCGGGTCGCTCACCTTCGACCTCTCGATCCGGGACGGCGTACTCCCCGGCAACACCACCGCCGCCGACTCGTCCGTCACCTTCAACGGCCACGCCTACGAGAGCCTGCACAGCGACGGACAGCAGGGTGTCGCCCTGGAGATCCGCGCCCACCTCGAAGCCGAGGGCGGCACCGTGCGCCGCGCGGGAGACACGCTTCGCCTGGAAGGCGCCGACAGCGCGGTCGTCTACATCGTCGTAGGAACCGACTGGGCGGGAGCGGACCCCCGAGCGCGCGCGGAGTCGCTGCTGTCCGCAGGTCTGGAGGCCGGTCACGAGTCGGTCCGGGCGGCGCACATCGCCGACCATCGGGCGCTGATGCGGCGGGTGTCCCTGGATCTCGGTTCGGCTCCGCCCGAACTCACCGCTCTGCCCACCGATACCCGTCGCGAGCGGCTCGCTTCCGGGAAGGCCGACGACGAACTCATAGCGCTCTACTTCCAGTTCGGCCGCTACCTGACGATGGCCGGCTCCCGCGCCGACTCCCCTCTGCCGCTCGCCTTGCAGGGGCTGTGGAACGACGGCCTGGCGAGCAGCGCGCCCTGGACGAACGACTTCCATCTGGACATCAACACCCAACAGAACTACTGGGCCGCCGAGTCGACCAATCTGGCCGAGTGCCACGAGCCGCTGTTCGGGCTGTTGGAGCGTCTGGCGGACCAAGGCCGGGCGACCGCCCAGGAGTTGTACGGCGCGCCGGGCTGGGTCGCGCACACGGTGACCAACGCGTGGGGGTACTCGGCACCCGGTTCGGGGATCGGCTGGGGCATGAACGTGACCGGTGGGGCCTGGCTCGCGCTCCAGTTGTGGGAGCACTTCGAGTACGGCCGGGACGAGACGTTCCTCCGGGAGCGCGCGTATCCGGTCCTGCGCGGGGCCGCGGAGTTCCTCCTCGGCTACGCGGTCGAGGAGCCGGAGCGGGGCCTGCTCGTCACGGGGCCGTCGGAGTCGCCGGAGAACTGGTATCTCGCGCCCGACGGCAGCCGGTGCTCGGTGTCCATGGGGGCCACCGCGGACCGGGTGTTCATGGAGGCCGTGCTGCGGATCTGCGCGGAGAGTGCCGAACTGCTCTGTGTCGACGCCGAGTTGAGGACCAGGATCGCCGCCGCGCGCCGTCGGCTGCCGCCGTTGCGGATCGGGCGGCACGGGCAGGTGCAGGAGTGGCTGCACGACCACGAGGAGGCCGAGCCGAGCCATCGGCACACCTCGCATCTCAGCGCGCTGTTCCCGGAGCGCCAGATCACCCCGCGCGACACACCGGATCTCGCGCGCGCCGCCGAGGTCACGATCGAGCGCAGGCAACAGGCCCCGGGCTGGGAGCAGACCGAGTGGGTCGAGGCCAACTTCACCGTCTACTACGCCCGTCTCCTCAACGGCGACACGGCTCTCAAGCACCTCACCAGCCTGATCGCGGACGCCAGCGAGGCGAACCTGATGTCGTTCTCCGCCGGTGGGGTGGCGGGCGCGGCGCAGAACATCTACTCCTTCGACGGCAACTCCGGCGGCACGGCGGGGGTGGCCGAGATGCTGCTCCAGTCCGACGGCCGGGATGTGGAACTCCTGCCCGCGCTGCCCGCCGACTGGCCCGACGGGAGCGTGTGCGGACTGCGCGCCCGGGGCGGTCTCACCGTGGACATCCATTGGCGCGACGGGGAGTTGGCCGTCGCTTCGATCCGGGCGTCACGGGCTGCGGACGTACGCGTGCGCTACGGCGCCGGTCTCCTCGAAGTCCGGCTCGCCGAGGGGGAGACGCTTGCCCTCGGTGCCGGCTGAGGGCAGGCGTCGGTGACCGCGTCACTGGGCGATCTGGCCGCCGTCGACGAGGAGGGTCTGTCCGGTCATGGCGGTCGCGTCGAGGGCGACGAACGTGACGGCGGCCGCGATCTCCTCGGCCTCCAGCAGGCGGCCCATCGGGATCTGGCCGATCCACTGCGTCATCCGCTGGGGGTCGTCCATCCCGACCGTGTCGAGGATGGGGGTGCGGGTCCGGCCCGGCGCGACGGCGTTGACCCGCACCCCGTACCGCGCCCACTCGACCGCGAGGGACCGCGCGAGCTGGGAGACGCCGGCTTTCGCGACGTCGTAGGCGACGTGGTACTCGGGGTTGGAGCCGATGAAGGCGGCGATGGAGGAGATGTTCACGATCGAACCGGACCCTTGGCGCACGAAGTGCCGGCCGAACTCGCGGCAGGCCATGAAGGTGCCGGTCAGGTCGACGTCGAGGACGCGGTGCCAGATCTCGTCCGTCACGTCGAGGGCGTCGTCCTCGTGGGCGATGCCCGCGTTGTTGACCAGGACGTCGACGCGGTCGAAGCGTCGTACGACCTCGCCCGCCACCCCTGCCACGGCCCGGGCGTCGGAGACGTCCAGGGGCAGGAACTCGCCGCCGACCTCCTTGGCGACGGCGGTGCCGGTCTCGGTGTTGCGGTCGGTGACGACGACCCGTACGCCTCGGGCGGCGAGGGCCACGGCGATGGCACGCCCGATGCCCTGGCCCGCGCCGGTGACGACGGCCACGCGTTCCTCGGTGTGCCTCAGGGGCGACTCGGTCATCTCGGTCCTTCCGTCGGTGGAGGGGCGGGGGTCTCAGAGGGTCCTGGCCGATCCCACTCCGGGGAGTTGCCATCGCATCCGCGCGGCCGGATCGATCGCGGTCGAGGCGCCCGGTCCGTGCGGACGCTCCATGAGCCCCTCGCGTACGACGCTGCGCTCGACGAAGGCCTCCTGCGTCCAGGGGATGAACTCGACGAGGGGCGGCACCTCCGAGAGGACGGTGCCGACGAGGTGCTGGTGCACCTGCATCATGTCGCCGGCGTGCGGAGCGAAGCGCAGGCCCCGTGCCGCCGCGTGCGCCGCGATCTGGAGGAACTCGGTGACGCCGCCGACCCGGGTGACGTCGGCCTGGACGACGCGGATGGCGTCGGCGGCCATGAAGGAGGCGAACTGGTGGTAGGAGTAGATGCTTTCGCCGGCCGCGACGTCCAGCCGGGTCGACGACTGGAGGCAGGCGTGGGCCTGGAGGTCGTCGGCGTGGACCGGTTCCTCGACCCAGTCCATGGCCGCCTCCTCCAGGACCGGCATGATCTGGTTCGCCGTCGACAGGTCCCAGCGTTGGTTGGCGTCGCACATCAGGGTCACGTCGTCGCCGAGCGCCCGCCGGACCGCGCGTACGCGCCGGGCGTCCTCGCGCCAGTCGGAGCGCCCCACCTTGATCTTCACCCGGGACCAGCCGTGGTCGACCAACGAGGTGAGGTCCCGGACCAGTTCGGAGTCGGTGAGGTTGAGCCAGCCGCCGTCGGTGTTGTACGCCTCGACGCTCTCCTGGGTGCCTCCGAGCAGCCGCCACAGGGGCATCCCGGCCCGCTGTGCGGCGAGGTCCCACAGGGCGATGTCGACCATGGCGAGCGCCATGTGGACGACGCCGGCCCGGCCGATCCAGTGCGTGGGCAGCCAGTACAGGCGTTTCCAGGTGCCCAGGATGTCCTCGGACGAGGTGTCCAGGAGGGCGTCGGCATAGTAGGAGAGGATCACGTCGGAGAGGAGTTCGGGAGCGCAGTGCACGCCGGAGATCCCCGTCCCGACCAGGCCGTCGGCGGTGCGGATCTCGACCACGGGTACCGTCCAGTGCGCCATGGCGGCCGTGGAGTCGGCGATGGGCCGCTTCAGGGGCACGGCGAGGGCGTAGGTCTCCACGGAGGTGATCACGGCACCGTCGTCGCCGCGCAGGAGGTCCGCTCCGTGCGCGGAGAGCAGCCCGCGGGCGGTGCCGAAAGAAGTCTGATCGGTCATTGTCCAAGTCGGCCATGGCCGCCGGAACTCGTCAACAGCGAAATACGAATACACATGATCTGCCGCGCAGATGACATGCCGTCAACGGGAATTCCCCGCCGACGGTGGTCCGGCCGCGAGGAGAGGAGGTTCGGTCAATGACGCTCGAACTGGCCTGGCTGCGTACCTGGGTCGAGGTCGTGGATACCGGCGGTTTCACCAGAGCGGCCGAAAAGCTGCATCTGTCGCAACCGCGTGTCTCGGCACACATCGCGAATCTGGAACGCGAACTCGGCTGTCTGCTCATCGAACGCCGTATCCGACCGCTCACCCTGACCGATGACGGGCGCGCTCTGCTCGCCCGGGCGCGATCGGTACTCGCCGCCGCCGACGAATTGGTCACCGCTCGCCAGACCGACCGGGGCGACATCTCCGGAACCGTCACGGTCGCGAGTTTCGCCAGCGGGAGTTCGGAATTCCTCCCGGCGGTCATCACGGCGCTCCAGAAGGAGTACCCGCGGATCCGGGTGGCGGTCCTGGACGGGGACGCGGGCTTCATCGAGGCGGCGCTGTCCGAGCGCCGGGTCTCGGTGGCCCTGCGCCCGGTCCGGCCCGAGCCGCACGACCACGGCTTCACCATGCGCCCGCTGTGGCGGGAACCCTTCGTCATGCTCGCCCCGACCGGTCATCCACTGCTCAAGAAGAGCGAGATCGAACTCGCGGACTTCGCCGACCAACGCGTCATCACCATCGGCGATCCCCTCGCCAATACGGTCGTCGGATACGAGGCCGAGGTCGAGTTGAGCATCAAGGACCTGGTCGCACCCTCCGGAACCGTCTCCCATCAGCCGACCACTCTCGGCGCGATGGTCCGAGCAGGCCACGGAATCGGCATCATCAACTATCTGGGCGCGGTGATGATCCTGCGCGAGGGAATGGAAATGCGTCCCATTCAGCATCTCAACCGCTATCGGGACGTGGGAATCTGGTGGCACTCGGAACGACCGCTGGGCGCGGCCGCGCAAGCATTCATCCGAGCGGTGATAAGAACGCCGAGGCCTGAAGGCACGACCGCCGTTCCACCGGTGTGACGCGGCCCGGATCCATTCGCGGAACGAATGCCCGACATTCGTTAATCAGTGTTGACGATCACGGACGTCCGGGGCGAGGTTGAGGGAACGAGAGGCAGAACGAATGGAGTCGCGATGGCCGGTGTCCGCACGTACACGAATCTCGATGTGGCGGTACGCAATGACACGTCGGACGTGGGTGAGGGGCCGGTGTTCGATCCTCGCACCGGACATCTCCTCTGGGTCGACATCTACGGCCGCCTGATTTTTCGAGACAATCTGTCCACAGGGCGACAGACCGTCACCGACGTCGGCACGATGATCGGCGCGGTCGCACCGCGCGCGACAGACGACGGTTTCGCCGTCGCGGTGGCGGACGGTTTCGGCTACGTCACCGGCGACGGGCTGACCCTGGTCGACCCGGTCCTCCCCGAGCCGAACCTGCGCATGAACGACGGCAAGGTGGACTCCCGCGGCAGGTTCTGGGCCGGCAGCAACGACATGGAGTTCGCACCGGGCCAGGGCCGGCTGCACCGGTGGGACGGCGACGGACCGAGCGTCGTCGTCGCGGACGGACTCGTCCTGCCGAACGGACTCGGCTGGAACGCCGAGGACACGGTCATGTACCTCGCCGACAGCTACGCCAACCTCCTCTACCGCGCGGACTTCCACCCCGAGCCGGGAGAACTCGGCCGCCTGAAGGTGCTGACGAAGACCGAGGGAGTCGGCGTACCGGACGGCCTCGCGGTCGACGTCGAGGGCTGCTTCTGGGTGGCGATGCACGGCGGACGCGAAGTACGGCGCTACGACCCGACGGGCCGCGTCGTCGGGCTCGTGCCGGTGCCCGTGCTCCAGCCGACCAGTTGTGCCTTCGGTGCGGACGGCCGCCTGTTCATCACCTCCGCCCGGAACGGCCTGTCCGCCGAGGAGTTGACCAACTCCCCGCTGTCCGGCTCCGTGTTCGTCGTCGAGACCGGGACGGAGGGGGTTCCCGTCCGGCCGTTCCGCGCCTGACCCGACTGCCCTGCCGACCCAACTCCCCTCGGGCACCGCGCATTCGTATTCCGGATGACGGACCATCGATAACCGTCTTTCCCCTGGGGGGTGTTGGCGTCCTACGGTCGATCACGTGAACCGTGAACGTCGTGACGCAGAGGGACCGGGTCCGGGACCGGGACCGGCGGCAACCGTCAGGCCGCTGGTGCCGCGTCCCGGCGTGGACGACGTGGGGCTGCTGCTCGGTGAGGTGCCGGAGGGAACGCTTCTCCAACTCCGCGACGGCACGACGCCGGCCGCCGAGGACATCCCCGCCGGGCACAAGGTCGCGCTGCGCGCCGTCCCGAAGGGCGCCCCGGTCCGCAAGTACGGCGAGGTCATCGGCGTGGCCCTGGCCGACATCCCGGCGGGCGCCCACGTCCACGTGCACAACCTGGGAGTCGGCCGCTGGGAGGAGCCGACCGCGAGCCCGTCACCGACCCGCACGCGACCGACCGTCCTCTCCCCCACCCGCGACCACTTCCTCGGCTACCGCAGGGCCGACGGACGCGCGGCCACCCGGAACTACATCGTCGTCCTCCCGACCGTGAACTGCTCCGCCACGGTGGCCCGCATGATCGCCCTGCGCGCCGACGCCCTGCACAAGGGGACACCGGGTCTCGACGGCGTCATCGCGCTCCCGCACGACCTCGGCTGCGGAATGGCGGAGGGCACTCCCGGGGACGCGATCCTGCGGCGCACCCTGCGCGGTTACCTCGGCCACGCCAATATCGCGGGCGCCCTCCTGATCAGCCTCGGCTGCGAGGTGAACCAGCCGGAGAACATCGTGGGCGAGAGCGACACCACGGGCACGGAGATGCTCACCATCCAGCAACTCGGCGGCACCGCGGCCACGTTGAACACGGCACTGGACCGCATCGCGGACCTCGTCTCCCGCATCGCCCGGACGCACCGCGTCCCGATCCCGCTCGCCGAACTCACCCTCGGCCTCCAATGCGGCGGCAGCGACGCCTACTCCGGCCTGACCGCCAACCCCACGCTGGGCGTGGCGGCGGATCTGCTCGTCGCGGCCGGCGGCAAGGTCGTACTCGGCGAGACCCCGGAGATCTACGGCGCCCACCACCTCCTGCGGGACAGGGCGTCAACCCCGGAGGCAGCGGCCCGCATCGACCGACTCATCGCCTGGTGGCAGGAGTACACGGCCGCCAACGGCGCGACGCTCGACAACAACCCGTCCCGCGGAAACCGGGCCGGTGGCATCACGACCATCTGGGAGAAGTCCCTCGGCGCCGTACTCAAGTCCGGGACCGGTCCGCTGAACGACGTCGTCGCATACGCGGAGCGGGTCACCGCGCCGGGCCTCACCTTCATGGACACCCCCGGCTACGACCCGGTGTCGGCCACCGGCATGGTCGCCGGCGGCGCCAACCTGCTCGCCTTCACGACCGGCCGCGGCTCACTCTTCGGCTCCCGTCCCGTCCCCTGCCTGAAGATCAGCACCACCAGCGGGCTCTACGAGCGGATGCGCGGCGACATCGACTTCGACGCCGGGCCCGCGATGAGCCACACCGATCAACTCACGTACGGAACAGCCCTGTTCGAGGCCCTCGTGGACATGGCCTCCGGTGCGGAGAGCAAGTCCGAGGCGCTCGGGTTCGGGACGGAGGAGATCGTCCCCTGGCGCATGGGAGCGGTCCTGTGACGGTCAACCACGCTCTCGGTACAGGTCGCGCAGCATCGCGATCTCCGCTCCGTGGTGCAGCACTTCCTGGTTGACCCACCACACGATGTCGATGAACGGCTCCTCCGCGTCGCTGCCGTGCGGATAGGTGCAGTACCCCACGGTGTCGAGCGCGGCCTCGCCGCCATTCACCAGCGCCTCCCGCCAGGCACCCGCACCGGCGTCGAAGGCATCGACCGCACCGCCGGCGTCACCGCTGACGGAGAAGTCATCCCGGGTCGACGTACGGCTGCCGGCCGTGTGGTCGGCGCGCAGGGTCAGCAGCTCGGTGAGATGGCTCAGCCGCCACGCGATGGTGGTGAAGGGCGGGGGCCACGGGTGCGGATAGGCGGCGGCATCGCGCCCCCAATCCCCCTGTCCCGTCAGGGCGGTTGCCCGCGCTCCCGGCCCGTCCGTCCGCCGTCGCACCGACCAGCAGTCCGGCACCGGCTCCCAGAAATACTCCGCGTCGGTCATGGGCCCGACCCGGGTGTCCGTCCCGTCGCCGCTGTCCATGACGGGCCCTGTCATACGGCTGGAGAGGCGTTCGCACGCGAAGTCGAACTGGTCCAGCAGCGGAGCCAGACGGGGTGGGATCACTGGGCACTCCTGAAGCGAGCCGGTCGGGCTTCGATACGGCGGTCCGCCGACCCGGCAACCTAACAGCGCGCCCGCACCGGCGCCTCCCCATTACGAGGTGCGGGCGCGCAGTCGGCGCAGCATCCGGGCGTCCTCGAAGCCGACCGTACGGGCGGCCGCGTCGGTTGTGGCGCCGTGGCTGATGAGGTGCTCGGCGCGTTCGAGGCGAAGGGTCTGCTGGTAGCGCAGCGGGGTGAGCCCGGTGGCCCGGCCGAAGAGGCGGGTCAGGGTGCGTTCGCTGACGCCGACCGCCGAAGCGAGGGCGGGCAGCGGAAGCGCTTCGTCGAAGCGGGTGTCGATGAGGTCCTGGGCGCGGTGCACCGTGTCGTCGAGGTGGGACCGGTGCCGGAGCATCGCGCTGGTCTGCGGTTCGTGGCCGTTGCGGCGGGCGTAGACGACCATGTCCCGGGCGATCTGCGCGGCCACGGCGGGACCGTGCCGGGTGGCGACGAGGTGCAGGGCGAGGTCGATGCCGCTGGCGATGCCGGCCGAGGTGATGACCCGGTCGTCGGTGGTGAACAGGACGTCACGGACGACCGTCGCCTTCGGGTGGCGCAGGGCGAGTTCGTCCTGGACGTCGTGGTGGGTGGTGCAGTGGCGGCCGTCGAGGAGTCCGGCCCGGCCCAGCGCGTCGGCTCCGGCGCAGACGCTGGCCACCGTCCCGCCCCGGGCATGGTGGTCCCGGAGTGCCCCTAGCGTCGTAGCGCCGATGGCGGGTGCGTCGGCCAGGGTGACGGCACGCCATCCCGGCACCACGATCAGGTCTTCCGGGCCCAGCTCGGGCCAGTCGAGCCCGGCCGCCAGCGGTAGCCCCTGCGCGCTGGTGACCTGGGGCTGCTCGGCGACGTAGGAGAGCGTGTAGGGGTGCCCGAAGTCGGCGGACGTGGAGAAGACCTGCGCGGGGCCGGCCAGGTCCAGCAGGTGGACTCCGGGTACCAGGAAGAAGACGACGTGGCTGCTCACGATCCGGTCATCATGCCTGATGTGCGGCGGCGGCTTCCAGTTCGTCGACCGTCGCGATGGTGGCGAAGCGGCCGGCGAGGGCGTACTCGGTCCGGCGGATGACCTCGTCGGCGGGGAGGGTGCGGGGGTCGGCGAGGAGTTCGGCGACGGTCTGGTCGGCGGGGGCGTCGCGGTGCGGGATGGGGTTCGTCGCGGTCGCGTCGGTGACGAAGGTGACCTGGTAGCCGAAGTCGCTCGCGACGCGGGTGGTGGTCTCGACGCACTGCTCGGTGCGGATGCCGCAGACCGTGATCTCTCGGACGCCGCTCTCGGTGAGGAGTTGTTGGAGGTTGGTGGTGGTGAAGGCGTTGTGCGAGGTCTTGTGGAGGAGCGGTTCGCCCTCCGCGCGCTCCAGTCCGTCGATGAGCCGGACGTGGCCGAGGGCCGGGTCGAAGACGTCGCCGCTGCCGGGCTCGGAGTGCAGCACCCACACCACGAGGTCACCGGCCCGGCGGGCGAGCTGGACCAGACGGTTCGCCTGTTCGGCGATCTTCGGGTCGGAGATGGTCTCCCACAGCGGTCGGGCGCGGAAGGATTCCTGGACGTCGATGACGATCAGTGCTCGGGTCATGTCCCAAGACTGCGCCGTGCGGGCGGCCCGGCGACAGGCCGCATCGGGTCCGGGACCGGACCGATCCGGTCACCGGGCCGAGCGACCTGCCGCCGTACCGCCTACCTGAACTCCGGTCACCGGGTCGAACCGCCTCCCGCCGTACCGCCTACCTCAGCTTCGGCCAGCGGGGCGAGCCGCCCGCCGCCGACCCGCCAACCTCAACTCCGGTCACCGGGTCGAGCCGCCCACCGCGGGCCCGACCACCTCAACTCCGGTCACCGGATCGACCCGCCCGCCGCCGTACCGCCTACCTCAGTTCGACGAGCAGGTCGCCGCCCTCCACCTGCTGGATGCGGTTGATCGCGAGGCGGGAGACCCGGCCGGACTTGGGCGCGGTGATCGCCGCCTCCATCTTCATGGCCTCGATCGTGGCAACGGTGACACCGGCCTCCACCTCGTCGCCCTCCTCGACCGCGAGGGTGACCACGCCGGCGAACGGGGCCGCGACATGACCCTGGTTGGTGCGGTCGGCCTTCTCCGTGACGGGGATGTCGGAGGCGGCCGCGGTGTCGCGGACCTGGATCGGCCGGATTTGCCCGTTCAGCGCGGACATCACCGTGCGCAGCCCGCGTTCGTCGGCCTCGCCCACGGCCTCCAGCTCGATGAGGAGACGGACGCCGGGCTCCAGGTCGACCGTGTACTCCTTGCCGGGCCGGATGCCGTAGAAGAAGTCCTTGCTGTCGAGGACGCTGGTGTCGCCGTAGGTCTGGCGGTGGGTCTCGAACTCGCGGGTCGGGCCGGGGAAGAGCAGGCGGTTGAGGGTGGCGCGGCGGTCCTTGTCGAGGGCCGTGCGGTCCTCGGGGCTGAGTTCCTGGACGGGCTTGGGGGCGGCGCGGCCCTGGAGTGCCTTGGTGCGGAACGGCTCGGGCCAGCCGCCGGGCGGGGTGCCCAACTCGCCGCGCAGGAAGCCGATCACGGAGTCCGGGATGTCGTACCGGTCGGGGGACGCCTCGAAGTCGGCGGGGCTCACTCCGGCGCCGACCAGGTGCAGGGCGAGGTCGCCGACGACCTTCGACGACGGGGTGACCTTCACCAGGTGGCCGAGGATGCGGTCGGCGGCGGCGTACATCGCCTCGATGTCCTCGAAGCGGTCGCCGAGGCCGAGCGCGATGGCCTGGGTGCGCAGGTTGGAGAGTTGGCCGCCGGGGATCTCGTGGTGGTAGACGCGGCCGGTGGGTGAGGCGAGGCCCGCCTCGAAGGGGGCGTAGATCTTGCGGACGCTCTCCCAGTACGGCTCTAGGTCGCCGATGGCCTGGAGGTCGAGGCCGGTGGGGCGGTCGGAGTAGTCGGTCGCGGCGACGATCGCGGAGAGGGACGGCTGTGAGGTGGTGCCTGCCATGGAGGCCACCGCACCGTCGACGGCGTCCGCGCCGGCCTGGATCGCGGCGAGGTACGTGGCGAGCTGACCGCCTGCCGTGTCGTGGGTGTGCAGGTGGACCGGCAGCCCGAACTCCCGGCGCAGTGCCGAGACGAGCGTCGCGGCGGCGGGTGCGCGGAGCAGGCCCGCCATGTCCTTGACCGCGAGGACGTGGGCGCCCGCTTCTACGATCTGTTCCGCGAGATGGAGGTAGTAATCGAGCGTGTAGAGGCGCTCGTTGGGGTCGGACAGGTCCGAGGTGTAGCAGAGGGCGACCTCGGCGATCGACGTTCCGGTGGCGCGTACGGCGTCGATGGCCGGGCGCATCTGACCGACGTCGTTCAGCGCGTCGAAGATGCGGAAGATGTCGATGCCGGTGGCGGCGGCCTCCTGGACGAAGGCGTCGGTCACCTGGGTCGGGTAGGGCGTGTAGCCGACGGTGTTGCGGCCGCGCAGCAGCATCTGGAGGCAGATGTTGGGGACGGCCTCGCGCAGGGCGGCCAGCCGGTCCCAGGGGTCCTCGGCGAGGAAACGCAGCGCTACGTCGTAGGTGGCGCCGCCCCAGCATTCCAGGGAGAGGAGTTGGGGCACGGTGTGGGCGACGACCGGGGCGACCGCGAGGAGGTCCTTGGTGCGGACGCGAGTGGCGAGGAGTGACTGGTGGGCGTCGCGGAAGGTGGTGTCGGTGACGCCGATCGTGGGTGATTCGCGCAGGTGGCGGGCGAAGCCCTCGGGGCCGAGTTCGGCGAGCAACTGCCGTGAACCGGCCGGGGGTTCGGTGCTCGGGACCGGCGGCAGCTTGGTGGTCGGGTCGATCAGGTCGGGGCGCTCGCCGTGCGGCTTGTTGACCGTGACGTCGGCGAGGTAGGTGAGCAACTTCGTGCCGCGGTCCGCTGATTGACGGGCCGTCAGCAGCTGCGGGCGCTGCTCGATGAACGAGGTGGTGATCCGCCCGGCCTGGAAGTCCGGGTCGTCCAGCACCGCTTGCAGGAACGGGATGTTGGTGGACACACCACGGATGCGGAACTCGGCGACGGCGCGCCGTGCCCGGTTGACGGCGGTGGTGAAGTCCCGTCCCCGGCAGGTGAGTTTGACCAGCATAGAGTCGAAGTGCGCGCTGATCTCCGTACCCGCGTGGGTGGTTCCGCCGTCGAGGCGGATGCCGGAGCCGCCGGGCGAGCGGTAGGCGCTGATGCGGCCGGTGTCCGGGCGGAAGCCGTTGGCGGGGTCCTCGGTGGTGATACGGCACTGGAGGGCGGCGCCGTGCAGGGTGACCGTCTCCTGGGAGAGGCCGAGGTCGGCGAGGGTCTCGCCGGAGGCGATCCGCAGCTGGGCCTGGACGAGGTCGACGTCGGTGACCTCCTCGGTGACCGTGTGCTCGACCTGGATGCGCGGGTTCATCTCGATGAAGACGTGGTTGCCGGCCGGGTCGAGGAGGAACTCGACGGTGCCCGCGTTGCGGTAGCCGATCTCGCGGGCGAAGCGGACGGCGTCGGCGCAGATGCGGTCGCGCAGCTCGGGGTCGAGGTTGGGCGCGGGGGCCAGCTCGACGACCTTCTGGTGGCGGCGTTGCAGCGAGCAGTCGCGCTCGAAGAGGTGGATGACGTTGCCCTCGCCGTCGGCGAGGATCTGCACCTCGATGTGACGGGGGTCGACGACGGCCTTCTCCAGGAACACCGTGGCGTCGCCGAACGCGGACATGGCCTCGCGAGCCGCCGCCTCGATGGACTCGCGCAGGGTGGCCGGATCCTCGACGCGGCGCATACCGCGTCCGCCACCACCGGCGACCGCCTTCACGAAAACGGGGAAGCCGATCTCCTCGGCGGCGCGGACCAGTTCGTCGACGTCGGTGGAGGGCGCGGAGGAGCCGAGCACCGGCACGCCGGCCGCGCGGGCGGCGGCGATCGCCGTGGCCTTGTTGCCGGTCATCTCCAGGATGTGGGCGCTGGGACCGACGAAGGTGATGCCCGCCTCCTCGCAGGCGCGGGCGAGTTCGGGGTTCTCGGAGAGGAACCCGTAGCCCGGATAGACCGCGTCCGCTCCCGCCCGCCGGGCCGCGCGGACGATCTCCTCGACGGAGAGATAGGCGCGGACCGGATGCCCGGGTTCACCGATCTCGTAGGCCTCGTCGGCCTTGAGCCGGTGCAGCGAATTGCGGTCCTCGTGCGGAAAGACCGCGACCGTTCGCGCGCCCAGCTCATAGCCGGCGCGGAACGCCCTGATCGCGATCTCTCCACGGTTGGCGACCAGCACCTTGCGGAACATTCCCGATCCCTTCAGCCTGCCGATGACGTGCACCATGGTGTCGGCGCAGCCCCTGTAACGCCATGTGAGCCGGGACACTAGTCGCAAACGTGTCGCACGGAGCGCTCCACCGGGCCGACGGTAAAGAAATCGTATGGTCTAGTCCAAAGTGAGCTTTGGTCCAGTCCAATCCATTGACGTGGTCGCGACATCGCCAGAAGCTGGGCGCCTCCCCCACTCCCACCGGAGGCACAACGTGACACGTCTTCGTGCATGTCTGGTCGCGGCGGCCGCCGTGACGACCGCCGCCGCGGGCACGACCGCGCTGGTCGCGACCAACGCCCAGGGCGCCACCAACGCGGCCACCGCGCTGAGCAACCGCTGGTACGCCGCGGCCCCCTATCTGATGCCGACGGACAACAACCCGCCGGACGCCGGCGCCATCATGGATGCGACGGGCCTCAAGGCTTTCCAGCTCGCCTTCGTCCTCGCCCCGAACGGCGGCGGCTGCTCCCCCACCTGGGGCGGCACCTCACCGGTCTCCTCGGACACCGCCGTCCAGTCGGTGATCAACACGATCCGCGCCAAGGGCGGCGACGTCTCCGTCTCTATCGGCGGCTACGGCGGCACGAAGCTCGGCCAGGCCTGCTCCGACCCGGCCTCGACGGCGGCGGCGTACCAGCAGGTGATCACCAAGTACGGCCTGCACGCGATCGACTTCGACCTGGAGGAGCCGGAGTACGAGAACACCGCGGCCATCCACAACGAGATCGGCGCGGCCAAGATCCTCCAGCAGAACAACTCGGGCCTGTACGTCTCCGTCACCACGGCCGGTACGGCGGACGGGACGGGGTGGTTCGGCAAGCAGATGCTGTTGGAGGCGAAGTCGCAGGGCTTCACGCCGAACAACTTCTCCATCATGCCGTTCGACGGCGGCTTCAACGGCGCGGCCTCGCAGACCAGCGCGCTCACCAACTTCAACTCCATCCTCCAGTCCACGTTCGGCTGGGACCAGGCGACCGCGTACGCCCACGAGGGCTTCTCGGGCATGAACGGGCGCAGCGACACCGGCGAGTACTTCACCCAGGCGGACTTCCAGACCGTCCTGAACTACGCCACCAGCCACAACATGGACCGCTTCACCTTCTGGAGCCTCAACCGCGACCGCCAGTGCAGTCCGGTCGACAACGGCGGTACGACGTCCGGGACTTGCTCCAGCGTGGCGCAGAACGCGTGGGACTTCGCCAAGTACTCGGTGCAGTTCGCGGGCGTGACCCCGCCGACCTCGACACCCACGCCGACCCCGACCCCGACGCCCACCCCCGGCACGTGCAAGACGGCGTGGAGTTCCACGGCCGTCTACACGCAGGGCAACGAGGTGTCGTACGGCAACCACAACTGGGTGGCCAAGTGGTGGACCCAGAACGAGGTGCCCGGTGCCTCCCAGTGGGGCCCCTGGCAGGACGAGGGCTCCTGCTGATCCGGCGGGATCAGTAGGACATGGGCTGCGACGTCAAGTAGGCCTTGAGAAAGGCGTACTTGGCGTCGCTGTCCGCTGCGGGGAGCGTGGCGAAGCGGTCGCCGAGTTCCATGGTCTGCGGGGTGCCGGTGTCCAGGGCCGGCCAGGTGGTGAGGCTGCCGCCGTTCGGGTCACCGGTGGCCGCGAAGTTCGCCACGTACGAGGCGGCGGTGTCGGCGATGTCGTAGTCGCGCCCCGCCCACGGCCGGTCGGTGTTGTAGAGGAACCCGAGCAGGTAGTAGACGTCGGCCCCGTCGAAGGCTCCCGAACTGCCGCTCCCGACAACGGGGTTGGTGGCGTCGTGGCCCGGCGGGACCCGGGTCCAGAAGTAGGTGTGGACCGGGCCGCGATTGCCCGCGGTCTCCTCGAACTGTCCGCCCCACAGGAAGGTCGAGACCCGCTCCTCGTCCCGGGCGTAGGAGTTGTACTGCGTGGCCGCCTCGGCGTCGGTGGTCGCCGGGTACAGGCCGAGGAACGTGTCCGTGAGGCCGACCGGCCCGAACCGGCTCTCGGCGTAGGCCTGGTACTCGGCCAGTGTGAGTGAATCGGTGTTCCCGTCACGGCAGTTGCCGGTGAGGACGGGTACGTCGGTCTCCCGGCCCGCCTCCATGGCGGCGGTGTACGTGCTCGGCAGGACGTAGCCGTCGAGCACGTCGCCGAAGCCGGTGGCGTCGGCCGGTGCGTCGGCGGCGTAGGTCCGCGCCACGATCTCGTCGGCGGACAGCGCGCGCAGGTCGGTGAGGGCGGAGCAGCCCAAGTAGTCCGCGAAGGCGGTGCCGTTGGACTCGGCGGCTGCCAACGTACGGTAACCGTACGGTGGTTGGCCGAGCGCGGGGTCCTTCGTGTAGTGCACGCCGGACGGCAGCAGAGCCCGGTGGAACAGACCTCGGGCCGCCAACGAGGCCATCAGGACGTTGACGAGGTTCGCGCCGTTCTGCCAGCCGGCGAGAGTCACCCGGTCCGGGTCGCCGCCGAACGCGGCGATGTTCCGGGCCACCCATTCCAGCGCCGCTACGGCGTCCAGGGCACCCCAGTTGCCGGAGGCGGCGTGCCCGGACTCGGCGCTGAGGTCGGGGTGGGCGAGGTCGGCGAAGGGGCCGACGCGGTGGTTGACGCTGACGAAGACGACGCCCTTGTTGGCCAGCAGGGAACCGTTGTAGATCTCCTGTCCGGTCCAGATCGCGGTGTCACGGCCGCCCGGGAGCCAGACGAGGACCGGTCTGCTGTCGCCCGAAGTCGCCGCGCCGGTCCAGATGTTGAGGTTGAGGCAGTCCTCGCTCAGGTCCGGCACCTGGTCGCTCGGGATGCCCGAGACGGGCTGGGGGCAGGCCGGTCCCCACGCGTTCGCCTTGCGGATCCCGTCCCAGGACGGCGCGGACCGGGGCGGGCTCCAGCGGTTTGCGCCGGCGGTGGTGTCCGCGTACGGGATGCCCTTGTAGGCGACGATGCCCTTCAACCCGCCCTGGACGCCCGTGACTTGGCCGGACTCCGTGGTCACAGGGTCGTCGGCGCTCCGGCTGGTGCGTCGGTCGGCGGCCGACGCGACACCGGAATCGAGGCCGGTCGCCAGCACAGCGGCGGCGGTACCGGCGAGAAAGCCACGGCGGTTGAGGTCTCGCGAGCGCACAGGAGCTCCCTGTCGAGTGGGGGGACGGGCGAGTCGCACCATGCTCGGGCGACCACCGGAGCGCGGCAAGCGGAACGCCCGGACTCACAGACTCGACAGTTTCGACAGCTGTTCGACAGTTCAACTCGCTTGCTAGCGAAGGATGTTGACCGCCCGCGCGACGACCAGGACGACGATCGACACGGAGACCGAGGACTGGCCCATCATCAGCATCTTGGCCCAGCGGGAGAGCGGCATCACGTCGGTCGGGCTGAAGGCGGTGGAGTTGGTGAAGGACAGGTACAGGTAGTCCAGGAACACCGGCTCCCAGTCCGGCGGCGCGGTCTCCGGGCTCTGCATCTGGACGAAGAGGAAGTCGGCGTACTGGTGGTGTCCCATGACCCGCGCCATCGGGCCGCCGCGGTCCCATTCCCAGTACCAGAGGGCGAACACGATGACGTTGGTCAGCCAGATGGCACCGCCGGTCAGCAGCAGCGGCCCGGCGTCCAGCCCCTCGGTGCCCCTGACCAGGCCCACCACCAGCCTGGCCGCCGACCAGCTGTTGGCCAGGCTGATCACACCCGTCAGGACCAGGCTCGGCCAGCGCAGCCACCGGGTGCCGGGCTCGATCCGGCGGGGATTGGCGACGAACAGGCCGACCATCAGCGCGATTTCGAGGGCCGGCAGCAGCCAGTACGGCTGGAAGGCGAGCCGGTGCGGCAGCATCAGTTGCAGGGCGAGCGCCACCAGGATCACGGCGGACACCGCCCACCGTGTCTCCCCGCGCGTCACCCGGCGCCACGCGGGCACCACATCGCGCCCGCCGTCCTCCAGCAGCCGCTCGATCCTGGCCAAGCGACCGCTGGAGTCGTCCCTACCGTCCGTACCGTCCGTCATGGCGCCGATTGTCCCCGGTCGGGGGTCGATCGGTTGACGCGCCCCACCCTGGACGCCCGCGGATGTTCCGGTCGGTCGCGGTTGCCCCCACCGACCGACCCCGACAGCTCAGCCCCGCAGCGGTTCCGCGAGTCGTCCCGGCGACCCCGCGGCCGGCGTGGCCCGGACGGGCACCACGTCGGTGTGTCCGGCCGGTCCCGGTCAGCCCCGCAACGGCTCCGCCAGCCTCCCCAACAGCCCGGCGACCAGGGCGGTCTGCGCGGGCACGGTGTCCGGGTAGATGAACTCGCCCTGGGCGTGCGCCCCGTCGCCGACCGCCCCCATGCCGCACAGCACCGGCAGACCGAGCGCGGCGACGAAGTTGGCGTCACTGGCGCCACCGACGGCCGTGTCGCGCAGGGCGTCACGCCCCTGGTCACGGGCGACCTCGCGGGCCAGGTCGAGCAGTGGTGCGGAGGCCGCGTTGAGGGTCATCGGGGGCCGGTTCCAGGCGTGGTCGATGTCGATGCGGACGCGCGGGTCGCTGACCTCGATGGCGTCCAACTCCTCGTCCACCCGGTCCTGTTCGGCCGCGCTGCTGACCCGGATGTCGACCCCGGCGGTGGCCTGCCCGGCGACGACGTTGATGGCCGAACCGCCCTTGATGAGCCCGGTGTTGATGGTGGTGCCCCGCTCGGGAGCGGCCACGGCAGCGGCGGCGACCACGAACTCGGACAGCGCGGTGATCGCACTCGCCCCGTCCTGCGGCGCGAGCCCGGCGTGCGATGCGACGCCGGTGGCGGTGACGTGGAAGATCCCGGTGCCCTTGCGGGCGGTCTTCACCGCGCCGTGGGCGCTCGGTTCAAGGACCAGCGTGACGTCGACCTTCTGCGCGACCTCCTCGATCACCGGCCGCGAGGACAGGGACCCGATCTCCTCGTCACCGTTGAAGAGGAAGGTGACGGTGGGCAGCGGCACACCGCTCTCCCGGGCCAGCTTCAGCGCCCAAATGCCCTGCGCCAGACCGGTCTTCATGTCGAAGATGCCGGGCCCGCTCAACCTCTCCCGCCCGTCCTCGGTCGCCTCCAACTGCTCCCATCCGGCAAGGGTCCCGGTCGGCCACACGGTGTCGTAGTGCCCGACGAGCGCGACATGACCGGTGCCGGTGCCGCCGTAGGTCAGGGTGAGGGTGTCGCCGCACTCGCCCCCGGGGTGGCGCTCCTCGTGGTCGGGCCGGCCGAGCCGCTGGACGGTCAGTTCGCGCAGGAGGTCGAGACCGCTCGCGAGGCCGGGAAGGTCGTAGCTGCCGGTCTCGTGGCGGACGAGGGTCAGGATGTCCTCGACGATCCGCGAGGAGACGTCCTGGGCGCGGGCGGTGAGGGTGGTGGCTGCGGGTGATGCGGTCATGATCTGCTTTCCTGTACGGCGGTGGGGGGTGAAGTCCCTTGGTGGAGCCCCGGGTTCAGCTGATGCCGAGCGGGATGCCCAGCAGGTACCAGGCCACGAAGAACGCGACCCAGACCACCCACACGACGGCGGCGATCGGGATCGTGAAGGAGGCCAGGGTGCCGATGCCGGCGGACTTGCGGTACTGCTGGATGAAGCCCAGGGCCATGACGAAGTAGGGGCTCATCGGGGTGACGCAGTTGGTGACCGAGTCGGCGACGCGGTAGACGGCCTGGGTGGTCTCGGGCTCGATGCCGATGAGCATCAGCATGGGAACGAGGACCGGTGCCGCCAGTGCCCAGAGCGCGGAGCCGCTGGTGATGACGAGGTTCATGAACGTGATCAGCACGGCGATGCCGACGAGCACGGTCCAGCCGTTCAGATGCAGGTCGCGCAGTGTCTCGGCGCCCTTGACCGCGAGGATGTCGCCGATGTTCGTCCACTTGAAGTAGGCGAGGAACTGGGCGATCGCGAAGAACAGGACGAGGATCGGCGCCATCGAGCGGGTGCCGTCGACCATCGCGCCGATGCTGTCGCGGGCGGCGGTGAACGTGCCGGTCATCCGGCCGTAGACGGTGCCGAGCACGGCGAAGAACACGCCGAGGACGAGTGCCATGCCGCCGATCAGCGGGGAGTTGACGATGCCGCCGCCCTCGCCGCGCAGGGGTGAGGACGAGGGGATCATCGCCGCCGCGAGGAGCACGAGGAAGCCGACGGCGACCAGGCCGGTCGTGCGCAGGGCGCGCCGCTGCCGGTCGGTGACCTCGATCTCGGCCAGTTCCTCGGCGCCCAGCGCGGCGACCGGCTCGTCGGGTTCCAGGTCGGAGCGGCGGGCGAGGACCTTGTCGACGACGAGGGTGATCACCAACGCGACCAGGACGGACGAGCCGAGGCCGAAGAAGTAGTTGGCGACCGGGGTCACGACGTAGTGCGCGTCGATGGTGTGGGCGGCGGCCGTGGAGATCCCGGAGAGCAGGACGTCCGTGGTGGTGAGCGACGGGGAGGCGTCGTACCCGGCGGCGATCGAGACGTAGGCGACGACACAGCCGAGGACCGGGCTGCGGCCGGCCGCGCGGAAGACCAGGGCGCCGAGCGGGATGAGGGTGACGTAGGCGGCGTCTCCGGCGACATGGCTGACCATGGCCGTCATCGACAGGGCGAAGGTGAGGTACTTGCCCGGGACGCGCGCGACCATGCGGCGCAGCAGGGCGGAGAACAGTCCGCTCTTCTCGGCGACGGCGATGCCGAACATCACGGTGAGGATGGTCGCCAGCGGCGGGAAGGCCGCGTAGTTGTCGACGGCGCCCTCGACGGCCATGGTGAGGCCGTCCCTGCTGAGCAGGTTCTGCACCGTGATGGTCTCGTGCGTGCCGGGGTGCACGGCGCTGAGGCCGGTCGCCGCCAGGACGGCGCTGAGGACGGCGACGATCCCCGCGAGGATCCAGAACAGCCAGAAGGGGTTGGGGAGCTTGTTGCCGACCTTCTCGATCGCCGTCAGGCCGCGGAACGCGGTGCGCAGGACTCTCGACTCGGGCTCGGTGGACGGGGGCTGAGGTTGAGCGGAGGTGACACTCATCGGTACCTCTTGGCGCGATGGGGGGATGTTCCTGCGAACAATGGCATCCAGATGAGAGATTCTCTATATCTTGGAAGTAACAGTGGGATTAAACAGCACCTTAGAGTGAGGCCCTATGACCCGTCCTCTCCTCGACGAGCTCGACCGGCGCCTCATCGGCGCGCTGCACCTGGCGCCCCGGGCCACCTGGGACGACATCGGCGAGATCCTGGCCGCCGACGCCAGCACGCTCAAACGCCGCTACGACCGCTTGCACGAGGCACGCATGGTGCGCGTGATCGGGCAGGCCGACTGGGGCGTCCACTCCACGGCGATGCCCGTCCACGTCTTCCTGGACATCACCGGCGAGACCCCTCTCTCGGTCCTGCACCGGCTCCGTGACCTGCCTCACCTCCAGTTGCTGGCGCAGATCTCGGGCGACTACCCGCTCTACGCCGTCGTGCACGCCCCGTCCGAGGCGGCGACCAGCGAGGCGATCGACCGGATGTTCTCCGTGCCCGGCGTCCGGCGCGTCAACGCCCTGCCCGCGCTGAGCACGCTGCGCCGGGGCATCACCTGGGACCCGCAGTTCCTCACCGACACCGAGCGCGCCGACCTGCTGAAGCTCACCGGCTCCCGCCCCGAGGGCACGGCGACCGCGACTCCCCCGGCGAAACCGCTCAGCGAGGCCGAGCGCGGGGTCGTGGCCCAGCTGCTCCGGGACGGCCGCGCGTCCGCCGCGAGCATCGCCCGGACCGCCGACCTGGCCACCTCCACCGCGCACCGCGTGGTCCGCCGGGTCCTGGACGAGGGCTGGGCCAAACCGCGCCTGGAGATCGTGTCCGAGTGGCTCGGCTTCCAGACCGCGTTCATCCTCCGGCTGCGGGTGGCGCCGGGCGCGACCCCCGAAGTGATGCGCCGCATCGACCAGTTGCCCCAGACCCGGCTCGCCGCGCACGTCGCCAGCGACATGTCCGTGCTCGCCACCGGCCTGGTCACCGACCGCGCCGCCCTCGCGCTCTTCGTCGACAACGAGCTGGCGAGTATCCCCGGCCTCCTCGGCGTCAGCGTCGCCGTGATGCTCGCCGAACCGCGCCGCTACTGGCTGGACCGCGACCTGACCACCGGCCTCGGCACGTTCCACGCACCCACCCTGCTGTGAGCAGAAGGCGGGCGCCCCGGCACCGAAGCACCGGGGCGCCCGCCGCCCTCAACTCGCAGTCCCCGTAGGGTCATCCGGTGCCGAAGGCCCCCGTGCTGTAGGCGCACTCCGTGTAGATGTAGCCCGACCTGAGCTTCGCCGTGTCCGAGGCCGGCGTCGCGGTCGAACTGTCAGGACGGTGCACGAAGTACGTCGTCCCGGTCGGCAGGCTGATCGTCTTCTGCGGGTAGCTCTTGCCGGAGCTGCACGGCTTGAACCCCCTCAGCAGGGTGGTGGTCAGGGAGTACGACGTGCAGCTCCCGCAGCCCTTGAGCGTGAAGCTGCCGGTCACCGGACCGGTGTACAGGACGGTGATGTCGTCCGGGCTGTCGTTCTTGACGGTGACGGAGATGCTGCCGCCGGACGCGGTCGTCGGGAGCTTCTTGCCCGCGGCCGGGACCGTCTGCGCCACCTCGGCGGCGATCGCGATCTTCTTGGCCCGGGCCCGGTTCTTGTCGTGCGTGTTCTTCTTCACGAAGTCGTTCATCGTGGAGAGCGCCGAGTCGAAGTCGCCGTCCTTGTACTGGAATACACCGCACTGGTAGGCACCGGAGTCGGCGCGGCTGCTCGCCTGCTGGGCGTCCGCGCTCAGCGCGTCGGACACACCTGCCCCACCGCCCTGAAGACTCCCGATCTGGGTGGAGAGACTCTCCAACCCGCTGACGGCCGTGCACGGTTGACTGCCCGTCACACCCTTCACCGCCGTGCTGACAGCCGACTTGACGGCCGGCTCGACCTGACCCGCCTGCGACGACTGCGGGAACGTGGCCAGCAGATCGCCGAAGTTCGTCGACCAGTCCGCGCGTTGGGCGGCGAGACCGGTGGAGCCGCACTCGTACAGCGAGGTAGCCAGCCGGTCGTCGGGCCAGGTGGTGAGCGTGCCCAGTTCCTTCTTGCTGATGGTGCCGGGGACGGTCCGCAGATACTTCAACTGGGGTATCGCGTCACAGTAGTTCTTCTGCGCATAGGCGCCGGAGACCGTCGTGTAGAACGTCTTCAGCCGGTCGGGCACGCGCTTGGCCGCCCGCGAACCGGAGTGGGCGGTGCCGAGGTCGTCGTACGCGACCAGCGCCTGGCGGTACTGCGGTTCGGCCGCCGAGAACGGCAACCTCCCCGAGTCCGCGACGAGTTGGTCGGCCTTCTCCAGCCGGTCGAGGAGCATCTGCTGGGTCGCCTCGTCGCGGGCGTTGTCGTAGAGGACGACTCCCCCGGCCGGTACGGCGAGCAGGACCAGGCCGAGCACGACCGCGACCGGGGTGGGCGAGGGCCAGGCGAGGCGGGTGCGCAGGCCGACCAACGCGCCGTGGACGGCGGCGAGTACGAGGAACACGACGTACAGGGTGACGAAGGCGCCCGAGACGCCGTCCGGGTCGGCGGGCAGCGCCACCAGGAGCAGCACGATGGTCGCGACCCAGCACACGGCCATGAGCAGCCAGCGGCGCATCAGTGCGTAACCGAGCCCGAGACCACTGAGGTTGAGGAGACCGACCGCCACGGATCTGAGTCGGTCCGGCGGGGCGGGGGGTGGAGACGACGGCATCGGTGGCACGGCGAACCCCTGGACAGACCCGTACTGATCCCCGGACATGATTCTCCCCCCGCTCAACAATGCCCCCGTTACCGTGACTTGTCAGTGTACGGTCGGGTTCACCGCCAGGACAGTGGGGTCCTCGTAGCCCCTCCGCCGCGCAGCACGCGGGAGAGTCCCAGCGCCGCCGTCCTTACGGCCGGGGCAAGTTGGGCGGGCCGGAAGCGGGTGCGCGGTACGGCGACCGAGAGGGCGGCGACCGCGGTGTCGCCGGCGAACACCGGGGCCGCGATGCAGCTCACCTCCAACGCGGCCTCCTGCTCCTCGTAGGAGAGGCCGGAGACCTGGATCTTCTCCAGGGTCATGCGCAGCCGGGCCGGGTCGGTGATCGAGTGCGGGGTGAGGCTCGGCAGCGGGCGGGACAGCACCTCCTCCGTCAACTCGGCACCGGAGAAGGCGAGTAGGGCCTTGCCGACCGCTGTACAGGTCAGCGGCAGACTGCCGCCGATGCGGGAGGGCAGCCGCAGGGCCTCGTGGCCGTGGATGCGTTCGAGGTAGACCACCTCCATGCCCTCGCGGACGCCCAGGTGGATGGTCTCGCGGGTGGCCTCGAAGAGGTCCTGGAGGAAGGGCAGGGCCGTCTCGCGCAGATCGCGCCGGTGCGGCACCAGCGAGCCCAGCTCGAAGAGCTTCGCGCCGAGCAGATAGTGCGGGCCCGAGCGCTCCAGCCAGCCCAGCCGGACGAGGTCGGCGGCCAGCCGGTGGACCGTGGGCTTGGGCAGTCCGGTGTGCTCGGAAAGTTCCGACAGGCGATACGGTCCGCCGCTCGGGCTGAAACAGTCGAGGATGAGCGCGGCTTTCTCCAGCATGCTGCCGCTCGCGTTGTTCCGTGTCACGGAACAAACATTGTCCCTTCGCGGGGATGCTGTCTATACCGGAGGTGCACCCGCACCACTCCCTGGACCCGCATCTCTCCCCCAGACCCGTACCGCTCCACCGGAGGTAACCCGTGCCCACCGTGCCCGACGGCGCCCGTCCGGACGCCGTGTCCCCGGCCGTGGTCAAGGCCGCCGACCTGCTGGCGGAGGCCACCCGCACCGGGGTCGCCTGTCCGCCGGTACGCGACCTGCTCGACGGCGGCGGTCTGGAGACCGCCTACGCCGTGCAGCAGCTGAACGTCCGGCGCGGTGTGGACGCCGGCCGCCGCATCGTCGGCCGCAAGATCGGCCTGACCTCCCCCGCCGTACAGCGCCAACTCGGCGTGGACCAGCCGGACTTCGGCGCGCTGTTCGCGGACATGGCGGTGCCGGACGGCGGCGAGGTGCCCCTGGGCCGGCTGCTCCAGCCGAAGGTGGAGGCGGAGGTCGCGCTGGTCCTCGGCCGGGACCTGCCGGAGCGCGAGTGCACGATCGTCGACGTGCTGCGCGCGGTGGACTTCGCGCTGCCCGCGCTGGAGATCGTCGACAGCCGGGTGCGGAACTGGGACATCTCCCTCGTCGACACCGTCGCCGACAACGCGTCCTGCGGTCTGTACGTCCTGGGCGCCACGCCCGTACCGCTGACCGCCGTGGACCTGCGCACCGTCACGATGACCATGGCCCGGGGCGGCGAGACCGTCTCCGAGGGCACCGGCGGCGACTGTCTCGGCAGCCCCCTCACCGCCGCCGTCTGGCTCGCCTCGGCCCTCGCCGAGCGGGGCGACCCGCTGCGCGCGGGCGACCTCGTGCTCACCGGCGCCCTGGGCCCGATGACCCCGGCCGCGCCGGGCGACGCCTTCGAGGCCCACATCTCGGACCTGGGCTCGGTACGGGTCCGCTTCGCCGAGGAAGCCACCGAAGCTTCGGAAGGGGACGGAAAGTGACCACGAAGGTCGCCATCATCGGCTCCGGCAACATAGGCACCGACCTCCTGATCAAGGTCCTACGCCTGTCCGAGACCCTGGAGATCGCCGCGCTGGCCGGCATCGACCCGGACTCCGACGGCCTGGCCCGTGCCCGCCGCCTCAAGGTCGCCACGACCCACGAGGGCGTCGAAGGACTGGTCGCCCTGGACGAGTTCGCCGATGTCGACATCGTCTTCGACGCGACCTCGGCCGGCGCCCACCGCCACCACGAGGAGGTCCTGCGGCCGCTGGGCCGCACCCTCGTCGACCTCACCCCGGCCGCCCTCGGCCCGTACGTCGTCCCGCCGGTCAACGGCGACGCCCATCTCGACGCCCCGAACGTCAACATGGTCACGTGCGGCGGCCAGGCCACGATCCCGATCGTCGCCGCGGTGGGCGCGGTCTCGCCGGTCCACTACGGCGAGATCGTCGCGTCCATCGCCTCGCGCTCGGCGGGCCCCGGCACCCGCGCGAACATCGACGAGTTCACCGAGACCACCTCCCAGGCCATCGAGGTGGTCGGCGGCGCCGCACGCGGCAAGGCGATCATCGTCCTCAACCCGGCCGAACCCCCGCTGATCATGCGGGACACCGTGCACTGCCTGGTCTCCGACTGCGCGACCGAGGCGGTCACCGCGTCCGTCGAGGAGATGGTCGGCCGCGTCCAGGCGTACGTGCCCGGTTACCGCCTCAAGCAGAAGGTCCAGTACGACAAGGTGGCCGCCGACGACCCGCTGCGCACTCTCGCGCCGGGCGCGGGCGAACTGCTGAAGGTGTCGGTGTTCCTGGAGGTCGAGGGCGCCGCCCACTACCTCCCCGCCTACGCCGGGAACCTCGACATCATGACCTCGGCCGCGCTGCGCACCGCGGAACGCATGGCCGGCCGCGCCCGCAAGGAGGCAGCCAAGTGACCCCGTCCCTCTACGTCCAGGACGTCACCCTGCGGGACGGCATGCACGCCGTACGGCACCGCTACACCGTCGACCAGGCCCGCGCGATCGCCGGCGCCCTGGACGCGGCCGGAGTGGCGGCGATCGAGATCGCGCACGGCGACGGGCTGTCGGGCTCCAGCATCAACTACGGCGTCGGCGCCCACACCGACTGGGAGTGGATCGAGGCCGTCACCGGCGCCGTACAACAGGCCGTCCCCACCACCCTGTTGCTGCCCGGCATCGGAACCGTCCACGACCTGAAGCAGGCCCACGCGCTGGGCATCCGCTCGGTGCGGGTCGCCACGCACTGCACCGAGGCCGACATCTCCGCACAGCACATCGCCGCCGCGCGGGAGTTGGGCATGGACGTGGCCGGGTTCCTGATGATGTCCCACATGGCCGAGCCCGCCGAACTCGCCCGCCAGGCCAAGCTGATGGAGTCCTACGGCGCCCACTGCGTCTATGTCACCGACTCCGGGGGCCGGTTGACGATGGACGGGGTCCGGGACCGCTTCCGCGCGTACCGCGAAGTCCTCGCCCCGGAGACCGAGTTGGGCATCCACGCGCACCACAACCTCGCCCTCGGCGTGGCCAACACGGTCGTCGCGGTCGAGGGCGGCGCGATCCGCGTCGACGCCTCCCTCGCGGGCCAGGGCGCCGGTGCGGGCAACTGTCCGCTGGAGGCGTTCGTCGCGGTCGCCGACCTGATGGGCTGGAAGCACGGCTGCGACCTGTTCCCGCTCATGGACGCGGCCGACGATCTCGTACGACCGCTGCAAGATCGCGAGGTACGGGTGGACCGCGAGACCCTCAGCCTCGGCTACGCGGGCGTGTACTCCAGCTTCCTGCGCCACGCCGAGACCGCCGCCGCCCGCTACGGCCTCGACACGCGCAGCATCCTGGTCGAGGCCGGGCGGCGGGCGATGGTCGGCGGCCAGGAGGACATGATCACCGACATCGCGCTGGACCTCGTCGCGCGTGCGGAGGACTGACCCGGGTCAAGGGGCGATGTCCATGCGCTGCGTGCCGATGACCGACAGCAGCCGCAACGCCCCCTCGGACGGTGAACCGGGAGTGGCCGTGTAGATCACGACCCGCTGGTCCCGGTCGGAGATGTCGAGGACATCGCAGTTGACGGTCACCGGGCCGACCGACGGGTGCTGGAAGGTCTTACAGAAGGTGGGCGCGGCGGCCACGTCGTGGGAGTCCCACAACTCGGTGAACTCCTCGCTCCCGGCGAGGAGTTCGTCCACCAGCTCGGTCAGCTCGGGGTCGTCGGGGTAGCGGGCGGCGGTGGCGCGCAGGTCCTGGGCCGCGCGGCGCGCGAACTCGTCCGCGTCCGAGACCCCGTACAACCGTCGCCCCTCCGGGTGCGGGCCGAGGAAGACCCGGCGCACCAGGTTGCGGTCGCGGCGCGGCACGGCACGGCGGAGAAGTCCTCCATGAGGGCGGCGGCCAGGTCGTTCCAGGCGATCACCTCGTGCGTCGCGGAGACCACGATCGCGGCGGCCTGCGGCAGCCGGTGCAACAGGTCCAGGATGCTCTGCCGCACCTCGCGCGAGGGACCGGGCGGCGGGCCCGGCGGTACGCCCGCGAGGTGGTGGAGGTGGTCGCGCTCGGCGTCCGTCAGGCGCAGGGCGCGGGCGAGCCCGGCCAGTACCTCGCGCGACGGATGCGGGCCACGCGCCTGTTCCAGCCGGGTGTAGTACTCGGTGGAGATGAACGCCAGCTGGGCCGCCTCCTCGCGGCGCAGCCCCGGCGTACGGCGGCGCGGTCCCGTGGGCAGCCCCACCTCGGCGGGGGTGATCCGCTCACGCCTGCTGCGCAGGAAGTCGGCCAGTTCTCGTCGGTCCACTCCCCCAGTGTGTACGCGCGTCGGCTGGCCAGCCAGGTACTGCCGGTGCCTGGATCAGCCCCACGGACGGGCGCAGGCTCGCTGCCATGACCAACACATCCACTCCTCCCTCCCTCGGCCTGCTGTCCGGCAAGGTCGCCTTCGTCACCGGCGCGGGACGCGGCATCGGCGCGGCGGCGGCGCGACTGTTCGCCCGCGAAGGCGCCCGAGTGCTGCTCGCGGCCCGCACGCAGGCCCAACTGAAGACGGTCACCGAAGAAATCCGGGAGGCGGGCGGCACCGCGGACTACGTGGTGTGCGACCTGGCCGACGCGACCAGCGTGCGCGCGGCCGTAGACCGGACCGTCGACCTGTACGGCCGGCTCGACGTGGCCTTCAACAACGGCGCGACGATCCAACGCCCGGGCCCGATGGACGAGTTGCCCGAGAGCGACTTCGACCATGTCTACGACGTGAACCTCAAGGGCGTCTGGCTCGCCATGGTCGCCCAGGTCGCCGCGATCCGGGCTACCGCGGGAACGGGCGCCATCGTCAACAACTCCTCCGTCGGCAGCCTGATGGGCAACCCCGAACTGCCCGCCTACGGCGCGATGAAGCGGGCGGTCAACAGCCTCACCGAGTCGGCCGCCCTCACCTACGGCCCGGAAGGCATCCGGGTCAACGCCATCGCGCCGGGCGGCACGCTGACCGAGATGATCCGGACCTGGGAAGCGGACTCCCCCGGTCTCCTGGAACGCATCACGGCGCACACCCCGCTGGGGCGCACGGCCGAGCCCGACGAGATCGCCCAGGCGGCGGCCTGGCTGCTCAGCGACCGTGCGTCCTTCGTGACCGGCACGGTCCTGCGGGTCGACGGCGGCGCGCGGGCCTGACCGTCGGGTCGAGCGGCTGGGCGAACGGCTGGACGGCCGGTTCAGGCAGCCGGTTCGGCAGCGGGTTCACCAGTAGCTTCCCGACGATTGTGGCGGCGGATGATCAGCCACGTTATCCAGCCGACGCCGATGATGAACCCGAAGCTGATGATCCGGTAGAGCACGACCGTGGCGATCGCGGTACTGGTCGCGACCCCGCCCGTGACCAGTCCGAGGATCAGCGCGCTGTCGATGAGCCCGAGGCCGCCCGGGATGATCGTGAGCGTCCCGGCGGCCATGCCCGCGCAGAAGGCGAGCAGCAGTTGGGCGCTGCTGATCTGCGTGTCGCTGATGGCGTGGAAGCACAGCCACAGACAGCCCGCGTCGAGCAGCCAGTTGAGTACGGCGAAGACGGCGGCGGCGACGGCGTGCCGGGGTTCGAGCCGGGCGGTGCGGAGCTGCTCGACGAAGCCGCGGATGCGGTCCAGGCCCTGGGTCTCGGGAAGGTGCCGCAGCCGGTTGACCTTGGCCAGCGCGGCGCGGGTGGCCGGTTCGACCTTCTCGGGGTGGCGGGTGATGCGCCGGATGCCGACGGTGAGCAGCAGCACGGCCAGGCCGAGGGTGACGAGGCTGTGCCACTGGAGGCTTCCGTCGGAGGCGATCGCGGAGATCGCGGTGACGACGGCCAGGGCCGCCGCGGAGAGCAGGCCGGACAGCGCGATGCACCAGGAGGCGACGGCGGGCGTGGCTCCGAAGCGGCGCATCTGCTGGTAGTTGAAGTGCGTGGAGAAGGCGGGCCCGCCGGGCAGGGTGACGCTGAGCGAGTGGGCCGCATAGGCGAGGGCGATGTGCCGTTGGATCGGCACGATCACCCCGGCCGAGCGCAGCAGTCGGCGTTGCATGCGCGCGTAGCAGCCCATGGCGGCCACTTCGGCGACGAGCGCGACGGCGAACCAGTTCAGCCGGGGTGCGCGCAGCTGCGACAGCGCGGCGGCCAACGACGGCCATCCCAGGACGAGTTCGGTGGTGAACAGCGCGAGCAGGACCGTGATCACCAGCGGCCGCAGCCAGCGTCGGGTGCGATGCGGGGCCTCGTCGGCCGGTTCGAGGGTGGGGGTGGGCTGGTCGGCGGTGGCGTCCGGGGTGTTCACAGGCAGTACCGTCGGTCTCCGTCAGCTGGGCGGGAACGGCATCCGACCGAGAGCCCCTGGACGGTTGCCCGCGAGCGGGCAATGACATTCAGTCGTCGGGGACTCCGTCGCCGCTAAGTGCGGGAACGGTGTTCTCCGAACGGGCGAGGGAACGGGCGCCGAGGCGGAACTGTTCCAGTTTATCCCCGATGGTCCGGCCGACCGGCGTGCACCCCCGGCCGACTCCGGTCACCGGGCCGCCTGCGCGTCGCCCCGGCCGTACCGGTTCCTGAAGAGTTCCTTCGCGCTCCCGTGGTTGATCGCGTCGAGTTGGCCGGGCTCGAACCCGTCGTAGCCGTCGAGGAGGGAGTCGAGGAGTCCGCCGCTCTCCTCGGGGGCGAAGGGGAAGTCGCTGCCGTAGAGGATGTGTCCGGGCGCGGCGAAGGCCAGCAGGGAGGGGAGGGCGGCCGGGGTGGAGGAGAGCGCGGTGTCGAAGTAGAAGCGCTGGAGGTCGGTCAGGATGCCGAGGGGTGTGGTGCCGGGGTTGAACTGGGCGCCGGCGGTGAACCGCCAAGCGGCGTACGGCAGGAAGCCGCCCGCGTGGGAGAGGATCACCTTCATCCGGGTGTGCCGGCTCATCACGCCGTTGAGCGTCATGTGCACCGCGGTGCGGGTGGTGTCGAAGGGGAAGTCCAGCAGCGGGCTGGGCATGCCTTCCAGCATGGGCAGCGGCGGTGCGGTGGGGTGGACGAAGACCACGGCGGCGCGGGCGTCCAACTCGGCCCAGAGCGGCTCGAATTCCTTGTCGCCGAGGTAGCGGCCGTCGATGTTGGACATCAACACCACGCCGTCCGCGTGCAGTTCGTCGAGTGCGTACGCCGTCTCCGCGAGGGCGCCGTCCACGTCGGGCAGCGGGACGCTGGCGAAGAAGCCGAAGCGGTCGGGGTGGTCCTTGGCCAGTTCCGCGCTGAACTCGTTGACGGTTCGGGTGATCGCGCGGGACTCGGTGTCGTCGCCGAAGTGGGTGCCCGGTGAGCTGACCGAGAGGATGCCGGTGGCTATGGACCGGCGGTCCATCATCGCGAGCGCGCTCCGCGCGTCCCAGGCGGGCGTGGGCCAGCCGCCGGCCGTCATCTCGTGACGGTCCATCACCTTCCGGTAGGCGGGCGGGAGGAGGTGCTGGTGGACGTCGATGCGATGCGGGGCGGGCATGTTCTCTCGCTTCCTGATCCTCGGGCGGGCCTGCCAACGGGCGGTGGGTGCCGGGGTGTTCAGACGGACTCGGCGTGCTCCTGCTCGCGGCTGGTCTCCGTCGCCTTCGACTCGGGCTCCTTCGTGCCACGGCGGCCCGGCAGCACCGCGAGGACGATCAGCGTGCCGGCGGCCATGATGATCCCGCCGACCAGGCTGGTCTGCGCGACACCGTGGGCGAAGGCCTCGTGCACGGCGTCGACCAGGGCCTGTGCCTGCCGCGGTCCGGCGGAGGGCGTCTTCGCGATCTGCTGGGCGACCGCCAGGCCGCCGCCGACCGAGTCCTTGGCGGTGTCCAGCGCGGCGGCGGGGAGGTGGCCGCCCACCAGGTCGGTCAGCTTGTCCTTGTAGGTGGTACCGAGCAGCGAGCCGAGGACGGCGATACCGAGGGAGCCGCCGAGTTCCAGCGCGGTGTCGTTGGCGCCGCCGCCGACGCCGAGTTCGTTCTCCGGGAAGGCGCCCATGATCGTGTCCGTGGCCGGGGAGACGCTGAGCCCGATCGCGAAGCCCAGCAGCATCATCATCGGCAGGAAGTCGCCGTAGCCGGACGACTTGTCGACGAGCGTGAGCAGGAAGACGCCCACGGTGCCGATCGCCATGCCGGTCACCACCATCGGCTTCATGCCCAGCTTGGGGGTGAGGCGTCCGGTGACCACGGCGCCGAGTGAGACGGCAGCGGCCAGCGGCAGCAGTCGTACGCCGGTCTCCAGCGCGCTGTAGCCGAGGACGAACTGGAGGAACTGGGTGGCGTAGTAGATCGCGCCGTAGGTGCCGAAGAAGAAGAACAGGACCGCCGTCATCGAGCCGCTGAAGGATCGCTGCGCGAACTTGCGGACGTCCAGCATGGGGTGCGGGTGACGCAACTCCCAGGCCACGAAGGCGGGCAGACCGACGGCGGCGACGACCGCCGCGGTGACCGGACCCGCGCCCCAGCCGAAGTGCGGGCCCTCGATGATCGCGTAGACCAGGGAGCCGACCGAGACGATCGAGAGGAGGCCGCCCACGTAGTCGATGCGGCCCATCGCGT
Source organism: Streptomyces sp. NBC_01288 (assembly GCF_035982055.1). Taxonomy (NCBI): domain Bacteria; kingdom Bacillati; phylum Actinomycetota; class Actinomycetes; order Kitasatosporales; family Streptomycetaceae; genus Streptomyces; species Streptomyces sp. NBC_01288. The sequence goes on from NZ_CP108427.1 coordinate 321,260, forward strand.
CCGCCTTGGACGGCGGTACGAGGACGAGCGCGCCGACGACCGCGACGAGGGCGATGGGGACGTTGATCAGGAACGTGGAGCCCCAGGCGTGGTCCTCCAGCAGCCAGCCCGCGACCAGCGGGCCGACGGCGATGGCGAGGCCCGAGGTCGCGGTCCAGGCCGTGATGGCCCGCGCCCGCTCGCGCTTCGGGAAGATCGCGACCAGCAGGGACAGCGTGGCCGGCATGACCACCGCGGCGCCCACTCCCATGACCGCGCGGGCCGTGATGACCAGCCCGGTCTCGTGGACCAGGCTCCCCATCACCGATCCCCCGGCGAAGATCACCAGCCCGGTGAGGAGCGCGCCGCGACGGCTGTACTTGTCGCCGATCGCGCCCAGCACGAGCATCAGCGCGGCGTACGGGACGGTGTAGCCGTCGATGACCCACTGCAAGTCGCTGCTGCTCAGGCCCAGGTCCGTGGTCATGTCGGGGGCGGCCACGATCAGCGAGGTGTTCGCCATGACCACGATCAGCAGGCTCAGACAGAGCACGATCAGGGCGGACCAGCGCCGCGTGTACGGCCCGGTCATCTTGTCGACGGGTGTGGTGGCGAAGAGCGGCATCTGAAGCTCCTAGACGGCATTAATTGCTCACTGATGTGCAGGCTATTTTATTGCTCACTGATGTGCAACTATGCCGAGACAGATCAGCCCGGCCAGGAGGTGTCGACGTGTCCGGCCGCAGCAGCGCCAAGGCGCACGCCACCCGCGCCCGCATCCTGGAAGCGGCCCGGCGCGAACTGGGCCGCGACCCCGACCGCAGTCTCGGTGCCATCGCTGAGGCGGCCGACGTCGCGCGGCGCACCATCTACGAGCACTTCGCCGGGCGGGCCGCGCTCGTCGAGGGCCTCGCGGCGGACGCCGGGGAGGCGGTACGGCGTGCGAGTGCCGGCGCCCGGGCGCCGACGCCGGATCCCGTGACCTCCCTGGCGCGCCTCGTCCTCACCCTCTGGTCGGTCGGCGACCGCTACCGCACACTCATCGCCCTCGCCCACCGCGACCTCGGCCCCGACCGGGTCGGCGCGCTGCTCGGCCCGGCCCGTGACGCGGTCGCCGGAATCCTCGCCCACGGTCAGCGGCAGGGCGTCTTCCACACCGCCCTCCCGCCGGGTCCGCTCGGCAGAGCCCTGGAGGCACACGTGCTGGCGCTGCTGGACAGCGTCAACTCCAGCCCCTGGACCGACGACGGCACGGCCGCCGCCACGACGGCCCTGATCGCCATGGGCGTCGGACCCGCCCTCGCGGCCACCACGGTCCGCCGCCTGCGTCCGTCCCGTTGATCCCCGCTGATTCCCGCTGAAGGAGACCCATGTACGAGCCCTATGAGTCCTGGGATGCGCACCGCCGGCCCCGGAGGAACCGGCGCCCGGTCGTCATCGCCGTCGGCGCGCTTCTCGCGCTGCTCCTCGTGCCCCTCGCCGTCGACCGCTTCGCGACGGCACGGGTCGAGTCCCGTACGGCCACGGCGTTCCAGGCGGGCATGCACACGCCCTCCGCGCCGGAGGTCCACGTGCGGGGCTTCCCCATGCTGACGCAGTTGGCCGCCGGCACCCTGCGGCGCGTGGACATCACCGCGCACGACATACCGGCGAGCGATACCACCGGCCCGCTGCCGGTGAGCGAACTCTCCCTCCGGCTGAAGGAGTTGAAGAAGTCCGACGACGACTCGGAGGCGCTGGCCCGCTCGGCCGAGGCGACCGCCCTGCTGTCCTACCCGGACCTGTCGGCCGCCCTCGGGCTGGAGATCTCCCGGGGCACCCGTCCCGACCAGGTCCGCGCGAGCGTCCTCCTGCCCACCGGCGACGACGTCACCGTGGCGGCGACCGTATCGGTGCTGTCCGGCAACCGCATCGCCTTCAAGGACTTCCAGGTCACGGGCGGTCTGCTGCCGGAGGTGGGGCGATCGGCGATCGGCACGGTCTTCGAACGGCCGATCCGGCTCCGCAACATCCCTCAGGGCCTGCGCCTGCGCTCGGTCACCACGACGGAGAGCGGGCTGATCGCCCGCCTGTCGGGCGAGTCGGTCACCTTCCGGTCCGACGACGGCTCGCGGGGCAGTTCGGTGGAGGGCGACTCGTCGTACGGGAACGCCTGAGGCTCAGTCGTCCGCGACCGCGTCCTCCGTCGGCGCGACCTCGTCCACCACGACCCGCGCCTGCTTCTCCGGCACACCGGCCGCGATGAGAGAGGCGACCGCCGCATGGGTCCCGTCGTCCTCCAGCTCCCCGGAGTTGACCTCTTCGAGCAGGGCGATCGACATGGCTTCGAGTCCGGCGCTCAGCACGGCGGCCGGCAGTTGCGTGTGGAAGACGCCGTCGCGCTGGCCGCGGTCCAGGATGGTGGTGGCCGCGCCGCGGGCCGGCGACAGGATCTCGGTGACGCGCTCCACGCCCAGGTCGCGCCGGGCCAGCGCCAGGAGGAGCCGGTAGCGGTCGCCCACGGTCCACATCGACAGCACGAAGCGCGCGTACGACCGCTCGGCGGACTCCACCCCCGCACCGGACGGCGCCGGATCGGCGGGCAGTGCTGCCCGCAGGGCCTCCGACGCCTCCTCGGCCAGCGCCTCCAGCAGCGCCTCCCGGCCGGGGAAGTGCCCGAACAGCGTGCGCCGTACGACGCCGGAGGCGCGCGCGAGTTCCTCCAGGGTGATGTCGGGGTTCCGGCCGAGTTCCCGGCGGGCCGTGGCCAGGATGCGTTCCCGGTTGGAGCGCGCGTTGCTTCGCTGGGGGACACGGGCCGGGGGCTTGGTCACGGACAACCTCGGTGAAGTACGGGAGCTACGGAGCGGGGGCGAGCGCTGCGTCCAGTCTGGCACGCGCCCCCGGCCCCGCGCCGTCGCGGCGGCCATCGCCCTCCCTGCCGCCCCGACCCGAGACACGCACCGAGGACACGGGCCCCGCCCGCCGTCCGTCCGTCAGTAAGCGCGAAGGTAGCGGTCAAGGCGGGACTGGGCGTTGTCCACGCTCAGTCCGAGCGCCTTGCCGAGCGCCTCGCCCGGCACATCGTCGGCCTGCGCCCCGTACGCCGCTTCCTTGCCGACCCGGGCCGCCAGGCGTTCCAGGATGGCCACCGCCTTCAGCGCGGCGACCGGTGCCGTGTCCGAGAGCGCGTCGAGCCGTCCCTCCAACTGCTCCATCAGCTCGGAGAGTTCCTCCGGCAACGGAACCGTCCGGCGTTCGACGGCGTGGATGTGTTCCCACCACTCGTCGTACGCGTCGGAGGTGTCCAGGTCGTCCAGGTCGTGGTCCTCCACCTGGTCCCAGTCGATGGGATGGCTCTCCCCGCGCCACCCGCACGCGCAGGACGCCCGCCAGCCGGCTGCCTTGAGCCGGCCCATCCAGCCGTTGTAGGCCCACCACTCACGCGTCTCGAAGCCACAACTGCCGCTGCCCACATCCAGATACACGGACTTCGGTTCACTGCCGTCGGCGAGGACCGCCCCCACGATGCCCTCGTGGGACTCCCCGAACTCCTCACTCCGCCACGCCACAACTCCCCCTTCCGGCAACCCCGCGACGGCCGGGCAGGCACCTGAGGTGCCTGCCCGGCCACAGTACGAGAGTGCCGCAGAACGGACATCCGGGGAGGGTGACATCACCCAACAGCCCGGATTGTTGGGCCGGATCGTCCGTCAGGCGACCGCGGGGTCGAGCAGCCCCGCGCGCAGCCGCCGGAGCATCCGGCTGATGAGCCGGGACACGTGCATCTGGGAGACGCCGAGTTCCTCGCCGATCTCGGCCTGGGTGCGCTCCTCGACGTAGCGCATGTGGATGATCTTCCGCTCACGGTCGTCGAGTTGGGCGATGAGGGGGGCCAGGGAGCTGAGGTCGTCGACCAGTTCGAGGCCCGGGTCGTCCGAGCCGATGACGTCGGCCAGCACGGTCTCGCCCTCGGCGCCCGCGTCGGAGCTGAGCGCGGCGTCGAGCGAGGAGGAGGTGTAGCCGTTGGACGCCTTGCGGGCCTCGATGACCTCTTCCTCGGTGAGGCACATCAGCTCGGACAGCTCACGCGTGGTCGGCGTACGGCCGAGGCGGGACCGCAGTTCCTCGGTCGCCTTGGCCAGCTCGACGCGGGCTTCCTGGAGCCGGCGCGGCACGTGGACGGCCCAACTGGTGTCGCGGAAGAAGCGCTTGATCTCGCCGACGATGTAGGGGACGGCGAACGACGTGAACTCCACCTGGCGCGAGAGCTCGAACCGGTCGATCGCCTTGATGAGTCCGATCGTGCCGACCTGGACGATGTCCTCCATCTCGTTGTTGCTGCGGCTGCGGAAGCGCGCGGCCGCGTAGCGCACGAGGGAGAGGTTCATCTCGATCAGGGTGTTGCGCACGTACTGGAACTCGTGGGTGCCCTCCTCCAGCGAGGTCAGCCGGTCGAAGAACTGGCGTGACAGCTCCCGCGCGTCCTTCGGGCTCACCTTCGACGGCTCCGCGATCAGCGGAAGAGTGCCCCCCATCATCGGGAGCGCCTCTCGGGCCGTCGTCCGCCGCCCTGCCGTGGCCGGTGCCTCCGCTGCCGTCACGGCTGCCATAACGCCCACCCCATTCGTCCGAAGGAACTGCCGACAAGAGCCCCCTGCCCCGGTTTTCGCGACCCACTCCCCCTCATCCGGCCAAATCCGGGGCGGGCACCTCGTTTTCCGTACCGACGTACCCACCGAAGTACCCGCGGTCTACGCGTTCTTGGCGCCGACGCCCGCGTAGACCCAGTACTCCGACGGGTTTTCGGGGATCTCGTCCGTCGGGTCCGGGCGCCACAGGGGGACATAGGTCAGGCCGGGCTCGACAAGGTCGAAGCCATCGAACAGGCCGAGGATCTCGTCGTAGGAGCGGGCCGTTACGGGCGAAGTGGCCCTGGAGCTGTACAACTTGCCCACGGCGGCGGCCGTGTCCGGGCGGTCCTCGTTGGTGGCGTGGCTCATGGCCAGCCAGCTGCCGTCGGGCAGTTCGTCGCGGAAGGCGGCGACGATGCCGGTCGGGTTCTCGGCGGGTGTGACGAAGTGCAGGATCGTGATCATCAGGACGGCGACGGGCTGCTCGAAGTCGATCAACTTCCGTACCTGCGGGGAGGACAGGACGTCGGCCGGTCTGCGGATGTCGCCGTCGACGATGTCCGCGTCCGGGTTGTCGGCGAGGAGGGAGGTGCTGTGGGCGACGGCCACCGGGTCGTTGTCCACGTAGACCACGCGGGCTCCAGGGCTGGCGGCCTGCGCGACCTCGTGGACGTTGCCCTGGGTGGGGATGCCCGAGCCGAGGTCGATGAACTGCCGTACGCCGGAGGCGACCAGGAAGCGCACGGCCCGGCCGAGGAAGTCGCGGTTGGCGCGGGCCAGGGTGCGCACCTGGGGGTCGATCGCGGTGAACGCCGCCAACGCCTCGCGGTCTATGGCGAAATTGTGTTCACCGCCCAGCATCGCGTCGTACATTCGGGCGACACTCGCCTTGCGAGGATCGATCCCCTGCGGCAGACCTGCGCTCTCCGGCACCACAACTCCCTTTCGCCCCAGGTTCCTTGACGCGTCATCATATAGTTGCCGACGAAAGCACGGCAGACCGCTTGTCCCCCCACGCCACGCGGCCGGTCCCCACCCGGAAAGGCACGACCCTGCGGAACGAACCGCGCAGTCACATAGGTGACGCACCCTCTGCCGGGCCCCCACGCCGCAGGCAGGTCTTCGCTCCCGCCGCGGACGTGATCGGCTCGGAGCTCGACCTGCGGCTGACCGGCAGCCATGTCGTGCACGCGCTGACGCCCGGGTTCTGCGACGCGGCGTCGGTGTATCTGCTGGAGCGGTGGGTGCTGGAGGAGAACGCGTATCCCGCGGTGGATCCGCCGCAGATAGAGGCGCGCCGGCTCGCGGTGCGGGTGGGCACGGAGGCGCCCGAGAGCTGGGACGGTGTGCTGCCGGTCGGCGAGGTGGTCGTCTTCCCGCGCGAGACCCCGTACGCACGCGCCCTCGCCAGCGGTCACTCGCAGGTCCTCGACGGAGTGGACAAGCACACCTCGGAGCGGCTGTTGGCCTCCGCGGGCGGCGACGCGCAGCGCATAGACGATCTGTTGGGGACGGCGTCCTTCCTCGTCGTCCCGCTCCAACTGCGGGGCGCCACCGTCGGGTTCATCGCCTGCACACGCGGCCCGGAACGGGACCCGTTCCTGCCCGGCGAGGCCGTGGCCGTGGAGTCGCTGGCGGCCCGGGCCAGCGTGGCCCTGGACAACGCGCGCCGCTACGAGCGCGAGCGGCGCACCGCGCTCGCCATCCGCAACAGCCTCCTCCCGGACCCGGCGCAGGCGTTCCACGGCTGCCGCATCGCGCACGGCTATCTCCCGGCCGGCCAGGGCAACATCATCGGCGGCGACTGGTTCGACGTGCTGCCCCGCCCCGGTGGCCGGGTCGGTCTGGTCGTCGGCGACGCGATGGGCCACGGCCCCGAGTCGGCCGTGGCCATGATCCAGCTGCGTACGGCCGTGCGCACGCTGGCCCGGCTCGACATGGAACCGCCCGAACTCCTGCGCAGGCTCGACGAGTTGGCGTACGACACCCCGGGCGCGTCCTTCGCGACGTGCATCTACGCCGAGTGGGACGCCCGGGCGCACACCTGCACCCTGGTCGGCGCCGGTCACCCGCCGCCGCTGCTGCGCGGCCCGCACGGACCGGCCGTACCGGTCACGCTGGCCAGTGCGGGGCTGCCGTTGGGGCTCGGCACGGGCAACTACGAGGCCACGGTGCTGACCATCGACGAACCGGCCCTGCTCCTGCTGTACAGCGACGGGCTGGTCGAGTCGCGGCACGCGGACATCGACCAGGAGATCGCCGGTCTGGCCCGGGCTCTCGACACGGCCGCCGCCGAGCCCACGCCGGCCGACGGACCGGAGGCGTTCCCCTCACTGTGCGAACGGCTGCTGCGCGCCCCGTCCGCGATGCCCGGGGCGGACGACCGGACGCTGCTGCTGGCCGAGTTGACGCCCGCGACCACCTGAACAGGCCGCGGGCGTCCTCGCCCCCTCCGGGTGTCCGGCGTCAGTAGCCGGTGGACAGTGTGGCCCACACGGCTTTTCCACCGGTGAGCGCGGATCTGTCGACCCCCCAGGTGTCCGCGATGGCCTGCACGATGAACAGGCCGCGCCCGCTCTCGTCGTCGACGCGCGGCTCGCAGCGGGAAAGATCACTGCCCGTGTAGTCGTGGTCGTGGACCTCGATGCGCAGACTACGGTCGGTGACGAGCCCGACACCGCACAGGAGTCGCGCGCTGGGTGTGTGGCACACGCCGTTGGTGGCCAGCTCGGAGATGAGCAGGACCGCGTCGTCGCGCACACCTTCGGGCAGGCGCCACTTGTCCAGTTGCGCGCCCATGGCGTGCCGGGCGGTCCGGACACCGGAGCGGTGCGCGGGAAGTTCCAGCCAGTGCGCCAGGTCCGGGCTGACGACGTCTAAGAGCTGCGGGGAGGGAGTCGTGTGGGGGGACACGGTGGTTCGCCTTCCATCGGGGGCGGGCGCAGGCGGGAGACGCACAGCATCAGCAACAGACCTTCCGTGGACGGGGTGTTCCAACGAGAGGCCCAGGTCGCTCACACAAGTAACTATGCCCATAGCTCAGTTCAAGCTGCAACCGACTCCCTGATAATTTCAGAACGTCGGTTTCTGTCTGGCGACATCAGCAAGTCGCTGTCAGACTAATGCCGGTGACAGTCCCTCAGGAGGTTGGGCGTGAGCGAAGCTCGGTCGAGCACCGGCGCGGGTGCACCCACTGTTCTCCGCATGATCCTCGGCCGGCGGCTGCAGGAGCGGCGACAGGGTGCGAACGTGTCGCTGGAGAACGCCGCCAAGGCCCTGCGGGTGACCTCCCTGACCATCCGCCGTCTGGAGAAGGCCGAGGTCGGCCTCAAACCGCTCTACGTCGAAAAACTGCTGGAGACCTACGGCGCAGACCGCCAGGAGATCGACGAGTTCGTCGCTCTCGCGGAGCGGGCCAACGAGCCCGGCTGGTGGCACGCCTACCGCGATGTGCTCCCGGGCTGGTTCACCGCCTATGTGAGCCTGGAGACCGGCGCCAAGACCCTGCGTACCTATGAGCCGCACTACGTCACGGGACTCCTCCAGACGTACGACTACGCGCGAGGCGTGCTGAGCGGCGGCTTCCCGAACGACAACGACGAAGACCTTGAACGGCGGGTGCAGTTACGTCTGCGCCGCCAGAGTCTGCTGGAGAGGCCGGACTCGCCCACGCTCTGGGCGGTGCTGGAAGAAGCCGTGCTCCACCGGGTGGTGGGCGGTCCCGCGGTCATGCGGGACCAGATAGACCGGCTCCTCGAGGTCTCGGAACTGGACCACGTCAGTGTCGACATCGTCCCGTTCTCGGCGGGTGCCCACGTCGGGGCGTGCGCACCCTTCACCTATTTCCGGTTCCAGGAACCGGAGCTGCCCGACGTCGTCTACAGCGAGATCCTCTCCGCCTCCATGTATCTGGACCAACGATCCGATGTCGTGGCCCATCTGGAGGCGCACAACAGGATGTCGCTGCTGACCTCGTCCGCGGACAGCAAGGCGCTCTTGAACCGCATGCGCAAGGAGTACTCATGACCACCACGGACGGCAAGGTCTACAACGGGATGCCCGCGTCGAACCTCGGCGAGCAGGGCTGGGAATGCCCCTGGAGCGGTCCCAACGGAGGTCAGTGCGTGGAGACGAAGCAACTGGCCGACGGGCGCGTAGCGTTGCGCCAGTCGACCGATCCCGCGGGTCCCGCGCTGATCTACACGCCTCAGGAGATGGCCGCGTTCGTCGACGGGGTCAAGCGGGGCCTGGCCGACCACTTGATGGCCAGCTGAACAAGAGCATGGGCGATGGGGAGCCGGCCCGGCTGCGATCTGCCCGAGACGCCGATGCACACCACTTGAGAGGGAGAGCATGACCAACGCCCACGCCGCGCGGGACATCGACACCAGCAGGCCGCACTCCGCCCGCATGTACGACTACTACCTGGGCGGGAAGGACCACTTCGAGGTCGACAAGCAGGCGGCCGAGGCGGTCTCGAACGTCTTCACCGGCGTCTTCGTCGCCGCCCGGGAGAACCGCGGGTTCATGCACCGCGCGACCCGTGTCCTGGCCCGGGAGCACGGCATCCGCCAGTGGCTCGACATCGGCACGGGCATCCCCACCGAGCCGAACCTGCACCAGGTCGCCCAGTCCGTGGTGCCCGAGGCCCGGGTGGTCTACGCCGACAACGACCCCCTGGTCCTGAAGTACGCCGAGCGCCTGATGCGCAGCACCCGGCAGGGCCGCACGGCGTACGTACAGGCGGACGTCAACGACCCCGAGACGCTCCTCAACTCGCCCGAAGTGGCCGAGATACTCGACTTCGACAAGCCGATCGCGCTGTCCTTGAACGCGCTGCTGCACTTCGTCACCGACGACCAGGACCCGTACGGGCTCGTGGACCGGCTGCTGTCGGTCCTGCCGTCGGGCAGCGCCCTGGCCATCAGCCACGTCACTCCGGACTTCGACCCCGGGCCCTGGGCGAAGGTCGTCGCGATCTACGAGGAGGCCGGGACACCGGTGAAGGTCCGCAGCCGGGACGAGGTCGCGCGTTTCTTCACCGGGCTCGACCTGCTCGACCCGGGCATCGCCGTCGGCTGGCGCTGGCGTCCCGACCCGGTGACCGAGGAGTGGTCCGAGGACGAGGCGCCCACGGACGCCAAGGTCAGCCTGTGGACCGGGGTGGGCATCAAGCCGTAGCCCCGGCGCGGGATGCCGACGACGTTACGTGCGGGAAACCTTGACGACGGCGGTGCCGGATGCCACGATTCCGGCGCCGCCATGTTTGCGTAAACATCTCAACGGACCAGCTCGGCCGGGGGATTCGGCCTACGGTTCCGCCGCAGGATGTTTACGTAAACACCGCGTCGCGGCCGGTGGAGGAGGGAGAACTGGAGGCTCCCGGCAAGCAGGGCCCACCGTGCCCGTGCTCCCTCAACACCACCGAGCCCACCGGGACTTGGGACGACGAGCCGACGTCATCCGTCCCGCCCGGTAACTGTTCCGACGGCCGCTCAGCCGCGCGCAGGCCTCGTCATGCGCGGAGTCGCCATTCCTGAAAGGGCAAGTCGATGCGCACCATCCCCGCCAGAACCCGTCTGCGGGCCACCTTCGTGGCCGTCGCGATCGCCGCGGTCACCGGCACCACGCTGGCCGGCAGCCCCGCCTCCGCCGCGCCGAGCACGAACACGTCCCAGTTCAAGGGCGTCAACTGGGCCGACCCGCGCGACAATTACGCCGACGACCCGGTCGTCCTGTCCGGCCTGTCGCTCACCGACACCTACGCCCAGACGTACGCCAAGGCGACCCGGGTGATCGCGGCGTTCCGCGCCAACCTCGGTGCCAACACGGTGCGGCTGCCCATCAACCCGTACACGGTGAACGGGAGTTACTGGAAGTCCTACCGCGGGGTCATCGACGCGGCGACGGCGCAGGGCTTCAAGGTCATCGTCTCGTACTGGGAGGGGACGGGCGCCAACAAGGACGGCTTCATCGACGACCCCGCCACGTACTGGCCCATGTGGAACACCGTGGTCAAGACGTACCAGCACAACCAGCGGGTGTACTTCGAGCCGATGAACGAGCCGCACGGCTACACCGACGCCGAGTGGGCCGACCTCGCCGCCAAGTGGCTGGACACCTACTCCAAGGTGCCGCGCAACCGCGTCTTCGTGAGCGGCGCCGGCTACAACGACCACGTCACCACGGTCTGCGCCGACCCGCGCCTGAAGGGCACGTACCTCTCGTTGCACCACTACGGCTTCTGGAAGGACTACGCGACCTACGACCAGTGGGTGAGCGACCTCAAGGTGCGCCTCGGCGACTGCGCGAACCGCACCGTGGCCGACGAGTTCGGCGCCCCGATGACCACGGGCCTGAACTACAACGTGCCGACGCCCGCCGACAACTCGGTCAACTTCATCCAGGCCGACACCGACACGTTCCGCAAGCTCGGCATGGGCTCGGTGTACTGGCCCGGCCTGCGCACCGACGACACGTACTCGATCCAGAAGCTCATCGGCGACGCGGCCCGCCCCTGGCTGGTCACCACGAACCAGTCCGGCGCCGACCGCCTGGCGTGGGCGTGGGGCCGCGGCAAGCCCGTGAAGTCCTGAGTCACCGCTCCGATCCGACGCCCTGATCCGCGCCTCCCCCGCAACGGGGCACGGATCAGGGCGCGTTGGGCATGGGCCGCGGCGGCGGTCAGGCGTCTCCCGCCCTGACGCCGGAGACCTGACGCATTTCCGAGATCCTGCCGTCGGTGATGGAGAAGATCGCGATCACCCGGAATTCCTGCCGCCCGGCGTCCCCATCGCCCGCGGCACCTTCACGATCTCGCCCGCGGATCAGGATGTCGTACTCGATGACGACTTCGTCCCCCGACTCCAGGTACGTGTAGTACGGCTCCCGGATCTCCACCTCTTCGTATTGCCGGGGATAGATCCCGAAGTGCTTCCGCAGCTCCTCGATGCCGGCCGCCCTGACGTGACCGCAGGTGATGATGCGCGCGTCGGCCGCCCAGAATCGGTGAATCTCGTCGAGGGCGCGATTCCCGGCGTCGCTCAGACCGGATATCCACGTGAACATGCCGTGGAAGAAATCCCGATGGCGCTCAGTCGCGTTCATTGCTCGAAATGATCCTTTCGCACCCAAATTAACCTTGGTCACCGACCAAGACCATATCGCACCGCTTGGTCACCGCACAAGGGATCCGCCTGGAGTTGACATCTTGGTCACTGACCAAGTTCACTTGTCGTGTTGGTCACTGAACAAGAGCATGCACTCCAGGAGGAAGATCATGGCGAAGACGTGGTTCATCACCGGAGCCTCGAAGGGATTCGGCCGGGAATGGGCGGAAGCCGCGCTCGAACGAGGCGACAGGGTCGCCGCGACCAGCCGTTCCGCAGCCGCCTTCGACGACCTGGTCGAGAAGTACGGCGACGCCGTGCTGCCGCTGCGCGTCGACGTCGCCGACCGGACGGCCGCGTTCGAGGCCGTGCAGCGGGCGGTCGACACGTTCGGCGAGCTCGACGTCGTCATCAACAACGCGGGCTACGGCCTGTTCGGCATGGTCGAGGAAGTGTCCGAGCGGCAGGCCCGCGACCAGATCGAGATCAACGTGTTCGGCGCGCTCTGGGTCACCCAGGCGGTGCTCCCCCACCTCCGCGCCCGCGGCTCCGGCCACATCATCCAGGTGTCGTCCATCGGTGGCCTCACCTCACTGCCCGGACTCGGCATCTACCACGCCTCCAAGTTCGCCCTGGAAGGCTTCACCGCGAGCCTCGCCGCCGAGGTGAAGGCCTTCGGCATCAAGGTCACCCTGGTCGAACCGGCCGGCTACGCCACCGAATGGGCGGGACCCTCCGCGGTGCAGACCGAGCACCTTCCGGCCTACGACGATTTCCGCGCGGCCATGTCGGGGATCTCCTCCCGGCGCGGCGACCCGACCGCGACGCGAGCGGCGATTCTCACCGTGGTCGACGCGGAACAGCCGCCCCTCCGGATCTTCTTCGGTCAAGGCCCACTGGAAAGGATCAGCAAGGAGTACCAGGCGCGGCTCGACGAGTGGCGGAATTGGGACGAGGTCGCCAAAAACGCGTTCTGACCCCAAGACGCGACGGCACATCCTCGATCAGAGTACAGCGAGCGCTACGACGCCCTGACGCACCGTCAACTCCCTGCCCGGGGGCGCGGTTTGGTCGTCGGGGCCGACTGGAGGATCTGCTCGATTCCGAAGTCGAAGCGCTCGCTGTAGTCGATGGAGACGTAGTCCTCCAGCACCGAGTGGAGGCCCGGGAAATGCTGCTCGTCCACCGTTTCTCGGAGTCGATCGTGGAACGCGGCCGGTGTCGCCTGTTCTTCCTGAACAAGCCCGAGCGTGAAATAGAAGAGGCTCCACGACGTCCACGCGGCCGACTTGCGGGTGGGGCAGCCCTCGAAGAGGACCGTCACCATCCGCTCGGAAAAGGCCAACGTGTTCGGTTCGACGGGAAAGGTCCCGGCGACGAGCAGGGCGCCGTCCCGGTGTCCGAGCATCGCCTGCCTCAACCGCCCTAGCAGTTCGGCCACTTGCCCGCGCCAGTCGCCGTGCAGGTTCTCCAGGTCGACCTCGCCCAGGATGGATTCCGCCATCAGGCCGAGCAGTCGGTCCTTGGTCCGGATGTGCCACATGACCGTGTTCATCCGGACGTTGAGTTCGGCCGCGATCGCCCGGGCGGACAGTTTGGCGATGCCGTCCCGTTGCAGGACCACGAATGCGGCCTCGACCACACGGTCGAGTGTGATGCCGACCTTGGTCGGGGCAGCGCCTGGTGTCTTGGTCACCGATCGATGCTACCGGGGCCACCACCCACTGGCAGAAGCTGGGACTCACAAGGTCGCGACCACCTCGATCTCGACCAGAAAGCCCTCCGCGAAGAGCGTCTCCACACCCACGCACGTACTCGCGGGCGGTGTCTGCCCTTCTCCCCGGGAGCCGGCGATGAGCCCGATCAACTGCTCCGCGTTGTCGGTGTCGTACCCGACGAGATGGATCGTCTCCTTGATGATTTTGCTACGGCTCGAACCGCCGGCGGCCAGCACCGCGTCGATGTTCTCGTAGGCCTTGGTGAACTGCGCCGCCAGGTCGTCTCGACCGACGAGTTCCCCCTTGGCATCCCAGGCGACCTGCCCGGACGTGTAAAGGAGACCGAGGTCAGGAATGGCCAGGCCGTGGGAGATCACGCCGGTGAGGGGCGGGAGTTCGGCAGGATTCAGTGCGACGGGTGACGACATCGGGAGCCTTCCTCATTTTCCTGGAATCACCGATGTGCACCCTGCGCGTTCACGCGATTCTCAGCGCGAGTCCGCCGAGTTGCGACGTGACGAGGCCGGAATGGGGTGCCGCATCGGAACAGTTGCCGCTGTTGATGCGATCAGGACGGTCGCGACGGCATCGTCCTTGTTGGTGAGGCGATGCTCCTTCGACGAATCGAAGTGCACCGAATCCCCGGTGTCGAGCTGAAGCGAGACTCCCGAGATATCGAGTGTGATCGCCCCTGACAGCACATGCAGCCATTCTTCGCCGACGTGCCGCGCGGTCTTGGTGTTCTTGCCGGCTGTCAATTCGAGCCGGATGACGGACATGGTTTCCCGCGGCCCGCTCAGTACGGTGTACCGGCCGTCCTGCCCGTCACGCGTCATCGCCGCGTCGGCACGCACCAGATGGAAGTCGTCCTGATCGGGTTCCTGCACCAACTCGCTGATGGATACGCCGTAGACGCGGGCGATCTGGAGCAGGCTGCCGATGGACGGCTTGCGTACACCCTTCTCCAGGCGCGAGAGATGCGCCGAGGAAATGCCGGTCTGTTCGGCCAGTGTCGTCAGGGTGATGCCGCGCTCGCCCCGCATGTCCTTGAGGCGTTGGGCAACCCAGAGATCAGTGTCCTCGATCGGCATTCCCGCACACTAACATGCCTCTGAGGCAAGAGAGCGGGCCTGATAGGTACATCGAACGGTCTCCCTCTACACGAGGTTCAGCAGCTCGCGTTCAAGGATGTGCGGGCTCGTCAGCAGCCCGACATGGGTGACATCGCGCAGTGCCACGACCCGGAATCCCCGTTTCTCCGCCGAGGCGGCGATATCGGTGAAGAGGGCCTGATCCGCGCAGTAGATGTAGGTGACCGCCCTGCTCGCCAGCGCGTCCTCGCTCCCGGGACCGAGCGGCTCCTCGTGGGTGAAGCGCGGCATCGGTGTCAGCCTGCTCGAAAGCCAGGCCGCCCCCTCGTCGTCCGCCCCGAGCAGCCCGGGGTCGAGCGCCGCCACCTCCCACTCGGCGGGCCCCGGCGACTCGGAGAACGCCTTCTCCAGCCACGGCAGCATCGTGAACGCCGACTCACCGGTCACGGGGGCGAACGCGTCCGCGTACACCACCTGCCCGACCCGGTCGGGGGCGAGCGCGGCCGCTCCCGTGACCACCATCCCGCCGTAGCTGTGCCCTACGAGGATCGCGTCCACCACCCCTTCGGATTCGAGGAGTTCGGCGATCTCCCGCGCGTGCACGCTCAGGCCGACGTCCGGCGCGGAGAGTTCGCGCCGCTCGGCGAGGCCGGTCAGCGTGGGCGTGAGAACCGTGTGGCCGGCGCTCTCCAGCAAGGGGCGCAACCGGTCCCACACCCAGCCACCGCCCCATGAACCGTGTACGAGTACGAACGTAGCCATGGCCCGCTCCTCATGAGATTCCAGAACCCCTCGGTCTTCCCACAGAGTCACGGTCCTGCCCTACCCACGTCAACCTCATGGGCAAAATAAGTTGCCTCTTAGGCCAACAGGTCGATCGGTACGGCAGTCGTCACAGCATCGCCAGCCCCGGTTCCTGAAGGATCTGCGCGGTATTGGCCAGCAGCTCGGAACCCTGCCTGCCGTCCATGAGCCGGTGGTCGAAGGAGAGCGCCAGCTGGGTGCCCCAGCGAGGCTCGATGCGTTCGTTTCCGTCGTCGTCCTGGACGACCCAGGGCATACGGCGGACAGCTCCGACGGCGAGGATCGCGGCCTCCCCCGGGTTGAGGATCGGCGTACCGGTGTCGACGCCGAACACCCCCACGTTGGTCAGCGTGACGGTGCCGCCGGTCATGTCCTGAGGGGAGGTGCGGCCGGCTCGGGCGGTCGCTGTAAGGTCCGCCAGCGCCTGGGCCAGCTCGTGCAACGACATCCGGTCCGCGCCCTTGATGTTCGGCACGACCAGACCGCGATCGGTCGCCGCCGCCACACCGAGATTGACGTAGTGCTTCAGGACGATCTCCTGCGCCGCCTCGTCCCAACTGCTGTTCGCCTCAGAGGTCTTGGCCAGCGCGACCAGAAAGGCCCGGGCGAAGAACAGCAGCGGAGTGACCCGCAGATCGCGGAACTCCCGGCGCCCCGCGACGAGTTCACGAAGACGCATGGTGGCGGTGACGTCGACGGTGATGAACTCGGTGACGTGCGGCGCGGTGAAGGCGGAGGCGACCATGGCGGCGGCCGTGTGCCTGCGAACTCCCCTGACCGGTATGCGGGTTTCGGTATTCCGAGAGGCGTCCGGCGCGGGAGCGGTCTGCGGGGTCGCGCCTCGGGCGGCCTCGTGGACGTCTTCGCGGGTGATGGTGTTCCCGGGTCCAGTGGGCGCGACGGTCGTCAGGTCGACCCCGAGATCCTTGGCGAGTTTGCGCACCGGCGGTTTCGCCGCCGGCCGAGCTGCGGCAGGCTCCGGCGCGCCGACCTCAACGCTGTCCGCACGTTGCGGCTGTGCGGGGGCGGGGGCGGGGCGCCTCCTGCGGCGACCGGCGCCGGTGCCCTGTGGACCGTAGCCGACCAGCAGTGCGGCCTGTTCCGCGTCCGGCAGCCGCACCGCCCCGGCGTCCGGCGCTCCGCCCGCCGCCTCGCCCGGTGTGTCGGTGTCGATCGTGATGAGCGGCCTGCCGACCGGAAGCAGGTCGCCCACCTCCGCGTGGAGGGCGCTGACCACGCCGGCGTAGGGCGAGGGAAGTTCGACAGCGGCCTTGGCCGTCTCCACCTCGACGATGATCTGGTTGACCTCGACGACATCACCGGGCCGGACCGACCAGGCGAGGATCTCCGCCTCCGTCAGACCCTCGCCGACGTCGGGGAGCAAGAACTGCTGCGGGCTCGTCATGACGGCGCCCCTCCTAGTAACTCAGGCTGCGGTCAATGGCGTTGAGGACCCGGTCGACACCGGGCAGCCAGTCCGACTCCAGCCGGCTGGGCGGGTAGGGGGTGTCGTATCCCGTGACCCGTACGACGGGTGCTTCGAGGAAGTGGAACTCCTCGTCCTGCAACCGCGCGGCGACCTCGGCGCCGAACCCGTGCGAGAAGGCGGCCTCATGGACGACGACGGCTCGGCCGGTGCGGTGCACGGACGCGCGGACGGTCGTGACGTCCCACGGAGACAGGCTGCGCAGATCTACGACCTCCACGCTGCGGCCCTCCTCCGCCGCGACGTCGGCCGCCTCCAGGGCGACCGGCACGGTCGGGCCGTAGGCGATCAGCGTCACGTCCGTTCCCGCGCGGCGGACGACGGCCTGCTCCAGCGGGAGCGCCGAGGCCGGGTCGACCTCTCCCTTGGTCCAGTAGTGCCGCTTGGGTTCGAGGAACACCACGGGGTCGTCCTCGGCCACGGCCTGCCGGATCATGTGGAACGCGTCGTTCGGGGTGGCGCAGGTGACCACCTTCAGCCCGGCCGTGTGGGCGAAGTACGTCTCCGGTGACTCCGAGTGGTGCTCGATCGAGCCGATGCCACCGCCGTACGGGATGCGGATCACGACGGGCAGGGAGATGCGGCCCGCCGAGCGGTGCCGGAGTTTGGCGAGCTGGGTGATGATCTGGTTCACGGCCGGGTAGACGAAGCCGTCGAACTGGATCTCGCAGACCGGCCGGTAGCCGCGCATCGCGAGGCCGATCGCCGCTCCGACGATGCCTGCCTCGCCCAGCGGGGTGTCGACGACTCTCAGGTCCCCGAACTCCTTGCGCAGTCCGTCCGTCACGCGGAACACACCGCCGAGCCGGCCGATGTCCTCGCCCATGAGCAGGACGTGGGGATCGTCGGAAAGGGCTTGGCGCAGGCCGTCGTTGAGGGCCTTGACCATGGAAACGGTCATGTCCGCTCTCCGTCCTGCGGGCCGGTGGGGACGAACTCCATGTGCTGGCGCAGCTGTTGGCGCAGATCGGCGGGCATCCGCGCGTAGGTGTGCTCGAAGGGAGAGGACGCGTCGGGGTCGGCCAACGCGCGGCAGTCGGCGCGCAGTTGTTCGGCCAGGTCCCGCTCGCGCGCTTCGAGGTCGGTGAAGTACTCGTCGGTCACGGCGCCCGTCGACTGGAGATGGGCGCGCAGCCGCTCCAGAGGGTCCCGGGCGGTCCAGTCCTCGGTCTCCTCGGCGGCCCGGTAACGCGTCGCGTCGTCGGCCGTCGTATGGGCGTTGACGCGGTAGGTGACCGCCTCGATCAGCGTCGGGCCACCGCCGGTTCGCGCCCGGTCCAGCGCCTGGCGCGTCGCGGCGAGGCAGGCCAGTACGTCGTTGCCGTCGACGCGTATGCCCGGAAAGCCGTATCCGGCGGCGCGTTGGGCCGCGGGGATCCGGCTCTGCACGCTGTAGGGGGCGGAGATGGCCCACTGGTTGTTCTGGCAGAAGAAGACCACCGGCAGGTTCTGGGCGGCGGCCCAGATGAACGCCTCGTTCGTCTCGCCCTCGCTCAGCGCGCCGTCGCCGAGGAACGCCAGCACGGCCGTGTCGCGCTCGGGGTCGCCCGAGCCGGTGCTGCCGTCCCGGTACAGGCCCATCGCGTAGCCGACCGCGTGCAGGGTCTGTGCGCCGATGACCAGCGTGTACAGGTTGAAGTGGTGTTCGTAGGGGTCCCAACCGCCCAGCGTGGTCCCCCGGAAGAGTCCGAGGAGCGACACTGGGTCGAGGCCGCGGCACCACGCCACGCCGTGCTCGCGGTAGGTGGGGAAGACCATGTCCCGGTCGTACAGCGCGTACGCGGCTCCGACCTGTGCCGCCTCCTGGCCGCGAAGCGACGGCCACAGGCCCAACTCCCCTTGCCGCTGAAGGGCGATGGCCTCCGTGTCCAGGCGGCGGACGAGTGTCATGTCACGGTAGAGGGCGGGGAGGTCGACGGTCGCCGGGTCGAGGGGCAGCCGGCAGTCCGTACCCAAGTTCCCTGCTGGGTCGAGTAGTTGGATGGGCGGATCGGCCAGTGACGTTTCCGACGGCGGGTCTTGTACGGCGTGTGCCATGCGTGCTCTCTTTCCGGGCTACGCTCTCGACGAGGAGAGCGGGTCAACGGGCCTTGTCGGTACGGGGGTTCAGCGCGGGGCCATGCGCAGGGCGCCGTCGAGGCGGATGACCTCGCCGTTGAGCATCGGGTTGTCGAGGATGTGGGTGACCAGCGCGGCGTACTCGTCCGGGGAGCCAAGACGGGACGGATGCGGTACGGCGGCGCCCAATTGGGTCCGTGCCTTCTCCGGCAGGCCCGACAGGAGCGGGGTGTCGAACAGCCCCGGCGCGACCGTGACCACGCGGATGGCCGAGTCTGCGAGGTCCCGGGCCGCGGAGAGGGTCAGCGAGACCACCCCGCCCTTGCTCGCGGCGTACGCGGCCTGGCCGATCTGGCCGTCGTAGGCGGCGATGGACGCGGTGCAGACGATGACGCCCCGATCCCCGTTGTCCGGGGCGTTGTCGGCCATGACGGCGGCAGCGGCGGCGAGCACGTGGAAGGTGCCGAGCAGATTGATCTCGACCACGCGCCGGAAGTCCTCGGCGGGCAGCACTCCCCGCTTGCCCAGGATGCGGCCGGGCGTCGCGATTCCGGCGCAGTTGACCGCGGCGCGCACCGGCCCGTGCTCTGCCGCGTGGGCGAAGGCCTGCCGCACCTGGTCCGGATCGGTCACGTCCGCCGCGACGAAGTGGGCGCGCTCCCCCAACGCGGCGGCCGCGGCCTCCCCTTGGCTGTTCGGGAGGTCCAACAGCACGACGGTGCGGCCCTGTCGGTGCAGCCGGTGTGCGGTCGCCCGCCCCAGCCCCGAGCCGCCTCCCGCTATGACGGCAACAGCATCGCGAGATGTCACGGTGCCCGCCTTCCTTCAAGTCGTCGGAAACCTGCAAAGCCCAGGAAAGGTGCAAGTCGTAGGAAACGAGGCCGAGTTCAGGAGTCGGCGAGATGGCGGCCGATGACCATGCGCTGGATCTGGTTGGTACCCTCGAAGATCTGCGTGATCTTCGCCTCGCGCATATAGCGCTCCACGGGGTGCTCACGGACGTATCCGGCACCGCCGAGGACCTGCACGGCGTCGGTGGTCACGGCCATGGCGGTGTCCGTCGCGATGAGTTTGGCGATGCTGGCCTGGCGGCTGAACGTCTGGCCGACATCTTTGCGTCGGGCGGCGACCAGGTAGGTGGCGCGGGCCGCCTCGGTGCGCGCGGCCATGTCGGCGAGCAGGAACCCGACGCCCTGGTGCTCGATGATGCGACGGCCGAACGTCTGTCGCTCACGGGCGTAGTCGACCGCGTGATTGAGCGCCGCCTGCGCGATCCCGACCGCGACCGCGGCGATGCCGAGCCGGCCGGCGTCGAGTGCGGACAGCGCGATCTTCAGCCCCTGGCCGGGCTCGCCGATCAGCCGGTCGCCGGGGATCTGCACATCGTCGAAGTGCATCACCGTGGTGGTCGAACTCCGCAGCCCCATCTTGCGCTCCGGAGCACCCGCGCTCAGGCCGGGCGAGCGGGCGTCCACGTGGAAGCAGGAGATGCCGTTGCGCGGGTCCGCGGACGTACGCAGGAAGGCGGTGTAGAAGTCGGCCTCACCGCCATGCGTGACCCAGGCCTTGGTGCCACGGGCCACCCACGCCTCGCCGTCACGTGTCGCGCCGGCCCGAATGGCGCTGGGGTCGGAACCCGCGTGCTCCTCCGACAGGCAGTAGGCACCGAGTGCGGCGCCGCTCAGCTGCCACGGCAGCAGCGTTTGCCGCTGTGCCGCGGAGCCGAAGGCCGAGACGGGGTGGCACGACAGCGTGTGGACGCTGACACCGACGGCGACAGCGGCCCACCGGGCGGCCAGCTCTTCGAGTACTTGCAGGTAGACGGCGTAGGGCTGGCCCCCTCCCCCGACGTCCTCGCCGAACGGAAGGGTCAGCAGCCCCGCCTCGCCCAGGACGCCGAACACCTCACGAGGAAAGCGGCCCTCTTCCTCGAACTCCGCTGCGCGCGGGGCGAGTTCCTTGTCCGCGATGTCGACCGTCAGCTCCAACAGCTCCCGGGCTTCGCCGGACGGTAGTTCGCGCTCAACCTTCACCGCTGGGTCCCTTCCTCACGCCCTCGAACGGCGGTCGCCGACCAGTTGCAGGCGTTGTCAGTGGACCGGCGGGACACAGGCGATGGCAATTAAGTTGCGGGT
Organism: Streptomyces sp. NBC_01288; assembly: GCF_035982055.1. Classification (NCBI taxonomy): domain Bacteria; kingdom Bacillati; phylum Actinomycetota; class Actinomycetes; order Kitasatosporales; family Streptomycetaceae; genus Streptomyces; species Streptomyces sp. NBC_01288. The sequence goes on from NZ_CP108427.1 coordinate 342,253, forward strand.
ATCTTGCATGTGATGCAAAAAAGTCGAGCGAGACCAAGTTCGCCCGCACAGAACGAGCGCCACGAAGAAGAAGAGGAGGCCCACATGACCGACACGGCACTCATCGACAGCGTCGACCGCGCGATTCTGGAGCTGCTGGTCGAGGACGGCCGCCGGACGATGACGGAGATCGCGGAACGGGTCAGCCTCTCGCCGTCGGCGGTCAAACGCCGGGTCGACCGGCTGGAGCGGGTCGGAGTCATCGCCGGCTACACGGTCACCCTCGACCACGGCAAGCTGGGCTCCGGCTTCGAGGCGTTCGTCGAGCTGCGGTTCGCCGGCGACGTCAAGGTCGAGGCGATCACGATGGCCGCCACCAGCGTCCCGGAAGCCCTGGAGGTCTTCACCGTCGCGGGTGACCCCGACGCCCTGGTCCGCGTCCGGGTGACCAACGTGCAGCACCTGAGAGACGTCATCGACCGCCTCCGGCGCACCGGCGCCGTGATCGGCACGAAGACGCTCATGGTGCTGGGCGCGTGGCGCAGAGGTGACTGAAGGGGTTGGCCGCCAGTACCCATGAGGCAATATTTCTTGCCTATGAGGTTGACACAGACCGGAAGATGGTTGCAGCCTGAAAGAAATTCGCCGCGCCCCGGAAAGGACGTACCGATGTCCCTCACCACCGGCAGCAACGACATCGACTTCGAGAACACCGAGGAACTGGACATTCCTCGCCTGGCGGAGAGTCGCGAGACCATCGAGGCCGAACGCGCCCATCGCAAGCGGCAGTTGGCGGCGGCGTTCCGGATCTTCGCCCGCTACGGCTTCGACGAGGGCATCGCCGGACACATCACCGCGCGGGACCCCGAGTTCCCCGACCGGTTCTGGGTCAACCCGTACGCGGTGCACTTCTCCAAGATCCGCGTCAGCGACCTGCTCCTCATCGACGAGGAGGGCCGGGTCGTCGAGGGCGAGCGCCGGACCAACAAGGCCGCCTTCTGGATCCACTCCTCCATCCACCAGGCCCGCCCGGACGTCGTGGCCGTGGCGCACGCCCACACCATCCACGGCAGGGCCTTCGCCTCACTCGACAAGCTCCTGGACCCGATCGTTCAGGAGTCCTGCGCCTTCTACGACGACCACGTGCTGTTCGACGAGTACAAGGGCCTGGTGCTGGAGCGGACCGAGGGCGAGCGGATCGCCGTCCGGCTCGGCGACCGGCGGGCCGCGATCCTCCGCCACCACGGCCTGCTGACGGTCGGGCGGTCCGTCGAGGAGGCCGCGTGGTGGTTCATCACCATGGACCGCGCCTGCCAGATGCAGCTCCTCGCCGACGCCGCCGGCAAGCCCCGCGTCATGACCGAGGAGGAAGTCACCCTGGCCCACCGGCAGTTCAGCAACGCCAACATGGCCCGCCACAACTTCAACCTCCTGGCCGACCTCGTCGTGGAGGAAGAACCCGACGTCCTGGGCTGAGCCCCGCCGCGAGGACAACCACTCGTCGACGGCTACACATCGGGCGCGTAGTGCTTGCCGTCACCCCTGCGCTCCACCGGCGGCAGATTCCGTCGCGGCGTCTCGACCGGTCCTACGGCGAGACCGCGCGCCCGCCGCCAAGCGGCCCGGGCCCGCGGGTGGTAGCGCCGCTCGAACGGCACGAGATGCCAGCCGAGCGCGACGGTACGGCCCACCAGCCAGAGCCCGACCGCGCTCCGACGCGACCAGCGATAGCCCAACTTGGCGCGCACCGCGGACGGATACATCCCGACGGTGAGCCACACGAAAGGCCGGGTCAGCGGCCCCCGGATCATCCGCCACACCACGTCCGGCAGCCACTTCACAAAAGGCGGCTTGCCTATGCGGCGGATGTCGAGCACGGCACGTGCCGCCCAGTTGTCCTCCAGGGTGTCGGCGCACATCCGCTCGAAGTAGGCGGTGAATCCTGCCCAGTTGGCGGGAGCGGGCCGGTCGCTGACCCCGTAGAGCCGGTACCACTGAAGGCTCTCGGCGTAGAACCGCTCCTTCTGTTCCTCCGTCAGCGGCCGGCCGAAGTACTGGCACAGCAGCACCGGGACCATGACGAAGGTCGCGTGCGCCCAGAAGAAGGTGTCCGGGTCGAGGGCGTGATAGCGGCGCCCCTGGCTGTCAACCCCCTTGATACCGGCGTGATAGTCGCGGACCTCGCGTGCGGTACGGGCCGCGTCCGGGCCGTCGTAGATCACTCCGGCGATCGGGTAGAGCGAGCGGAGCAGGCGTTCCCAGCGCTCCTCGAAGAACTCTGAGTGTTCCTCGACTCCGGCGCCGAGGGCGGGGTGCATGTTCTGCATCGACCCGGCCCAGAGGCCGATCAGCATGCCCCGCCAGTCGCTGAAGTACCGCCAGGCCAGAGATGACGGACCGAGCGGCTCGGGTGTCGACGGGTCACCGGGGGTGGTCAAGGGCCGCTCCTGACTGCCGAGTTGTGGTTGTCACAGGGCCCACCAGCAGTACAGCCGCCGGTTCTCCGCTGATGCTCTCCTGGCCAGGCCGGACAACCGATGGAGCAGTTCCGCCGTCTTGGTGGGCGTGAATCTCAGTTCTTCGACAGCCGCGAACGGCCCTGCCGCCAGTTCCAGTCGCTTATCGGACGCCGTGGCCAGGGCGTCCCGGAGGGTGTCGGAGACGCTGATGACGACGGCTGCCTCGGCCTCGGGGTCCGAGAGCAGTTGCCCGGAGCGGGGGCGGGCGGGCGCCTCGTCGTAGGTGCAGTCGGTGAGGATGCCTTCGAGCCGCGCCATCACGACCACCGGGTCGATGCCCTTGAGGGACAGCACGTCGAACACCGACGGATCGGGCCCGCCCGGCCCGTCGAGGACGCCGACGGCAGCCTCGTCACTCGCGGCCGAGAAGTAATCGCACATCACCATGCCGTAGAGCGTGCCCTATGCCGCCGTCCGACGGCGACTGTCGTACGGTGACCGCTCGCGGTGGGGGAACGAAAGGGCGGGAATGGTAATTTACGGGGGCGAGTCGGTGCGTACACTGCCGGACATCCTGCGGGAGCACGCGACTCGGATCGGCGAGAAGACCGCATACCGGGACGACCGACGTGCCGTCACCTACCGGGAGTTGGAGCAGCGCACCGGCCGAGTGGCGGGACATCTGGTGCGGCTCGGAATTCGGCGTGGGGACCGGGTCGCGATCCATCTGGGCAACCGGGTGGAGCTGGTGGAGACCTGGCTCGGTGTGCTGCGCGCCGACGCGATCGGCGTGCTGCTCAACCCCGGTGCGTCGGAAGAGGAGTTGGCGTACTTCCTCGACGACAGCGGCGCCGTGGCCATGGTGAGCGAGGAACCGCCCACCCAACTCGCCTCCGTACAACGGGTGATCGTTGTCGGACAGGACGACCCGCCCGAGGGCACGATCGCCTTCGAGAGCCTCGCCGGTACGGATTCGGGTACGGCACCCCGTGACGACCTCGATCTCGACGAACCGGCCTGGATCCACTACACCTCGGGCACCACCGGGCAGAGCAAGGGCGTTGTCTCCACCCAGCGTTCGGGACTGTGGTCGGTGACGGAGGCCTATGTACCGGCGTTCGGACTGAGGCAACAGGACCTACTGCTCTGGCCGTTGCCGATGTTCCACGCCCTCGGCCACTCCGTGTGCCTGTTGGGCGTCCTCTCGGTCGGTGCGACCGCGCGCGTCCTCGCGCCGGGCGCGAACCTCGCCGAGGCGCTCACCGCTGAGCAGTTCACGATCCTGGGCGGCGTGCCCGCGACCTACCGCCTCCTGCTGGAGTCGCTACGGGAGACCGCGCGTCCGGTGCCACCCTCCCTGCGCGTGTGTGTCAGCGGAGGCGCGCCCTGCTCCCCCGAGTTGCGAGCCGAGGTCGAACTGACCCTGCTCGCACCCCTGTTGGACGGGTACGGCTCCACGGAGACCTGCGGGAAGATCGCGATCGAGCGGCTCGACGGCCCCCGCGACGATCCCTCGCGTGGTTTCCCGCTGCTGGTACTGGACGTCCGGATCACCGATCCGTCCACCGGTGCCGAGGCCGGCGAAGGAGACGAGGGTGAGATCTGGGTGCACGGTCCCGGGGTGATGACCGGCTACCACAACCGCCCGGACGCGACCGCCGAGGCGTTCACCGACGGCTGGTACCGCACCGGGGATCTCGGTCGGCGCGACGCGAACGGTCAGCTCCATGTCACCGGCCGGCTCAAGGAGTTGATCATCCGGGGCGGTGTGAACATCAACCCCTCCGAAGTGGAGCGGGTATTGCTGGCCCGCCCCGACATCGCCGACGCCGCCGTGGTCGGCAGGCGGCACGACGTGCTGGGCGAGGTGCCAGTGGCGTTCGTCGTGCCCGGCCCGGACGGGGTCGACACGGCACTGGCCCTCGCCGCCTGCCGAGAGCGGCTCTCCGGGTTCAAGGTCCCGGACGAGATCTATCCGACCGCGTCCCTCCCCCGTACCGCGACGGGCAAGATCGCCCGGGCCGTGCTCGCCGAGCAACTGCCGGAGCGCCTCGCGGCGGAACGTACGACCGCCTCGGCCGCGCTGCGCGAGCGGCTCGCGGCCGCGTCCGACGCCGTACTCGACCTGGTTCTCGAAGTGACGGCACGGACTCTCGACATACCCGTGCGCGAACTGGACTCTGAACTGCCCTTCAACGAACAGGGATTGACCTCGCTCGGCGCTGTCCTGCTGCGCGACCGGCTCGGCACGGCGACCGGGCTCGCGCTGCCCGCGACGCTGGTGTTCGACCACCCCACGCCCGCCGCCGTGGCGACCCTGGTGCGCGACGCGCTGCACGGCGACCGCCCCGCTCGTACAACCGGAGACAGCTACAACGCCGAACCCGGGGAACCGATCGCCATCGTGGCCATGGCCTGCCGCTATCCGGGCGGAGTCGAATCCCCGGAGGATCTATGGCAGTTGGTAGCCGACGGCACCGACGCGACCTCCGACTTCCCCGCCGACCGCGGCTGGAACGTGGCCGACCTCTACGACCCGGACCCCGACCGCCTCGGCAAGTCCGTCACGCGCCGGGGCGGATTCCTGGACAGGGCGGCCGACTTCGACGCGGCTTTCTTCAGCATGTCGCCCCGCGAGGCCCTCGCCACCGACCCCCAGCAGCGACTGCTCCTGGAGACCGGCTGGGAGTTGCTGGAGCGGGCGGGCATGGCCCCCACCGGTCTGCGCGACAGCGACACCGGTGTCTTCGTCGGCGTCATGCACGCCACCTACGCGAGCCGTCTACTGCACCGCGGCGGGCACGAGTTGGAGGCGCATCTCGCCCTAGGTTCGGCGGGCAGTGTGGCCTCCGGCCGTATCGCCTACACGCTGGGGCTGCGCGGGCCCGCCGTGACGGTGGACACCGCGTGCTCGTCGTCGCTGGTCGCGATGCACGCGGCGGTACGGTCCCTGCGCGACGGGGAGTGCTCACTCGCCGTCGCCGGCGGGGTCACGATGATGGCCTCGCCCGGCCCGTACATCGCGTTCAGCAGACTGCGCGGGCTGGCTCCGGACGGCCGCTGCAAGCCCTTCTCGGCGGCGGCCGACGGCACCGCCTGGGGCGAGGGTGTCGGCCTGGTCCTGCTGGAACGGCTCTCCGACGCACGACGCAACGGCCATCCCGTACTGGCAGTGCTGCGCGGCTCGGCCGTGAACTCCGACGGCGCGTCCAACGGGCTCACCGCGCCCAACGGCCCTGCCCAGCAACGGGTGATCCGCTCGGCGCTGGCCGACGCGGGACTGACCCCGGCCGACATCGACACCGTGGAGGCCCACGGCACGGGCACCGCACTCGGCGACCCGATCGAGGCTCACGCACTTCTCGCGACCTACGGCCAGGATCGCACCGCCCAACGCCCACTGTGGCTGGGCTCGTTGAAGTCCAACCTCGGCCACACCCAGGCAGCCGCCGGTGTCGGCGGCGTCATCAAGACCGTCCTGGCCATGCGCCACGACCGACTCCCCCGCACCCTCCACGCCGACGAACCGTCGCCCCACGTGGACTGGTCGTCCGGCACCGTACGACTCCTGTCCCAGGACGAGGAGTGGCTCCCCGAGCCCGGCCGCCCGCGACGCGCGGCGGTGTCGGCGTTCGGTATCGGCGGGACCAACGCGCACGTGATCCTGGAGGAGCCCGAGGCGGCCGTAGTCGACGAACCGCCCCTTCGCCGCCCCGTGACACCCCCACTGCTGCTCTCCGCCGCGAGCCCGGCAGCCCTGCGCGAACAGGCTTCACGCACCGCCGACTTCCTGCGCGAGCACCCCGAACTCCCCTTGCCGGACGTGGCGTTCACCCTCGCCACCGCCCGAGCCGCGCTCCCCCACCGAGCCACCGTCACCGCCGACGACCGAACGGCGGCACTGGCCGCCCTCGATGCCCTGGCGGAATCCGCCCCGCCACAGACCACCGACTCCGCCGCCCGCCTGGCCCTGCTCTTCACTGGTCAGGGAGCCCAGCGGACGGGCATGGGAAGGGAGTTGTATGCAACCTTCCCAGCGTTCGCGGCCACCTTCGACGCCCTGTGCGCGCGCTTCGACGCCCACCTGGAACGTCCGCTGCGCTCGGTCCTCTGGGACACCGACGCGGGCGCGCTGTTGAACCGCACGGACTTCGCGCAGGCCGCCCTGTTCACTTTCGAGGTGTCCGTCTTCCGGCTGCTCGAATCTTGGGGCGTGCGTCCGGAGTTCCTGGCCGGACACTCGGTCGGCGAGTTGGCGGCGGCCCACTGCGCGGGTGTGCTGTCCGAGCCGGACGCTGTCGAACTGGTCGCTGCACGCGGGAGGTTGATGCGGGAGCTGCCGGAAGGCGGTGCCATGGTGGCGCTCGACGCGACCGAGGCGGAGGTGACCTCCGAGCTGTCCGACGGGGTCGCGATCGCGGCCGTGAACGGCCCCCGCGCGGTCGTCGTCTCCGGCGCGGAGGAACCGGTCCTCGCGCTCGCGGAGCACTTCGCGGTACGCGGCCGTCGTACCGTCCGGCTACGGGTCAGCCACGCCTTCCACTCCCCTCTCATGGAGCCGATGCTCACCGAATTCGGGCGTGTGGCAGGCGAGTTGACGTACGACTCCCCCACCCTCCCGGTGATGTCGGGCCTGACCGGGCTGCCGGCCACCGGGGACGAGCTGCGGTCGGCCGCGTACTGGGTACGGCATGCCCGTGAGGCAGTGCGGTTCGGGGACGCCGTGCATTGGCTGGCGCACGACGGACGGGTGACCGCGTTCGCCGAGATCGGCCCGGACGCCCAGCTCACCGCCCAGGCCGCGGCGAACCTGGCCGGGACGGGCGAGGAACCCCTCTTCGTCCCCGCGGCCCGCCGGGACGGCGCCGAGCCACGGACGGTGCTCGACGCGCTCGGCCAACTCCACGTCCATGGTGCGCGGTTGGACTGGCACCGGGTGTACGCGGACAGCGGCGCCCGACGGGTCGACGGCCTGCCGACCTATCCCTTCCAGCGGCAGCGCTACTGGCTGCCCGACACCGGCGCCGACGCGAGCGCCGGTTCAGGGCACCCGCTGCTCACACAGACAGTCACGGTGCCAGGCACCGAACGCCTGCTGTGCACGGGCAAGTTGTCCGGCGCGGCCCAGCCGTGGCTGCGCGATCACGTCGTGGGCGGGCACACTCTCGTGCCCGGCGCCGCGTTCGCCGATCTCGTGCTGCACGCGGGCGACCTCTGCGGTCTCGCCGTACTGGAGGAACTCGCCCTGCTGAACCCGCTGTTCCTCCCCGAGGACGACGACGAGGGCGTCCAACTCCAAGTGGTCCTGGGTGAGCCGGACGACTCCGGGCGCCGCAGCGCGGACGTGTACGCGCGACCCGAGGAATCCGGCGCACTCGGCGCCTGGACACAGCACGCGACCGGTCGGCTCGGCCCAGCCGTCCCCAACGTCCTGGACGGCACGCGCTCCCTCACGCCGTGGCCGCCGGCTGGTACAACGCGGGTGGATCTCGCCGGCGCCTACGAGCGGGCGGCCTCGGGCGGGCTGGCGTACGGTCCGGCATTCCAAGGCGTCACGTCGTTGTGGCGGCGGGGCGAGGAACTGTTCGCCGAGGTAGGCCCGTTGCCGGTCGCGGATGCCAGGCACCACATGCTCCACCCTGCCCTGCTGGACGCCGCCCTGCACCCCGGACTGCTCGCCGAACCCCCGACCGGCACGCCCCGACTGCCGTTCGCCTGGCGGGGGTTGACGCTGCACGCCACGGGCGCGACGGCCCTGCGCGTCCGTATGACGACGACCGGCCCGGACTCGATCACCCTCGACCTCGCCACCCCCACGGGCGCGCCTGTCGCCCGCCTGGAGTCGATGACGACCCGACCGGCACCGGAGATGGGTCCCACCCCGGCCGGAGAGCTGTACCGGCTGCGCTGGACGGGCGTTCCGACCGCCGGTGAGGTACCCGCCGTAGCGATGTCGGAGACGGACGACCTGAACCTGGCCGCGTTCCTCGCCTCCGCCGACGACGAGTCGTCCTGGTCCGAGGAAACGCCGGAGTTGGTCGTGGCGTCCTTGTCCTCTCCCGACAGCGCGAGCGCGGACCCGGTTGCCGCAGCGCACGAACTGACCGTGCGAGCAATGGAGTTGCTGCAAACACATCTCACCGGTTCCGGACGACTGGCCGTGGTCACGCGCGGTGCCTCCGAGGCCTCCCCGGACCTGCCCGCCGCCACGGTCTGGGGCCTCCTGCGGACCGCACAGTCCGAGTACCCCGGACGTCTCACCCTCGTGGATGTCGACGGACGCCCCGAGTCGCTACGACAGGTGTCCGCCGCCCTCGCCACCGGTGAGCCCCAAATCGCCGTCCGGGACGGCATGTTGAGCGTTCCCCGGCTGGCGACCGCACCCGGTCCGACGACCGACGGCTCCCTCGGCGAGGGCACTGTTCTCATCACCGGTGGCACCGGGTCCCTGGGGGCGATGCTGGCCCGGCACTTGGTCGACCGGCATGGAGTTCGGCGGCTCGTGCTCCTCAGTCGGCGTGGTGAACATGCGCCGGGCGCATCGGAGTTGCGGGACGCTCTCCAACAGGCGTGCGCGCAGGTGGACTTGGTGGCCTGCGACATCGGCGAGCGGGACCAACTCGCCTCCGTGGTCGGCACGTTCGGGCCCGACCTGACCGCCGTAGTACACGCGGCCGGGGTCCTGGATGACGGCGTGCTGGCCTCGATGACTCCTGAGCGGCTGGCGGCCGTGATGCGGCCGAAGGCCGAGGCCGCTTGGCAGTTGCACGAGTTGACGAAGGAACTGCCCCTGGCGCAGTTCGTGTTGTTCTCTTCTGCTGCCGGACTGCTGGGCAATCCCGGTCAGGCCAACTACGCGGCGGCGAACTCCTTCCTGGACGCGCTCGCTCGCCATCGAGCTGAACTCGGTCTGCCCGCGCTGTCGTTGGCCTGGGGCGCGTGGGCGGACGAGGAAGGGATGGCGGCGCGCAGCGGCCGGGTTCACGGCGGGCCGGTGCGCGCGGTCTCCCCCGAGCAGGCGTTCGTGCTCTTCGACGCCGCGCTCGGCAGCGGTGAACCGGTCCTCGCGCCCCTGCCGTTGGACCGCTCGCCGAAGGCCATCCCGGCCGGGACGGTCGTTCCGCCACCGCTGCGCGGGCTGTTGCGCGCGGAGCGGCGGTCGGCCTCCTCCGCCATCCCGGCGGACGGTGCCACCGGGTCCTGGCGGGACCGTCTCGCGGCGCTGCCCACGCCCGAGCGGCTGCCCGCGCTGCGGGCGCTGATCCGTACCGAGGTCGCCGGTGTGCTCGGGCACACGGACGCCGACGCGGTCGACCGGAACTTCTCGGAACTGGGCCTCGACTCCTTGATGCGGGTCATGCTCTGCAACCGGTTGAGCCTGCTGACCGGGACACCCCTCGCGATCACCGTGGCCTACGACTGGCCGGACACGGAACAGCTCGCCGAGCATCTGTACGGCGAGCTGCGCGGCGGCCTGTCCGACGAGGTCTCCGCCGCGACCGTCCCGTCGCCGGTCCGGGCCGGTGGGCGCGGGCGCGGCGCCGGGCAGTCGCTGCCCGCCCTGTACAGGAAGGTCTGCGAGACCGGTGACGTCGTATCGGCCATGCATCTCCTGGTGACCGCGTCCATCGGCGCGCCCGTCTTCGGGCCCGGGGAGTCCGCCCGGCACGCGCTGCCGCCGCTGCGGCTGGCCGCCGGTACCCGGGGTCCCGCCCTCGTCTGTGTTCCCGGCTTCGCCAGCAACCTGGGCCGCCCCTGGTACGCGGGACTCGCCCCTTGTTTCGAGGGCGAGCGGGACGTCTTCGAGGTACGGCACTCCGGGATCGACGACGGTGACGCGGTGGCCCGGGACCTGGAGTCGCTCACGGAGGCGCACGCCACGGCCGTACGGCATCAACTCGGCGACCGGCGCTACGTGTTGGTCGGTCACTCCATGGGCGGTACGGCCGCCCACGCGCTCGCCACCCGGCTGGCGGACCTCGGCGCTCCCCCGGCCGGGCTCGTGCTGATCGACTCGTACCACGTCACCCCGGACCGGGAGGCCGAGCCGTGGCTGTTGTCCCTGCCCGCGCGGATTCCGCTGATGGTCGGCGAGAGCTTCGACACGATGGTGGACGATCTGACGCTGCTGTCGCTGGGTGCGTACACCCGGATGTTCCGGGGCTGGCAGCCTGAGCCCATCAACGTGCCCACCCTGTTGGTGCGCGCCTCCGAGCCACTGGCGGACATGCCGCGGGAGTGGCGTTCGTCCTGGCCGGGCGTACGGGACACGGCGGACACCGCCGGCACGCATCTCAGCGTGCTGGAGGAGGACGCCGCGACGACGGCCAAGGTCGTCCGTGACTGGATCGACGCGCTGGCGTAGTCCGGCACGAAACCCAATATCTACGTCGGCGACATGAGAAATGAAATTAACGTCCGCACACGGCCGATCGCGCCGTGCTACTATTGATCTCAGTTGCAGTTGTGGTTGCCAAACCCTTCAGATGCCCACACCGCCCTCCGGGACGGTGGAGCATTTTTTTGTGTGTCCGGTTTCTTTCCGGCGGGGTGATCATCACGGCGACACGGAGTCCGCACACTGCGGGCTCCGCTGACCGCCCCGAAGGAGAACAAAATGGCCAGTGGCACCGTGAAGTGGTTCAACGCGGAAAAGGGTTTCGGCTTCATCGAGCAGGACGGTGGCGGCGCTGACGTCTTCGCCCACTACTCGAACATCGCCGCCCAGGGCTTCCGCGAGCTGCAGGAGGGTCAGAAGGTGACCTTCGACATCGCGCAGGGCCAGAAGGGCCCGACGGCCGAGAACATCGTTCCTGCGTAACGACGACGTTTACTTCGCAGCTGGGGCCCGCACCTTGGGGTGCGGGCCCCAGCTCGCTGCATTTTCCACGCTTTCGGCGATATTCCGCCGAAGCCACCGGCTCGTTCTTGCGATTCTCTGCGCCGTTCATTCACCGCGGGAATTCCTTGATACGTGCCATATCAAGGAAGGTTCCACATTTTGAACCGCGCACGTACGAATGACCGCTTCTCGCGAAAGCGTAATGGAAATCCGGAATCCGCAAAGAGCGGCGGCGGCTACCGCTCGGCAGCTCCGTCCGGCAACCGCTCCAGCGCGCCGCGCCGCTCCAAGGGCGGCGGCGGTGGCCGTCCGGTCGCCCTGCAGGGCGAGTTCGCCCTGCCGAAGACGGTGACCCCCGGCCTTCCCGCCGTGGACGCGTTCGCCGAACTCGACATGCCGGCAAAGCTGTTGGCCGCGCTCGGCCACGAAGGCGTCACCGTCCCGTTCCCGATCCAGGCGACGACGCTCCCCAACTCCCTCGCCGGCCGTGACGTGCTCGGCCGCGGCCGCACCGGCTCCGGCAAGACCCTCGCCTTCGGCCTCGCGATGCTGGCCCGTACGGCGGGCCGCCGAGCCGAGCCGCGTGCGCCGCTCGCCCTCGTGCTCGTTCCCACCCGCGAGCTGGCCCAGCAGGTCACCGACGCGCTCACCCCGTACGCCCGCGCCGTCAGCGTGCGGATGACCACCGTCGTCGGCGGTATGTCGATCGGCCGTCAGGCCGGGGCGCTGCGTGGCGGTGCGGAGGTCGTGGTCGCGACTCCGGGACGCCTCAAGGACCTCATCGAGCGCGGCGACTGCCGCCTGGACAGCGTGACCATCACCGTCCTCGACGAGGCCGACCAGATGGCCGACATGGGCTTCATGCCGCAGGTCACCGCACTGCTCGACCAGGTGCAGACGGGCGGCCAGCGGATGCTGTTCTCGGCCACCCTGGACCGCAACGTGGACCTCCTGGTCCGCCGCTACCTGACCGACCCCGTCGTCCACTCCGTCGACCCCTCCGCGGGCGCGGTCACGACGATGGAGCACCACGTCCTGCACGTGCACGGCACGGACAAGCAGCGCGCGACCACCGAGATCGCGGCGCGCGAGGGCCGGGTCATCATGTTCCTGGACACCAAGCACGCGGTGGACCGGCTGGTGAAGCACCTGCTGAACAACGGCGTCCGCGCGGCCGGTCTGCACGGCGGCAAGTCCCAGCCGCAGCGCACCCGCACCCTCGCCCAGTTCAAGGACGGGCATGTGACGGCGCTGGTGGCGACCAACGTCGCGGCGCGCGGCATCCACGTCGACAACCTCGACCTGGTCGTCAACGTCGACCCGCCCACCGACCCCAAGGACTACCTGCACCGCGGCGGCCGTACGGCCCGTGCGGGCGAGTCCGGCAGTGTCGTCACGCTGGTCACCCCCGACCAGCGCCGTGACTTCACCCGGCTGATGACCATGGCCGGCGTCACCGCGGAGGTCACCGCGGTGCGCTCCGGCGAGGAGGAGCTGACCCGGATCACGGGCGCCCAGGCCCCGTCCGGCGTGCCGGTCGTCATCCAGGCCCCGGTCGTGGAGCGCGAGCGCACCCGCCGTAGCCCGTCCTCCTCGTCGTCCCGGGGCCGTCGTGGCCGTCCGGCCGGGGCCGGCGAGGGCCGGTCCGCCGGTGGTGCGGCTCGGCGTGGCGGCAGCAGCGGCAGTGCCGGCGGCAGCAGCAGCCGGGGGCAGCGACGCTCGTCCTTCGGCTCTGCGGCCTGAGGACCAACTCGGCGCCTTCGGGCGCCCGTTCGGCCCCCGATCCTCCTTCTCTCTGTGAGGCAACATGCGCTGTGTCATCGCCCGGTATCCCTTCGACCTCACCAAGATGGGTGTCCTGGAGACGATGAAGGGCATCAAGCCCGAACTGGTCACGGGTGAGTCCGTGACCATCGGGCGGCGCCGCTACCCCGTCAAGCAGGTGGGGCAGGTCATCACCCGGCAGGACCCCCGTGACTTCAACAGCGGCGAGGTCATCCGGGCCATGACCCGGCTCGGCTTCACCTGCCACGGATTGCCCGAGGCCGTGCCGGTGCACGTCCTCACTCCGCTGGAGAACGCGTCGGCCCTGCTGGGCAGCGGCGCGGCCCAGGACGTGTCGGAGACCGTGTAGAAGCGACACCAGTACAGCCGGAGAAGGGCCCTGCCGACGCGCGTCGGCAGGGCCCTTCTCGGCGTTCCGGGCCTGCTACGGGCCGGGCGGCACCCCTGCTGAACGGGCAGATGAACAGCGGGTTAGCATATGAGCGCCGCCTAGCTCGAAAGAGAATTCTGTGCCTGTCAACGAGGACTCGTTCACCAACTGGAAGACCCGCGAGGAGATCGCGGAGTCGATGATCCCGATGATCGGGAAGCTGCACCGCGAGCGGGACGTCACGGTCCTGCTGCACAGCCGCTCCCTGGTCAACAAGTCGGTGGTCAGCATCCTCAAGACCCACCGGTTCGCCCGCCAGATCGCCGGCGAGGAGCTCTCCGTCGTCGAGACCCTCCCCTACCTGCGGACGCTCACCGCGCTCGACCTGGGCCCCTCGCAGATCGACATCGGCATGCTCGCCGCGACCCACCGCAGCGACGAACGCGGGCTCTCCGTCGAGGAGTTCACCGCCGAGGCCGTCGCCGGTGCCACCGGCGCCGACAAGATCGAGCGCCGCGAGGGCCGCGACGTCGTCCTCTACGGCTTCGGCCGCATCGGCCGCCTGGTCGCCCGCCTGCTCATCGAGAAGGCCGGCTCGGGCAACGGTCTCCGGCTGCGCGCCATCGTCGTAAGGCAGGGTGGCGACCAGGACATCGTGAAGCGGGCCTCGCTGCTGCGCCGCGACTCGATCCACGGCCAGTTCCAGGGCACGATCACCGTCGACGAGGCGAGCAGCACGATCATCGCCAACGGCAACGAGATCAAGGTGATCTACGCGGGCGACCCGTCCGAGGTCGACTACACGGCGTACGGGATCAAGGACGCCATCCTCATCGACAACACGGGCAAGTGGCGTGACCGGGAAGGGCTTTCGCAGCATCTGCGGCCCGGCATCGACAACGTCGTGCTGACCGCACCCGGCAAGGGCGATGTCCCGAACATCGTGCACGGCGTCAACCACGACACGATCAAGCCGGACGAGCAGATCCTGTCCTGCGCGTCCTGCACCACCAACGCGATCGTGCCGCCGCTGAAGGCGATGGCCGACGAGTACGGTGTGCTGCGCGGCCATGTGGAGACCGTCCACTCGTTCACCAACGACCAGAACCTGCTGGACAATTACCACAAGGCCGACCGACGCGGCCGTTCGGCGCCGCTGAACATGGTGATCACCGAGACCGGTGCCGCCTCCGCCGTCGCCAAGGCGCTGCCGGACCTGAAGGCGCCGATCACCGGGAGCTCGATCCGGGTCCCGGTGCCGGACGTCTCGATCGCGATCCTCAGCCTGCGGCTCGGCCGCGAGACCACTCGTGCCGAGGTCCTGGACTACCTCCGCGATGTCTCGCTCACCTCGCCGCTCAAACGGCAGATCGACTTCACCACCGCCCCCGACGCGGTGTCGAGCGACTTCATGGGCTCGCGCCACGCCTCGATCATCGACGCGGGCGCCACCAAGGTCGACGGCGACAACGCGATCCTCTACCTCTGGTACGACAACGAGTTCGGCTACTCCTGCCAGGTCGTCCGGGTCGTCCAGCACGTCTCCGGAGTCGAGTATCCGACGTATCCCTCCCCGGCTGTCTGACCGAGGTCTTCTGCCCCGGAGCGCTGAATGCGTGACGGCCCGGCCACCCCCAAGTGAGGGCGGCCGGGCCGTCGTTGTCACAGACGTGCACCTGGGTGCGCTGTGTCAGCGTGTACTGCGCTTGCCTCGGTACAGCACGACGAATCCGGCGACGAGCAGCAGCGCTCCGGCCACCGCGGGCCACAGATTCGCGCCGGTCTCCGCCAGCCCGCCCTGCGCCTGCGGCTGGTTCGGGCCTACGGCCGCGTAGCTCTCCCCGCCGGAGGACGAGGCGGGCGGTGTCGTCACGGCGCTGCCGACCTCGCCGCCGGAGCCGTTGTCCGAACTCCCCTGCGTCTCGCTCGACTTGGACCCTTCGGTCTTCGTGTCTGCCTTGGGGACCGAGACAGCCGTCGTCAGATCACCGGGGTCGGTGGTCTGGGTGTCGGTGGGCTCGGGGGCGTTGGTCTCGGTGTCCGGGGCGCTAGTCGCGGGGTCCGCGGTGGGCTCGTCACCGTTGCCGCCGTTGTCACCGTTCCCGGCATTGCCGCCGTTACCGCCATTGCCCTCGTTGCCGCCGTTCCCGGCGGGCTCGTCGGACGCGGTGGCCGTGGGCGCCGCCGTAGCGGTGTCGGTGGCCGACGGGGACTCCTGCGGCTCGCCGGAACCCCCACCGTTCCCGGAGCCGCCACCCGAACCGGAGCCGTCACCGGAGCCGGAGCCGTCGCCCGAGCCTCCGGGGTCGTCGTTCGTGCCGGCGCCGCACTTCTTGCCGTCGTTGATGCAGCTGACCATGTCCTTCATCAGGCCCTCGTCGAAGACGTTGATGAAGTCGCCGTGGTCGGTGACGGGCTTGTGCTGCTGCTCGGGGAAGGAGTCGACCGCGAACAGCGGGGTCGTCTTGCCGCCGTCCTGGAGGCTCGGCGCGTCCACGTCGTAGACGATCCGCTGCACCAGCTGCGGGATGGCCTCGAAGCCCGTCGGGCAGGAGCCGTCGGCGGCCTCGAAGGCCACGTGGGTGCGGTGGTTGGCGCTGTCGATGTTGCGACCGTCCCAGCAGCTCTGGAACTTGAAGGTGCGCACCACGTCACTGCCCGCGGGACACAGCGGGTACTTGTCCTTGAGCTGCCGGTCCTCGAAACCGGTGCAGCTCCAGGAGGCGTTGGCGTTGGCCGGGCCGTTCACGAAGGCCTTGGCGTCGCCGGTGATGATGCGCAGGAGGCGCGGCATCGCGACGACCTTGCTCTTCGGGTTCCCCACGAACGTCAGCGTGGCCGCCTTCGCGGTGACGATCTGACCGGAGTTGCCCTCGGTGCCGCCGCCGGGCTTGTCCGCGTCCCGCTCCTGCTTGCCGTTCTGGAGCCGCAACACGGGCCAGTAGTACGTGGACTTGTCGCCCGGGTTCTCACAACTCGTGTCGGCCTTCGCCAGGTCGTCGTCGCTCGCGAAGGCGTTGTTCGACTGGTTGCCGATGTAGTCGTGGAAGTGGTGGGCTCCGTTGGTGACTCCGGGCGCGACGATCACGTTGTCCGAGTTGAACAGGCCGTTCTCGTTCACGCCACATGCGGTGACGAACGTGCCGCGGGAGGCGTCGCCCTGGTCCTGCGGGGTGTTCACGTTGGGCTGCACGGAGGTGATGTCCGCGTAGTCCGAGGCGACGGGCCCGTTCGTGGACTGCTGGTTCCCCTGCTCGCCCTGGCCGTCACCCTGCTGCTGGTCCTGGCCGGTCGGGTCGGCGCTACCGCTCTGGTCACCCCCGCTGCCGTTCTCGTCGCCGTTCGTGGGGGCGATCAGCGTGCAGCCGGCGAGCGCGTCGAGACCCTCGGGGCGGTCCCCGACCCGGTCGATGGCGTCGTCGATCCGCCCGATCGTCGCGGCCCGCTTCTCCTTCAACGGATTCATGATCGCGTTGTCGGCGAAGGAGGCGTCCTGGCGTATGGACTCCGTCGAGTCCTTCAGTTTCTGGTAGGCCTCGGTTATCTGCTGGTCCAGAAGCGCGAGTTGGGCGTCGACCTCGGTCTTCGCCTCGTCGGGGACCGACGTCAACTGGGTGCCGATGTCCGGGCAGTCGATCGTCGCGCCACTCGATGCCGCGTCGGGAGACCCTTGCTGGGACGAGTCACCGCCCCAACCGCCTTCGGACGCCGACGCGTAGACGTTCGCCGCCACCAGTCCTCCGCCGCCCAGCATCAGGGCGACTGCTGCCATCGTCGCGCGTCGTGCGCCCGTTGGGCGTCTGCGCGTGTTGCGTGCCAAGGAAGTTGCTCCTACACGTATCGGTCGGCCCGGATCGTCCCGGCATGGAAATCCCCCGTTCCAATACGGAGCGGGACGCCAGTGTGTTCAACCGTCCCAAAAATTCATAGCGACCTCATATGGATCACCCGACTCGGCGGACCCATGAGCCCTCGATCGAACCCTCGACGCATCCAGCCGAAGTATCTGAGCGAGGTAAAGGTCACAAAAACGTATCGGACATATCGCGCTTCAACCTTCACACGAGGCACACACGTTGGCTAAGTTGACGCTCAGACCGTACGACCTACTCCGGCGATCAGCGCCGGGCCGCACGGTTTGCGCCGAGTCCGGTGTGTCGCTCGCGACAGCCGGAGCCGGGGACCCAACCGAACTTGGGGTGAATCGACCCGACCGCCCGCTTGGGCAAGGGTCGTAGGGCAATCCTTCCGTGATCGGCCGCCCGAACCCGACAGCTAACCCGGTAGGCGCGATACGGAAGGAGCACGTCTGCCATGCCGGCAGAACGAAGTACGCGCACCGGAGGCAGTGGCCCCACCGTGGACGACCGACCCAGCCGTGACGAAGTCCAGCGGCGGATCAACTCCCTTTACGACAGGGCCGAGACGGCCACCGGAAACTACAACGCCACACGCAAGATGTCCGGCGGTCCGCGCAAGCGTGTCGAACCCCGCCCCAGCGCGTCGCGTACTTCCGACCCCGCCCAAGACGCCGTCACTCGGCAGTTGTTCGACCGCGCTCGCGCCCAGATGGGCCCGACCGTACCGGCGAAACTGCCGCCCGGCAGGACTCCCGCCCGCTCGGCGGCACCCAGGCCCGAGCGGTCCGAACGACGCCCCGAGCCCGAAGGCGGCGGCCGCGCGCTTGAGGCGCAGCCCAGCCGCGCCGTGGCCGAACTGACCGCGGGGACCGGCGCACCGGAGCCCGTCACCCCTCAACTCGCCGCGCCCATCGCAGAGTTGACGGCCGGACCGATCGCCGCGCTGCCGCCTGCCGCGCCGCAGGCACCCCAGTCGCCTCAGATCGCCGCGCCGCAGGCACCCCGGTCGCCTCAGATGCCGTACATGCAGCAGATGGCTCAGATGCCGCAGCCGACGGTCCTCGACCTGCCGCCCGTGCCCTCCATCGAGGTGGCGCCCATGCCCTCCGTGGAGGCACAGCAGTTCGCCGTCGCGGCCGCCCCGGCACCGGCCTTCGACCCGCTCACGGCGGACCTGGAGCTGCTCCCTTACATCGCGGCTCCGCGCACCGAATCCGCCCCGGCTGGTGCTACCTGGCCGCCCGCGGAGACCAACTGGCCCACCCCGGAGGCGACTTGGTCGACCGGGTCGATGCCCATGGTCCCCGAACAGCAGATGTGGTCGACGGGCCAGATGCCCATCGCGCCCGAGCAACAGGCCTGGTCCACGGGGCAGATGCCCGTCCTGCCCCAGCAACAGGCTTGGTCGACGGGCCAGATGCCGATCGTGGCCGAGCAACAGACCTGGGCCACCGGTCAGATGCCGATCGTCCCCGAGCAACAGGCCTGGTCCACCGGCCAGATGCCTCCGGTGACCGAGCAGCGGACCTCGTACCCCACGCCGGAACCGGACTGGCGCCCGCCGCAGCAGGAGTGGCAGCCGGCACCGCCCGCCGCCGAGGTCTCCTTCGCCGCGGCCCCGGCCATCGCTCCCGAGTTCACCCTGCCCACGGCTCCGACGATGGCCCCGGAGATCATTCTTCCCCCGGCCCCGACCATCAGCCCGGCGCCCGCCGCGGCCGTACCCGCCGCGCCGCAGGACCCCACCACGCTCAGCAAGACCAGCACCGCGCTCGCCTTCGCCCGCGCCCAGATCGGCAGGCCCTGCCTGTGGGGCGCGGCGGGACCGGACGCGTACGACTGCTCCAGCCTCACCCAGGCCGCCTGGAAGGCCGCGGGCGTCCTCCTCCCTCGTACCGCCCAGGAACAGTCGGGTGCCGGCGCCCTCGTCCCGCTCACGGACATCCGCCCCGGCGACCTGATCTTCTTCTACGACAGCATCGATCACGTCGGCCTCTACACCGGCAACGGCCTGATGATCCACGCGCCGAGTCCGGGTACGCCGATACGCGAGGAGTCGATCTTCTACGCCGGTGCCGCCGCCATCCGGGGCGCCGTACGGCCCGCCTGATCCGATCGGGGCCGGGCATTTCCCGGCCCCTACCGCACACCTCACGACACTCCCGGCCAACCGTGTCGTAGACCCGTACGAGTGGTGCATCCTGGGACACGGTCGTAGCGTCGACAGAGACACGACGACCGCGCCCCGGCAGGCGGGCCCACCGCTGGTGCGGGGCGACGAGGACGAAGAGGCGGCCGGGAGCGGACATGTACAAACACACCATGGTCGGAATCGTCACGCTCTGTGCCGCAGCCCTGCTCGGGCCGGCCGTCGGCACCTCGTCGGCGGCGCCGACCACGGTCCCGGTGACCGCCCACCGACAGCTACAGGACCCCGTGCTCGTCGACTGCCTGTGGCATCCCCAGGTGCGCCCCACCGACTTCATGCTCGCGTGCGGCGACGGCAACAGCCGCCTCACGTCGCTGCGTTGGACGTCCTGGAACAGCGACTCCGCGACGGCCACGGGCGTCAACGTGGTGAACGACTGCAAGCCCTACTGCGCGGTGGGCAAGTTCCACTCGTTCGCGGTCACCGTCCGGCTGGACACTCCGCAGACCTGGAAGCGGCACCCGCAGGCGCGGCAGTACACGGAGATCACCCTGACGTACCCGGGCGCGAGGCCGGACAAGTTCCAGCACACCGTGACCTACCCCCTCTGGAACTGACTCAGAGCGCCAACTCCACCACCAACGGCCGGTGATCCGAGATCGCCGTCCTTGGCGCGTGCGCTGCCCCTACGGCGTCCGCGCCGAGCCCCGTCGCCAGGATGTGGTCGAGTTGCACGAGCGGGCGGTGCGACGGAAAGGTCGCCCGCCGCGCCGAACTCCGCCAGCCACGCGGCGCGGTCGCGTTCAGGGTGAGCCGGGGAAGGGCGCCGAAGAGGTTGAAGTCGCCCATCAGCACCCGGGGTTGGGGCAGATCGGCGATCCAGCGGCGCACGGTGCGCAGTTGCCCAATGTTCCACCCCGGCACGAACGAGAGATGGACGGCCACGACGGTGAACGGGCCGTGCGGTCCTTCCAGTACGGCGGCCAGGGCGGCCCGGGACTGATCCCGCGCCAGCACCGGAAACGCCTGCCCGGCCACCCGCAACGGCATCCCGAAGGGCGCCGCCGGGAGCCGTAGGGCCCGCCACTCGCGGACCGGGAGCCGGGAGAGCAACGCCAGTCCGTGCGAAGGGACTTCGGGCTGCCGCTGCCCCTCGGGGCCGTAGACGCGCATCCCGGGTTCGGTCGGGTCGGAGACCCAGCCCCGGCCGGGCACGGAACGGCAGTGCAGCGCCGTCGCGTATCTCCAGTCGCGTGCACCCATCGCGTCGGCGGCGACCGCCGCCTGATCGACACCGCCCGACCGTTCCTGGAGACAGTCGATCTCCTGGAGTGCCACCACGTCGGCGTCCAGGGACGCGACGGCTTCGGCGAGGGGCGCCGAGGGATCGCCGGGGGCAACGGGGTTCGGGCGGCCGTCCGGCAGGATCTGCCGACCGTGCAGCACGTTGAACGTCGCGCATCTCACCAGTAACTCACCCATGGTCAGGCCGCATTGTACGGAGGTCGCCTGCGGGAGGGGCTCCCCTGGTTCCTCCCGTTCCTCCGTCGCGAAAATGTACTTGCGTAACTCAATCAATCCGCTATAGTTGAGTAAGTCAAGCAATCCTACGCGGCCGCATCACCGCGGCGTAGCGTACGGAGCGGATGGAGACCGCCATGGACGACGCGCCCCGGACCCCGGCCGCTCCCGGTCCGCTCGCCTCCTTCGCCCGGTTCGTGGCACTGGGCGGCGGTGTCGGGCTCCTCTCCAGCGGCGCCGTGGCCCTGTTGGCGGAGCAGCTGCCCTGGGCGCTGGCGAACGCGCTGATCACCGTCGTCTCCACCCTCCTGTGCACGGAACTCCATGCCCGTTTCACCTTCGGCTCGGGCCGGCCCGCCGGATGGCGTCGGCACTGGCAGTCGGCGGGCTCGGCCGCGGCGGCCTACGGGGTGACCTGCGCCGCGATGTTCGTCCTGCATCTGGTGCAGTCGTCGCCGGGGATGCCGACCGAGCAGATCGTCTACCTCAGCGCTTCAGGGCTTGCCGGCCTCGCCCGGTTCCTCCTGCTGCGCCTGTACGTCTTCGCCACCGGTAGTGGCCAGGCGGCCATGAACGGCTCGCGGCAACTCCAGCGCCTTCAGGGCATGTTGGAGGCTCCGGCTACCGTAGGCACGTTGCAGCGGCGGCAGTTCGCGCTCGCTCCAAACTGAACGTCCCCCGGTGATCGGCTAGGCTGATCGTTTCCAATTCACAGGCGGCGGGGGCATGTTCACCAAGCGATTGATAGTGGGCGGACTGACAGCACTTCTGATCGGAGCGCTCAGCGCATGCGGGGGCGGAAGCGACGACAGCACGCGATCCGCGTCCGGCGTCGGGCAGGGCAGTTCGAGCACCCCGCAGAAGTCCCGGCCCACCCCTGACACCGTGACCGGCCTCCGCGACTCGGTCCGGCACCTCGCCAGACAGACGGCGAAGGGCACCCGGCCGCACACCGTCACCAAGTGCACGCCCGCCACCAAAAAGGTCCAGCACAAGTCCAGTTCCGGATCGGGCTCCAAGAAGAAGACCCGCACCTGGTACACCACGGAGCAGTACCGGAAGTGCTCGAAGGTGCGCAGCGGCACCGAGACGTACACCCGGGTCGTCCGCGCGGAGCGGTGGTGCGTGAGCCTCGACGACGTCGGCGGCAACACCGCGAAGGACGACGTCTGGTACCAGGTCACGCGTGCCGCCTACGACGAGGCACGCACGGCGGACGAGCACGCGCGCGTGGAGTTCACTCCGACCGGTTCGGGCTGCTGAGAGCCAGGTCCGACGACGCGGTCCCGGAAGGAATTACGAATCGGGGGCCCGTACTTCGAGTGATTTCGCGATCACAGACGTACCTGCGGTCATGGGCGCCCAGCGCCGACCCGCCACGTCACCGACTCGGAGAACAGGCACCCCATGAACGCATCCGCACCGCACGACCCCGCCGCCGACGGAACCGCCCAGATCGGCGTCACCGGCCTCGGCGTGATGGGCCGCAACCTCGCACGCAACTTCGCCCGCAACGGCTACACGGTCGCCGTCCACAACCGATCGCCGCACCGCACCCATGAGTTGATGAAGGAGTACGGCGACGAGGGCGCCTTCGTCCCGGCCGAGACGGCCCAGGAGTTCGTGGCCGCGCTCGAAAAGCCCCGCCGCCTGATGATCATGGTGCAGGCCGGTCCGGCCACTGACGCCGTGATCGACGAGTTCGCCGCGCTCATGGAGCCCGGCGACATGATCATCGATGGCGGCAACGCCCACTTCGCCGACACCCGCCGCCGCGAGGCCGCCCTGCGCGACAGGGGCCTGCACTTCGTCGGCGCCGGGGTCTCCGGCGGCGAGGAGGGCGCGCTGAACGGGCCGTCGATCATGCCCGGCGGTTCGGCGGAGTCGTACGCCGTGCTGGGTCCGATGTTCCAGTCCGTCAGCGCGAAGGTCGACGGTGAGCCCTGCTCCACGCACATCGGGACCGACGGCGCCGGGCACTTCGTCAAGATGGTGCACAACGGCATCGAGTACGCCGACATGCAGCTCATCGCCGAGGCGTACGACCTGTTGCGCCAGGTCGGGGGCTACACCCCGGCCGAGATCGCGGACGTCTTCCGCCGCTGGAACGAGGGGCGGCTCGGCTCCTATCTGATCGAGATCACCGCCGAGGTCCTCGGTCACACCGACGCGGAGACCGGCAAGGCGTTCGTCGACATCGTCACCGACGCGGCCGGGCAGAAGGGCACCGGCCGCTGGACCGTGCAGACCGCGCTGGAGCTGGGTTCGCCGGTCACCGCGATCGCGCAGGCCACCTTCGCGCGCGCCTCGTCCAGCCAGGGCGACCTGCGCGCCGCCTACCGCGGGCTGCCCGGCGGCACCACTCCCCCGCTGAGCCGCACCGAGGCCGACCGCTTCACCGCCCAGGTCGAGCAGGCGCTGTACGCCTCGAAGGTCATCGCCTACGACCAGGGCTGGAAGATGATCCAGGACGCGGCGACCGAGTTCGAGTGGTCGATCGACCTCGCCGCGGTCGCCGGGATCTGGCGCGGTGGCTGCATCATCCGCGCCTCCTTCCTCGACCGCATCCGTGCCGCGTACACGGCCGACCCGGCGCTGGTCAGCCTGCTGGGCGAGGAGCGTTTCGCGCAGGAGATCGGCGACGCGCAGGTCCCCTGGCGCGAGGTGGTCGCCTCGGCGGCCCGCCGCGGAATACCGGTCCCGGCGTTCTCCGCCGCGCTGTCGCACTACGACACGCTGCGCGCCGACCGGCTGCCGGCGGCCCTTCTCCAGGGCCAGCGCGACTTCTTCGGCGCCCACACCTACGGCCGTACGGACCGTACCGGCGCCTTCCACACGCACTGGTCCCGGCCCGGCCGCCCGGAGACGACGGCCTGAGCCGTGCGCGCATGACGTTCCGGCCCTCCTGCTCATGCAGGGGGGCCGGAGGTCTGCGTGCCGCTACCCGACGGGCGGTGCCGTGCTGTCGCGTATGACGAGTTTCGTGGGCACCAGCGTGGTGCCGTGCTCGTCGCCGCGATCCCGCATCCGCCGTAGGACACCTTCCACGCACAGGCGGCCGACCTCGGCGAAGTCCTGGTGGACGGTGGTCAGGGGCGGCAGGAAGGAGCCGGCCTCGGGGATGTCGTCGAAGCCGATGACGCTGACGTCCTCGGGGATGCGCCGGCCGCGCTCGTGCAGGGCCCGCAGCAGGCCCAGGGCCATCTGGTCGTTGGCCGCGAACACGGCTGTGCAGTCGGCCTGTTGGGCGAGTTCCAGTCCCACGCGGTAGCCCGACTCCGCGGACCAGTCGCCGCGTACGACGGGGGGCACGGGCCGTCCCGCGTCGGTGAGTTCGGCGCTCCAGGCGTCGGCGCGGCGCTGGGCCGCGAAGGACTCCTCGGGGCCCGCCAGGTGCCAGACCGTGCGATGGCCGAGGTCGAGGAGATGGCGTACGGCTGCGCGCGCTCCGCCGTTCTGGTCGGTGTCGACCACGCTGTAGCGGTCGCCCGCGTCGGAGTCGGCGACGACGACCTGGACATGGGGCGGCAGGGAGATGGTCGCCGCGTCCAGGAGGTGGACCTCCATGATGGCGATGACGGCGTCGACGGCGAGTTCGCCGAGGCGGGAGAAGGCGCCGCGCACCTCGTCCTGGGTGGGCACGGCGACCGGCAGGAGCGTGACGGCGTAGCCCTCGTGCGCGGCGGAGGTGGCGATGGCCTCCAGCGTGCGCATGTTGCCGGTGGTGGAGAGGTTGAAGGTGATCACGCCGATGGTGCGGAACTCACCGCGTTTCAGCGCGCGGGCGGCGCTGTTGGGCCGGTAGCCCAGCTCCTTCATGGCGGCGAGGACCTGTCGCCGGGTCTCCTCGTTGACGCCCGCGAAGCCGTTGGACACCCGGGAGACCGTCTGTGACGACACGCCGGCGACGCGCGCGACATCCGCCATGGACGCGCTCGGGGCGCGTCTCGACGTCCGTTTCCCGGTGCGTCTGCGTGGCTTCTCCGTACCGCCCGAGGCACCGTCCACTGTGTCCACCTGTATCCCTCACATATCGATCCGATCGCCTCGGCCGTGTTTCCCCAAACGACCCTTGACCACCGACATTGGGGCAGTGTAGACATGCCGCCATCAGATGTTTACGTAAACATAACAGCCCGGGGCCGTTCCGGACCGTGCTGTTTACGCAACATCGCGACGGCGTGTGACGCCGGTTCCGAGATGGACGAGCGAGGAACTACATGACGACGCTTCAACCCCCTGCGGCCGCGACTCGGCCTCCTACCAGGCCGTCGGCGAAACGAGAACGCCGTTCCTGGACAGGGTGGGGTTTCATCGGCCCCTTCGCGGTGGTCTTCGCCTTCGTCTTCCTGGCTCCGATCGCGTACTCGATCTATCTCAGCCTCTTCCGCGACCAGCTCATCGGCGGCAACCACTTCGTCGGCCTGGACAACTACACGCAGGCCTTCCAGGACGACCAGTTCTGGTCCTCCCTGGAGCGGGTCTCGCTGTTCCTGGTGATCCAGGTGCCGATCATGCTCGGCATCGCCCTGTTCGTGGCGCTCGCCCTGGACAGCGGCCGGCTGTTCGGCCGGGACTTCTTCCGGATCTCGATCTTCCTGCCGTACGCCGTGCCCGCCGTGGTCGCCACCCTGATGTGGGGCTTCATGTACGGCACCCAGTTCGGCCTGGTCGGTGACATCAACAGCGCCTTCGATGTGACGCTGCCCGACCCGCTCTCCGCGCACCTGGTGCTGGCGTCGATCGGCAACATCGTGACCTGGGAGTTCGTCGGCTACAACATGCTGATCTTCTACTCCGCGCTGCGGGTCATCCCGACCTCGCTGTACGAGGCGGCGGAGATCGACGGCGCCGGCCAGTTCCGCGTCATCACGGCCATCAAGCTCCCCGCGATCCGCGGCGCCCTGGTCATCGCGACGATCTTCTCGATCATCGGCAGCTTCCAGCTCTTCAACGAGCCGAGCATCCTGCGCCCGCTGGCGCGCAACGCGATCACGACGGACTACACGCCGAACTTCTACACGTACTCACTGTCCTTCAACGGACAGCAGCACAACTACTCCGCGGCGGTCGCCATCATCATGGGGCTGATCACGATGATCATCGCCTACGTCGTGCAGCTCCGCGGCATGCGCAAGGGAGCCTGAGCCATGAGCACCCCCGTCACCACCGCCTCTCCCTCCGCATCGACCGCGTCCGGCGGCGGTTCCAAGGGCGCGCCCCGGCTGCGCACCCCGCGCAAGAAGCACTCCCCCGGGCGCCCAAAGCGCAGCATCCTGCTGACCGTGCTCACCGGTCTGATCCTGGTCTACACCGTGGTGCCGCTGCTGTGGCTGGTCATCAACGCGACGAAGACCCAGCAGGGCCTCGCCGACTCCAACGGCCTGTGGTTCGCCCACCACTTCGCCCTCTGGTCGAACATCCACGACACGTTCACCTACCACGACGGCATCTTCGTCCGCTGGCTGCTGAACACCCTGCTCTACGTCGTACTCGGCGCCGGCGGTGCCACCTTCCTGTCGATCCTCGGCGGCTACGCGCTGGCGAAGTTCAACTTCCCCGGGAAGCGCGCCATCTTCGCCGTGGTCATCGGCGCGGTCGCCGTCCCGGGTACGGCCCTCGCGGTGCCGACGTTCCTGATGTTCAGCAAGATGGGGCTGACCGACACCCCGTGGGCGGTGATCATTCCCTCGCTGGTCTCGCCGTTCGGCCTGTATCTGATGTGGGTGTTCGCCACCGAGGCCATCCCGGTCGAACTCCTCGAAGCCGCGCGGATCGACGGAGCGGGCGAGATCCGCACCTTCTTCCAGGTCTCGCTGCCGCTGCTCGCCCCCGGTGTCGTGACGGTCCTGCTGTTCACCACGGTCGCGACGTGGAACAACTACTTCCTGCCGCTCATCATGATCAAGAACCCGGACTGGTACCCCCTGACCCTGGGCCTGGACGCCTGGAACTCCCAGGCCCAGACGATCGGTGGTGACGTCATCTTCAACCTGGTGATCACGGGTTCGCTGCTCACCATCGTGCCGCTGATCGCCGCGTTCCTGCTGCTGCAGAAGTACTGGCAGTCCGGACTCGCCGCCGGAAGCGTCAAGGAATAACCCAACCCTCAAGTAGTCCCACCCACGAAGAAGTGGAAGCACCTCCATGCGCAGAACTACCGGCCGCCTGCTGCGCGGCATGGCTCTCCTCTCCGTCCTCGCCCTGGGAGCGACCGCCTGCGGCGGCTCCGACGACGACAGCTCCAGCACCAAGGCGGTCTCCGCCTCGGACATCCAGGCGGCTCTCAAGAAGGGCGGCTCGGTCACGGTCTGGGCCTGGGAGCCCACACTGAAGACGGTCGCCGCCGACTTCGAGAAGAAGTACCCGAAGGTCAAGATCAACCTGGTCAGCGACCGGTCCGGTGACAAGCACTACACCGCGCTGTCGAACGCGATCGCGGCCGGCAAGGGCGTCCCCGACGTCTCCCAGGTCGAGTACTTCGCGCTGAGCCAATACTCGCTCACCAAGGGCCTGACCAACCTGGCGCCCTACGGCGCCGACAAGCTGGCCTCCAAGTACACGGCCGGTCCGTGGAACGCGGTGAGCGACGGCGACAAGGTCTACGGCCTGCCGATGGACTCGGGCCCGATGGCGATGTTCTACAACAAGAAGGTCTTCGACAAGTACAAGATCGCCGTCCCGACCACGTGGGACGAGTACGTCGTCGCGGCCCGCAAGCTGCACAAGGCCGACCCGAAGGCGTACATCGCCAACGACGCCGGTGACGCGGGCTTCACCACCAGCATGCTGTGGCAGGCCGGTTCGCGCCCCTACAAGGTCGACGGCACCAAGGTGACGGTCAACTTCGAGGACGCGGGCGCCAAGAAGTACACGGAGACCTGGCAGAAGCTGATCGACGAGAAGCTCCTCTCGCCGATCAACGGCTGGACCGACGACTGGTACAAGGGCCTCGGTGACGGCACCATCGCCACACTGACCACCGGCGCCTGGATGCCCGCCAACTTCGTGAGCGGTGTCGCCGGTGCCTCCGGTGACTGGCGCGCGGCCCCGATGCCGCAGTGGACCGCGGGCGGCAAGGCCAGCGCGGAGAACGGCGGTTCGTCCCTCGCCCTGCCCACCCTGGGCAAGAACAAGGAACTCGCCTACGCGTTCGTCCAGTACGCCAACGCCGGCGCCGGCATCCAGACCCGCGTGAACGAGGGCGCCTTCCCGGCGACCAAGGCGGAGCAGCAGTCGGCTGCGTTCCAGAACAAGGCGTTCCCGTACTTCGGCGGACAGCAGGCCAACAAGATCTTCGCCCAGTCCGCGTCCGAGGTCGCTTCCGACTGGTCGTACCTGCCCTTCCAGCAGTACGCCAACTCGATCTTCAACGACACCGTCGGCAAGGCGTACATCTCCGGTACGACGCTGGCCCAGGGTCTCAAGAGCTGGCAGGACGCCTCCGTCAAGTACGGCAACGAGCAGGGCTTCACGGTCAACAAGTGACCCGCTCGAAGTAGCCGGCTCGAAGAAGTAACCGGCACCACCCCGGGAGCCGCCGCTGAGCAGCGATCGCTCAGCGGCGGCCCGCCCGGAATCCACCACGTATCGCGTACCGCCTGTGCAGTAACCGGAAGGACCATCATGATCTCCACCCTCCTGTCCCAGTTGCGGCACGGGCCGGACGGTGCCGCCACCCCCCGTCTCGCCTACGGCGCCGACTACAACCCGGAGCAGTGGCCGCGGGAGGTGTGGGACGAGGACATCCGGCTGATGCGCGAGGCGGGCGTCAACATCGTCTCCTTGGGGATCTTCTCCTGGGCCCGTATCCAACCCGCCCGGGACGCATGGGACTTCGGCTGGCTCGACGAGGTCATGGACCTGCTGCACGCGGGCGGCATCGGCGTCGACCTGGCCACCGCCACCGCGTCCCCGCCGCCGTGGCTGAGCACGGAGCACCCGGAGATCCTCCCGGTCACCGCCGCCGGTGAGACCCTGTGGCCCGGGGGCCGCCAGCACTGGCGCCCCACCTCGCCCGTCTTCCGCGAGCACGCGCTGCGCCTGGTACGGAAGTTGGCCGAACGCTACGCCGACCACCCCGCACTGGTCGCCTGGCATGTCTCCAACGAGCTCGGCTGCCACAACGTCTACGACTACTCCGACGACGCGGCCCGCGCCTTCCGCGACTGGCTGCGCGCCCGCTACACCACGATCGACACCCTCAACCAGGCCTGGGGCACGGCGTTCTGGTCCCAGCGGTACAGCGACTGGGAGCAGATACTGCCGCCCCGGCTGGCCGCGTCCTTCCCGAACCCAACCCAGCAACTCGACTTCAAGCGCTTCTCCTCCGACGCGCTCAAGGACCATCTCCGCGTGGAGCGCGACCTGTTGCGCGAGATCACGCCCGACGTGCCGGTCACCACCAACTTCATGGTGATGGGCAACACCAAGGGCATGAACTACGCCGACTGGGCCGCCGAGATCGACTTCGTCTCCAACGACCACTACGTCACGCCCGGTTCGCAGGACCGCGACGAGCTGTCCTTCTCCGCGAACCTCGTCAGCGGCATCTCCGCCGGCCGCCCGTGGTTCCTGATGGAGCACTCCACCAGCGCCGTCAACTGGCAGCCCGTCAACGTCGCCAAGCGCCCCGGCGACCTGGCCCGCGACTCCCTCCTGCACGTCGCGCACGGCGCCGACGCCGTCTGCTACTTCCAGTGGCGTCAGTCTGCGGCCGGTGCCGAGAAGTACCACTCCGCGATGGTGCCGCACGCCGGTGCCGACAGCGAGGTCTTCCGCGCGGTGGCGGAACTCGGCGACACACTGCGGACGTTGGCCCCCATCGCCGGGTCGGACCGCGAGACGGCCCGGGTCGGCATCGTCTTCGACTGGGAGTCCTGGTGGGCGAGCGAGCAGGACTCGCACCCCACCGACCGCCTCGACTACCGCCAGGAAGCGCTCGACTGGTACTCCGCCCTCCTCGACCTCGGCGTCCGCGCCGACATCGTCACGGCACAGACCGCCCTCGACCGCTACGACGTGGTGATCACGCCGGTGCTGCACATGATCCCGGCGGCCCTCTCCAAGGAACTCACCCGGTACGTCGAGCAGGGCGGCCACCTCGTCTCCACGTACTTCTCCGGTGTCGTCGACGAGAACGACCACATCTGGCTCGGCGGCTACCCGGGCGCACTGCGCGACCTGTTGGGCATCCGCATCGAGGAGTTCGGCCCGCTGCTCGACGGCGACACGGTCGAGCTGGACCTCGACGGCACGGTCACGGGCTCCCTGTGGACCGACCGGATCACCGTGGCCGACCCCGAGGTAGAGGTGCTGGCCCACTACCGCAGCGGTACGTACGCCGGTCGCCCCGCCGTCACCCGCCGTACGGTGGGCGGGGGTTCGGCGGCGTACGTCTCCACGCGCCTGGGCCGCGAGGGCCTCACCGGTCTGCTCCCCGAGCTGCTCGCGCCCGCCGGTGTCGGCAGTGAACTCCCCGACCCCGCAAAGGGAGTTGTCGAGCTGACAGTGCGCCGGAACGCCGAGAGCCGCTACCTGTTCCTGGTCAACCGGACCGACGGGACAGTGCCGTTGACCGGCCTGTCCGGCGAACTCCTGGTCGGCAGCGCGGGCGAGGACGGTTTCCCCGTGCTCTCCCCCAGGGAGGTCGCCGTAGTGAGCCAGCCCGTCAGGTGAGTTCGAGCAGCCCCCGGCGGACGGCCTCCGACACGGCCGCCGCCCGGTTGTCGACCTTGAACTTGCGGTAGATCCGCACGAGATGGGTCTTGACCGTGGCCTCGCTGAGGAACAACGCCTCGGCGATGGCCCGGTTGCTGCGCCCTTCGGCCATCAGCCGGACGACCTCGACCTCGCGCTGGGTCAACTCCTGTGCGGGACTGACCACTTGGCCGACGAGTTCGCCGACGACCTCCGAGGCGAGCCCGACCGAACCGCCGGCTGCCGTACGGACGGCCTGGAAGAGTTCCTCCGGCGGCCCCGCCTTGAGCACATAGCCACGGGCGCCCGCCTCCAACGCCCGTACGACATCGGCCCGTCCGGCATAACTGGTCAGCATGACGACAGCCACGCCGGGCGCCCGCTGGGCGAGCCGTCGGACGGCCTCGACGCCGTCGATCCCACTCCCCGGGCCGACGAACCGCAGATCCATCAGCGCGACATCGGGCGTCAACTCGGTTGCCAGGCGCACGGCTTCCTCACCACTCCCGGCTTCGGCGATCACGTCGAGGTCCGGTTCGCCGTCGAGCAGGGCGTGCAGACCGGCCCGTACGACGGCGTGGTCGTCCGCGATCAGGAGGCGGAGCGGTGCGGCGGTCATGCGGTGGTCGCCGCGGTGAGAGGTGCGGCGGGCTGGTTCCGGGGCGGGGCGGACACCGTGGCGCGGACCCTGGTCCCCCGCCCCGGCATGCTGCTCACGTCGAGGTCTCCGCCGCATTCGCGCAGTCGTGCCCTGGCCGCGGGGAGTCCGAAGCCGCGGTCCGCGCGGGCACCGGTGGCGAAGGCCGCGGCGGGGTCGAAGCCCCGCCCGTCGTCGCTCACTTCGAGTTCCACCCGGTTCCGGTGACGCCGGTAGGTGACCAACACGCTTGCCGCGCGGGCGTGTTCGCGTACGTTCGCCAGCGTGCTCTGGGCGACGCGGAAGAGGGTGGTGGCCGTGTGCTCGTCGAGGACCGGCTGATGCGCGCCCACCGCGCGGAACTGGATCCGGGCCCCGGCGCCTTCCGTCCGCGACCGGGCGCACAGCAGCCGCAGCGCGTCCTCCAGGCCCGCCTCGGCGACGGCGGCGGGAGTGAGATCGCGGATCATCCGCCGGGTCTCCGTCAGATTCGCGCCGAGTCCGTCGGCCACGGCACGGACCCGGGTGCGTGCCACGTCCGGCCGATCGTCCCAGTCCCGCTCGGCGACTTGCAGCATCATCACGCTGCCGGCGAGTTCCTGGGCCAGGGTGTCGTGCAGGTCGCGGGCGATACGGGTGCGCTCCGCGAGCACACCGGCCTGGCGCTGCTGCTTGGCCAACGTGTCCCGGGTGTCCCGCAGTTCCTCCACGAGCCGCTGGCGGACGGCCGCGTCCCGCTGTTGGGTCCGGTACAGGGCGACGGTCGCCCACACCGCCGCGACGGGAACCAGCGCGACCTCGGGGTCGAACCGGCCCGTGGACCGCATGAGTGACCCGACGAGCACGACGGTGATCACGGCCACGGTGACGACGGCGGCCCGCCGGCCGAGCACGCGCAGTGCGGCGCAGGCGAGCGGAACGGCGCACCACACATAGGCAGTGGTGAGCGGCGACTGGGTGAGGAAGGTCAGCACGGTCCACAGCAGGAGCAGTACGGGAATCCAGGCACGCCTGCCGAACGATCCGAGCCGCTCCCACCATGTCAGCCCACCGGCATAGACCAGAGCCAGCGCTCCGCTGAAGCTCACGATGTACCAGCACAACGGAACGTCGGTCAGGGCGAGCCGGACGAAGCCCGCCCCGACGACGAGGAACAGCGCGAGATGGGAGACGTGCTCCAGGGTCGGCCGGATGCCGCGAGGGGTCAGCGGAGTGCGAGCGGACACGGCGGATCCCCTTGGGACGAATGATCCGGACAGGGTCCCCGAGTCTATCCGCCACCTGTATGACCAGTGTGAACAGTGGGACCCGTCAGGCCCCCGGGTGCAGTCCCAGCCAGCCCGGCGTGGGATCGCCCTTCACCTCGCCGAAGTAGAGGGCGAAGGTCTGCTTCCAGCGCTCGACCGCCGCGCGGTCGGCCATGAAGGCGGGGAAGCCGTCGAGGTGCGCGTTCGGGTATTCCCAGATCGGCTTCAGTCCCGCCGGGAGCGTGGTGTCGGTCCGTACCGACCAGCCGTTGAAGGATGCCCGCTGCTGGGCGTCGGACAGCTGCCAGTTGAGGTAGAGCTTCGCGGCCGTCCGGTTCCTGGCCTGCTTGAGGATCGCCGCGCGCTGGCCCCAGGCCATGAACGGGTGGCCGTCGGGAACGACCCACTTCACAGGAGACGTCCAGGCCAGCGTGCCCGCCGTGGCGAGGCCGATCTGCTTCTCCCCACCGAAGACCGCGCCGATCGGGGAATCGGCGCCCCGGGCGAACCGCACGTCCTGCCCTGCCAGCGCTGCCGCCCACTCCCAGCCGTACCGCTGCACGTACAGCGAGTAGAGGTACAGGACCGCGTCGTCGTCGTGCGGGAAGGGCGAGGCGATCTTGCCCTTCCACTTCGGGTCGATGAGTTCGAGCGGGGACTTGGGAGCATCCGCACCGACCGCGGCGACGTCGTACAGGAAGCTGAAGCCCACCGCGGCGATCGCGACCCAGGCGCCCTGCGGGTCCTTGAAGCCGTCGTGGACCTTCGAGAACCCGGCCGGCCTGTAGGGCAGCAGACGGCCTTGCTCCTTCCACCGCGTGAAGTCCTGCACGGTCTGGAGCTGTACGACGTCGGGGACCAGGGTGCCGGTCGCGAACTGGTTGTCCACGCGCACGTCGTGGTACTTGCTGTAGTCGACGATCAGCGTCAGATCGATCGCGGGGAAACGCTTCTTGAAGGCCGTTTTGGTGGCGTCCTGCTGGGTCGGCGTATCACCACCGGCGTAGATCACGAGCTTGCCTCCGTCCGCGAGGGCGG
Organism: Streptomyces sp. NBC_01288; assembly: GCF_035982055.1. Classification (NCBI taxonomy): domain Bacteria; kingdom Bacillati; phylum Actinomycetota; class Actinomycetes; order Kitasatosporales; family Streptomycetaceae; genus Streptomyces; species Streptomyces sp. NBC_01288. The sequence goes on from NZ_CP108427.1 coordinate 375,839, forward strand.
CCCGGTACAGCTCGTCGAGCGTCCGGGTCTCCTCGGCTCCGGAACCACTCCGGGAGGACCGTCCGGCGGGGGCAGCCGCGGCGGGTGTGGCTGCGGCACCGAGCACACTCATCCCGAGGGCGGCACCGGCTCCACCGGCAAGGACACGTCGTCTACTGAGAAAGCTGGACACTCTGTGGGCCTCTCTGAGGGGGGCGTGAAGCCATGAGCCGCGTGGGCGGAAGCCCGGCGCCATGGTCATTCGTGATTCTTCAGCCGCCCGGGGGCCGTTCGCGTCGTCCGTACGGAGCGAGGGGTGTGCGCGAGGTTGAAGTCGTGTTCAACCGATCGGTTGAACGCGATGGTGCCGATCCCCTTCGCTCAGTCGGGCGGCACGGCCCGCACCGTGTCGCCGACCATCCCTACCTGATCCTCCGTCAGGAGACGGACGTCCCAGAGCAGTTCAGGCGCATCGGCCGTCGCCGGGTTCCGGGGCAGGGTGCCGTCAGAGAGGTCGACACCGGTGACGACGGACAAGGTCTCGGCGGGGACAGCCAGTACGGTCGCGAAGTTGACGAGCAGGTGCCGATCATGCGCAGGAGCACACCACCAGGCCCCCGCTCGAACCGTGCGTACACCCGCAATGCCGGTACCGGCTGTGTGCGTTCTTCCTGGGGCAGTGACCGGACGAGTCGGCGCGACCGGCGCCTGCGCTCCGGTGGCAGACCCATGGCGTCCCGCACCAGGCCAGGAAGCATGACACCCGCCCTCGCGTCCAGGGGAGCCAACTCGTCCGGTCTCGCCGCCTCGACGACCACGCACACGTCCGCGGCGTGCAGGTGCAACGCGGGCGCGAGCCTCCGGAGCAGCGACATGCGGGGCACCGCGCCGTCGAGCACCGCCCGGAGTTCGGGTTCCGGGAGACCCGCCGACGTCGACAGGTCAGCGAGGTCCAGTTGCCGGTGTCTCGCCAACCGCGCCAACAGCACGCCGAAACCCGGGAGTTCCGTCATTCCGGCGTCGGGCGCAGACCCGTGACCGTGACCGTGACGAGTCGTCGTACCGCCGCTTTGGAGGGCAGGACGCCGGCTGCGGCGAGGGCGTGGAGGCAGTAGATGGCGAGTTCGTCCGGGGAGACGTCGGCGCGGATGTCGCCGGCCCGGGCGCCCTCGGCCAGGAGTTCGCGGAGGAAGCGGTGGAGGTGCTGTTCGGCGCCGACGACGTGCTCGCCCTGGTGCAGCAGCGCGCCGAGTTCGGGGCCGTGGCCGTGGCGCCGCTGCTGGATGAAGGCGTAGGCCTCAAGGACCGCGCTCAGCCGCTCACCCGCGCTGCCGGGGCCGTCCCGGAGTTCGGCGAGTTCCTTGAGGTGCCCGGTGATCTGCTGCTCGTGCCATGCCGTCATGATCGACTCGACGTCCGGGAAGTACTTGTACAGCGTGGCCCGGCCGATCCCGCTCTCCTCGGCGATCCTCGACATCGTCACCGAGCGCAGCCCACGCTCGGTGACCAGCACCGCCGTGGTCTCCAACACCGTGTCGCGTACGGCGCGACGGTGTTCCTCGATGGTCTCGTTCCAGAGCTTCGGCACAGCCTCAGCATACGTCTCGCCGCCTTCGAGACACCATGCATTGACAGCGACACAGTGTCTCGATAAAGCTCAGGGTGGCAAACGGCTGCGGGTCCTCCCGTCCGCGCAGTCACCCTCTCCCGTGCCCGAACCCCCGTCCCGGACCTGACCGAACCGAGGAACCGAACCCATGCCCACCGCCGAAGCACGCATCCCCACCGACCGCCCCAGCCGCTACCTCGTACAGCTCTGCAAGCACTTCGCCAACAAGGGCCGCCATCTGACCCATCGCCCACGCGCCCACACACTCCCGGAGCTTCGGCCCGACCAGATCGAGGTCGAGTGGACGGACAGCGACGGGACGCTCCGCCTGCCGTGGGGGCAGTGCACCCTCCAAGCGCTCCCCGGCACGCTGCGCGTGCACGTCGAGGCCGACGACCAGGAGAACCTGGAACGGCTTCAGGATCTCGTCGGCACACACATCGGCAGGTTCAGCAGGCGCGATCCGTTGCGGGTGGAGTGGCGGCCCTCCGAGTCGGCCGTCGACGCGCCCGGCGAGGGAGCGGTTCCGCCGCACCAACGACCCGGCGGCCGGACCCGGTTCATCGTCATCGGCGTGGCGGCCGTCGCCGTAGCCCTGCATCTCGCGCTCGGCGGAACCGTCCTGGCCCACACGCCATGGACCGGCTGGGTCGCGGGATTTCTGGTGACGGTCGTCGTGGTGAAGGCCGCTCTCGTGGGCGGCCTCGCCCTACGGCGCCACAGGAGCCGTATCGGATAGACCGCACCAGCACCCGACCGACACCCGCCGGACAGGCCCCGTCGCGCGCACTTGATACCCCCTAGGGGTATAGTCCTGCCAGACGTACACCGGAGAGGGGCGGGTTCATGGGAGCGATCGGGCACGCGTTGTCCATTGCCGGTTCGATGACCTGGGAGGTCACCTGGGCGCTGGTCCTCGGGTTCACGCTCTCCGCCGTCGTGCAGGCGGTGGTGCGTCGGTCGACGGTCGTACGCCTGCTCGGTGACGACCGGCCGCGCACGCTCGCCCTGTCCGCCGGGCTCGGCGCGGCCTCGTCGTCCTGCTCGTACGCGGCCGTCGCGCTCGCCCGTTCCCTGTTCCGCAAGGGCGCGAACTTCACCGCGGCCATGGCCTTCGAAATCGCCTCCACCAATCTCGTCGTCGAACTCGGCGTGATCCTGGCCCTGTTGATGGGCTGGCAGTTCACCGCCGCGGAGTTCGTCGGCGGACCGATCATGATCGTCGTCCTCGCGGTGCTGTTCCGGCTCTTCCTGCGGCAGCGTCTGCTGGACCGGGCGCGGGAGCAGGCGGAGCGCGGGCTGGCGGGCTCCATGGAGGGGCACGCGGCGATGGACATGTCGATCGGGGGCGAGGGGAGTTTCGTCCGTCGGCTGTTCTCGCGGGACGGGTTCACGTCCGTCGCGCACATCTTCGTGATGGAGTGGGCCGCGATCCTGCGCGACCTGGTGGCCGGACTGCTGATCGCGGGCGCGATCGCCGCCTGGGTGCCGGACAGCTTCTGGCACACGTTCTTCCTCGCGGACCATCCCCTCGCCGCGAAGCTGGTCGGACCGCTCGTCGGCCCGCTGGTCGCCATCGCGACCTTCGTCTGCTCGATCGGCAACGTGCCCCTCGCGGTGGTGCTCTGGAAGGGCGGCATCAGCTTCGGCGGGGTGATCGCCTTCATCTACGCCGACCTGCTGATCCTGCCGATCCTGAACATCTACCGGAAGTACTACGGCGCCCGGATGGCCGGCTTCCTGCTGGTCACCTTCTTCGCCGCGATGGCCGTCGCCGGGTACATCGTCGAGTTCGCCTTCGGCGGCCTGGGGCTCATCCCGGACCAGGCCGACGCCAAGATCCCCGACGACGGGATCACCTGGAACTACACGACCTGGCTCAACATCGTCTTCCTGCTGCTGGCCGCGAGTCTGGTCGTACGGTTCCTGCGCAGCGGCGGTCCGGCCATGCTGCGGATGATGGGCGGCTCACCGGACCACGGCGAGCAGGAACACGCGCACGAGCACCACGACCACCACCACTAGGTCGTGTCCGACACCGGGGCCTGTCCGGCCGTACGCGCCGTGGAGCAGCCTGATCCGACCCGGCTCGGCCAGCCCTAGCCCAGGGTCGCGATACCCGCCAGGAAGCTGTCGACCCCGGCGAGGAACTGCTCGCGGTCGTCGTGCTCGCACAGATTCGTCGCCGCCGCGTGCACGTAGGGGTACCGGCCGGGGTCCCGCTGCGCCCACTGTGCGGCGACGGCGACGAGACGTTCCTGTTCGACGCCGACAGCCGTCATCCCGCAGCGGCGGAAGCGGTCGGTGCCGGATCACTGTTCGCGCCGGCACCAGGCAAGGGGCTGCCGGCCCATCGCGAGGGCGGCGGAACCCTGCGCACCTACGCGCAGTTGAGGAAGCCCGAGGACTGGCTCGCCGACGTCTGCACCACCGATGCGGCAACCCTGACCGCCGAGGTCGCGAAGGAGTACGACGGCTGGGCCTCCGAACTCACCGCCCTGATCGCCGACAGCGACACCCCGCCGGTCCTGCGCCGCATCTTCACACTGCCGGCCGGGCACCGCTGGGTGCGGATACCGGGGGTGACGCTGCTCGGAGACGCGGCCCACCTCAGGGCACCCAACGGTGGAGGCGCCAACCTGGCCATGTTGGACGGCACCGAACTCGGCCAGGCCCTCGCCGCACACCCCCATGACATGGAGTCGGCGCTCGACGGGCACGAGCGGAGCCTGTTCGCCCGGGCCGCCGCCGTAGAAGCGAACGACGACGACGCGCCCCACAGCATGCTTGCCCTGACGACCGGGGCCGAGCGCGACGCATGACGCATGACGCATGCCTCACAGCACCGTGAAGCTCGCCTACAGGCCGCCCACTTCGGCCTCGCCGAACCAGCCGCCCTACGGTCCGACGACGAGCCGTGACCAGACCTCGGCACGGTCACGGATGTGGTCGATGTCCCGTACGTACAGGGCGAGATGCCCCTCCGCGATGTGCCGCTGGAAGTTCTCGTCACCGGCCGCGGCCGCTTCTTGCATGAAGTCCGCGAGGGACTCCAGCCGGGGTGCGGCCATGTCCATCGCCGACTGCCGTTCCTGGCGGGTGCAGCCGTACGCGTCGAGGAAGTCCCGGGCGCGGTAGGCCTGTTGCTCGGTCGTGCCCCAGCCGTCGTGGTTGTCGGGGTGGGTGAGCGGGGCGTAGCGGTAGAGGGCGTAGGCGAGGTCCCAGGCGCGGGGGCCGGGGTGGGCGGCGTCGAAGTCGATGAGCCCTACGGCCCTTTCGCCGGTGAAGACGCAGTTGTACGGGGCGAAGTCGCCGTGACAGATCACCTCGACCGGCGCGAGCGCGTCGAACTGCCAGTCGCCGCCCGGGTGTTGGGCGAGGTCGGTGGTCGCGTCGTGATAGCGGCGCAGGAGGCGGGCCGAGGTGGTGAGGGCCTGGCTGCCGCGGATCGCGTCGGGCAGAGGGTAGTTGCCGACGTCGCCCGCCAGGTAGGTCAGGATCAACCGGCCCTGTTCATCGGTGCCGTGCGCGGCGGGAGCACCTTCGAAGCCCTGGCGTTCGAGGTGGTCCAGCAACCGCCGCACGGCGGGGGTCCAGGGCATGACCGGCTTCCGTACGGTCTCACCGACACGGAAGACGCGTGCGGTGCCGCCGCCGGTCAACTCCTGCTCGTCCGCCTCCACATCCCCTTCGTCGGAGTACGGGCGGGGGTCGGCGGACATGTGGATCTCCTCGTGTACCGGCGAAGGCGGATTGTCGATCAAGTAGCTTACGTGGGCGGCCTGTTACCGTGCTGCGGTCGAAAAAAAGGGGGGATGCGATGTCGGCGGCCGTAGAGATGGAGAGGGTGTGGGCACCGTCTGTCTTCGATCTCTTGGCAGGGCGACGTCCTCTGTGGTGGACCGTCGGCCCGGCAGGGGAACTCGCCGTTCTGCTCGTTCATCGGAAGTACCTGCACCGGATCCACTACATCAAGGGCTGGGTGGGATGGGGCCCGCAGCTGCCGTTCGACGGGGTGTTGGTGATGCGGCGCGCCGACGGATCAGTTCGACGCCGACCGATCAAGGACGTGCGGGTGTGGCCCAGTCACATCGCCCTTCTCCCGGACTCCCGGCTCCTCGTCGCGGGCGGTCGCACGCGCAAGGAGGACACGGGTTCGTGGAGGCCGAACGCCGCCGTGTTCTCCCTGACGAGCGGCGAACAGCAGGACTCCTTCTGCATCGGCGACGACATCCCGGCCTTGGTGACCGACCACTACGGATCGATCTGGACGGCCCACGGTGACGAAGGCATCTACGGAGGGCATCCGGAGTCGGGGGCCGGGCTCGCCGGATGGAGTGGCGCGGGGGAAGCGATCTGGGCCCCTGAAGGCCGCCTCCCCGACAGACCTTTGCATGGTTGCACCGCCGCCACCGAGGGCGACCGGGTGTGGCTGATCTGGTACTCCGGCACCCGTCGCGGCGGCACGTTCCTCACGCGGATCACCCCCTCCACGGGCGAGGTGACCAGCTGGCCCAGCCCTGTCCCCCAACCGGACGGATTCGCCGTACGCGGCGATCGGGCGGTCCTGACCAAACGCGACCACAACGAGCCGACGACCGAAGTCGTCCGGGCCGAGCTGCTCGGCGACACCTGGACCGTGATCGAACGGCACAAGACCCGAGTGCCAGGGCGGGTTGTCCTGCGCTGCGGTCAAGGGCGCGACGGCTCTCTGTGGCTTCGCGCCGGCGACACCTGGCTTCGCATCGAGGCCTGAACCACCGCGCCGAACGGAACCTCGCGCGTGTCGAGAGCTGGTCGACGGGGACGTCCGACAGCTGCTTCCGCGCACAAACAGCCCTGCACGAAAGGCAGTTGCCGATCCCATCCCGGCCGTGAACGATCTCCGACCATGAGGACGAACCCCGCCCACTCCCCTCCCCGCCCGCTCGCCCTGATCACCGGAGCAGGGCGAACCGTCGGCATCGGCGCGGGTATCGCACGTCAGCTCGCGGCCTCCGGCTGGGACATCGCCCTCACCTACTGGACTCCCTACGACGAACGCATGGCCTGGGGACCCGAGGCCGGCGCGACCTCCGCCATCACCGACACCCTCACTCAACAGGGCGCCGCCACCACGGCAGTTGAGGCGGACCTCGCCGACCCGGACGCCCCGGCCCGTGTCTTCGACGAGGTCGAGCGCGAACTGGGCGGTGTCACGGCCCTGGTGATGTGCCACTGCGAGTCCGTCGACTCCGGCCTGCTCGACACCACCGTCGAGAGCTTCGACCGGCACTTCGCGGTCAACACCCGCGCCACCTGGCTGCTGATCCGCGAGTACGGCCGACGGTTCGCCGCCGCGCCGGGCAGCGGCCGGATCATCGCCCTCACCAGCGATCACACCGTGAACAATCTCCCGTACGGCGCCAGCAAGGGCGCCCTGGACCGCATCACCCTGGCCGCCGCGCACGAACTCGCCCACCTCGGCATCACCGCCAATGTCATCAACCCCGGGCCGGTGGACACCGGTTGGATGACCGACGAGGGCCGCGCGCACGTGCTCCGGCAGACGCCGCTCAACCGCCTCGGTACCCCGCAGGACACCGCCCACCTCGTCGACTTCCTCTGCTCACCGCAGGGCCAGTGGATCAACGGCCAACTCCTCATGAGCAACGGCGGGTTCGCATAGAACCCGGGCGGCCGACCCCGCGAGGGTCCCAAACAGCCACCCCCTTATGGAGACACCCACCTCACGCCGCACGTGCGCAATCCTCTGCCAGCCGCAGGCTCCGCGTGACGGCGTGCGGGATGTCGTCGACCGGGAACATCGCGTGTCGTACGGTCCGTTCGGCGTCGACGATCAGGATCAGGCGTTTGTGGCGCAGGCGGCCGGCGCCTCGGAAGGTCGGGAGTCGTAGGGCCGCGCCCAGTTGGTGGTGGGCGTCGGACAGGAGCGGATACGGGATCTCCTCGATGCGAGCGAACTCCGCTTGCTCATAAGTGAGTTGGGTGCTGACGCCGCGTACGTCCACGCCCGCCCGGCGGAAGTCGGGCCAGGCGTCGCGGAAGAGGCGGTTCTCCAGGGTGCAGCCCGCGACTCCCGGGATCCGCTCGTCCCAGTCGACTCCCGTGCCGGGGTAGGTGAACAGCACGGTCGCGGTGGCGTCCGGCGAGATCACGGGCAGGTCGGTGCCCTGTGTGCCCGGGAGTTGGAGGTCTTCGGGCACGCGGGTGCCGACCAGGGCGTCCATACGGGCATGCTCGGCGCCGTCGGCGTCGGCCGTGGCGGTGAGGCTTCCGTTGCCGAGCACCCATCGGTCACCCCAGTCCTGCATGCCGACGAGCAGCGGGAGCAGCGCGACCCCCGCATCGGTAAGTACGTACTCGTAGCGCACCGGACGTCGCTGATAGAGCTTGCGGTGCAGCACCCCGTTCGCGACGAGTCGGCCCAGCCGCTCGGTGAGGACGTTGCGGGACAGGCCGATCTCGGCGGCCAGCGCGTCGAAGCGGACGTGGCCGCGGGCGATCTCCCGCAGGATCAGAACGTTCCACCAGTCCCCCAGGACCACGGCGGCCTGGGCGATGCCGCAGGTCTCGTCGGCGTTGTGCTTCCTCATGCACCCATAGTAAGTTCCTTTTCAGGACTCACTTTGTTTCTAGTCGGAACTTACCGCCCGCCGATGTCCGAGACGCGGGCCCTGCGCGAGGAGTTGCACCGTGACCGCCATCAGCCGGGTCGTCGCACGGGAGATCATCGACAGTCGGGGCAATCCGACCGTCGAGGTGGACGTGGAACTCAAGGACGGCTCGCTCGGCCGGGCCGCCGTACCGTCGGGCGCCTCCACCGGCGCCCGGGAAGCGGTCGAACTGCGTGACGGCGACCCAACCCGCTTTCACGGCAAGGGAGTTCGGCGCGCCGTCGACGCCGTCAACGAGAGCATCGCGGACGCCGTGATCGGACTCGACGCCGAGAACCAGGCCGCCGTGGACCGGACCATGATCGAACTGGACGGTACGGACAGCAAGTCGCGGCTCGGCGCCAACGCCCTGCTCGGCGTCTCCCTGGCCACCGCCAAGGCGGCCGCGGCCGCCCACCGGCTCCCCCTGTACCGCTACATCGGCGGCGTCGACGCCCGCTTGCTGCCGGTGCCGATGATGAACATCGTCAACGGCGGTGCCCACGCCGACAATCCGCTCGACTTCCAGGAGTTCATGATCGCGCCCATCGGCGCGGCCACCTTCACCGAGGCCGTCCGAATGGGCTCCGAGGTCTTCCACACCCTGCGCCGCGACCTGATCGCCGCCGGCCACAGCGCGAACGTCGGCGACGAGGGCGGCTTCGCCCCCGACCTGCGCACCGCCGACGAGGCCCTCGACTTCGTCGTCCACGCCATCGAGAAGACCGGTTACAAGCCCGGCACCGACATCACCCTCGTCATGGACCCGGCCACGTCCGAGTTCTTCCACGACGGCGTCTACGACTACAAGGGTGAGGGCGTCCGTCGTACGCCGGCCCAACACGCCGACTACTTGGCGGAGTTGGTCGACCGCTACCCCGTCGCGTCGATCGAGGACCCGATGGCCGAGGACGACCACGACGGCTGGCAGGCGCTCACCGCCCGGCTCGGCGAACGCTGCCAGCTGACCGGCGACGACGTGTTCTGCACCAACGAGGCGCTGTTGAGCGCCGGGATCCGGGACGGGATCGCCAACTCGATCCTGGTGAAGGTCAATCAGATCGGCACCCTCACCGAGACCCTGGCCACCGTCGCGACGGCCCACCGCGCCGGGTACACCGTCGTCATGTCCCACCGCTCCGGCGAGACCGAGGACACCACCATCGCCGATCTCGCCGTCGCCACCGGCTGCGGCCAGATCAAGACCGGTTCCCTGTCCCGCGCCGACCGCACCGCCAAGTACAACCAACTCATCCGTATCGAGGAGGACTTGGGCAACCAGGCACGGTACGCGGGGCGCGACGCCCTGGGACTGCGCCGCTGAACCCTCGACGTCGGAGGTCAGGTGGTGGGCTGCGCCTCGACGACGGCGAACACTCCGGCGGGAGTCACGTCGTCGCGGCGCGGGCCGGCTCCGATCAGGAGACCTTGCTCCCCAGCAGGTCGACCGGGGCGATCACCGGCGGCGCGCTGAGCTTCGTCTTCGCCGCCTCTCCCAACGCGGCGGCGATCCGGCCCGCCAGGTGCGCCTGGCGGCCCTGCTCGTCCTCGAAAGTGTCGAACACCCCGAAGGTGGTGGCGTTCTCACGGAACGCGAACCACGTCACCGTGTCCTCTTCCCGCTCGGCCAACTCCTGGGCACCGCGCAACATGGCCGCTACCTCGTCGGCGTACTCCGGCTTGGCCTCGATGCGTACCAACAGACCGACCTTCACTGTGACCACTCCTTGCGATCGAACCACCGGGCTCCCGGCGCACAACGAACGTATGGCGGCGCCTGGCGATCACATCAGCGGCAGAAACGACACGGTTGATACTGTTCCCGCCATGCGGGTAGCGGTCGTCGTCTACGACGGAGTGTTCGACTCGGGTCTCTCGGCCATCCTTGACGTGCTGAGCAACGCCAACGCGCTCGGCGGCCAGATCCACGAGTCCTCGCCCACCTGGAAGGTGACCCTGGTCGGCCCGGCGCCTCAGGTGCGGACAGGTGCCGGACTCCTCGTGGCGCCCGAGCCGCTCGATGTCGCCGATACCGCCGACCTCCTGGTCGTACCGGCACTCGGGGAGAGCGATCCCTCGGCGCTGCTCGACCATGTCGGCGGCGACGTGTCCCTGCCCGTCCGCGAGCTGATCGCCCGAACTCGCCATCGTGGTACGCCCATTGCCTCGGCGTGCGCGGGTACCTTCCTGCTGGCCGAGGCGGGCGTGCTGGACGGGCTGCGCGCCACGACGACCTGGTGGCTGTCGCCGGCGTTCCGGGGCCGGTATCCCAAGGTCCAGCTCGACCACAGCCGGATGGTCATCGGCTGCGAGGGCATCACCACCGCCGGCGCGGCCTTCGGCCATGTCGATCTCGCGCTGGCGATCGTCCGGGCCGGCAGCCCCGCGCTCGCCGACCTGGTCGCCCGCTACCTCGTGGTCGACGAACGCCCCTCGCAGGCCGCGTACACGATTCCCAGCGCGCTGGCCCAGAGCGATCCCACCGTCACGGCCTTCGAGGTCTGGACCCGTGAGCATCTGGCCGAGCCCCTCAGCATCCCCGAGGCGGCCAGGGCCATCGGCGTCAGCGAACGCACCCTGCAACGTGCCGTGCAGCGCACGGTCGGGTCGTCCCCGATCCGTTTCGTCCAGGACCTGCGGATCGAGCGCGCGTCACATCTCCTGCGCACCACCGGCCTCTCCCTGGAGACCATTGCCAGGAAGGTCGGCTACGAGCACCCCAACACGCTGCGGGTGCTCCTCCGCGAACGCACCGGGAAGACGACGTCGGCGCTGCGTGGCAGCAAGTGATGTCGGGCCGCTTCAGGGGATGAGCACGATCTTTCCGCGCGTGTGGCGCTGCTCCAGTTCGGCGAACGCCTCGCGGACGTCGTCGAGCGGGTAGGTCGCGGCGATCGGGATCTCGATACGGCCGGAGGCGACGAGGTCGGCCATCTCGGTGAGGACCTCGCGGGTGGAGGCGTCGGCGCTGCCTGCGCTCTTGGTGCCGAGTTCCTGTGCCTTCTGGAACGAGATGATCGTCTCGATCCGGTCCCTGGAAATACCTAGTTCTACGGCGAGTTGGACGTACTGGGGGCCGAAGAGGTCGATGAACGCGTCGATCCCGTCGGGTGCCGCCGCGGTGAGCGCACCGGCGAGCTGGTCGCCGTACGGCACCGGGGTCGCGCCGTGGGCGGTGAGCCAGTCGGCGTTGGCGGGCGAGGCGATGCCGAGGACGTGCGCGCCCCGTACGGCGAGGAGTTGGACGACGATGGTACCCACGCCCCCGGCGGCGGCCGAGACGGCGACGGTCTCACCGGGCTTGGGGGCCACCGCTTCGACGGCGGCCCACGCGGTGCAGCCGACGACGTAGAGGGCGCCGGCCACCTCCCAACTCAGGGCCTCCGGCTTGAGGATGAGCTGCGACACCGGCACGACGACGTGGGTGGCCTGGCTGGAGCGCTGCCAGGAGAAGCCGAGAACCTCGTCGCCGAGGCCGAAGTCGGTTACGCCCTCGCCGAGTTCGGTGACGACGCCGGCGAGGTCGCTCCCCTGGCCGGACGGGAAGGTCGCGGGGAACCGCTCGTGCATCGCGCCCGAACGGATGGCCGCCTCACCGGGGTTGATGGCGGCCGCCCGTACCTCCACGAGGACTTCCCCTGCGGCGGGTTGAGGCATCGACACCTCGACAACGCGGAGGACATCACGGTCGCCGTACTCGTCGAAGCGCACTGCTCGCGCTCGGGTGGTGCTCATCAGGTCTCCTTCGTCAGGGGTGTTGGGCTGGGTGGGGTGGTGGCGCGGAGCACGGCGAGCGCATTGGCCAGGTGGCCGAGTGCGGTGTCCGGGAGTGGGGCGGACAGCCGTGTCACGAGTTCGCGGTCGAACACGGGACCCGCCTCCGCCACCAACTCCCGCCCGGCCGCCGTCAGTTCGACGATCGAGGAGCGGCGGTCGGCGGGGTGGGGGCGCCGGGTGCAGTGGCCGAGCCTCTCCAGCCGGTCGACGGCCTGACTCGCGCCGCCGACCGTGATCGAGAGGGCGGCGGCTATGTCGTTCACCCGGCAGGAACCCTCGCGCTCCACGACGAGCATCACGTTCAGACCACCCAGGGTCACGTCGCACTCCTGCCTGAGCCGGGCGTCGATCCCGTTCCACAGGTCGGTCTCGAAGCGCACCAGGTCGTCGAAGAGCTGCCGCAGGTCCACGGGCGGGGTCCTTCCAACGAGATGCATTAGCTCTAATCATATTAGAGCTAATGCATCTCGTTGGCTACCGGTGGTCCCGCGTGATCAGACCTGCGTCGAGTCCTTCCCGTACGACGGCTCGGTGACAAGCTCCGGCGCGGGCACGGGACCGCCCTCGCTCAGACCGAACCGTGCGTGGAACCTGCGCAGGAAGCCGGGCGCGTACCAGGCCGCGCGGCCGAGCACGCGCATCGCGGCGGGGACGAGGATGCCGCGTACGGCGACGGCGTCGATGAGGATGGCCAACCCGCTGCCCAGGCCGAAGAGTTGCATGAAGCTGAGCTTGGCCGTCCCGAAGGCGAAGAAGCTCACCGCGAGCAGGCAGGCGGCCGCGGTGACGATGCGTCCCGTGTGGCCGAGGCCGTTGGTCACGGCGGACTTGTTGTCCTCGCCCAGGTCGTGGAGTTCCTTGATCCGGCTGGTGACGAAGACCTCGTAGTCCATCGAGAGGCCGAAGGCGATGCAGAACATCAGCACGGTCATGGAGACGTCCATGGGCTGTGGCGTGAAGCCGAGCACGGAGGAGAGGTGGCCGTCCTGGAAGATCCAGGTCATGACGCCGAGGGTCGCACCCAGGCTGACCATGTTGAGGAGCAGCGCGCGCAGCGGCTGGACGACGCTGCCGGTGAAGAGGAAGAGCAGGAGGAAGGTGGTGAGGGCGACCAGGGCGACGGCGAGCGGGAGCCGGCTGCCGACGGAGTGCTTGGAATCGACGAGTACGGCGTCGACTCCGCCTACCAGAGGGTGCGTTCCGGCAGGTGCCGTGACCGCCCGCACGTCCTTGACCAGGCTCTGGGCCGCGTCGGACTTCGGTGTCAGGGTGCTCACGACGTTGAGCTGCTGAGCGTCGGGGCGGGCCAGGGCGGTGTTGCCGGGGGCGGTCGCCGCGGACTGCCCGTCGGCGTAGGTTCCCGTGCTGGTCTCGACGCGGACGACGCCCTTGAGCCCGGACAGTTCGGTCGCGTAGGACTCCAGCGGGGCCTTGCTCAGGGGCTTGTCGATGACGATGTGGAGGGCGGAGTCGTCGTTGCCGTCGAACTTCTCGCGCAGGACCGAGGAGACCTGGCGGCTCGTGGCGTTCTCGGGCAGGACGCGTTCGTCCGGGGTGCCGAAGGTGATGCCGAGGAGGGGGCTCGCCGCCACCAGCAGGACCGCGAGGACGGGCAGTGCGGTGAGCGCGGGCCGCTTCATGACGGTGGCGGCCAGCCGTCCCCACAGGGGTGCGCGGGTGGCGGGAGCCGTGCGGTTCGCCCAGGGCAGCCGACCGCCGTTGACCCGGTGGCCGAGGACGACGAACAGGGCCGGCATGACGAACAGGGTGCTGACGGCCGCGATGACGACGACCCCGACACCGGCGTAGCCGAACGAGCGCAGGAAGTACTGCGGGAACACCAGGAGTGCCGCGAGCGCGGCCGCCACTGTCGCGGCGGAGAAGGCGACCGTACGGCCCGCCGTACTCACCGTGCGCCGGACGGCGTCGTCCACGCTCGCCCCTGACGCGAGCTGCTCGCGGAACCGGCTGACCATCAGCAGGGCATAGTCGATGCCGAGGCCGAGGCCCAGCGCGGTGGTCAGGTTGATCGCGAAGACGGAGACGTCGGTGACGCTGCCGAGGACGTACAGCTCCGCGAACGTGCCCGCTATGGCGATGGTGCCGATCGCCAGCGGCAGCAGGGCCGCGACCATGCTGCCGAAGACGAGCAGGAGCAGTACGAGGGTCAGCGGCACGGCGATGGACTCGGCCAGGACGAGATCCTCGCCCGACTGGGTACCCATCCCGCTGGTCACGGCGGCGCCGCCGCCCGCCCGGACCGTGAGGGTCTTCTCGTACGGCCCGGTGTAGGCGTCGATGACGCTCTTGGTGTTCTCGTCCCGCTCGGTGTCGTTGCCCTTCACATGAGCGAGCACCATGGCGTCGCGACCGTCCTTGGAGCGGAGGTCCGAACTGCCCGTGTCCCAATAGGAGATGACGTTCTCAAGGTGCTGGTCCTTCTTCAGTTCGGCCACCAGGTCCCGGCCGCTCCGCCGCGCGTCCGGGGCGTCGACGCGCCCTTCGGAAGCACCGACCAGCAGGACCAGATTCGTCTCCCCGCCGAACTTCCGGTCGATGACCTTCGCGGCCCGGGAGGACTGGGAGGCCGGGTCGTCGTAGCCGCCGCCCTGGAGCTTGGCGAACGCGCCGGCGCCCAGGACGCCCATGAGAGCCACGGCTATGACGGCGACGACGAGTACCAGCCGGGAGCGGCGGATCACGAGTTCGGCTATGCGTTCAAACACGCCTGTTCTCCTTAGATATCCATACGTTTGATGTCCATACGGTGAAAGGGGCGCGAAACAGCCGGAGTTGATCAACGAGCCACTCTTCGTCGCCGAGCACGACGTTAGTGAGGAGCAAGAGGATTTGGCAGTGTTAGATTTTCCTCACACTTTGCAACACAGCGGCGCACGAGAGGAGTTGGCGTCGTACGGTCGCCGCATGGCCGTCGACGAACGCACCACCGCTCCACCCTCGCTGCGCGAACGGCGCCGGGCCGCCGCCACCCGGGAGATCGTGGACGCGGCCGAGCGCCACCTCACCGAACACGGGCCCGCCGCCCTGTCGTTGAGGGCGGTCGCCCGCAGCCTCGGCATGACCGTGCAGGCGCTCTACCACTACTTCCCGAGCCGGGACGCGCTCGTCACCACGCTCGTCACCAAGGCGTACGACGACCTGGCCGACGCCGTGCAGGCCGCCGTCGACACCCCGTCGGACGACCCGGATCTGCCCCGCCTGGTGATCGCGACCGAGGGCTACCGCCGCTGGGCCATCGCCCATCCCGAGCGCTTCCAACTCCTCTACGGCACACCCCTGCGGGACTACGTGGCCCCCACCGACGGCCCGACCACGCAGGCCTCGCGCCGGATGAGCGAGATCTTCGAGCGCGAGCTGTTCGAGGGGTTCAGCACGGAGCAGCTCGCCGCGGCCGACGTCCCCGTGCTCTCACCCTCGCTCCGGGCCTACTTGGAGCAACTGCCGCACTACGGCCAGGGGTACCTGCCCGCCCCCGCGACCGCTCTGCTGATGAGCGCGTGGGGACACCTGCACGGCCTCGTCGCCCTGGAGGTGTTCGGGCACACGTCCTTCCTCGGCGACCACCAGGCCGAGCTCTTCCGCATGGCCATGCGGAACCTGCTGGCGGACATCCACCGCAGGATCCCGTGACACGGTCCACTGGAGAACACCGTTGCTCGCAGCCCGCGTTGACGTCGCACCAGCTTGCCGACGTGGATCTCTTCTCACGTTCTTGGACGGCGCTGCTCGCGGCGGTGGCGGATCTCTCGGACGAGGACTTCGCGCTGCCGTCGGGCTGCGCCGGGTGGCTGGTGCGGGACCTGGCGTGCCATCTGGTCATCGACGCCCAGGACGTCCTGATCACCCTCGTGACACCCGCCGACACACCACCGACCCGCGACGCGGTGACCTACTGGGCGGTCTCCTCGACACCGCCCACCGGCGACGATCCGCTCGACGCGCTGATCGTCCGGCTGGCCGCCGCCTACGAGGAGCCCTGGCTGCTCAAGTTCCATCTGGACGACGTCGGTTCGGCCGCGGGTCGCGCCGCCCGGCTCGTCGATCCCGACCTGCGGGTGAGCACGCAGGACGAGGTTCTCACCGCGGGCGACTACCTCTCCGCGTACATCTTGGAATGGACCCTGCACCATCTCGACCTGGTCGCGCATCTCCCGGACGCGGCGGGACCGTCGGCCGACGTCCTTGCCGGGGCACGGGAGTTGCTGGAGAGGATCGCCGGTGCCGCGTTCCCGTCGTCGTTCTCCGATACGGATGTCCTGCTTGTCGGCACCGGGCGGCGCGCTCCGACCGGCGAGGAGAGGGCTCAACTGGGCCTACTGGACGCCAAGTTGCCGATCATCCTGGGATAGTCCCGCTCCCCTCGGCAACTCGGGCTGGGGTCAGCCGAGTTGCCGAGGGGTGGCGAGCGGTCGTAGCCCTCAGATCGCGGCGGCAGCCGCCCGTCCCGCCTGGCGGCCGGAGAACAGACAGCCGCCGAGGAAGGTGCCCTCCATCGAGCGGTAGCCGTGGACTCCCCCGCCGCCGAAGCCGGAGACCTCACCGGCCGCGTACAGACCGGGAATTGGTGTACCCGTGGAGTCCAGGACGCGGCCCGAGAGGTCGGTCTGTAGTCCGCCGAGGGTCTTGCGGGTGAGGATGTTGAGGCGGACGGCGATCAGGGGTCCGGCGCTCGGGTCGAGGATCTTGTGGATCGCGGCCGTGCGGCTGAGTGAATCCCCGGGGTAGGAAAGGGCGTTGCGGATGCCCATCACCTGGGCGTCCTTCGAGTACGGGTTGTCGATCTCGCGGTCCCGGGCCTCGATCTGCCGTTGGAGGTCGGCGAGTTTGATCAGGCCGTCGCCGGTGAGCTTGTTCATTCCGAGGACGAGTTCGGAGAGCGTGGCGGCGGTGATGAAGTCGACGCCGTTCTTCCTGAACTTCTCGATCGGCTCCGGCGTCTGCCAGATGCGCGAGAGAAGCATCAGGATGTCCTTGTTGGTGAGATCCGGGTTCTGTTCCGAGCCGGAGAGCGCGAACTCCTTCGCGATGATCTTGCTCGTGGTGACGAACCACGAGTAGTCGTAACCGCTCGCGGTGATCGAGCCCAGGGTGTGGAGGGTGTCGTAGCCCGGCATGTCGGGGGCGGAGAACCGCTTGCCGGTGGCGTCGAACCACATCGACGACGGTCCCGGGAGGATGCGGATGCCGTGGTTGGGCCAGATCGGGTCGTAGTTCCTGAGGCCCTCGGTGTAGTGCCACATCCGGTCGGGGTTGACGATACGGCCGCCCGCCGACGCGGTGATGCCGAGCATCCGGCCGTCCACGTACGCGGGCACACCGGTGATCATGGTCTTGGGCGGACTGCCCAGCCGGGCGGGCCAGTTCTGGCGTACGAGATCGTGGTTGGCGCCTATGCCGCCCGAAGTCACGATCACCACAGGGGCATTGAGCTCGAAGGCACCCACCACGGTGCGGGAGGTGGCCTTGCCGCGCTGGGCGGTGCTGGGTTCGAGGAGGGCGCCGCGCACGCCGGTCACGGTGCCGTTGGTGCGGACGATCTCGTCGACGCGGTGCCGGAACTTGAAGGTCACCTTGCCGCCGGCGACCCCGGCCCGCACCTGCTTCTCGAACGGCTCGACCACGGCCGGCCCGGTGCCCCAGGTGACGTGGAAGCGGGGCACCGAGTTGCCGTGTCCGTCGGCGAGGCCGCCGCCGCGCTCGGCCCAGCCGACGATCGGGAACCAGCGGATGCCGAGGCCGTAGAGCCAGGACCGCTTCTCGTTGGCCGCGAAGTCCACATACGCCTCGGCCCACTTGCGGGCCCAGTAGTCCTGGCCGGTCGGGTCGTCGATGCCGCGGTCGAAGCCGGCCGTGCCCAACCAGTCCTGCCACGCCAGCTCTTGGGAGTCCTTGATGCCCATGAGCCGCTGCTCGTCGGAGTCGATCAGGAACAGTCCGCCGAAGGACCAGAAGGCCTGGCCGCCGAGGTTGGACTCGGGTTCCTGGTCCAGGAGCAGCACTTTCTTTCCCGCGGCGACCAGTTCGGCGGTGGCGACGAGACCGGCGAGGCCGTGGCCGACGACGATGGCGTCCGCGGACGTGGTGTCGGCCGCGAACGCCGGTACCGCGTGCGCCGCGAGGGCGGCGCCGGCGGCGACACCGCCGGCCACCGTCAGGGCTCTTCGTCTGCTGATCGTTGTGGGGGCCGAGTTCTCCATGGGGTGCCTTCCGGGTCAGGTACGGGAGGTGCGGGAGATGTGTCCGACACGTGGAACGTGCCGCGACACCACAGTTGTTACCGCCGGTAGCACCCAGGGAAACCAAGCTGTGTCGGCCGTGTTGCGCGAGTGGGGTTCAGAAGAGGGTGGGCAGGGTTCAGAACGCGGGGACCGGGGTTCAGGACAGGGCGAGCGGGCCGTCGCGGTCGATGAAGCGGCCCGAGCCCGCGCCGGGTTCCTCGGTCGCGAGCCGGATGATCGCGTCGGTTCCCTCGGTGACGGTCTGGGGGCCGGTGTGGCCGTTGAGGTCGGTCGCCGTGTAGCCCGGATCGGCGGCGTTGACGCGAACGTCCTTGAGCGCCTTGGCGTATTGGGTGGTCAGCATGGTGAGTGCCGCCTTGGAGGCGGTGTAGAGCGGCGCGACGACGGAGGACTCGATCCGGGAGGGGTCGTGGGTGATGGCGAGCGAGCCCATGCCGCTGCTGACGTTGATGATCACCGGGTCGGGTGAGCGGCGCAGCAAGGGCAGGAACGCGGTGATCGTCCGGACCGCACCGAAGACGTTGACGTCGAAGACGCCGAGCGCGTCGGCGCCCGTCAGGTCGGTGGGATCGCCGTGCGGGCCGTGTACACCGGCGTTGTTGATCAGGACGTCGAGGACGCCTTCGTGTACGGCGACGTCGGCGGCCGCGGCGGTGACGGAGGCGTCGTCGGTGACGTCGATACGGACGAACCGCGCACCGAGTGCGGCGGCTGCCTCCGCACCCCGTTCCTCGTCACGGGCTCCGACGATCACGGTGTGGCCGAGGGCGAGGAGGCGGCGGGCGGTCTCGTGGCCGAGGCCCTTGTTGGCTCCGGTGATGAACGTGGTGGTCATGCGTCGATCGTGCCCAGCGTGCGGGTGAGCTGCCAGGGACGCCTCGACCGTAGGAACGGCATTACCAGGACCAGGGGTCGGAGGTGGAAGATGGACGGTATGGCGACGCACGAAGGGATCGAGCTGGGGCTGGGTACGACGATCCGTGCCTGGCGGGAGCGGTTGTCCCCGTCGGCCGTGGGACTGCCGTCCGGTCGGTCCCGGCGGGCGACGGGTCTGCGCCGTGAGGAACTCGCCGAGCGTGCCGGGGTGTCGGTGGACTATGTGGTGCGACTGGAGCAGGGGCGGTCCACGGCGCCTTCGTCCCAGGTCGTCGCCGCGCTCGCGCGGGCCCTCCAACTGACCGCCGTGGAACGGGAGCACCTCTACCGCATGGCCGGGCTGGTCCCGCCCGACGACGAGCCGATTCCCGATCACCTGCCGTCGGGGGTGCACCGGGTGCTGAACCGGCTCGGGGACGTCGCCGTCGCCGTGTTCGCCGCCGACTGGCAGCTGATCTGGTGGAACCCCGGGTGGGCGGCGCTGCTCGGCGACCCGACGGACAAGCCGCCCGAGCAGCGGAACTTCGCTCGCGAGCGGTTCCCGATCGGTTCCGGCGACGATGGACGTGACGTCCGCATCGCCTCGTGGCCGGTGCTGGTGCGGAACGGTGCCGCCTCGGACCTCGCGATCGTGTCCGACCTGCGCCGCGCGACCGGTCGCTTCCCGCACGACGTCCGCCTGACGGAGCTGATCCGTCAACTCACCGCAGGCAACGAGACGTTCGCGCGGTTGTGGGCGAGCGGAACGGTGGGGGCGCACCGGGAGGACCGCAAGACGGTCGAGCATCCCGAGGTGGGGCCCGTGGACGTGGACTGCGATGTCCTGACGGACGGCGACTCCGACCTGAAGATCGTCATCTTGACGGCCGCACCCGGGAGTTCGGACGAGGCCGGGTTGCGGCGGGCGATGGCCGGTGACGACTTGCGCGCGCCCACCCGCTGATTCCGAGCGGGTCAGTGTTGGGCGAACTGGACCCGCGTGGACTGCGTGACGTTCGCGCGCACCGCGAGTGCGGGGACGGTGAGTTGTTGGCCGTAGATGTCGGTGAGCCTGAGCGCGCCGCCGCAGCCGCTGCCGTCCTCGGAGATGAAGTAGTTGTAGTCGGTGCGCTCCAACTGACGCCAGCCGCTGCCCACGGCAACTTCGAGGCGGGCCAGGGGATTTCGGTGGCCGATCGCCTGGATGCCGCACCAGTAGCGGGTTGAGCCGGTCTTGTAGCGGATCGAGATCGTGTCGGTGGTGCTGGGGCTCGCCAGGTTCCAGGTGATCGGGATCCGGCCGGCCGAAGGGGCGGCGAGTTTGGCGAAGGCCTGTGCGCTGAGGTCGATCTGGCCGGGGGCACAGTCCCCCGGGCATTCGTTGGTGATGCGGACCGTGATGGTCGCGCCGCTTGCCGCGTGCACGAGTACGTACGCCCCGCAGGCCTTGGACGCCTCGTAGTCCGCGGTGTTCATCGCGCCGGTCATGACGTCGCCGCTCGGGTCGTACAGGCAGGCGCCGCCGCCGTCCGCGTCGTAGAAGGTGGCGACACCTCGGTAGGTGACGCCGGGGCGGATACGTCCGGCCAACGGAGCGGTACCGGTGGCCTGTTGGCGGGCCTTCGTGGCCGACGTGGCGGCCGCCTTGGCGGTCGTCGCGCGGGTGGACGGGGTCGCCGACGGCTTCTTCGATGCGGCGGTCGCCCGTGCGGAGGCGGTCGAAGTGCCGGTCGGGGACGGTGAGTCGGCCGGGCTGGAGCTGGTCGCGGAGGGTTCGGTCGCGGCGCTTCCCGCCGCGGCCTTCACGTCATCGCCGTCCTTGTGGCCGGGCAGGAGCACCAGGGCCAGGGAGACGACGATGAGTACCGCGGCCGCCGACAGGAACAGCCACCGCTTGGACACCGGACCTCCTAGATGGCCGTCACCCGTTGCTCGGGGTGACGAAGGCAGCGATCGTGCCAGCCTCGCGGTGACAGCGGCAAGCCCTTTCTCTGGGGGCGTAGTTGGGGACAGGTGTGGCGTGGCCGTGCTCATGGGGTTGCTGATGCTCACCGGAGGCGGCCCCTGCGGCTTGAAGGCCGGCTACTTGCGTTCGAACCCGTCGGCCCGGCTCCAACGGAGCGTGATGTCACTCCCGAAGACGACCTGCTGCCCGTCACTGGAGACGGAGGCCCTCTCCCAACCGTCAAAGTCCTTGGTGACGTTGACGCTCCACTCGGTGAGGCTGCTGGTGCCCACGGCGGCGATGGACTCGGTCGGTGGTTCACCGTCGTAGCAGTAGGAGCCGAAGTCGGCGATCGCGGCGACGGTTCCGTTCTTGGTGCGCAGTTGGATGCCCTGGCATGCGTCGGTCTTGGTGCGGTAGATGACTTTCGGCTCGGTCCAGGCCTTCGCCCGGGGGCTGTAGTGCTGCTCGACGAGGCCCTTGCCGCTCAGGTAGTGCAGGGCCACGCGGCGGCCGTCGTCGAGTCTCACCTCGGCGTTGTACGGGCTGGGGCTGCCGCTCCAGGAGAGGTCGCTCTTCTCCAACTCGGCGGTGTACACGGAGGAATCCGGGGAGACGATCGCGGAAGGGGCTGTCGTCGCCGAGTGCGGGTGACCGCCGCATGCCGCCGCGGCGATCATCACCGCCGCCACCGTCGTCGCCCTGACCAGCACCTGAATGCCGGGCTTGTGCATACACGCCTCCCGTTGCCCCACCTCAGCGCAGCATAGGCATGATCTGGCTGTTCACGGTGGGGGGCGGTCGCCCAGCAGGCTCCTCGCGGCGTGGAGCGCGTCGAGTCGGAGAGCCTCGAAGGACGCGGTCCGGTCGTCGTCCTGGCCGGCAAGCGAGATCGCGCAGTTGACGATCGGGGCGAGTGCGTCCGGGTGGTCGAGCGCGCCGGCGACCTCGGTCCAGATCAGATCGGCGCCGGTGGCCGGATCGAGGTTGCCGTCGGTGATCTCCTCGGCCAGCCAGTAGGCGTGGGCCCATTGCGCGGCCGTAGGGTCTGCCGGTGGCTCGAAGGACAGCCCCAGTTCGTCGAGCACGTGGTCAAAGAGCTCGGGTGCTTCGGGCTCCTCTCTCCGTGTGAGGCCGGCCAGGAGGGGGAGGGACGGACTGTCGACGTCGGCGAGGAGTGCGTCCAGGCCCGCCTGGATGAGCTGGTCGGATCCCACGTGGCAGCCGAAGGCGCGAGCCCTGGCGAGTCGCCCGAGCCGCGCTTTGGCCTCTTCCCCGGTCATGGCCTCGGCCTCCGTTCAGCTGGTGGGAGGCCGATGGTGTCACGACCGGGGGGCCGTTCCGCCACCGGGTTTTCAGGGTGCGGTCGGTGGCGTGGTCCAGATGCGGCGCTCGGCGCTCAGCGGGTCGTCCAGGGCCTCCGGGACGGTGTCCCAAGTCATCGTCGTGCGGCGTTTGTTGGTGTAGCGGGGCCAGTTGGGGCCCGGGTCCAGGTCGCGGATGAAGGCGACCCACGCGGCGTGCATCGCGTCCGCGAGGGATTGAGGAGGATGCGGACCCGTCGCCGCCGTGACGCGTTCCGCGTTCAGCAGGTCGAAGGCGAAGGGGATCTCGACGCAGTGGGCGGCGCTGCCCCAGGTGAAGTGGTAGAGCCAGGTGGGGAGTTCGTGGTGGGCGTGGGACTCGGCGAGGGCGAGGGACGGGCCGCGGAAGATGGCGTCGGTGAGGGCCTGGCCCATGCGGAGTGCCGGGTCCGCCCGGTCCTGAAGGGCTGTGTACATCGTCACGGCGTCGGGGCCCAGGCCGTGGCCGGTCAGCATGGCGTCAACGGCCTCGGTCGGTACGGGTGTTGGCGTGGCCCCCGGCGGCGGGTAGAACTCGCGCTGGGTGAAGCCGAGCAGGAGCGGGACAGGGGCCGCGCTGCCGTTCGCGAAGGCGTCGGGGACCGGGGCAGGGATCAACTCCCCGTCCGCGAAGGGCGCCAGCGTCAGGCCTGCCTCGGGTGTGGCCAACGCGTCCTGGAGGGCGAGCAGTTCGTCGCCGGTGAGGTCGCGGAGTGCGGAGGCGAGGGCGGGGACGCCGGTGCGTTGGGTCAGGCGGGCCGAGTCGGCGAGGGCGTCTCGGCGGTGTTGGGGGGCTTTTATGGCGCCGGACTGGGAGATCGCGGCGCGGAAGAGGCCATGTGCGGAGGGGGTCGCCATCAGGGTCTGTGCGGCGCCGCCGCCCGCCGACTGGCCGGCGACGGTGACCTTTCCGGGGTCGCCGCCGAACGCGTCGATGTTGTCGCGCACCCAGGTCAGCGCGGCGATCCAGTCGAGCACGGCGCGGTTGTCTGGGGCGTCGTCGAGGTGAAGGAAGCCCTCGATGCCGAGCCGGTAGCCGATGGACACGAGGACGATGCCGTCGCGGGCGAAGGCGGAGCCGTCGTACCAGGGGCTGGCGGCGGATCCGGCGACGTAGCCGCCGCCGTGGATCCAGACGAGGACCGGCAGGTCGGCGCCCGGGTTCGGGTCCGGGGTGAAGACGTTGAGGTTCAGAACCCCGTCGCCCGGTATCGACGGTTCGGGGATGGTGGTGGGGCCGTCGAGGACGAAGGGGCGGCGTTGCGCGGTGGGCCCGTACTCGGCGGCGTCGAGGGGTTCGGTCCACGGCTTGGTCGGGACGGGGGCGGCGAAGCGGAGGTCGCCGACGGGGGCCTCGGCGTAGGGGATGCCGAGGAAGCGGGCGGTGGTGTGCTGCCACGTCCCGAGGACAGGACCCTGGGACGTGACAGCGAGTACG
Organism: Streptomyces sp. NBC_01288; assembly: GCF_035982055.1. Taxonomy (NCBI): domain Bacteria; kingdom Bacillati; phylum Actinomycetota; class Actinomycetes; order Kitasatosporales; family Streptomycetaceae; genus Streptomyces; species Streptomyces sp. NBC_01288. Next base: position 399,701 of record NZ_CP108427.1, read on the forward strand.
GACTGGGGCACGGATCAACTTCCTTGTGGAGGTGGGGGGTTCGGGAGATGGTGATCGGTACCCGACCTGCTATTTGACGCCCTTGATCGGCCGGACGGCGAGCGCGCTGATCAGTACGACGACGGCGGCGAAGGCGAACAGGACGCGGTAGCCCGGGAGTTTGTCGGAGCCCGCGGCGAACGAGGTGATGAGTACGGAGGCGATGATCGGGCCCAGCGCCTGCGGGATGTTGGTGGCGATGTTGAGGATGCCCAGGTCCTTGCCGGCCGCCGCGCCCTTGGGCAGGACCTCGGTCATCAGGGCCATGTCCAGCGACATGTACGTACCGAAGCCCATGCCGCTGACCAGTGCGTAGGCGTACATCGCGGGCAGGGTGGGGCTGACCAGCGGGATGGCCATGGACAGGGCGAGCAGGACCGAGGCGCCGATCACGAAGATCTTGCGGCGGCCGGTGCGGTCGGAGATCTTCGCCGCCGGGATGGCGGCGGCGAGGGTGCCGACGAGGGCGAGCACGGACATCAGCTGCTGGGCGCTGTCCACCGCGCCGCCGTCCAGGCCGACGTAGTCCTGGAGGGCGTAGCGCTGGTAGGTGGCGACTCCCCAGTATCCGAGGATGAAGGTCATGCGGGCCACGAACGCCCAGGCGAAATCGGGGTGTTGGCGCGGTGAGACCCAGAAGCCGGTGAGGAACTCCCGCCAGGAGAAGGGCTCCTGCGGCTCAGGACGGGTCCGGTCCCGGTTGAGCAGGACGAACGCGATCACGACCACCAGGACGATCGCGGCGATCACGCCGTAGCCCAGGCCGAGTTGACCGGCGTAGCGGGCGGCGAGGATCACGCCGAGTGTGACGCCGAGGTTGGAGCCGAGGCCGACGAAGGCGGAGACCATGCCGCGACGGCGGGGAGCCACGCGGTCGGCCATGACGGCGGTGAGCGGGGCCTGGACCACGTTCAGCAGGACCTGGACGGCGACCCACATCAGCGTGAGCCAGAGCAGGGTGGTGGCGTGCGAGATGGCCAGCAGGGAGAGGGTCGCGCCGACGGCGCCGAACAGCATCCAGGGGGTGCGGCGGCCCAGGCGGCCGCGGGTGCGGTCGGAGATGGCGCCGATGATCGGCTGGGCGAAGAGCGTGACGATCGACGAGGTCATCGTGACCAGCGCGAGATTCGATTCCTTCGCGGCGGCGTCGAGGTTCTGGATCTGAGCGGGGAGCAGAACCACGACGAGACCGGCGTAGGCGGTGTAGAGAGCGGCGAATCCCGCACCCATCGACCACATCAGGACGTTCACCTGGGAGCTGCCCAGGGCGTCGTCCGTACGGGGAGTGGCGGGGGCGGAAGAGGTCGAAGCGGACAAGGTCGCCTCCACGGGGACGGACCGGCACCGTTGCCGGTGCCGGGAGTATGGCCACGCCGATTTATTTATTTCAAGAGTCGAAAAAAAATATCTTCGCCACCATGTCCGAATCGCGTCAGGCGGGGGCACAATCGTTGACGTGAACGCCCCCGCCGACTCCGCCGACGTACGACGCCGCAATCTGGGCCTCGTGCTGCGGTACCTCGACGCCCACGGCCCGTGCGCCCGTACCGAGGTCGCGGTCGGCACCGGACTGGTGCACGCCACGGTCACCGCACTGGTGGCGGAACTCATCGACCGCGGCCTGGTCGCCGAGGCGGGTTCCGTGCCGTCCGCCGGGCGGGGCCGCCCCCGGCGGCTGCTGCGGCTGGTCCCCGAGCGCGTGGTCATCCTCGCCGCGCAGGTGAGTCTGGAATCCGTGCACGTCATGGCGGCTGACTTCCAAGGCCGCGTCCTGCACCGCGAGTCGGCGCCCCACCACGCGCCCTACGGCGATCCGCGCGCCCTGGCCACGGTCATCGGCTGTGTGGTGCGGTCGGCCGAGGCGACGGTACGGGACGCGACACCGCACGCCCATCTCGCCCAACTCGCCGTGGCCATGGCCGGACCGGTCGTCGGGCCCTCCCATCTGGTCGCCGCCGCCATCGACTTCGGCTGGCGCAACACCGACCTGCGTGCCCTCGTCGCCGCCGAACTGCCCTTGCTGGACTGCCCTGTTGACGTGGTCAACGACGCCAACATGGCTGCGCTGGCCGAGTACCACGCCCTCGCCACCGACGGTGTGGAGCACCCCGACACCGTCGCCTACATCAAGGCCGACACCGGCGTGGGCGGCGGCCTGCTCGTCAACGGCCGTGTGCACAGCGGGAGTCACGGCATGGCGGGTGAGATCGGGCATCTGCCGATAGCCCTCGACGGCCCTGACTGCCGTTGCGGCACCCGGGGTTGCCTGGCGACGTACATCGGACCCGAACCCCTCATCCACGCGGCCGGGTTGGACACCGTGGCCGAGGCGGAGGGCGCCGAAGCGGCGCTGGCCGAACTGGACCGCCGCCTGCGCGCGGGCGACCCGGACGCGGTCGCGGCACTCGGCACCGCCGGGCACGCGCTGGGCGCCGCCGTCCTCGGCGTGTCCGGTGTCACCGACGCCGGCGAGATCATCCTCGGCGGATACCTCGCCACCTGGGCGCCTTGGCTCGCGCCCGGCCTGGACGAGCGCCTGGCCGGACGCCGCGCCCTGGCACCCGACATGCAGCCCGTGATCACCTTCGGCGTCCTCGGCGGGGAAGCCACGTTGCGCGGCGCGTTCCAGACCTGTCGCGACGCCCTGCTCGACGATCCCACCAGCGTTCCGGCACTCCCCCGGGCGCAGGTCGCCGTACCTTCCCAGTAACCCGAAACCCTCGCCGTCGCCCTCCCGGCTTCCGGTGGTGGCTTCGTCCGCCCGCCCTCGTACATGCATACTCGGGCTCTGCGCGCGCACCGGCGTTCGCGAGAAGCGGGAGGTGGGCGATGGTGGTGCCGTCGGCAACGGGGACGGAACCCCGGAAAATCACGATCAACGATGTCGCCAAGTCCGCCGGGGTGTCCCGGCAGACGGTGTCACGGGCGCTGAACGACAAGGACGAGATCGACAGCGTCACCAAACAGCGGGTGCTCGACGCCGCCCGCGCGCTCGGATACCGGCCGAGCCGGTTCGCCCGGGGTCTGGTCCGCCAGGACACGATGACCATCGGGCTGGTGATCCCCGATCTGCTCAACCCGTTCTTCACCGAGGTCGCCGCCGCCGCGCTGGAGGCGGCCAGGACCCGGGGCTGGCAGGTCGTCGTGTACGACACCGGGGACCGGGCGGAGGTGGAACTGGGCACGCTCCAGGTGATCAGCTCCCAAGTGGACGCGGTCATCGGCTACTTCAGCTGCCCCGAGAGCGAACTGGAGAAGTTCACGCGCGGCATGCCGGTGGTGCTCATCGGCCGGGAGCAGCGCACCCGGTTCAGCGCGATCCAGATCGACGGCGCGGCCGGGGTCCATGCCGCGGTCGCCCACCTGGTCGCGCGGGGGCACACCCGGATCGGCATGCTCGACCACCACACCCGGGCCGAACCGAGCATCCGGCACGAGTGGTTCACGACGGCCGCGACGGCCCACGGGATCGAGGCCGGCCTGATGGTCCCCGCGGACCAGACGGCCGACGGCGGCGGATCGGCGCTCAGGGAACTGCTCGCCGACCACCCCGACGTCACCGCGGTCCTCACGTTCAACGACATCATCGCGATCGGCGCCCTGCGCGAGGCCCGCAGGCTCGGCAGGAGCATCCCGCAGGAGCTGGCGGTCATCGGCTTCGACGGTCTTCAGCTCGGAGCACTGGTCGAGCCCCCGCTCACCAGCGTCGCCCTCGACACCCGCAGGCTCGGCGCCCTCGCCATCGAGCAGGTCGCGCGACTGCTCTCGGGAGGGGAAGCGCTTGCGGCCGACGACCTGGTCGTACGGGGCGAACTGCGGCTGAGCGGCTCCGCCTGACCGCCACTCGTGCGCATCCGGTCCGAATGTCTTGACACTCGCCCGGGCCGAAGCGCAGACTTCCGAACATTCCAAAATGCATGTCGAGGTCCATTTGCAAGCAGTCCCGTGAGCGCTCACGGGAGCGCTCACGGGACGCTCTTGGACCTCGGGAAAATGGTGTGCCCACGTCCCTTCCACCCAGAAGGCATCCCGCCCTCGGGATCAGCATCGAGCCGCCTAGCACCGCCGCTAGTCGTTGTCTGGAACGGAAACCATGAGCAGCACAATCACGCGCATCCGCCTCGGCTCCGTAGCCGTGGCCGCCAGTGTCGCCGTACTCGCCGGATGCTCGTCGTCCTCGCCGTCGACGAAGACATCCGCAGCCTCCTGCGCACCGGCGAAGGGCAAGGTCACCCTCCAGTACTGGAACACGGTTCCGGGTATGGACAAGGTCGTCGCCCTGTGGAACAAGAAGAACCCGAACATCCAGGTATCGACGAAGAACATCTCCAACGACCAGTACGGCACCCTCAGCAACGCCCTCAAGGCCGGGAAGGCCCCCGACCTCTCTCAGGTCGGCTATGACGAGTTGCCCAACCTCCGCACGCAGAACGCCTTCGTGGACGCCTCGGCCTGCTCGGCGGCCACCGCCGCCAAGTCGAAGTTCGTGCCGTGGACCTGGTCGCAGACCAGCTTCGGCAACACCGGCGTCTTCGCCCTGCCGCAGGACACCGGCCCGATGGCCCTCTACGTCCGCAGCGACATCTTCAAGAAGTACGACATCGCGATCCCGAAGACGTGGGACGAGTACGCGGCCGCCGCGGCCAAGCTGCACAAGGCGGACTCCAGCCTCGACATCACGTTCTTCGACCCGAACAACGCGGAGTGGTTCAACGGGCTGCTCTGGCAGAACAACTCCCAGATGTACAGCTACTCCGGTGACAAGTGGCAGGTCACCGTCGCCTCGGAGCAGAGCAAGCAGGTCGCCGACTACTGGCAGAAGCTGATCGCCGGCAAGCTCGTGCGCACCGACCTCGCCAACGGTTCGACGCAGATGTACGCCGCGTACCAGAAGGACCAGATCGCCAGCTACGTCGGCGCGGCCTGGGGCTACAGCATGTTCCGCGACAACCTCCCCAAGCAGTCCGGGAAGTGGACGATCGTCCCGATGCCGACGTGGGGTTCGAACAGCGCCTCCGGTGACTGGGGCGGCTCGACCGTCGCGTTCATGAAGGGCAGCAAGCACCTCTACGAGTCGGTCGAGTTCAACACCTGGCTCAACACCGACCCGGAGGCCCTCGCGCTGGAGAACCAGCTGGGCGGTCTCTATCCGGCGGCCAACGCGGGGCTCCAACTGCCCGCGCTGTCCAAGGGAGTTCCTTACTACAACAACGAGAAGATCTTCGACGTCTTCGCCGACTCGTCCAAGAAGATCAACACCAGCTTCGCCTGGGGTCCGACCCAGAAGACGGTGAACCTGGCGCTTCAGGACGCGATGGCCAAGGCGGCGGCCGGTGACGGCACGCTCTACGACGCGCTGACGACGGCGCAGGCAGCCGCGCTGAAGTCCATGAAGGACCAGGCGATCCCGGCCGCGGCGGGCAAGTGACCGGGCAATGACCGACATCGCACCCCGCGCGCCGCGTGTGGTGGCATCACCCGGGGGCCGTCGCCGTCTCAACGGCGGCGGCCCCCGGGCGGGCACCATCTTCGCGTTCGTGATCCCGTTCTTCCTCCCGTTCGTGCTCTTCTACCTGGTCCCGGTCGGCTACGCGCTGTGGCAGAGCGTCCGCGTCGTCCGCCGCACCGGCGGGCAGTACGGCACCTCGTACACGACCTTCGGCGGCTTCGAGCAGTACGGGAAGGTCTTCCAGAACGACGAGTTCTGGTCCAGCATCGGACGTATCGGACTGTTCGGCATCGTGCAGGTTCCGGTGATGCTGTTCGTGGCGCTGGTCATCGCGCTGCTCCTCGACACTCCCCTGCTGCGGCTCAAGTCCGTCTTCCGCATTGCCGCGTTCATGCCGTACGCCGTGCCCGGTGTCATCGCCGCGATCATGTGGTCGTACCTCTACTCGCCCCAACTCAGCCCTGTCGTCGACCTGTTCAACGACATCGGGCTCAAGCCGGACTTCCTGGGCCCGGGTGCCGTGCTGTGGTCGGCGGCGAACATCTCCACGTGGCTGTGGACCGGCTACAACATGCTGATCATGTTCTCGGCGCTCCAGTCGATCCCGCAGGAGCTGTACGAGGCCGCCAAGTTGGACGGCGCGAGCAACTGGACCATCGCCTGGCAGATCAAGGTCCCGATCATCGCCCCGTCGATCGTCCTCACCACGGTGTTCTCGATCATCGGCACGCTCCAGCTCTACGCCGAGCCGGCCGTGCTGCGGCAGATCTCCTCGAACATCTCCAGCACGTTCACGCCGAACATGCTCGCCTACGCGGTGGCCTCCGGGAACAACTACCAGCAGGCCGCGGCGATCTCCGTGGTCATCGCCGTCATCACCTTCGTCCTGAGCTTCGGGTTCATGCGACTGACGTCGAAGAGGGCCGGCCTGTGAACAACCGATCCATGAGCGGCCGATCCATGAACAAACCATCCGTGAACCGCGAGAGCCAGGTCAGCCGTACGGCCGCCATGGCCCTGATGCTTCTCCTGGCGATCTATTTCCTGCTGCCGATCTACTTCCTGATCGTCGCCGCAACCAAGCCGCAGGGCGACCTCGCCGCCACCAACGGCCTGACGTTCTCGCACTTCAACCTGTTCGAGAACCTGCGCGTCCTGTTCAGCCGCAGCGACGGCATCTTCGGCAAGTGGATCGTCAACACCGTGATCTACGCCGTGTTCGGCGCGGTCGTGGGGACGCTGATCTCCGCGCTGTGCGGCTACGCGCTCGCCAAGTTCCGTTTCCGGGGCCGGGAGTTCCTGTTCTCGGTCATCCTCGGCGGTGTCCTCGTCCCGACCACCGCGCTGGCGCTCCCGCTGTTCCTGCTGTTCTCGGCGACGGGCATCGTCAACACGTACTTCGCGGTGTTCCTGCCCAGCATCGTCAGCCCGTTCGGCGTCTATCTCGCACGGATCTTCGCCAACGCCGCTGTCCCGCAAGAGCTGTTGGAGTCGGCGCGGCTGGACGGCGCCGGTGAGTTCCGCACGTTCTTCTCGGTCGCGTTCAAGCTGATGACGCCGTCGCTGGTGACCATCTTCCTGTTCCAGTTCGTCGCGATCTGGAACAACTTCTTCCTGCCGATGGTGATGCTCCAGAAGGAGTCCCTCTTCCCGATCACGCTCGGCCTGTACGAGTGGAACGGCCAGACGGCCCGCGCCCCGCTCCTCCAGGAGTCCGTGATCACCGGCTCGCTGGTGTCGATCGTGCCCGTGATCATCGTGTTCATCCTGCTCCAGCGGTTCTGGCGCACCGGACTCGCCGCCGGTTCCCTCAAGTGACCGTCCCCGCACAGAAGGTGCCTCTCGCGATGCCCAACCCCGCTGTGTTCGTGCCCCACTTCCACTGGGACCGGGAGTGGTACGAGCCCTTCCAGGTGTTCCGGCACCGGCTCGTCGCCGCTCTCGACACCGTGCTGGAGACGGCGGAGACGGACCCGGACTTCCGGTTCACCGTCGACGGTCAAATGGCCGCCATCGAGGACTACTTGGAGATGCGGCCGGAGAACCGCGACCGCGTCGCTGCCCTGGTCGCCGAGGGCCGGCTCGCGGTGGGGCCGTGGCTGATCCTGCTCGACGAGTTCCTCTGCTCCGGCGAGACCATCGTCCGTAATCTGCGGATGGGTTGGGCGGTCGCGGCCGGGCTGGGTGGCGCGATGCCGGTCGGCTATCTGCCGGACATGTTCGGCCACGTCGCGCAGATGCCGCAGATCCTCGCCCGCGCCGGTATCGAGCACGCGGCGCTGTGGCGCGGAGTGCCCGGCTCCGTCGACGGCCACGCCTTCAACTGGCGTGCTCCGGACGGCTCCCAGGTCCGTACCGAGTTCCTCTTCGACGGCTACGACAACGGCCTCGACGTCCTGCTCGTACCCGACCGGATCGGCCGCGCGCTCGGCGACTACGCCGAGATGACGGCCGAACGCTGGGGCGGCGACCCGGTGTTGGCGATGGCCGGCACCGACCACAACGCGCCCGACCCCCAACTCGCCTCCTGGCTACGGCAAGCCGCCGACGAGGGCCGCGCGATCACCATCGCCACCCTCGACGAGTACCTCCGCAAGCACGTCCGCGACGAGGTGTCCGCCGTCGTCACCGGTGAGCTGCGCAGCCATGTGCGCGGCAACATCCTCCCTGGCGTGCTCTCGGTGCGGCTCGGTCTGAAGCAGCGGATGGCCGTCGCGGAGCGGACGATCGACCACGCCGAGCGCATGAACGCCCTGTGGTCCCGGCGCGACGACTCGCCGTTCCTCGATCTCGCCTGGCACAAGATCATCGAGTCGACCGCGCACGACTCGGTCGTCGGCTCCGGCACGGACGAGACCTGCGACCAGGTAGCCGCCCGCCTCGCCGAAGCCGCACAGGCGGCCCGTGCGGTACGGGACGCCGCGCTCACCGAGCCCGCCGAACTGGTCCCGAGCGACGGCTACTTGGTCGCCAACCCGCTGCCGTTCGACCGCTCGGTGCTGGTCGAGGTGGACGTCGTGGCCCCGCCGGAGGGCACCGCCCTGATCGCGACCGCGGCCGACGACTCGACAGCCCCCGTACAGCTGATCTCCGAGGCTCCGACCGTCCTCAGCGACGAGCGCATGGACGCCTCGCAGCTCGAACGCGTCCTCCGTCGCATCCACCGCCGCGAACTCTTCGGCCGCCAGATCGACCACTACGAACTCACCCCGGGCGCCCTGGTGTTCCACCTCGCCGAGGTGCCGACCGCCGGCCCCTTCGACCTGCTGATCCTGCGCCGCGAGGTGGCCGCAGCAGCAGCTGAACACCCCGGCGAGTGGCGGGTGTTGACGCTGGAGGAGGCCCGGGCCACCGCACTCGTACCCGTGAGCGTTCCCGCCTCCGGACTGGCGTCCTTCCGGGTCGAGCCGAGCGACCACGCCTCCGCCGCCGTACCGTCGGCGCATGCGCCTGCTTCGGCGACGGACCGCGCCCTCTCCAACGGCCTGGTCGAGGTCGCGGTCGCCGCCGACGGCACCCTGGATCTGACCGGGCCGGACGGCACCGTGCTGCACGGAGTCGGCCGCCTCGTCGACGGCGGCGACCGGGGCGACAGCTACAACTACGCTCCCCCGGCGCACGACATCCTCGTGTCGGAGCCGACGGAGATCGCCGTCGAGGTCGTCGAGAACGGCCCGCTGCGTGCGCGGCTGCGGGTCACCCGTGTCTACGAGTGGCCGACCGCGCTCTCCGCCGACCGTGATCTCCGCAGCGAGCAGACCGTGCCGACGCCTGTGGAGACCCTCGTCGAGGTACGTGCGGGCGAGCCGTTCGTGCGGGTCTCCACGTCCTTCCTCAACCAGTCCGCCGATCACCGGCTGCGCTTCCATGTGCCGTTGCCCGAGCGGGTGACCACGTCCGCGTCGGCCGGTCAATTCGCCGTCACCGAGCGTGGGTTGACCGCCGAGGGAGGTTGGGGCGAGTATCCGCTGCCGACCTTCCCGGCCGGTTCGTTCGTGTCAGCCGGTGCGGCCACCGTCCTGCTCGACCACTCCAGCGAGTACGAACTCGTCGGCGACGGCTCCGAACTCGCGATCACGCTGCTGCGCGCGATCGGCTCCATCAGCGTCAACATCCACCCCCTGCGCGACGAACCGGCGGCGAGCGAGATCCCCGTACCCGGTGCGCAGGACCTCGGGATGCGGATCGAGAACCGGTTCGCGGTCGTCCCCTCGGTGACCGGCTGGCGTGGCGCGAACGCGGTCGCTCTCGCCGAGGAGTTCCGCAACGACGTACTGGTCACGCGCGGCACCGCACCCGCAGGGCGTCAACTGCCGCCCGACACACCCGGGTTGCGCGTCGACGGCAAGGACGTCCTCGTCTCGGCCGTCCGCCGTGTCACCGACGACGAGCACGGCCCCGGTACCGAAGCGCGGCTGACCGCGATGAGCGACAGAGCGGCGACGACGGTCAGTGTGACGGGGTCGTTCAGCGAGGCCGCCACGGTCGATCTGCTGGGCCGGACGATCTCCCGCACCCAGGTCCGGGACGAGCTCGAACTCGCCCTCGGTCCCTGGGAGATCCGCACCGTCGTGCTCCGGTAGGCCGCCATGATCGAATGCAATGCACCCGTTCTGCTCTCACGAAAGCGTTGTGACCTCTTGCTTCCCGAGTTCTCCCCCCATGTTTCCGACCTCGCTCCCGGGCGTGGCGCCCTGCGTCCGGCGCGCTCGTGGCTGCACTCCGACGTGAAGTCCCTTTCCCTGAACGGGTCCTGGCGTTTCCGCCGGTCCGCCACGGCGTCGGCGGCGGAGGACTTCGCGGCCGACGGCTTCGACGACAACGCCTGGGACAGCATCCCTGTGCCCGCGCACTGGGTGCTTGAGGGCGATGGTGCGTACGGCCGCCCGATCTACACGAACATCCAGTTCCCGTTCCCGATCGACCCGCCGTACGTCCCGGACGAGAACCCCACCGGCGACTACCGCCGCAGTTTCGACGTGCCCGCCGACTGGTCGGACGCCGAGCGGGTCGTCCTGCGCTTTGACGGCGTCGAGTCGCTGTTCCGTGTGTGGGTCAACGGCACCGAGATCGGGAGCGCGAGCGGCAGCCGGCTCGCCCACGAATTCGATGTGACGTCCGCCGTACGCCCTGGTGAGAACGTCGTCGCCGTGCGGGTGCACCAGTGGTCGGCGGCCAGTTATGTCGAGGACCAGGACCAGTGGTGGCTGCCGGGCATCTTCCGCGATGTGACCCTGACCGCCCGGCCGGCCGGGGGCATCGAGGACGTCTGGCTGCGGACCGGCTTCGACGACGGACGCGGGCGGGTCGAGGCCGAGGTCGTCGCCGACGCTACGGCGTTCCCGGTGACCCTGCGCATTCCCGAACTCGATGTCGAGCAGGTCTGGGCGACGCAGGACGACGTGGCGCCCGTGGACATCGCCGAAGTGGAGCCCTGGTCGGCCGAGTTGCCGCGCCTGTACGACGCCACGGTGTCGACGGCCGCGGAGACCGTCTCCCTGCGGGTGGGTTTCCGTACGGTCGAGATCCGCGGGGACCAGTTCCTGGTCAACGGGCGCCGGGTCGTGTTCCACGGGGTGAACCGGCACGAGACCCACCCCGAGCGGGGTCGTGTCTTCGACGAGGAGCACGCGCGCGAGGACCTGGCGTTGATGAAGCGGTTCAACGTGAACGCGATCCGCACCAGCCACTACCCGCCGCATCCCCGGTTGCTCGACCTCGCCGACGAGCTCGGGTTCTGGGTGATCCTGGAATGCGATCTGGAGACGCACGGCTTCGACAAGGTCGGCTGGGTCGGCAATCCCAGTGACGACCCGGCCTGGCGCGAGGCGTACCTCGACCGGATCGAGCGCACGGTGGAGCGGGACAAGAACCATCCCAGCATCGTGATCTGGTCGCTCGGCAACGAGGCGGGCACCGGCAGCAACCTCGCCGCCATGTCGGCGTGGGTCCACACCCGCGACGCCGAACGCCCCGTGCACTACGAGGGCGACTACACCGGCGAGTACACCGACGTCTACTCGCGCATGTACGCGTCCGTGCTGGAGACCGAGCAGATCGGTACCGACGGCTCACGCGCCCCGCTGCTCAACTGCACGCCCGCACAGGGTGCCCGGCAGCGCACCAGGCCGTTCCTGCTGTGCGAGTACGCGCACGCGATGGGCAACGGTCCGGGCGCGTTCGACCAGTACGAGGCGCTGGTGCGCCAACATCCGCGCCTGCACGGCGGGTTCGTCTGGGAGTGGCGTGACCACGGCATCCTGGCCACGACCCCGGACGGGACGCCGTACTACGCGTACGGCGGCGACTTCGGAGAGGTCATCCACGACGGCAACTTCGTGATGGACGGCATGGTGTTGAGCGACGACGTGCCGACGCCGAGCCTCCACGAGTTCAAGGCCGTCGTGGCGCCGGTGCACTTCGCCTTCGACGGCGACAAGGTGGCGATCACCAACCTCCGGCACACGTCCGACACGTCCGACCTGCGCTTCCGCTGGCGGGTCGAGCACGACGGACTGGCCGTGGAATCAGGAGAGTTGGACGTTCCCCTCGTCGCGGCGGGCGATTCGGGCCGGGTGTCGCTGCCGTCGGTTCCGGTGTCGCCGGACGCCGAGACGTGGCTGACGATCGACGCGGTGCTGGCGACCGGAACCGTGTGGGCGCCCGAGGGTCATGTCGTCGCGACTGCCCAGCTGGACCGGTCGGTTCGGCGTCCTGCACCCGGTGGCCGTGGCCGGTTCGACCGGCAGCCCGGCGACGGGACGCTCACGCTCGGCGTCGCCGAGTTCGTCGGCGGGTCTCTCGTGAAGCTGGGCGAACGCGCCGTAGCGGGACCGCGGTTGGAGCTGTTCCGCGCGCCGACCGACAACGACAAGGGCGCGTGGGGCGAGGTCGACGAGAGTGACGCGAGCGTCTCCGGGGTGTCCAACGCCGAGCTGTGGTACCGCGACGGGCTCGACCGGCTGACCTCGCGCCGGGTGTCCGTGGAGCAGAGCGCGGACGCGCTGCGCACGGTCGACAAGGTCTCGGCCGCCGACTCCGCCCTGTCGGTGCTGGTGGAGTCCGTCTGGTCGCTGGCGGGCGACGGCGAGGTGGAGCTGCGGGTGGAGATCCAGCCCTCGCACGGCTGGCAGACGGTGTGGCCGCGGATCGGTGTGCGCTTCGACCTGCCCGACGGCACGGCTCCGGTCGACGGCGCCGAGTGGTTCGGCCTCGGCCCGCTGGAGTCCTACCCGGACAGCGTGCGCGCGGCCCGCACCGGCCGTTTCTCCGCGACCATCGGCGACCTCTCGGTCGACTACGCGCGCCCCCAGGAGACCGGTCACCGCTCCGAACTGCGCCGACTGGCCCTGACCAGCGGAAACGCCGAAGTGCTGCGCATCGAGGCCCTCCCGGACACCCACGGTCGCCGTCCCGGCTTCACACTCAGCCGGCACACCCCGCAGGAGATCGCCAAGGCCGGACACCCGTACGAGCTGCCGGAATCGACGACGAGCCGGCTGTTCGTCGACGCCGCCCAGCACGGACTCGGCTCCCGGGCCTGCGGTCCGGACGTGTGGCCCGAGTTCGCGCTGCGCCCGGAGGCCCGCACGATCAGGCTGCGCATCACCGCACCGAACTAGGCCGATACGGAGAGGGTGCGGTCTCGCACGGCGGCGGCCGCGCCCTCAGTATGGGAGGAGACGACTGCCGTCTCGGGGCCTCGGCCGGCGCGATCGAACCCGGTCGTCCCCGTGGGAAGGAGCGCTCCGATGCCCACCCTGCTGTCGGTGAATGTCGGTATGCCGAAGGACGTTCCCTGGCAGGGCAAGACCGTCTACACGGGTGTGTGGAAGTACCCGGTGGTCGGCCCGGCCATGGTCCGCCGACTCAACATCGACGGCGACGGCCAGGGCGACACCGAGGGCCACGGCGGCGAGCAGCGGGCGGTCCTCGTCTACCAGATCCAGTCGTACCGGCACTGGCAGCGGCACTTCGGCCGCGACGACCTCGGCTACGGCCACTTCGGCGAGAACCTCACCGTGGACGGCCTGCTCGACGACGATGTCTGCATCGGCGACCGGTACCGCATCGGCGAGGCCGAGTTCGAGGTCACCCAGCCGCGCGTCACCTGCTACCGCGTCGGCATGCGCTTCGGCGAGCCCGAGCTGGCCGCGCTGCTGGTGAGCCATCACCGTCCCGGGTTCTACATGCGGGTCGTGCGGGAGGGGCGGGTGCAGGCCGGCGACGGGATCGTACGGACCAGGACCGGTCCAGGCGCCCTGAGCGTGGCCGACACCGACGCGCTGCTCTACCTCCCCGGCCGCGACCCGGCCAAGCTGCGCCTCGCCCTGGACGTGCCCGCGCTGAGCCCCGGCTGGCAGGGGTCGTTCCGTGAACTGCTCGCCGCCGCCGACGGTACGGTGACCACCGCCCGCCCGGCTTGGACCGGTTTCCGCGCGCTGCGGGTGACGGATGTGGTCCCGGAGAGCACGACGGTCACCTCGATCCGGCTGACCGCCCCGGACGACTCCCCGCTCCCGGCCGCCCGCGCGGGCCAGTACCTGACCCTGCGCGTCCCCACTACGACCGGCCCCGCCCCGGTGCGCAGCTACTCACTCTCCGCAGCGCCCGACGCCGGCAGCTACCGGATCAGCGTCAAACACGAGCCCCACGGCACCGCGAGCGGCTACCTCACCACGCGGCTTCGGCCCGGCGCCGAGCTTGAAGTCGCCGCGCCCCGTGGGGAGTTCGTGTACGCCGAGGACAGCGGACCGGTGCTCCTCGTGTCCGCCGGCATCGGTCTCACGCCGGTGCTGTCGATGCTGCACGCGCTCGCCGCAGAGGGCAGCAAGCGCGAGGTCTGGTGGATCCACGGCGCCCGCGGCCCCCGGGAACACCCCCTCGCCGCCGAGGCACACGAGCTGCTCACCTCACTGCCGGACACGCACGAGCACGTCTTCTACAGCGCGGCCACACCAGAGGAACTCCAGCACGCCCACGCAGCACCGGGACGCCTCACGAAGGACAAGCTGATCGCGCTGTCGGTCCCGGCCGACGCGACCGCCTACGTCTGCGGCCCCGCCCCCTTCATGACCGACATGCGGCAGGCCCTCACCGAGGCCGGCATCGACCCCGCACGCATCCACACCGAGCTGTTCGGAACCCTGGGCGCGATCAACCCCGGCCTCACCGACCACCCCGCCCGCGCACCTCACCAGCCCCAAGGCCCGCCCGGAACCGGCCCGTTGGTGACCTTCGCGCGCAGCGGCATCGCCGTCCCGTTCGACGCCGACAACAACCGCAGCGTGCTCGAACTCGCCGACGCCTGCGACGTGCCCACCCGCTGGAGCTGCCGTACCGGCGTCTGCCACACCTGCGTCACGCCCCTGCTGTCCGGCACGATCACCTACTCCCCCGACCCGCTGGAGCCACCGGCCGACGGCGAGATCCTGATCTGCTGCGCCCGCCCCGGCACCGACCTCGTCCTGGACATGTGAGCGGCGTCGCGCACGCCCCGTAGAAAAGATTCCTCCGACCTGCAACCTCGATGCCCTCGGAACGTCTGTCCGGGTGGAGGCGCCTCCGAGCCAGGGCCTTCGCCACGGGAAGCCAGCCGTGGCGGCGGCCCGCCAGTCCTGTCAGCATCGACGATTCGAGGAATCACATGTCCGCAGGTCAGACCGTCCGCCGCAGCCTCCGCGCGGGCCGGGTCCGGATCGCCCTGGGCGTCACCGGCGCCGCCGCCGCGCTCGCCATCGGCGGCTCGTTCACCGCCCACGCCGACAACTCCGCGTCCGAGCCCACGCCGGTGCCCAGCCAGGTGACGTCCACCGAGCTGTGCCCGGAGCCGGTCGAGGCGGTACCGAACGGGGTCGACAACACCGTCAAGGACAACCAGGTGTCGTACACGACGACGAGCGAGGACCCGGTCGACGCGGTGCCGGGCGGCGAGTGCGTGGACCCGGGGCCGAACGTCGGCGACCCGGTCGAGGCGGTACCCGGCGGGAACGACACCGCCCCGCGCCATGCCGCCAGGGACGCCAAGCGGTGACAGTGCAGGCAGAAGCGGCCGAGCGCCGCTGATCGGTTACGGGCCATTCGGCGGCCCGTGCCGAGGTGGAGCCGCCGGGTACCTGCCCGGTGGCTCCACCACCCGTCCGGTGATTCCGGGCGGTCGTACGAAGACCTCGCTGTCCTGGAGATCCATGAACGCGGCGACGACCCCGGCCTACGGTGTACCGACGGGCGGCCACAGACCCCTACGTTTCCCGGCTCACACCTGGTCGGACACGCTGCGACGGGCGCTACGGCACCTGGTGCGCGGGGTGTCGCAGCGGCGCGAGGACATCCCGGTGGCGCCGGACGCACCGGCCGTACCTGTCGACCTCGGCGAACCCGGTATCGACGAGCTGTACGCCCACCGTCGCCTGCCCCTCGTCCGCTTGGCCCTGCTCCTGGTGGACGACCTCCCCACGGCGGAGGACGTCGTGCAGGACGTCTTCGCCGCGCTCTACCGCCGCCACGGCGAGCGGCTGACCGGCCTGGACAACCCCGACGCGTATCTGCGCACCAGCGTGGTCAACACGTCACGCTCGGTCCTGCGCCGCCGCCGTACGGTACGGGCCCATGTCCCCGAGCGCGAAGGGCACGCCCCGTCCGCCGAGGAACCTGTGCTGTTGCGCGAGGAGCACGGTGAAGTGATCGCCGCCCTGCACCGGTTGACCCGGCGGCAGCGTGAAGTGCTGGTGCTGCGGTACTGGTCCCATCTCAGCGAGGCCCAGATCGCCGACACCCTGGGCCTGTCCCGCGGGGCGGTCAAATCCACCGCGAGCCGCGCACTGGCCGCTCTGCGCCGACAGTTGGAGGCGTCCTCATGACGACATGCATGACCCCGGAGGCGTTCCGATGATCGAACAGGACCTCGGTTCCGGCCTCCCTCCGGACCCCCTCGAAGAGCGGCTGCGCAACGCCCTGCGCGCCCGGGCCGACTCCGTCGACGTGCACGCGCTGCGTCCCCCGGCCCCGCCGACCGGACAGGCCCGGCTGTTCCGGCTCCCGGCCATCCACCCGGTCCGCCGCACCGCCGTCGCGTTGCTCGTCGTGGCCGCCGCGGTGATCGGCGTCCTGTTCGTGGCGCTGCACGAGGTCCGGGAGCCACCGGTCAGGCCCGCGAACCGTCCCTCGGTGTCACCGACGCCCAACGCCACCGACGCCGTACCCGTTCCTCCCGAGTCGGGCGGGGTCACCGCGTCGCTCAATCCCTGACCGAGCGCGAT
The DNA here is from genome assembly GCF_035982055.1 of Streptomyces sp. NBC_01288. NCBI lineage: Bacteria > Bacillati > Actinomycetota > Actinomycetes > Kitasatosporales > Streptomycetaceae > Streptomyces > Streptomyces sp. NBC_01288. Next base: position 416,447 of record NZ_CP108427.1, read on the forward strand.
GCATCTGGTCACCCGCGGAAACAGCTCCCGGCCCCGGCCGCCCACTCGCTCGCCGGAAGCTCAAGAAGCCGCTCGATCCGGTCGCTGTCCGGCAGGGGACCGTGATCGGCGGTCACCTTCAGGGCCGACGCCGCCGTGATGTGTCCCAGCCGCAGCGCACGCTCCATGCCTCCACCGCGCAGCAGCCCGGTCAGCACTCCGGCGGCGAACGCGTCGCCCGCGCCGACGGGCTCCACCACGTCCGTGTCCAGCGCGGGCACGGTCCGCACGCCTTCGTCGCTGAAGGCGATGGCGGAATGCCCGCCGTCCTTGACGACGAGCAGGCGCGGGTGGGGCAACAGCGCCCGCACGTCGGCCGGTTGGAGGTCCGCGCCCCACAACTCCCGCGCCTCGTCGAGGCCGACGAAGGTGATGTCGGCCTGGTCGGCGAGGTCGCGCAGCACGGTCGTGGCCGTACCGGGCGGCCACAGCGCGGGGCGGTGGTTGACGTCGAAGCTGATGGCGTACGGCCGTTCAGCGGGCGGGACGGTGAGCGCGGTGGTCACCAGGTTCCGGCAGGACGGGGACAACGCCGGTGTCACGCCCGTGAGATGGAGAATGGAGGCCGATCTCAGTCTGTCGTCGTCGAGTACGTCGGGGCCCATCGCCGAGGCCGCCGAGTTGCCGCGGTAGTAGTGGACCCGGGTCCGCGAACCGGTCGGCTCCTTCACGAGCAGCCCGGTGGGCCGCTCCGGATCACACCGCACACCACTCACATCGACACCCGACGCGCCGACCTCCGCGAGCACCCGCCGTCCCAACGGGTCGTCGCCCACGGCCGAGAGCCACGAGACGGGAACCCCCAGGTCGGCCAGATACATGGCCACGTTCGACTCCGCCCCGGCCACCGACACCCGCAGATCGTCGGCACACTCCAGGGAGGAGGACGGGGCGGGGGCAAGGGCCGCCATGGTCTCCCCGATACAGACGACCGCGCCCTCCGCCGACTGCCATCCGCTCGTCATGACCCCTCCCGCACGCACGAGGCGTCCTCAACGACGGTGAGAAACGCGCGAGTTCGGGCGCGCAGCTCGGTCAGGCTGCCGCCGTCGGCCGCGTCCCCGACCAGGGGCGAACCGACGCCGACAGCGGTCGCTCCGGCGTTCAGATACTCCCGCGCGGCCGACTCGTCGACGCCGCCCACCGGCACGAACACCTCGTGCGGGAACGGTCCACGCAGAGCCTTGAGATAGGCGGGACCGCCGGCCTCCGCGGCCGGGAAGATCTTCAGCGCGGCGACACCGAGGGGGCGTGCGGCGAGGATCTCGGTAGGGGTCAACACCCCGGCGATTACCGGCAGTTCGAGCCGGTGCGCCTCGCTGATACCGTCCCCCAGCGCCGGGGTGACGGCGAAGTTCGCGCCGGCCCGATGGGCGGCGCGGGCGTCGTCGGCGGTCAGGACCGTACCGGCGCCGAGGGGGCGGTCGGGGCCGAGTTCCTTGCGGGCCCGCTCGATGACGGACAAGGCGTCCACACCGGTCAGGGACACCTCGATGAGTTCGACGCCCTCCTCGGCGAGGGTCAGTACGGTGCGTACGGCGGCTTCCGGGTCGGTGCCGCGAATGATCGCAACGAGGCGGTGTGCGGCCAGGGCCGCTCGCAGATCCATGCGACGAATTCCCTTCCTGTACAGGTCGGTTCAGGCACAACGGCAGTTCGTGGTCAGCGTCAGCCGCCACCGCACTTCACCCGAGTCGGGTACCCGGGCGGCGTCATCAGGGCCCGCCTCGGCTAGGTCGAAGACGCGGCCGAGCATTGGTTCAACGCCGGTGCTGCGGTAGGGGTGTTGGGCGGGAAAGCCGCCCAGGTTGCGCCACAGGGCGATGGACACGGGCTGTCCGTCGGCTTCGAGGGCGAGTGAGAGCCGGTCGGCCTGGTCGTGGACGCAGCAGTGAGAAGCGCCCACAACGGCCCCTACTGCGGTGCCGTCATCCCGACCGAACCGGTCCAGGCGCAGCCCGCACGGCGCGGGCCAGTCGCCCTCCACCCATGAGGCACCGTCCGGCCACACCTGGTCCAACAGCCGCTCCGCCTCAGGGAACAGCCGGGTGCGCGCTCCATCGCGGATGCGCAGAAACGCACGGTCGGAGAGGTCGAGCAGAGCATGGGCGGCCCACACGAAGCGGAAGCCCGGGTCGGCCGTCAGGACGTAGTCGGCCACAACCTCGTCAGCCTCGGCACGCACTGTGCGCGCCAAGGTGAAGCGGTCACAGCGCAGGACATCCGCCCCGGCCTCCCGCGTCCAGGGTCTTGACCAGGCGTCCCCGTGGTCGGGAGTGCCCCGGACAGTCGGTATGCACTCCTCCAGTCCGCCCGCGTCCACGAAGGCGTCGCCGGGGGAAACGTTGTCGCGCTCCGGAGCCTCGCGGCGCCACAGCCACTCACGCCCCGCCAACCGCAGCGAGGTCCAACGCCCGCCGTGGGTACGGTCGATAACGATGTCCGACGGCACGGTCACCACTCCGCGAAGGAGCCGTCGGGGTGCCGCCACACCGGGTTGCGCCAGGCGTGGCCGGTGCGGTCGGCGGCGCGTACGGCGGCCTCGTCGATCGTGATGCCGAGGCCGGGGGCGTCACCGCGCAGGGCGTGGCCGTCGACGAACCGGAAGGGCGCGGGGTCGACGAGGTAGGAGAGCAGGTCGGCGTCCTTGTTGTAGTGGATGCCCCGACTCTGCTCCTGGATAAGGAAGTTGGGGGTGGCGAACGCGACCTGGAGACTGGCCGCCAGCGCGATCGGGCCGAGCGGGCAGTGCGGGGCGAGTTGGGCGCCGTAGGCCTCCGCGAGGGAGGCGATGCGGTGGACCTCCGAGATGCCGCCGGCGTGGGACAGGTCGGGCTGGGCGACGGCGATGCCCGCGGCGAGGACGGGCAGGAACTCGGCGCGTCCGTAAAGGCGTTCGCCGGTGGCGAGCGGTACCGGGCTCGACTCGACGAGGCCGGCCAGCTGATGGCTGTGCTCGGGCAGGACGGGCTCCTCGACGAACAGCGGGTGCAGCGGGGCGAGTTCGGCGAGGACGCGGCGGGCGCCGGCGGCGGTGAAGCGGCCGTGGAAGTCGACGGCGACATCGCGGTCGGGGCCGAGTGCCTCGCGGGCGGCGGCCACGCGGGCGACGATCGCGGCGGTCTCGGCGGGGGTGGGGATCGGTGAGGTGGCTCCGGCCGCGTTCATCTTCACGGCGGTGAAACCGGCCTCGACCTGGGCGGCTATCTGCTCGCTCAGCTGGGCGGGTTCGTCGCCGCCGACCCAGGCGTAGACCCGGACGCGGTCGCGCACGGGACCGCCCAACAGGGCGTGCACGGGGGCGCCGTACGTCTTTCCGGCAATATCCCACAGCGCCTGGTCGAGGCCGGCGACGGCGCTGGAGAGGATCGGGCCGCCCCGGTAGAAGCCACCCTTGGTCAGCACCTGCCAGTGGTCCTGGATGCGCAACGGGTCCTGGCCGACGAGGTGTTCGGCCAGCACGTCGACGGCGGCGCGCACGACTTCGGCGCGCCCTTCGACGACCGGTTCGCCCCAGCCGACCACGCCGTCGTCGGTCTCGACGCGGCAGAACATCCAGCGGGGCGGGACGAGGAAGGTCTCGACACGGGTGATCTTCACTGAGACCGGGAGCCTTCCGTTTCTTCGGAGTCCTGAACGGGGTCCGCTGGGGAGCCCTCGTCCTCTTCGGAGTCGCCGAGGCGGTCCAGGTCGCGGCCGGCCTGGTCGAGCAGGGCGCGCATCGCGGCCTCGGCGGTCTGCGGGTCCTGGTCGCGTACGGCGTCCAGGACGGCGCGGTGGGCCGGGACCGGGTCCTCGCTGTGCGGGGCGCTGTGCACGATCCGGTCGCGGTGCGCGAGGCCGGACTCGATCACCATCTCCATGCGTTCGAGGAGTTCGTTGTGGGTGGCGGCGAGCAGCGCGCGGTGGAACGCGAGGTCGGCCTCGACGGCGTGGGCGGCACCGCTGCCCTCCTCCCCCATCGCGTCGAGGGCGCCGTCCAGGGCGGCCAGGTCCGCGTCGGTGCGACGCAGGGCGGCCAGGCGTACGGCGGCGGGTTCGATGATGGCGCGCACTTCGGCGAGGTTGTGCAGCAGCGCCCGGTCGGACTCCGAGGTGGAGGCGCCCTCGAACTGCCAGCGCAGCACGTCGGCGTCGAGCAGGTTCCACTCGGCGCGGGGGCGTACGAAGGTGCCGCGCCGCTGCCGGGCGTCGACCATCCCCTTGGCCGCGAGCACCTTCAGCGATTCGCGCAGCGCGGTCAGGCTCACGTCCAACTCGCTCTGTAGCGCCACGAGATCCAGCGTGGCCCCCTCGGGGATCTCACCGCCCAGGATGCGGCGGGCGAGGAGTTCCACGGTCTGGCCGTGGACGCCTCGACGGGCATAGGGCGTCATGTCGTACAGCCTTTCTGCTGGTTGGGGAGCGTGGTCATGCGGAGGCCTTGACGACGCTCCAGCCGCCGTCCACCACGAGACTCGTCCCGGTGATGAAGGAGGCTTCGTCGGCGCTGAGGAACGCGATGGCCGCGGCCACTTCCTCGGGGGTGCCGAAGCGGCGTACGGCCGTCTCGGCGATGCTGCGTTCCCGTTCGTCGGGCGGCACTCTGTCCCAGGCGGCGGTCAGTATCGGTCCCGGCAGGACGGCGTTGACGCGCACAACAGGCCCGTATTCGACGGCGAGTTGGCTGCACAGGGAGAGCAACGCGCCCTTGGCGGCGGCGTAGGCGGGATGCCCGGGGATGCCCTTGTGGGCGTGCACGGACGAGGTCAGCACCACCGCGCCCCGCCGCTCCTCCAGATCGGGCAGCACCGCCCGGAACCCGAGGAAACTCCCGGTCAGATTGACGTCGAGCTGCCGCTGCCAGGACGGCAGGGTCATCTCGTGGGCGGGTGTGACGTCGACGGTGAAGGCGTTGCTGACGAGGACGTCGACGGGCCCGAAGGCGTGCGCGGCACCGACGATCCGCGCCCAGTCCTCCTCGACCGCGACATCGGCGGCCACGAACCGCGCCCGCCCGCCGTCCTTCCCGATCCGCTCCGCCACCGCCGCGCCCCGCTCCTCGGCGATGTCGGCGAGCACGACGGCGGCTCCCTCCTCGGCGAGGCGTACGGCCGTGGCGGCTCCGATGCCGGAGGCCGCTCCGGTGACCACGGCCGTGCGTCCGGTGAAACGGGCGCCGTGCCGTCGTACGGACTGGTCCATCGGGGTTCGACTCCTTCGCGTCCTGCGCGTTTCTCGCGAGAAAGGGCTTGCCGGAAACATACGGGGCTCACTCACGCAGCAGCACGATCAGGTCGGCATCATGATCGCCGCTCCACGCGAACGGCAGCCCGTAGTGCAGCAGATGGGCTCCGCTGTACGTCGTCCCCGTCGCCGTGTCCCGATAGCGCGCCGTCGCGTCCAGTCCCCGCAGCCGAAGCCGGTCCGCCCGCCCTGGCACGAGCGGCGCCCCGTCGAGCCGCCCGGTGCTCAACGCGGCGACGACGGTCCGGTCCCCGGCGTCGTACTGGACCCCGCAGCTCGGCTCCTCCGGCGTACCGAGGAGTCGCGCCTCACCATGGTGGATCACGTTCCGCACCTCCTTGTACCGGCCGATCCACCGGGCGGCCTCGGCCCGCTGCTCCGGTGTCCACGCGCGCAGGTCGGCACCGACACCCAGCACCCCGCACATGGCATTGACAAAACGGAAGGCGAGACTGCGCGGACGTGGATCGAAGATGCCGGGCGCGTCCGTCACCCAGGAACTCATGACGTGCGGGGCGTGCGCGTGCAGGAACCCGTACTGGATCGAGAGCCGGTCCAGCGGTGCGGTGTTGTCGCTGGGCCAGACGACGTCGGTGCGCGCGATCGTCGCATGCTCGATCCGCCCGCCGCCGCCCGCACAGCCCTCGATGGTGACGTCGGGGTGGGCGGAACGGAGGTGGTCCAGGACGCGCAGATACCCGGCCACGTGCTCGGCGTCCAGGTCGACGCGGCCGGCACCGGGACGACCGCGCTCGGTGGGCGGGCGGTTCATGTCCCACTTGAGGTAGCTGATCTCGTAGGTGCCGAGCAGCCGGTCGAGCGTCCCGATCACGAAGTCCTGGACGTCGGTCCGACCGAGGTCGAGGAGCAGCTCGTTGCGGACGAGTCGGCCGGGGCGGCCCTCTATTCGGTAGACCCACTCGGGGTGTTCGGCGTACAGACGGCTCCCGGGGCTGACGGCCTCGGGTTCGACCCACAGGCCGAAGTCCAGGCCCAACGCCCTTACGTCCACGATGAATTGGTCGAAGCCCTGCGGGAAGGCGGCCGGGTCGGGCCACCAGTCCCCCAGTCCCCCGGTGTCGTCGGCGCGCCCGGTGAACCAGCCGTCGTCCACGACGAACAGCTCGGCCCCGATGTCGGCGGCCGTCTTCGCCAGCTCCAGTTGCGCGGCCGCGTCGACGTCGAAGCCGGTGGCTTCCCAGGAGTTGTAGAGGACCTTGCGGGGGCGGTGCAGGCGTTGGCCGGTGAGGTGTCGCTCGTAGCGATGCCAGACGCGGGAGAGTCCGTCGAGGCCCTCCGGACTGAAGGCGCAGGCGAGTTGGGGGGTGGCGAGGGTCTCGCCGGGTGCGAGCAGCACCGCCCCCTCGTGCGGGACACGGCCCGCCCGGACCCGCACGGAACCGCCGGGTTCGGCCTCTGCGGTGATGTGCCAGTTGCCGGGCCAGGCGAGGGCGATACCGTACGCGGCCGGCGACTCGCCGTCCTGCACCGCGAGCCAGGGCGCGTACGCGTGTCCCGGCACACCTTGCAGGCTGCCGATGCTGAACGTGCCTCTGGGCAGGTCGAGTTGGGTGCGCTGGAACTCCTGCGACCACTGGCCCGTGAGGTATGTCAGGCGGGCGACGCCGGTGACGGGGATGTTCACGGCGGCCGAGTCGAGCCGCTCCAGGCGGAGTTCCCGCGAGGCGGCGGTGAACTCTGTCCAGCGGAGGATCACGTCCGTGCTCGGCACGGTCTCGTAGTGAAGGACGGTCCGGAGGCCCAACAGCTCGTCGTGGAACGCGAGTCGTAGCGTGCCTTCGTCCGCTTCCGCCCCGACGAACTCCCACCACACGCCCCGGTCTTCGCCGTCCGGACGCGACGCAACCAGCTCGGATCCGGTGAACGGCCGTAGCCCGTACGGCAGATACTCGGCCGGCGCCGCGTCGGCGGGTGTGATGAAGTGTGTCCGCCTCGACCAGTCCAGGGCGGAGGGACCGTCCTCGACGCCGAGCGGGCCCCATGCGTCGAGTTCGGCCCAGGGGCCGTCCGGGGACAGGCGCACGGTGTAGCTGGTGTTCTCCGTGCGCAACGTCCAGCGCTGGTGGGTCACTTGACCGCCCCGAGGTTGAGCCCGGCCACGAAGTGCCGCTGGAAGCGCAGGAACACGGCGACCGTGGGAGCGGCGGCGATGACGGAACCGGCCGCGATGACGTTCCACATCGACACGAACTGGCCCTGAAGTCCGATGAGCGCCGCGGTGATCGGCATCTTCGTGTCGCTGCGCAGCACGGTGATCGCCCAGAGCAGGTCGTTGAAGATCCAGGTGAAGGAGAGGGCGCTGAGCGCGGCCAGGGCGGGCCGGGTCAGCGGAAGGATGATCCGCCAGAAGATCTGCCAGGGGCCCGCGCCGTCGACGACCGCCGCCTGCTGGATCTCCGCCGGGATAGACCGCATGAATCCGTGCAGGACGAAGACGTAGAAGCCGACGCCGAAGCCGATCTGTACGCCGATGAGCGCGGGCAGGGTGTCGAAGATGCCCATCACTTCGCTGAGCTTGGAGACCGGGATGAGGAGGATCTGCGGCGGGAGGAGGTTGCCGCCGAGCATGATGAGCAACAGGGAGCGGCGGAAGGGGAGTTCGTAGCGGCTGAGGGCGAAGGCGGCCATGGCGGCGAGGGCCAGCGTGATCAGGACGCAGGGGATGGTGACGACCAGGCTGTTGATGAGGGCGCGCTGCTGGCCGCCGTCGACCCATGCCTGGCGGAAGTTGCCGAGGGTGAAGGAGTGCGGCCAGCTGCCCAGGCCGTGCGTGGCGATGTCGTCGAAGGAACGCAGGCTGGTCACCAGGACCAGGGCGATGGGCAGCAGCCACAGGATCGCCAGCGCGCCCGCACCCAGGTGGAATCCGGCGGTCGCGGCCCGCTTGCGGCGCAGGGCCGTGGAGTTGGCGGACATCAGTCGGCCTCCCGGAACGCGCGGACGAGGTAGGAGCAGATGACGCCGAAGGCCAGCACGAAGATGACGACGGCGAGCGCGGAGCCGTAGCCAAGTCGTAGGGACTGGAAGGCGGTTGAGTACATGTAGGTGCTCAGCAGCTCGGAGGAGTGGTAGGGGCCGCCGCGGGTCAGGGACCACACGACGTCGAAGGAGCGCAGTGAGTCGATGACGATGACCGACAGAACCACCGCGTTGACACTGCGCAGTTGGGGCAGCGTGACGTGCCGCAGGCGCTGCCACGCACTCGCGCCGTCGACCTTCGCGGCCTCGTACAGGGCCGGGTCGATGCCTTTGAGGCCGGCCAGGTAGAGGACCATGACGTAGCCGATCTGGCGCCAGAGCGCGGGCACGATCACGGCGTACAGGGCGGTGTCCTGGTCGGCGAGCCAGGCGTGGCGGAGGCTGCCGAGGCCGACGGACTGGAGGAGTTGGTTGAGGACGCCGTCGGGTTGGTAGATCGCCTGCCAGACGAGGGCGGTGGCGACGAGGGAGAAGACGACCGGCAGGAACAGGGCCGCTCGGTAGAAGCCGACGCCGCGCCGCTCCTGTTGGAGCAAGAGGGCTGCGGCCAGGCCGAGCAGGGCGGACAGGCCGCCGAAGAGGACGAGCCAGAGGATGGTGTGGCCGGCCGCGCTGCGGAAGACGTCGTCGTGGGCCATCTCCCGGAAGTTGTCCAGGCCGACGAACCGCGGTGCGGAGACACCGTCCCAGTCGGTGAGGGCAAGGTAGAAGCCCTGCACGGCGGGCCAGAACACCCATACCGCCTCGACGAGAAGCGGGACGAGGACGAAGGCGAGCACCAGCGGGGAGGTGCGCCGGGGGCCCCGAACCCGCTTGCCCTTGGCGGGCGTTGGGGTCGGGGACTTCCGGTCGGGCGCGGTCAGGACGGCCATGTCACGCGTTCCAGATCTTCTCGGCGTCGCGCTGCCAGTCGGTGAGGATGCTCCCGATCGACTTGGGCTTGGCCAGGAACTTGATCAACGCGTTGTCGGCGGTGGGCTGGAGGGCGTCGCTGGAGTCCCGGTTGAAGAACTGGGTGATCTCCACGGCCGAATCGACGTGCTTGCGGCCCTTCTTGACCAGTGCTGTACCGGCGTCCTTGGCGTCGGGGTTGCAGGGCAGGACGGTGCCGGAGGAACCCTTGATGTAGATCTCCTGGGCCTCGGTGGTGGCGAGGTACTTCATCAGGTCGATCACCTGGTCGTGGCGGCCGGTGCGGGCGCTGGCGAAGTAGCCGTCCACAGGCGCCTCTTCGGCGAGCGGGACCTTGGAGTCGATGACGGGGAAGCGGAAGAAGTCGATGTCGTCCAGCGCGCTCTTGGGCGCCGCGTCGGCGAAGAAGGTACCGATGAGCATCATGCCGCTGCGGCCGTTGAGCATGGAGGTCGACGCGTCCTGGAAGGCGACGGCGGCGCCGTTCGGGTCGAAGTACGGCAGCACCTCCTGCCAGCGGTCGAAGACCTTGCGCACCTCGGGGTCGTCGAACCGGTGCTTCCCCGCGAGGAGTTGGCGGTGGTACTCGGCGCCGTTGATCCGGATGTCGAGGTAGTCGAACCACGCCGAGGCCACCCAGGCCGTGCCGCCGCCGGCCCCCAGCCCGATCGGGGTGACGCCCTTGCTCTTGAGCTTGTCGCACAGGTCGAGGAACTCGTCCCAGCTCTTCGGCTCGCTCACGCCCCACTTGGCGAAGTTGGACTTCCGGTAGAACATGCCCCACCAGTAATAGGTGTTGGGCACGAAGACCTTCTTGCCCGAGCTCGCGGTGCACAGCGAGTTGAGCGCCTTGGAGTAGCGCTTGAGGTCCGGCGAGGTGCTCCACGCCTCGTCGAGGTCGAGCAGCAGGTTCTTCTTGGCGTAGGCGTCCGCGACCGAGCCGGGGTACCAGGTGTAGACGTCCGGCGGGTTGGCCGAGGTGAGGTACGTCGGCAGCTGGGTACGGAAGGTCTCCGCCGCGACCGTGTTGAGGCTCGCGCGGTCGGAGCCCTTCTTGGCGTAGGCGGCGACGAGGTCCTGCATCGCGGCCTTGGCCTGCGGGGCGGAGAGGTTGGACTGGAGGCTCACCGCGCCCTTCGACGAGCTCTTGCCGGAGGAGGTGGAGGTGACACAGCCGCTGAGCAGCGCCGCCGTCCCCGCGGCACCGAGTCCGGCGAGGAAACGGCGTCGGTCTGGCTGATGGTTCGTCATGAATGGCTCCCTGTGGATCCCGCGCGGATCCGGATGCACGCAGATCCGGATGCACGCGGTTCCAGATTCACGTGGTGTCCCCACCACGTCAAGAATAATTACTAATTTAGTTGAACTGGGTCAGGTGAACGTAGCCGTCGACTCCGCGGAACACCGCGTCGACCGTCCCGCCCGGCCCGGCCACCGCCCCGAGCGCACCGTCGAACGCGCCGCTGGGGAAAGCCTGTTGCTTGGTCCAGCCCTGCCACGCACCGTTCTCGTACCGCTGCTGCCAGAGCGTGTAGTCGGCGGCCCGCGCGTACAGCACCACGGCATCCCCTACGGCGACCAGCGTCGGACTCCCGCTGACGGTCCCGCCGACCGACGCCCACGGCGACCACTCCCCCGACACGTCCCGGGACCGCGTCCACACGTCGTCGGCCGCGCTGCGCACGGCGACCTGCACCTTCCCCTGCGCGTCCACGGCTGCGGACGGCCGGCCGTACACCGCCCGGCCACCGGGTGCGCCGAGCGAGGTCCAGCCGGTCGAGGGCCCACGCTGCACGACCTGCCCGTCCGTGCCCGTGGCGAACAGCGTCCAGTGCGCGGGATCGGTGAACGCCACCGACGGCGCGTCGGCCACTTGGCCGCCCAGGCTCTGCCACGCACCCCAACGACCACTGGCGTAGACCCGCCGGTACACCCGGGAGTCGGCCCCGCGCACGAAGACGTCGATCCGACCGCCGGCCGAGGCGTAAGCGGCGGGCTGGCCGAGAATCCCGCCCTTCGCGGGACCGCCGAGATCCTTCGTCCTGCCGTCGGTCTGCTGGACGAGCGAGCCGTGCGCTCCGCGCAGGAAGGTGGTGAGCCTGTCGCCGTCACGTACGACAGTCGGACTCGCGGTGGTCTTCTGGCCCAGGTTCGTACCGGGCAGGGCGTCCGCTCCGGTCAGCTTCAGGAGTGCGGTGCCGTGCGCGGGGACCTCGACGGTGTACGACCCCGTGTGCGAGCCCCGGTCGGCGCGAGCCCGCAGGTCGCGCACCCGGACCGACCCGCCGAGCCCGGTATCCGCGAACTGCACGGTGCGCAGGGCGGGTTGGTCGGACCGGTTGAGCAGGACGACCGCGCGTCGGCCGTCACCGGTGAGGACCTTGCTGTAGACGTCGCCGACGGAGTCACTGGCCACGCGTACGCCCTGGACGGCCAGCGGGTCCTGGTCGACGGCGATGATCTCCGGGTTGCGCAGAGTGTCGAGCATCGAGTCCGACAGGGTGCGCGGGTCGGAACCCAGGACGAGCGGTGAGCCCATCTCGGCCCACATCACGTACTGCGTGGTGGACTCCTCCTGGGTCAACTCCAGTGTGCCGTCGGTCATTTGGCGCATCGGGATGAGGTAGTCCGGGTCGTTGTAGTGCCCGGGTCCCTGCGCCTCGGGGTGCCAGGCGTTGGCGTCCATGTTGCGCAGGATGTTGGGCCATTGACCGGGGCTCGGGGTGCCCCAGGCGATGTCCGTGCCGGTGCGCCAGGAGTCGGCGATCGTCGGGGCGTAGACGTACGTGTTGTGCGCGTCCTGCTCGGGGGTGTGCGGCAGGCCCCAGTCGTCGGTGAGCGGGTTGCACAGGTTCAGGAGCATCTTGCGGCCGGACTTGGCCACCGCGTCGCTGAACTCCTTGAACGCCGGGCCCGGATCGAGCTTGGCGCCGATGCCGCACAGGAAGTCGACCTTGACCGCGTCGACCTTCCAGCCGGCGAACTGCCGTGCGTCCGCGTCGTAGTGGCCCCTGCTGCCGAGCCCGCAGCTCTTGCCGCCGTCGTAGGCGCCGGCGTCGGTGTAGATGCCCGCCTTCAGGCCGCGCTTGTGCAGATAGGAGACGAGGGCGGGGATACCGGAGGGGAAGCGGGTCGGGTTGGCGACCAACCGCCCTTGCGCGTCACGCGGGTTGTCGGCCTGCCAGCCGCCGTCGAGCCACACGATGTCGTAACCGGCGTCCCGCAGACCGCTGTTGACCAGCTTGTCCGCGACGGAGCGTACCTGCTGCTCCGTGGGCGCGCCCAGACCGTAGTAGGTGTTCCAGCCCATGTAGGGCGTCGGCGCGAGGCCGCTGTCGTAGTAGTCGGGTGCGCCCTGGTCGACGCCGGTCTGCGCCGTGGCCGCGGATGCCTTGGTCTGCGCCGTGGCCACCGGGGCGGCGGTCGCCGCCAGTACGGTCGCGATGGCGACGACGGTGGCACGGCGCGTCCGTCTCGAAGCCGCGGGTGTGCGGACCTGCGGATGTGAAGTCACTTGCCTCTCCCGAGGGTTGGGAAGCAGGAGGACGTGACGCGGGCCGCACTGCGACAGGGGCTTCCGGCGTCACGGCGACGACTGTGGCGCGCGACCGAAATCCTGTCAATATTAATTCCTAATTTATTAGAAGGCTGCATCAGGGGTTGACACAGCTTCTCGCGCGTCACAGCCTTTGGCAACGTTGTCAGTGCCGCCGACGTTTGATGGGACATCACGTTCATGACAGATCAATCGAGTTCGCCGCGCCTGTCGCGCCGTTCCGTCGTCACCACGGGTTCCACCCTGCTGGCGGGCTTCGGCCTGGGTTCTCTGCTGCCCATGTCGACGGCCACCGCCGCCGGTGCCGGCACGGGGACCGCGCCCTCCTCCCCCGGCACACCCGGCGAACTCGCGCTCCACCGCCCCGTGTCCGTCTCCTCGACGGCCTACGCGCCGACGCCGGGTGAGTTCGTGGTGGACCGCCTCGGCTCGCAAGGCGTGCGCGGCAGCGGTTGGCGGGCTGCGGCGGGCGATCCGCAGTGGATCGCGATCGACCTACAGGCCGCATGCGCCGTCACCTCGATCCGCCTCACCTTCGAGGCCGACGCGAGCGACCCGGTGTTCACCCCGCCCACCACCGGCAACCCGGCCGACGGCACGACGGGCAAGGAGATCCAGTCCAGTTACTCGGTCGAGTACGTCGTCGAGACGTCCACCGATCACACGACCTGGACCAGCGCGTACCGCACCACGGCGGGCACGGGCGGAGTGGTGAACATCCAGCCCACGCGCCCGGTCACCGCCCGCTGGGTCCGGCTGACCTCCCTCAGACGCTCCAACCCCAACCCCCTCGGCCTGAACGGCTTCGAGGTCTACGGCACCGTCGCGGGCCACCGGCCGTCGGCCACGGGCTGGACCGACTGGGGCACCCACTCCGGACCGGCGCCCAAGCTGACGGTGGCCGAGGACGGCACGGTCCCGGTGGAGTCCGGCTGGCGACTGACGCTGGACGACTGGGCCGAGGGCGACGGCGCGCAGTTGTCGAAGGCGTCCGTGGACACCGGTGGTTGGCTGCCGGCCACCGTCCCCGGCACGGTAGTCGGCTCGCTCGTGGACCAGGGCAAGCTGCCCGACCCCGTGGTCGGACTGAACAACCTCCACATCCCGGAGGCCCTGTCACGTCATTCGTGGTGGTACAGGCGGGAGTTCGAGCTGCCGCGCGGTCTGCGCACCGGTGCCGGGCGGCGGACCTGGCTGGAGTTCGACGGCATCAACCACACGGCCGACATCTGGCTCAACGGTCACCAAGTGGGAAGTCTGGCCTACCCGTTCGCCCGCTCGTCCCACGACGTGACCGAGCTGCTCGCAGCGGGTGGAGCCAACGCGCTCGCTGTGAAGATCACGCCGATGCCGGTACCCGGCAGCCCCGGTGACAAGGGCCCGGCCGGTGAGTCCTGGGTGGACGCGGGCGCCAACCAGATGAACCTCAACTCCCCCACCTACCTGGCCTCTTCGGGCTGGGACTGGATGCCGGCGGTACGCGACCGGGCCGCCGGCATCTGGAACCACGTCCGGCTGAGAACGACCGGCCATGTCGTGATCGGCGACCCGCGTGTCGACACCGTACTGCCGGACCTTCCCCAGGTGTCGACCGCCGAACTGACGATCGTCGTCCCGGTCCGCAACGCCGACACCACCGACCACAGGACGACGGTCTCGGCGGCCTTCGACAACGTGCGGGTCAGCAAGGTCGTCACCGTACCGGCCGGCGCGAGCGTCGACGTCACGTTCACGCCCGCCGTCTTCGGCCAACTACGCCTCCGCAACCCGGAGTTGTGGTGGCCCAACGGCCTGGGCGACCCGGCCCTCCACAAGCTCACCCTCACCGCGACGCTCGACGGCTCCGAGAGCGACCGCCGCACCACCCGGTTCGGCATCCGTCAGTTCGGCTACGAGTACGAGGTGCCGCTGCCGTTCGCCAACTCCGGTGACGCGTACACCCAGTCGGTGACGTTCGACCGGCAACAGGCCCGGTACGTGCGCGTCAAGTGCCTTACCCGGGCCTCCGGTTGGGGCTACTCCCTGTGGACCCTGGCCGTACGCGACAGCGCGCGGCCCGCCACCGACCTGGCCCTGCACGCGCAGGCCGACGCGTCGAGCACGGACGGGAACGACCACGCCGCCGGCAACGTGACCGACGGTGATCCCGGCACGCGCTGGTCCTCGGCCTACACGGACGACCAGTGGATCCGGGTCGACCTGGGGTCCGTGCAGTCCTTCGACGGGGTCGACCTGACCTGGGAACAGGCGTACGCGAAGACCTACTTGGTGCAGGTCTCCACCGACAACGCCACCTGGACCGATGCCGTGTCGGTGGACAACAGCGCGGTTCCGCTGCCCTTCAACAACGGCAACGCGAGCCTCCAGGTGGAGGACTTCGCTGCCCGGACCGCCCGTTACGTCCGTATCAACTGCGGCCTGCGCAATACCAGTTGGGGCAACTCCCTGTGGTCCCTCGGCGTCGTGGACAGCACCGCGCCAGGCACCGACCTGGCCCTGCACCAGAAGACCACCGCGTCCACCGAGGACCCCGACAACCCGGCCGCGCACGCCACCGACGGTGACACGAGCACCCGTTGGTCCTCGGAGTACGAGGACCACCAGTGGATCCAGGTCGACCTCGGAGCGTCAAAACGTTTCGACCGGGTCGCCATCCTCTGGGAGTCCGCGTACCCGAAGACCTACGTGATCCAGGTGTCGGACGACGCGGACACGTGGACCGACGTGAAGTCGGTGTCCAACACCCCCGACCCGTTGAAGATCAGCGTGAACGGCGTGCGGGTGCTGGCCCGGGGCGGCAACTGGGGCTGGGACGAGCTGTTGCGCCGGATGCCGCCGGAGCGGATGGACGCGGCCGTACGCATGCACCGCGACATGAACTTCACCATGATCCGCAACTGGGTGGGCACGTCCGACCGGGAGGAGTTCTTCGCCGCCTGCGACGAGCACGGGATCCTGGTGTGGAACGACTTCCCCAACGCGTGGGGCATGGACCCGCCGGACCACGACGCCTTCAACTCGATCGCCCGGGACACCGTCCTGCGCTACCGCATCCACCCCAGCGTGGTCATCTGGTGCGGAGCCAACGAGGGCAACCCGCCCGCCGCCATCGACCAGGGCATGCGCGAGGCCGTGGAAGGACAGGCCCCCGGCATCCTCTACCAGAACAACTCGGCCGGCGGCATCATCACCGGTGGCGGACCGTACGGCTGGGTGGAACCGGAGAAGTACTTCGACCCGACCACCTACGGCAGCAAGGACTTCGGCTTCCACACCGAGATCGGCATGCCCGTCGTCTCCACCGCCGCCAGTATGCGCAACATGACGGGCGACGAGCCCGAGTGGCCGATTCGCGGCGCCTGGTACTACCACGACTGGAGCGAGCGCGGGAACCAGGCACCGCAGACGTACAAGGCGGCCGTAGAGGCGCGCCTCGGCACGACCACCGGCCTGGACGACTTCGCGCGCAAGGCCCAGTTCGTCAACTACGAGAACACGCGCGCCATGTTCGAGGCATGGAACGCCAACCTCTGGGACAACGCCAGCGGCTTGATGCTGTGGATGTCCCATCCCGCGTGGCACAGCACGGTCTGGCAGACCTACGACTATGACTTCGACGTCAACGGCACGTACTACGGCGCCCGTTCGGCCTGCGAACCCCTGCATGTCCAGGCCGATCCCGAGGGCCGGGTCATCGCGGTCAACCACACGCGCGGCGGCCTGAAGAACGCCGTGGTCTCAGCGCAGTTGCTCGATCTGACGGGCCGTCGGCTCACCGGGAACAAGACCACCCGGCTGGACGTCGCACCGGCCGCGACCGCGAAGGCGTTCACCGCGGCCTGGACCGACGACCTGCCGGACCTGCATCTCCTCCGCCTGACCCTGACCGGCGGCGACGGCCGGGTCCTGTCGCGCAACACGTACTGGCGCTATCGCACACCGGCCGCCATGCGGGCACTGGGCAAGGCGCCGCAGACGAAGGTCTCCGCGTCGCTCGGGCGCGTGTCCCGTTCCGGAGCCCGTACCGAACTCACCGCCACCGTCCGCAATCACGGGTCGGCCGTCGCCGCGATGGTCCGCCTCTCACTGAAGGACGGCGCGACCGGTCATCGCGTCCTGCCGACGCTGTACAGCCACAACTACCTATGGCTGCTGCCCGACGAGTCCCAGACCGTCACCCTGTCCTGGCCGACCCGGGCCCTGGCCTCAGGTCGTCCGCTCCTGGAGGTGGAGGCGTACAACAGCCGCCCGTCGACGGCGAGTTAGTCGCCGGGCTTCCCAGACATCGGTCTTTCAGGAGGCCTCCACCGCCGTCTTGATCCGTTGCCCGAACCCGGGCGCGTCCTTGCGTGCCGCACCCAGCGCGAAGCCCACGAGCAGTTTTCCGATGCCGTGGCCTTCGAGGACATTGAAGATCCTCACCCTGGTCGTGCCCGGACCGGTGGCTTCGAGGTCGTAGCCACCTTCGTCCGCCGTCACGGTGTTCTTGGAGGTCTCCGTCCAGCGGATGCGACGGGGCGCCTCGAACTCGGTGATCCGGAACGTGCGGCCCGTCTTCATACCGGCGTCCTTGACGGTGCTGGTGAAGACGGTGCCCACGGCCGTCGGGCCCTCGGGAGACTTGGTGATCTTCTGGACCCTCGGGCTGAACTTGGGGTCGTTCGTGCCCTCGGCGAGGAAGGCGAATACTTCCTCGACGGGGCGGTTGACCTCGGCTGTCGCCTCGAACTGTCCGGCCACGATTCCTCCTGTGCTGCGGTGGGAGTTTTTGGCTGGGTGCGCGCTGATGTGCCGAGCACCATCAGCTTATCGGCGCGGCTCCGCCCGTGCTCCCTGTCAGCGCTCCCGCCGGTTCCAGGGCACTGAAACCGCCGTGAAACCGAGCTGAATGCGCCCTGCCGCAAGCTCTGCGGCATGACGACAACCACCCATGAACTCGCGATCTCAGCCACCGCGCTGCGCAAGGCCTACGGGGACAAGACGGTCCTCGACGGCATCGACCTGGCCGTCCCGGCCGGTACCGTCTTCTCCCTGCTCGGTCCGAACGGCGCCGGCAAGACCACCGCCGTCAAGATCCTCTCCACCCTCGTCACCGCCGACGCCGGCGAGCTGCGGGTAGGCGGCCACGACCTGGCCACCGACGCGCAGGCCGTGCGGGCCGCGATCGGTGTCACCGGACAGTTCTCCGCCGTCGACGGTCTGATCACCGGCGAGGAGAACATGCTCCTCATGGCGGACCTGCACCACCTGTCCAAGCAGGAGGGACGGCGGGTCGCCGCCGAGCTGCTGGAGCGCTTCGACCTCGCCGAGGCCGCGAAGAAGCCCGCGTCCACCTACTCCGGCGGTATGAAGCGCCGCCTCGACCTCGCCATGACCCTGGTCGGCAGCCCGCGGATCATCTTCCTCGACGAACCGACCACCGGCCTCGACCCCCGCAGCCGGCACAACATGTGGGGCATCATCCGGGAGCTGGTCGCGGGCGGTACGACCGTCTTCCTCACCACCCAGTACCTGGACGAGGCCGACGAACTCGCCGACCACATCGCGGTGTTGAACGACGGCAAGCTCGTCGCCGAAGGCAGCGCCGAGGAGTTGAAGCGGCTCGTCCCGGGCGGCCACGTGCGGCTCCGGTTCACCGACCCGGACGCCTACCAGTCCGCCGCGACGGCCCTGCGCGAGGTCACCCGGTTCGACGAGACGCTCTCGCTTCAGATCCCCAGCGGCGGCAGCCAGCGTGAACTGCGCGCCATTCTCGACTGGTTGGACGCCGCCGACATCGAGGCGGACGAGCTGACCGTGCACACCCCCGACCTCGACGACGTGTTCTTCGCCCTCACCGGCGGCGCCAAGGTCCCCCACCAGCCCAGCGTGCCCGTCCAGCCCAAGGAGAACGTCCGATGAGCACCCTCTCCCTCGCCGTCCGTGACTCGTCCACGATGCTGCGCCGCAACCTGCTGCACGTACGGCGCTACCCGTCCCTCACCCTGAACCTGCTGCTCACGCCGATCATGCTGTTGCTGCTCTTCGTCTACATCTTCGGCGATGTGCTGAGCACGGGCATCGGCGGCGCGGACCGCTCCGACTACGTCGCGTACCTCGTCCCAGGCATCCTGATGATGACCATCGGCGGCACCGTGATCGGCACCGCGGTGTCGGTCGCCACCGACATGAACGAGGGCATCATCGCCCGCTTCCGGACCATGGCGATCCATCGCGGGTCCGTGCTCGTCGGGCACGTCGTCGGCAGTGTGATCCAGTGCGTCGCCAGCGTCGTCCTCGTCGGCGCGGTCGCCGTGGCCATCGGTTTCCGGTCCACGGACGCCACGGTCCTGGAGTGGCTGGCGGCGTTCGGGCTGCTCGCACTGTTCTCCCTGGCGCTCACCTGGATCGCGGTCGGGATGGGCATGGTCAGCCCGAGCGCCGAGGCGGCGGCCAACAGCGCTCAGCCGCTGATCCTCCTCCCGCTGATCTCCAGCGCGTTCATCCCGGCCGACACCATGCCGGGCTGGTTCCAGCCCATCGCCCAGTACCAGCCGTTCACCCCGGCCATCGAGACCCTGCGCGGCCTGCTGCTCGGCACCGAGATCGGCAACAACTGGTGGATCGCGCTCGCCTGGTGCGTCGGCCTGACCGTGCTCGGCTACCGCTGGTCCACGGCCGCGTTCAACCGCGACCCGAAGTAGTCGCCATGACAGCGCGGGCCGCCTCCCGCAACTCGTCCCGCCCCAGGGCGGCGTACTCCGACACCGCGTCGGTGTACGCCGCCCCGTCGGCGTCCTCGGCCGCCTGCCGGGCGAGGTCCGCCGACATCGTCGGCTGGAACTCCCGCAGCACGCCCAGCCGTTCGGCCAACGCGATCATCCGTACGGCGCCTTCGTCTCCTTCGTCTGCCGCTAGCCCCACCATCCCGAGGGCGTGCAACATCGTCCCGAGCAAGGGGAGTTCGGAGGGCGAGCCGACCGGTTCGGCGAGCAGCGTCCGCAGCCGCCGACGCAGCCGGTCGACCAACTCCTCGACCAGCGCGAGCCGTCCGGCCCGAGCGTGGGCCGTCACGGCCACCGCCTGGACCATGAACGCCCACGGGTCGAGCCAGGCATTCTCGTCGCGCAGCGCACCGGCCGCGAGCATGCGCTCCACGGCGCCGCGCCACAGGCCGAGTCCGACCTCCGTCAGCCCGCGGGCGAGCGCGATCTCGGCGCGCCCGCCGAGATCGGGCCGGTAGAAGTCGTCCTCCGGCGGGGTGTTGTCGCTCTCCGCCTGCCGCAGCCAGTACTCCGCCTCGTCGGCGTCACCCCGCTGGAGACAGGCGAGGACGAGGAGCGAACGGATACCGACGTAGTCGTGCCCGTCACCGAGCCGCGGCAGCACCGCGAGGGACGCCTTGAGATGCTCGTACGCCTCCTCGCCCCGCCCGGTCCGCAGACACAGCTCGCTCAACCGCGAGTGCACCATGAGCTGCACGGACGGATTGTCAACTCGCGCCAGCCCTACGACAGTTCGGCGGGCGGAGAGCAGCGCGCGCTCGATGTCGTGCTCGAACTCCCAGACGTAGCACGCCACGCACTCGGCGATACCGGAGAGCAACGGCCCCTCGCCGCCTTCGCCTTCGCACAGCCTGCGCAGCACGTCGTAGTCGGGCCGCCGTATCTCGGGGATCGCGCTCAGCACGATCGCGGTGGCGCGCATCAACGAGGTCGGCGGGGCAGGCGGCAGGCGCCGGAGGGTGACGAGCTGGCGTACGGCACGCGGTCCGGCGCCCATGAACACGGTCACCGTGCCCAACACCGCCGCGGTGCGGGCGACTTCGACGTATGCGGGCGCGGGGTGGTAGTGCGACAGCGCCGGTCCGGTGTCCTCGGTGAGGGCGATGAGGCGGGGGTAGTCGGTACCGGTCGACCACAAGCTGGCGAGGACGGCGGTCACGGCAGCGGTCGCGGGATCGTCCGCCCGCGCCAGCGCATGCCGCAGCGCCGCCACGAGGTTGTCCTGCTCGACCTTGATCCGCTCCCACGCGGCCTGCGAGTCCGACCCGAAGAGCACATCGTGATGCGCGACCCCGAACTCCCGCGCCCAGACAAGGAATTGGTCTACGGCCGCCTCGTCCTCGCCCGTCTCGGTACGCCGGGCCGCGCTGAACTCCCGTACGGTCTCCAGCATCCGGAACCGCACACCGGCCGGAGTGTCGGCGACGGTGAGCAGCGACTGGTCGGCCAGTTGCTCCAGCAGCACCAACGCGTCGTCGCCCAGCACCTGTTCGGCCGCCTCGCCCGAGAAGCCACCGGGGAAGACGGACAGGGTGCGCAGCGCGGCCCTGGCGTCCTCGGCGAGGAGGTTCCAGCTCCACTCGACGACCGCGTGCAGGGTGCGGTGGCGTTCCGGGACGTCCCGTGCGCCGCCGCGCAGCAGCGCGAACCGGTCGCCGAGGCGGCGGGCGATGTCCGGGACCGACAGGACGCGTACCCGCGCCGCCGCCAACTCCACGGCGAGCGGCAGCCCGTCGAGGTGCCGGCACAGTTCGGCCACCGCGTCCGGCGGCAGCTCCACCCCGCTCCGGGCGGCCCGGGCCCGCTGCGTGAACAGCTCGACCGAGACCCCGAGACCGAGTTCCGGCAGCGCGTACACCGCCTCCGAGGTGAGGCCGAGCGGGGAACGGCTGGTGGCGAGCACGCGTAGGTCCTTGGACGACGAGACGAGTGCCTGTACGAGGTCGGCGGCGCCCCGGATGATCTGCTCGCAGTTGTCGAGGACCAGCAGCGCGGGCCCGGAGCCGAGCACGCCGAGGATGCCGGCCACCGGGTCACCGGAGGCGGGCCCGTTCATGGCACCGGCGCCGAGCGCGGAGGCGACCTCGGCGGCCACGTCCGCGTCCTCGGTGACACCGGCGAGCGGCACGAAGTACACGACACGCTGCTCGGCCCGCCGACTGACGGCATGCGCGAGCCGCGTCTTGCCGAGGCCACCGGGTCCTACGACGGTGACCGCACGCGAGGAACGAAGCAGCCCTTCCACCACAGCGATGTCCTCGTCCCGGCCGAGCAACGGATTCGGCTCGTGCGGCACACCGTGTCGGGCCACCGGCGCCTCGCCACGCAGCAACTCCTGCTGTACGGCCTTGAGTCCGGCCCCCGGGTCCGTGCCGAGTTCGTCGCGCAACTCACGCCGGTACGCCTCGTACCGGGTCAGCGCGGCGGACGGCCCCGCCGTCGCGGCCTCCCCCCGCAACAGCTCACCGAGCACCTCCTCATCCCGCGGATGCGCTACGGCGGCCATGGCCAGCGGTCCGGCGGCCTCCGCGTGCCGTCCGAGGCGGGCGAGGGCGAGCGCCTGCGCGCGGACGAGCGCGTCGCGGACGGGGACGCGCTCGGCGCGCAACCCGCCCTCGGGGTCGTCGGTGTCGCCCCCCTGGTCGGGGGTGCCTTCCCACAGCGCGAGCCCGGCCTCGGACTCGGCCAGCGATCCCGTGTGGTCCCCGGCCCTGGCCCGGTCCGCGCTCGCGGCGGCGTGCAGCAGCAGGGCGGAGCTGTCGACCTGGTCCTCGGCGAGGGCGAGCCGGTATCCGGTCGGCGTGCTGACGATGAGGTCCGCGCCCAGCTGCGCCCGCGCCCTGGAGACGAGAACCTGGAGCGCCTTCCCCGGCCGCTCCGGCAACTCGTCCGGCCACAGCCCCTCCACCAGCCGCTCGGTACTACAGCCGGTGCGCAGGTCACCCGCGAGCAACGCGAGGAGACCGCGGAGACGGGGCGCGGTGACCTCCTGTCTTCGATAGGCGACACGCGGCAGCAGGGTCAGGTCGATGCTCACCCGTGCAGATTAACCAAGGTCCCGCCACCACTCCCCTACTCGGTACCGGGCTGATCATGTTCCCGGGTGTCAAGATCCCCGCCCAGGCGGGCGAGCGGGGACAGCGCCAGCACCACCGGGGACAGCACCATGCCCGCGGCCGTCACGAGGAGGCCGGTCCGCAGCCCCCACTCCTGCGCTAGGAACCCGCCGAACAGTGAGCCCAGCGGCGTCAGCCCCATGCCGGCGAACGTGATCGTCGCGGCCACACGCCCCTGCAACCCGTGGGGAGTCACGGCCTGCCGGACGGCCATGACCGTGACGTTGACCAGCTGCCCGGCGACCCCGAACACGAAGTTCACCGCGAGAAGCACGGCCATCGTGGTCGCGGACGAACCGTGCAGCGCGGGCACGCACACGAACGCGCCGTCGCCGAGTGCCGCCGCGACCACGATCACCCGGCCGTATCCGAACCGGCCCGGCAGCCGGGCGGCCAGCAGCGCGCCGACGAGCGCGCCCGGACCGGTCGCCGCGAGCGCCAGGCCTACGGCGGTGCCCGACAGGTGCAGTTCCCGGGGGAGGAAGAGCAGATAGACGGTCATCGTGGCAGCGAAGAAGAGCTGGAAGGCGGCCGCGGCGAGGCAGACGGTCCGCAGCAAGGACTCACCGACGACGAAACGCAGACCCTCTTGGATCCGCCGCCATACACGCGGGGAACGTTCCGAGCGCTCCGGGACGGACTCGGTACGGCGGATCCGGCGGACCGACAGGAACGACAGCGCGAAGAACAACGCGCTGGAGGCGACAGCCACCGGCGCCGACAGCAGAGTCACCAACGCGCCGCCGAGAGCGGGCCCACCGATCTGTGCGGCGGACCGGCTGCCCTCCAACGCGCTGTTGCCCCGCACCAACTGATCGGACGTCACCAGCCGTACGAGAGACGCCTGATAGGCCACGTCGAAGAACACGGACAGGACCTCCGCGACGAAGACCAGCACGAACAGGGCGGGCAGACCGAGCCAGTTGAACAGTCCGGCCACGGCGGCGGCGCCCAGCACCAGGGTTCGGCCGACGTCCGCCACCACCATCACCGTGCGCGTCCGCCATCCGTCCACCCAGGCGCCGACGAGGAGCGAGAGCAGCAGGATCGGCGCCTGCTCCACCGCACGCAGGACACCCAACTGTCCGGCACCGACGTCGAGCGTCAGGACGGCGAAGAGCGGGAGGACCACCAGGCTTGTCTGTTCGCCGAGTTGGGACACCGTCTGCCCCAACCAGAGCCAGCGGAAATCATTGTTCGAAGTGGACGGCACAGGAACCCTTTGAGTTGCCGACAACGAGACCCGCGACCCGGCGCGCGAAGGACGCGCCCACGGTTCGAGCGGGGAGGGAAAGGCTCGCTGTGCCGCAGCGACATCAAGGGCGGCACGCAATGACGGGCCGATCTCGGCCTATGCCGTCAACGCGCGCCCGGACGACCGGGCATCTCTGGGCTCCAACATCTCGGCGGTCACTGGCGGTTGGGACATTAGCTTTTGGAGGTCTCGGGCGAAAGGCAATTACTGCCCCTCCAATTCGGAACACCTCGCCCACCCGGCCTCGCCCACCCGGCACTCAGGAACCGCAGTACCGCCAGCACCCGGCGATGGTCGCTGTCGACCGAGGGCAGATCGAGTTTCGTGAAGATGCTGTTGATGTGCTTGGCCACCGCGCTGTCGCTGACGACGAGTTGTCGGGCGATGCCGGAGTTGGAGCGTCCCTCGGCCATCAGGGCCAGTACCTCGCGCTCGCGTGGGGTGAGTCGGTCCAGTGGGTCGCTGGCTCGGCGCAGGAGGAGCTGGGCCACGACCTCGGGGTCCAGGACGGTGCCGCCCGCCTCGACGCGACGGAGGGCGTCGATGAAGTCCTCGACGTCGGCGACGCGTTGCTTGAGCAGATAGCCGACACCGCCGGTGCTCGTCGTCAACAGGTCGGCGGCATACCGCTCTTCGACGTACTGGGAGAGCAGTAGTACCGCTGTCGTCGGCCACTGGCGGCGGATGACCAGGGCCGCGCGCACCCCCTCGTCGGACTGGGCGGGCGGCATGCGGACGTCCACGACGGCGATGGCGGGGCGGTGTTCGGCGACGGCGGCGAGCAGGGCGTCGGCGTCACCGGCTTCGGCGGCGACCTCATAGCCCGCCATCTCCACCACCTTGACCAGGCCGATCCTGAGCAGGACCGAGTCCTCGGCGATCACGGCGAGACGGCGCACGGCAACTCCACGGTGATGACGGTCGGGCCTCCGGCGGGGCTGCTGATCGCGAACGCGCCGTCCACGGAGGCCGCCCGGCGGGCGAGTCCGGCCAGGCCGGAGCCGTGGGCGGGGTCGGCGCCGCCGGGGCCGTCGTCTGCGACGGTGACCCGGAGCCTACCGTCGCGGATCCCGACGGTGACGTCAGCCCGGGAGGCCTCGGGGGCGTGCTTGGCGATGTTGGCCAGCGCCTCGGAGACGGTGAAGTAGGCGACGGCCTCGATCGTCGGGGCGAGCCGCCTGGGTACGTCGACGCGCAGCCGTACCGGCAGCGGGCCGCGCGCGGCGATGCCGGACAGGGCCGCGTCCAGTCCCCGGTCGTCCAGGACGGCCGGATGCAGGCCGCGCACCAGGTTGTTCAGCTCGTCGATCGCCTCCTTCGCCTCCCGGTGGGCCTGGTCGATGACCTGTCTGGCCTCGTCGGGCAGGTCGGTGAGCGTGGCTCTGGCGATACCGAGGTTCACGGCGAGGGAGACCAGGCGTTGCTGTGCCCCGTCGTGCAAGTCCCTTTCTATGCGCCTGCGTTCGGCGTCGGCCGCGTCCACCGCTCCGGCCCGGCTCTCGGTGAGGTCCTCGACCCGTCGCGTGAGCTGTTCGGTCCGGCTGGGGCCCAGCAGGGCCATGGCCGCGCGGGTGTCGGTCCGAACGAGGACGAGTGTGAGCCACGTGGCGGCCAACAGGGCTGCGAATCCGGACGCGTTGATGTAGACGGCCTCGGTGGACGTCTCCAGGAACTTCAGCCGCCGCTCAGGGGGCACACCCCACATCCACACCAGGGCGGTTCCCGCGAACGCACCCCAGCCCCACAGCACGACGGTGACGACCGTCCCGCACGACACCAATGGCCCCACCAGCAGGTGATAGGCGAGCTGTCGCCAAGTTCCCCCGGAGCGGAGCCAGTTCATCGCTCCACGGAGTGTGGGCCTGCGCTGCGCGAGAGGGAGAAGCGGGATGTCGACGCCCGCGAGCGACGCGAACCTGCGGCGCTGGACGGCGGTCAGTGCGCCGGCGGCGAAGACCAGCCACGGCTCCACGAGCAGCAGGAGCGGAAGCAACTGCAGCAGCACACCGGCGACGTTGAAGACCGTCGCGCGGCCCACGCGCGCCAACGCGCCGCGCAGCGCGGTGAGTAGGGGCATACGCACACCGTAGAACGCGGGTGGACCGCCGGACCATGCGGATGGCGCCCGCTTCGGGCTGTACCCAGCACCACCCCCAGGTCGGAAACCCACGTTACTGACCTGGGAGTTCATCCCGAGAAGCCTTGTCCGCATGACGACGACAACGTGTTGGAACTGGTCCGCCCGTGTGCTCACCGCCGCCGGACTGGCCCTGATTCCATGGATCTTCGCATTGGCGTGGGTGGCGGGCGCACACCCCGTGGCGTGGATCGGGCTGGACGTGATGGAGGCGACAGGCCTTGTCGGTACGGGCCTGTTACTGGCCCGCTGCGACCGGCGGCGGGTCGCCGTCGCTCCGGCCACCGCTGTCCTGCTGACGGTCGACGCCTGGTTCGACGTACTGACCGCCGGTCCCGGAGCGGTCCTCGTGGCACTGCTGATGGCCGCCTGCCTCGAACTGCCGCTCGCCGCGCTGTGCACGGCGGTGGCATGGCACGCCCTCCGCGCGCTGCCTCCGTCGCTGCCGTAGCCCGGGGTGCCCGCACGCGGAAATGTACTAAGGCTGCTTTATAAAGTAGCCTTAGTATATGAACGACGACGACCTGGACCCGAACGCGGTCGCCTCGGCCCTGCTCGCGAGCATCGGCGTACTGGTGCGGCGGGCCCGGCAGGTGCCGGTCGAGGGCGGGCTCACGATGCCCGAGCGGAGCGCCCTGTCACGGCTGGACCGTGCGGGCCCCACGACCTCCTCGGCGCTGGCCCGGGAGGCGCAGATCACCGCGCAGGCCATGGGGGCGACGCTCAACGCGCTGCGCACCCGCGGCCTGGTCGAGCGTCGCCCGGATCCGGACGACGGCCGGCGCGCGGTACTGACGGTGACCGACGCGGGCCGCCAGGCACTGCGGAACAAGCGCAACGCGCGGGCCGAACTCATCGCCCAAGCCCTCACCGGCGGCGCGTTCACCCCGACGGAGATGGAGCAACTCGCCGCGGCCGCACCCCTGTTGGAGCGACTGGCCCAACACCTCTGACGTCGACGGAGCCACGAGGAAGCAGACTGATGACGACAGATCCTCCCAAGACGCGCGCCCCGCGCCGCCCGGCCGCCGACGACCGGTACAAGTGGACGGCACTGACGAACACGACCGCCGCGGTCTTCATGTCCGCGCTGGACGGCTCCATCGTGCTGATCGCCCTGCCGACGATCTTCCGGGGCATCCATCTCGACCCGCTCGCGCCGGGCAACATCGCGTATCTGCTGTGGATGATCATGGGATACCGGCTGGTCCAGGCCGTGTTGGTGGTCACGGTGGGGCGGCTCGGCGACATGTACGGCCGGGTCCGGATCTACAACTCCGGGTTCGCGGTCTTCACCTTCGCCTCGGTCCTGCTGTCCTTCGACCCCTTCGACGGCGGCCGCGGAGCGATGTGGCTCATCGCCTGGCGGGTGCTCCAGGCCGTGGGCGGCTCGATGCTGACCGCGAACTCGGCCGCGATCCTCACCGACGCCTTCCCCGAGGAACAGCGCGGCTTCGCCCTCGGCATCAATCAAGTCGCCGCCCTGGGCGGGATGTTCATCGGTCTGGTCGCCGGCGGTCTGCTGTCGGCCTGGGACTGGCGGGCCGTGTTCTGGGTGAACGTGCCCATCGGCGTGTTCTTCACGGTGTGGGCGTACCGCACCCTGCGCGAGACAGCGAAGCACGACGGCGGCCGCATCGACTGGTGGGGCAACGTCACCTTCGCCGTGGGCCTCAGCGCCACCCTTATCGCGATCACCTTCGGCCTCCAGCCCTACGGCGGCCACACCATGGGCTGGACCAACCCGCTCGTCGACGTCCTGATAGCCGGCGGCCTGCTCCTCCTGGCGGCCTTCGTCGTCATCGAGAACCGTGCCTCGGCACCGATGATCCAGCTGAGCCTCTTCCGCCAACGGGCTTTCACCTTCGGCAACTTGGCGGGCCTGGCCATCTCGATCGGCCGGGGCGGAATGCAGTTCGTGCTGATCATCTGGCTCCAGGGCATCTGGCTCCCGCTGCACGGCTACGACTACGCCGACACTCCACTATGGGCCGGCATCTTCATGCTGCCGCTGACCGCGGGCTTCCTCGCGGCGGGTCCGGTCTCCGGGTATCTGTCGGACCGGATCGGTTCCCGGGGGCTGGCCACCGGCGGTGCGGCGCTGTTCGGCGCCACCTTCCTGGGCCTGATGTGCCTGCCGATCGACTTCGGTTACTGGATCTTCGCGGTGCTGATCGCGCTCAACGGGATCGCCAGCGGGATGTTCGCCTCCCCCAACTCCTCCTCGATCATGGGCAGTGTGCCCGCCCGGTTGCGCGGTGTCGCCTCCGGCATGCGCGCCACCTTCCAGAACTCCGGCACCGCCGTCTCCATCGGCGTGTTCTTCTCCCTGATGATCGCCGGGCTGGCCAGGAGCCTCCCGCACACGCTCACCGCGGGACTGCAACAGCAGGGCGTACCGGCCCACTTGGCCGCACAGGTCGGCGGGCTGCCCCCGGTCTCGTCCCTGTTCGCAGCGCAGCTGGGCGTCAACCCGGTCCAGCACCTGCTCCAGCCCAGCGGAGCCCTGACCCATCTGACGACGGCCCAGCAACACACCCTGACCGGAAGCGAGTTCTTCCCGAGCCTGATATCCGGGCCCTTCCACTCCGGTCTGGTCATCGTGTTCGCGTTCGGCGCCACCCTCGCCTTCCTCGCCGCGATCGCCTCCCTGCTGCGCGGTGCCGGCACCGGCCCCACGGCCAAGACCCGGGAACCGCGCAAGGCACCCACCGGCGAGACCCTCGCTCGACCGGACAGGTGAGTCGACAACCGAGCCCGCACCTCCTCATGTCCCCGCACCCAGCACCCACAGGAGAAGCAACTCCCATGCCACTGACCACAATCGACCCCAGGGCCGCGCTCGTCGTGGTCGACCTACAGAAGGGCATCGTCTCGGCCCTCACCGACGCCCCGGTCACGGCCGCCGTCAAGCAGGCGACCCGCCTGGCCACCGAGTTCCGGCGCCACGGCCTCCCCGTGATCCTGGTCAACGTCACCGGCCGCGCGCCGGGACGTACCGATACCTTCCAGTCCCCCAACACCACATCGCCGCCTGCCGGTTGGGCCGACCTCATCGACGAACTCGACGTACAACCGACCGTCCACCTGATCACCAAGCGGCGGCGCAGTGCGTTCCACGACACCGGACTCGACACGCTCCTACGGGACTTGGGCGTCACGCAGGTCGTGCTCACCGGCATCGCGACCGGTTCGGGCGTCGAGTCGACGGCACGCTCCGCCTCCGACCACGGCTATCACGTCGTCCTGGCCACCGACGCCATGGGCGATCCCGACCCCGACTCCCATCGCCACAGCGTCGAGCGCGTCTTCCCCAAGCTCGGCGAGACCGCGAGCACCGCCGAGGTCGTCGACATGGTGGAGGCGACGCGATGACCCTGCTGGGCCGACTCCTGAAGAACCGCAGAGCAGGCGAGACCCACACCGCGTGGAACCTACCCAACCTCCAAGGCCCCGACCAACTGACCCTCACCAGCCAGGACTTCGGCGACGGTGCCATCATGCCGCTGAAGAACTGCGCGAAGCAGATCGGCGGCGCCGACCTGTCCCCTCAGCTCGCCTGGACCCCGCTGCCGCCCGGCACCGCCCAACTCCTCCTGGTCGTAGAGGACATCGACGTCCCCATGGCCAAGCCGGCCGTGCACTGCCTCGCGCTGATCGACCCGTCGGCAGCCGAACAACTGGAACCCGGTGCCCTGGCCGCGCGGCATCCCGGCCCCGGGGTGCGGATCCTCCGGTCCACCATCGGACGGGGCTACCACGGTCCCGCGCCCATCAAGGGCCACGGCCCGCACCGTTACGTCTTCGAGCTGTTCGCCCTCTCAACTCCCTTGGACAGCGCGGCCACCACAACACCGATCGACCGGGTCCGACCCCGCGCCTTCCTGCCCACCATCAGCGCGCCCGTCCTCGGCCGGGGCCGACTGACCGGCGTCTACGAGCGCTGACCCGCGAAGCCGGACTGCTCTACCGCACGAGTGCGGCGGCACTCCGGTACGCCGCAGCGGCAGCGTCCCGTACCGGCAGCGCACGATGCGCGTCGGAGAGGATCTCCACACCCCAGGGACCACGGAAACCGGCCGTACGCAGCGCGGCGATGATCCCCGGCAGGTCGAACGAGCCCTCTCCGCACAGGCGTCGGCGATGCACGGTGTCCGCGAAGAGCGTGCCGACGACGTCGCTGTCGGCGTCGTTGAGCTCCACGCCCACGATCCGCGACCCGGGCACGTCCGCCAGGTCGGCCGGTGGGGTGTGGGCGCGCTCGACGTGCCAGGCGTCGATGATGAGGCCGCCCGCCGGATGGCCGGCGGCCTCGACGAGCCGTAGTCCGTCGTGCACGGTCCTGAGGTTGGACCAGGGCAGCGGTTCGACCCCGAGCCGGGCGCCCACCCCGTCGGCCTGGGCCGCCAGCACGGCGAACTCCTGGGCCCAGACGTCGAGTTCCCAGGGTTCGTCCGCCACGTCGGGGCCGATCTTGAAGGTGCGGGCGCCGAGCGCCTCGATGGCTCTCAGCATGCCGACCCGGACGGTGTCCGACGCGGCGCGCCGGGGTCCGTCGGCCCACCAGTCGGTCAGCAGCTCCAGTTCGACATGGCTGATCCCGTTGTCCTCGAAGAGGGACCGGATCCCGGCGATCCCGTACGCGCGCTCGGCCTCCACCAGGTCCGCGTACAGCAGCCCGAAGGCGGTGAATCCGGCGTCCCGCGCCGCTTCCACCCGTTCCCGCAGGTCGAGCGGACTGCGCTGGTCCTCCTGGTCGGGAGCGGCGTCACCTGCCGTCGTCCAGCAGGTGGCCAGGAATTCGGCAGCGGTCACTTCTGGTCCCCGAATTCGTCAAGTACCGCGTCAACCATCAGGTATCAGGCGCCAGCCCCGTATACGACTGCTGCTACGCGACGCCGCGCAGCACCGAGCGCAGGTGCTCGGCGCTGGCCCACACGTCCTCGACGGGTCCCTTCGTGGTGGGCTCCTCGGTGAGGATGGTGTCCTGTTCGAGGACGTACCAGCCGTCGTAGCCGCGGGCGCTGAGGTGGGTGACGATGGCCTGGACGTCCACGTCACCCGCGCCGAGCGGGCGGTACATGCCCCTGCGCACGGCGTCGGTGTAACTGAGCTGTCCGTCCTGGACCTTGGCGGCGAGGGAGGCGTCCACGTCCTTCATGTGGGTGTGGGCGATGCGCTCGGGGGCCTGCCGGGTGAGCTCGGCGGGGTCGGTGCCTCCGATGAGGAGGTGGCCGGTGTCGAGGCAGAGGGAGATCGCCGAGTGCTCCAGGACGCGCTGGACCTCGTCGCCGTTCTCGATCATCGTGCCGACGTGCGGGTGCAGGACGGCGCGTACACCGCGTTCGGCGGCCAGCGAGGCGAGCCGGTCGAGGTTGGACAGCAGCAACTTCCAGCCGTCGGCGTCGAGTTCGGGCCGGGAGTCGTAGCCGTCCTGGCCGGTGACGGCCGACAGGACGAGGACCTCCGCCTTCGAGGCGTCGTAGCCCTCCAGGAGCTGTTCGGCCTCGGGCAGCGGGTCGTGTCCGGGCACGTGCAGCAGCAGCGGGGTGAAGCCGCCGACGGCGTGCAGGTCGTGGTCGGCGAGCGTGCGGGCCATGGCGTCCGGTGCGCTGGGCAGGAAGCCCTCGGGGCCGAACTCGGTGGCGGCCAGGCCGACTTCGCGCATCTCGTTCAGTACGCGCTCGGGTGTCAACTGGTAGCCCCAGCCGGGTACTTCGCACACGCCCCAGGAGATGGGAGCGCCGGCGATCCTGTTCAGGGGGGACGTGGTCATGCTGTGGCCTTTCCGAGCTTCCGGTGGGGGTGGGCGACCGCGGCCGGCGGCGTGACGTCCGGGGTCCGGCTCTCCGCCGACGACGCTTCTTGCCATCGGCGTGCGACGAGCGGTTCCACAGGCGCCATCGCCTTCTCCCTCAACCTCAAGAGACCACCAAAGCTGAAGCGGTACCGATCAGCCGGCGGCCAGGCCGTTCACACGGGCGCAACGCTAGACCGGGTACCGGGCAACATTGAAGGGGTGGAATCCATCATTAACCCGTCATCGCATACATCTTTTTTCCATCATCCGTGCCGCCACCGGTACATTCGCCCGGGATCACGGACCGCACGCGGTGAAAGGGGTGCGGTCTCATGACAGATCGCGAGGTTCCGTCTCGCGTGGTGGACGCTGAGCGCATCGCCTCAAAGCTGGGCTTCGCGCTGAGCTGTATCCCCGAGGTGGGCAGACTGCTCAAGGTGGCCACGGCCTCGAAACCCCACGGAGTCGTCGCGGAGAGCGGCACCGGCTCGGGTGTGGGTACCGCCTGGCTGCACAGCGGACTCGGCACCGGTGCCCGTCTGATCACCGTAGAACGGGATGCGGAACTGGCCCGACGCGCGGCCGGTCTCTTCGCGGACGACGATCGCGTCGACGTCCTCACCGGGGACTGGCGGCTGCTGGAGCGGCACGCCCCCTTCGACGTCTTCTTCTGCGACGGCGGAGGCAAGCGCGACGACCCCGAGCGAGTCGTCTCGCTGCTCGCCCCCGGTGGCCTCCTCGTCCTGGACGACTTCACCCCGTCGCCCCACTGGCCGCCACGGTTCGACGACGAAGTGGATGAGCTACGCCTGTTCTACCTGACCCATCCGTCCCTCGACGCCACGGAGATGCTCACAACACCGTCCACTTCAGCGGTAGTTGCTGCCCGCCGCCCCTGACGGTTACCGGGGCGGCTGCTTCAGGAACAGCGCCAGTCCGGTGAGGAGCCGGTCGACGTCCTCGACGCTGGTGTAGGGCGCGAGCCCGATACGCAGGCCACCGGAGTCGCCGAGACCGAGCCGCCGGGAGACCTCGATGGCGTAGAAGGAGCCAGAGGGCGCGTACACGTCACGTTCCGCCAGGAAACGGGAGGCGTCCTGCGTGCCCTGCGCGCCGAAGGCCTCGTCCAGGGTCAGGAGCACAGTGGGCGTGCGGTCGGCCGCCTTCGAGTGGACGGTGACCCCGTCCAGCGCGGCGAGCCCCTGGTCGATACGCGTACGCAGGGTCTCCTCGTGCTGGTGAAGCGCGGCGAGGCTCGCTGTCAGCCGCCGGCGACGGCTGCCGACGGCGTCCGTGTCGAGACGGGCGAGGACGTCGACCGCAGTGCCCGTCCCGGCGAGCAACTCGTAGGGCAGGGTGCCGAGTTCGAAGCGCTCCGGAACCGCGTCGGAGGACGGCAGCAGCTTGTCCGGTCGCAGGGTTTCGAGCAGCTCGGGCCGGGCGGCGAGGACGCCGTGGTGCGGGCCGAGGAACTTGTACGGCGAGCACACGAAGAAGTCGGCGCCGAGTTCGCCGATGTCGACGAGGGCGTGCGCGGTGTAGTGAACCCCGTCGACGTACACCAGGGCCCCTACCCCATGAGCCAGCCGGGATATCTCACTGATCGCGGGCCGGGTGCCGATCAGGTTGGAGGCGGCGGTGACGGCGACCAGCCGGGTGCGGTCGGACAGGGCGGCGCGGAGGTGGTCCGGGGTGAGTTCGCCGGTCGCGGGATCGAAGTCCGCCCAGCGAACAACGGCGCCGACCCGCTCGGCGGCCTGGATCCAGGGGCGGATGTTGGCATCGTGGTCGAGCCGGGTGACGACGACCTCGTCTCCGGGCGACCAGCTCGCGGCAAGGGTGCGGGAGAAGTCGTAGGTGAGCTGGGTGGCACTACGCCCGAAGACGATCCCCGAGGCCTCCGCCCCAAGAAGATCGGCCATGGCCTCGCGCGCCCCGGTGACGATCGCATCGGCGTTGCGCTCCCCCGCGGTCACTTGCCCACGGTTCGAAAGCGGGTTAGCCAGCGCCTCCGTGATGGCCTCGATGACCGGCCGCGGCGTCTGTGTACCACCGGGACCGTCGAAATGGGCAGGCCCGCCGCTCAGGGCGGGGAACAGGGCGCGCAGGGCGCTGATGTCGTAGGCCACGGAAGTGAACTCCTGTCGATGCCGTGTACGGGCCTCGGGGCCCCGGGTGTCCACGACGATCATCGGACATCGAGGTGATTCGGGGCAGTGGGGGAACTGTGCCAACATGCGGCTCCGCCGCACGGACGCACCCTCGGAGACCGACGAAGCCCAGTCTTTCAGGGCCGCGGGAAGGAGACCGGCGAAGCCAGGTCTTCCAGGGGCGCGGGGAACTGCGCGACCAGCCCCCACCGACCCGCACCCACAAGACGACCCAACCCCTCAACGCCCCACCCGCCGCGGCAACAACCCGATCTCCTGCGCCCGCAACACCGTACTCACGCGATCCCGCGTGCCCAGCTTCCGGTACAAGCCCTCGACGTGCTTGTGGACCGTACGCACGGAAATGCCCAGGCGGTGGGCAATCGCCGAGGCCGTGAGCGCGTCGGCGAGCAGCAGCAGGACGGTGACCTGGCGAGGGGTGAGCCGGGAGTCCGCTGTCGCCTCCGGCACCTCAGCCGGTGCCGACGCCGCACGCATGCGTTCGAGGAGTTGTCGCTGCTGCTCCACGCCCGCCAGCAGCGGCTGCACCTGCTCGGCAGCCCGCACATGGTCCTCGGTGAAGTCGCCGCCGGCACGGTAGACGAGGCACCCGGTGACCGGGGTGGTCGTGCCAGGGAGAGGTATCGCCAGGACATGGTCGGCGTTCATCAACCGGCTGATCGTCCCCGCGGTGCGGCTCCGCGCCCACCCCCTCCCGGCCATCCGGCGCGCGGTCCCGGGACGGCGGACGGCGCCGGCCGTGGCGTAGTGGTCCGCGAAGGGGTAACCCCGACGCAGCACCGCCATCGACTCGTCCCCGATGTCGTCGATCCGCCCGAGATGCGCCGCGGCGCCGGGCGAGAGCCCCATCGACCCGGCCCGGTCCGTCCACTCGCCGAGTTTGTAGATCAGCGCCTCGCCACCGCACAGCGCCGGCAGCGCCGCGGCGACCATCGGCCACAACCGCTCGGGTTCCCGTTCGTGCAGAGCCGCCACCGCGACCGCGAGCATGCGTTCATACGCCCCGGCCGGCCCGCCGCCCGTCATACGCCCTCACGATCCCGCGTGTGTCACGTCCACGTACGCACGGCCTCACGTACGTACTTCTCCCCATACCACCACGGCCATCGCACCCGGCAGAATTCACAGCGCTCCGGCAGCGCCTGCGACCGTATGGATCAAGGGAGTTGACGGTACGGATCCGCCTGCGCGGGGGACAGGCGGATTTCCGCCGTTCCGGGGTCAAGCGCCCGGGACGGGGAACAGCAGGCAACTGCTCGTGGCGTGCGCGAGCAACCGGTCCTTCTCGTCGAACAGTTGGGCCTGGGCGAGCGCGGTACGCCGTCCGCCGTTCAGCACGGTCCCTACGGCGCGGACGCGCCCGGTGTCGGCGGTGACCGGGCGCAGGAACTTCACTGTCAGGTCGAGCGACGTGTAGCCCATGCCCTGCGGCAACGTGGACTGCACCGCGCAGCCGGCCGCGGAGTCGAGCAACGTGGCGTAGACCCCGCCGTGCACGCTGCCGATGGGGTTGTAGTGCTCCTCCCCCGGTATCAGCGAGAACACCGCGTGCCCGTGCTCCACCTCGTCGAGCGTGAAGTTCAGGGTGGCCCCGATGGGCGGCGCGGGCAGCCGCCCGCCGATCAGTTCCCGCAGGAATTCCAGACCCGTGGACTGGCCTACGGCGGCTGCCGAGACCCCCGGGTCCTCCCACTCGTACGTGCGTGACCGTCCCATACCGCGCTACCTCCCAGGCTGGCTTCCCAAAAAGAAGCTAGATCTCCGTGTAGCTGACTGTCAATGACAGAGCCAGGTGGCTAGGCTGGCGGGCATGGAATGGCTCGACGTGAGCACGGAGAACTGCCCGGTCCAGAGCACGCTCGATCTCGTCGGCGAGAAGTGGACCCTGCTGATCCTGCGGGACGCGTTCATCAGGGTCCGGCGTTTCGACGACTTCCGGCGCCATCTCGGACTCTCGGACGCGGTCCTCGCCGACCGGCTCCGCAAGCTGGTCGCGGCCGGGATCCTGACGACCGTGCCCTACCAGCAGGCGGGGAGCCGGACCCGGCACGAGTACCGGCTGACGAGCAAGGGCCGCGATCTGTGGCCGATTCTCATGGCCCTGCGGCAGTGGGGCGAGGCCTACGCCGCCGACCCCGAGGGGCCGGTTCTCGACGTACGGCACACCGAGTGCGGCGCGCCGGTCCGCGTGGTGGTGGAGTGCGACGGGCCGCACGGCGCGTTGCAGCCGACGGAGGTCACGGCCGCTCCCGGACCGGCGGCCCGACCCGTACGAACTCTGCTAGCGGAGTGAGTGCCTGCGCGAACCGGCGCCGACCGTGAGCGAGGTGCCGTCGCCCCGGTGGACGGTGGCCGTGGTGAACAGCGGTGCGCTGCGCAGGAGTTGGGCGGTGCCGGGGACCTCGGGGTAGAGGCCGAGGCTCGCCCACACCGCCCAGGACGACATGGCGCCGAGGTCGTCGTTGCCGACGAGTCCCCCGGGGGCGTCGGTGAACAGCGTGGACAGGGCGCGCTGGGTGACGGCCCCGGCGCGGTCGGCGTGGCCGACGTAGGTGTAGGCCCAAGGGGTCCCGAACGAGGGCTCGTTGCCGAGGTAGGCGTAGGGCTGATCGGCACCCGCGTTCAGGCTGCTGAAGAAGGTGTCGAGGCGAGCGGTGACGGCTGCGTCGCCACCCATCGCCGCGAACAGGCCGGGCAGGTCCTGCGGGACCATCCACGTGTACTGGGCCGCGTTGCCCTCCACGTACTCCGTCTTCTGAGCCGGGGTGAAGGCCGGCCAGGTGCCGTCGGCGGCGCGGGGCTGGATGTAGCCGGTGGCGGGGTTGAAGAGGTTGCGCCAGTTCCCGGAGGCCCGCAGCAGGGTGTCGTACGCCGTCAAGTCTCCGAGGCGGTGGGCGAGTTGGGCGAGCGCGTAGTCCGCGACGGCGTATTCGAGGGTGGTGGACACCGAGCCCCAGACACCCTTGGTGCCGGCTGGGACGTAGCCGAGGGAGTCGTACTGCTCGTGTCCGGGGCGCTGGCGGTTGTCCTGGCGGTCCGCGAGGGCCGTGCGCAGCAGGGTGGCGGCGTCGAAGTCGGTGCCGCCGAAGGCGTGGATCGCGGACGCGATGGCGGGCAGCGGGTCGCCGACCATGACGCCGCTGCCGCCGTTCGCGAGGGTCCAACGGTCGAAGTAGCCGGC
The DNA here is from genome assembly GCF_035982055.1 of Streptomyces sp. NBC_01288. Lineage (NCBI taxonomy): Bacteria > Bacillati > Actinomycetota > Actinomycetes > Kitasatosporales > Streptomycetaceae > Streptomyces > Streptomyces sp. NBC_01288. The sequence continues at coordinate 453,604 of NZ_CP108427.1, forward strand.
TTGGAGGCCCTGGTTGAGGACGGACTGCGCGATGTCGGAGGCCTCGCGCGGGGCGAGCAGCGCCAGCAGCTGGACCTGGCAGCGGTAGACGTCCCAGCCGGAGAAGTTCGCGTACTGGACGTGTCCGGCGAGGGTGCGGTGGACGATCCCGTCCATGCCGGTGTAGCGGCCGTCGGCGTCGCTGAAGACGCTGGGGTGCAGGAGGGCGTGGTAGAGGGCGGTGTAGAAGACCCGGCGCTGGGCGTCCGTGCCGCCGCCGACGGTGACGCGGTTGAGCCACCCGTTCCAGTCGTCGCGCACGGTCTGCCGGATCGTGTCGTACGACCGCGCCTTCTGCTCGGTGAGTGCGTTGCGGCGGGCGCCCTCGACGTCGACGAAGGAGATGCCGACCCGGGCGGTCACCGTGCGCACGCCGGGGGCGAAGGTGACCATGGCCGCGCCCGCTCTGCCGTCGGGGTGCGTGGTCTGGGCGAAGGGCTGGTCGAAGGTGGCGTGGAAGTAGAGCCGGTAGCGGTTCTTGGCCTTGCAGAAGGCGCCGCTGTCGCTGTACCCGGAGAGCGTGTCGGTCCCGATGTCGACGGATCCGGTGGCCGCGGTGAACGCCTTGGCCGCGTCGATGCTCACGGCGGCGGGGCGGGTGTCGCTCGCCGGGTAGGTGAAGCGGGCGATGCCCGAGCGCTGGGTGGTGGTGAGGTCGGTACCGATGCCGTTGTCGAAGGTGACGTGGTAACTGCCGGGCGCCGCCTGCTCGTTGGCGTGCGAGAACGTGGAGTACGCCGGCGGTACGGCGTCCTGCGTGGGCATGAAGGGGACGTTGCCGTAGGCGGCGCAGCCCGCTCCGGAGATGTGCGCCAGGCTGAAACCGCGGATGCGGTTGTCGCCGTAGGAGTAGCCGCCGTGCTGGTACGTCACCGTGTCGGGGCTCCACTGCATCCCGCCGAGCGGTGCCGAGGCGCCCGGGAACGTGTTGCCCGCGCCGCCGCCGTGGCCGAAGTCGGGGCCACCGGGGGCGGTGCCGACGAACGAGTTGACGTACCGCGCGAGATCGTCGACGGCCCGGGGCCGGGACGTCCCGTCGGCCCGGACCGGGGCGGCGGCGGCCGCTCCGGACGCCACGAGCACCGAGGCCGCCAGGGCGGCCCGAAACAGGGGAAGTCGCACCACGTTTCTCCAGCCAGACAGGGAACCCGCCGCCCGCGCGGCGCCGGACCGCGAGTGTCCCCAACCCGGCCCCACCTGCCGTGCCGCCACACCGTCCGGCCGCGAGGACCAGCCGGTCGGGTCATCACTCCGCCGGCTGTCGCCATGACCGAGAGGGTGCGAAAACGGCGTGGTGCGGGCGGCGGAACGTCTGTGAGCATGGGGGCCTACACGATGGGGGCGGCTGATGCGACAGGTTCGGCTGGTGCGCGGGGCGTTGACTGCGGCGCTGCTCGGGGTGACGGCGGTCGGGTGTTCGGGCTCCGGGAGCGCGCAGTCCGCCGAGACGGGGCATACGACGACCGCGTCCCCGCCCGCCTCCGCCGTGACGCAGAGCTCCGGCGGCGGCCAGGACTCGTGGCGTGCCTGGACCAAGGATCTGTCCGGCTCGGAGGGCGTACAGGTCTGCGGCGCTACGGCCCACCAGGTCGTGTGTGCCACCGGCGCGGACGGTTTCGTCGGGCGGTCCCATACCGACGGCTCGGTCAGTTGGGCCGTGCCAGCCACCACCGCAGGCAAGAATCTCGGACTCGTCGTGGACAAGGCCGACGAACGCGCGGTGACCAGCGGCGGTCGCACCCTGCGCGCCGCGAACCTGCGCACCGGCAAGGCGGCCTGGTCCCACCAACTACCCGCCGCCCGCGTGTACACCGGGTTCGTCGCGTCGGAGGGAGTCGTCTACGCGCTCGACGCGTGGAGCAGTGTCTACCGCGAGGCGAACGTCGCACTCGGCGCCTACCGGGAGTCCGACGGTACGACGCTGTGGCACCGGACCGTCGACGCCGACCGCCATGAGAGCCCGGCCGCGTTCGACGGGCGCGTCTACACGACCGACTCCTCGAAGGTCACGGCGCGCGACGGCCGTAACGGCGACGCGCTCGCGACCACCACCTCCGGCACGAAGTGTCCGCACCTCATCGCCGGCGGCCACTACCTCGTGTGCTCGGGCGTCTCGTACTCGGCCGAGGACACCTTTCCGCCCCTCCAGCGGCTCGACCCGGGCGACCTCCGACCGCTCAGCACCGCCGAGGACAGCGGCCAGAAGCCCGAGCGCGCTCTGATCTCGGCCGACGGTGTGCTGATGCTCTTCGAGGTCGGTGCGGAGGATTCCAGCGTCGGGGACTGGACCGCCTACGACCTCAACCACCCGAAGAAACTGTGGAGTTACTACACGACCTCGGACGAAGCCGGCCTGGTCGGCGGGCGGTTCCTGACCTTCACTCCCCGCAACGACCGCGCCACCCGGGGACACCTGATCAGCATCGACCTGCATGCCGGACCGCACGCGAAGGGTGATGCCGCACCGCGCATGGCACCGGCCTACCCGGAGACCGTGGGCAGCGCGTACCCGGCGTTCGTCCTGCCGGGAGGCGACCCGGACCACGTCGTCATCGAGACGATGGTCCATCACATCCTGCGGTCGCTGCCGCTTCCCTAGGAACAGATGCCCCGGGAACGGAACAGGATGACGGGTGGCACGGTGATCGACCACGAAGAGGCGGGGGCCGTACGGCCGTTGACGCTGGCCTGGGTGAGCCGGCAGCTGGACGTCGGTGAGCGGGTCGTCGGAACGGAGGCGCTGCACGGCGGGATCACCGCCGAGATGCGGCAGTTGACCATCGGTACACGGGACGGGGGTACGCGTCGCCTGGTGCTGCGGAGCTTCGTCGACCCGTACTTCGTGGAGCACGCCGAGGACCTGCTGAACCGCGAGGCCGACTCCCTCGCTCTGCTGACGGGGACCGATGTGACGGTTCCTGGGCTGGTCGCGGTCGATGCGACCGCCGAACAGTGCGAATACCCGTCGCTCCTCATGTCACATCTCCCGGGCCGGACGGTCCTCGATGACAAGGAGTTGGAGGCGCGCGTCCCGCTGTTGGCCCGTCAACTCGTGACGATCCACGCGGTGCGGCCTGCTGATCGGCCCCAGGTGTACAAGGCGTGGACGACCGCCGACGCCGTCGTCCCTCCGCTTGGCGCCGAACAAGTGGCATGGGCCGCGGCGGCCGACGTGATCCGCAAGCCCGCGCCCCGGTATGAAGGGCGTTTCCTGCACCGGGACTTCCAACCCGGCAATGTGCTGTTCGACGTGTCGCCCTCAAGCACGGCAGGTCCCCGCATCACGGGGGTCGTCGACTGGGTACAGACCTCCTGGGGGCCGCCGGACCTCGATGTGGCGCACTGCTCCAGCAACTTGGCCCTGCTCCACGGCCCGGCCTGGGGTCTGCGGTTCGCCGAGGCGTACGAGGAGGCCGGTGGGGTATTGGCCGCGACCGCGAACGAACGGTTGTACTGGAGGTTGCTGGACGCGCTGGCGTTCGCGGCCGATGCGGAGTGGGTGGCGCGGCCGTGGCGCAGGGCGGGGAGGGCGGAGCTGACGACGCGGGCCGTGGAAGAACGGCTGGATGCCTACGTCGCCGCTCTGCTGGACGCGCCGGGCTGAGTCGACGTTGTCCGGCGCGGGGTCGGGGCAGGCTTCAACGTCCTCCACCTGAACGCTTCCTGACGGACCATCTGTTGCTGTTCAGCCCTGGCACCGCTCACCTCTGTTCAGTCCCGCCGGCCGGCCCGGACGACTCGGTCGATGACTCTCTCGCCCCGCTCCGGCCGCTCCGCGAACCAGTTGCCGAGGTGCTCCCGGACGGCCTCCGCGACGCACACCCGCACATCGGTGTTGCCCAGCAACGTGCGTGTGGCGCCGAGGTATTCGGGTTGGTCGAGCTTCACCGAGACGACCGCAGTGAGGTCCTCGACGATCAAGTTGGCGCGGGCATCGAGGTCGGACGCGGTCGGCAACCCCCGTTCCCGTGCGAACTCGGTGACCGCCGCCACCACTCCGTCGCGGAAGCCGTCCAGGTGCGTGCCGCCCTCGTGAGTGGCCAGGCTGTTGGCGAAGCCGCGTATCCGCGCGCCGCTGGAGTATCCCCACAGCAGCGCCACCTCCATCGTCCCCGCCATTCTCTCGTCCTCCCGCTCGAAGCCGAAGACGTCCGCACGGGGGCACGCCCCCGCTTCCGCGTCCAGGGCGGCCACGAAGTCCCGTACTCCGTCCGGGAATTGGAACAGCACCTTTCGCGGCCCGTCCGCCGGGCGTTCGTCGGTCAGCGAGATGGCCAGACCCCGGTTGAGGAAGGCCAGTTGCCGGAACCGTTCCGCCAGCACGGGGAACGAGCACCATGTCGTCTCGAAGATCTCGGTGTCGGGCCAGAAGGAGATGGTCGTCCCGCTTCCGGTCGCCAAGCCCACGCCTCCGGTCAACGGCCCCACTGTGTCGGGCAGTTCGACCTCGACACCGCGCGCGTACTCCTTGACCCACCTGGTCCCCTCGCCCCACACCTCGGCCGTCAGCCGACTCGACAGAGCGTTGGCGACGAAGAGCCCCAACCGGAAGGGCGCAATGACCGTAGCGCGCCGGCCAATTGGCCCGGACCCGACGTGCAGACTGGTCAATTCCCCTTCGAGTTCAGGGACGTTGCCCCCTCCACTCCCCGCCCCGTCGTCGGCGACCCGCACGCCGCCGTCGGACGTGAGCGTGACGTCGGCGGAGCCGGCGCGGCCTGCCAGGACCTCGCTCACGGCCCGGTCGACCACCTCCAACACGAGGTGGTACAGGCCGCGTTCACCGGTCGAGCCGACGTACATCCCGGGCCGCTTCCGAACGACTTCCCGGCCCTCCAGCACCTTGATGTGAGCAGCGTCGTACTTCATGCCTTCCGTACTCACGAAGACCCCTCCCCTGACTTTCGGTTGATCACCTCAGCGTAGGTTAAATCGATGAAAACACCAGGTCAGAGCTGTTTCTCCGAGGCCGCAGACGGGTGGGTGAAGGCGTGCCGGGAAGCGGGCGGCGCAGCCGTCGCGCACCACACCCGGAACACGTCCGAGGGCCAGCCGAAGCCGCGTACGGCCCCGTTCCGGGCGCCCCTGGGGGCCTCAATTCCGGTGTATGGCAAGCAAGTCGGGGAGGTGGGCCGGATGCGGTGAACGATGGCGTGGATACGACACGAATGACGTTCAGTCGCTCGATGCGCGGACCGGCAGCTTCGCGATGTCCTTGAGGAGGGGTCGGCAGCGGGAGAACTCGTCGCGGCCCACCGTGAGTCGGCGTCCCCCGGCGGTGATGGCGTACGTGGTGGGAAAGATCGGGTTCCTGGACACTCGCCGGACCTCGGTGACATCGCGCCAGGCACAGACCCTCTCGCTGCCCGCGCCGTATGTCTCGACCACGCCGCCCTCGAAGTGGACGATGCCGCCCTCGGAATTCCGCCACACGACGCGGGCGGCGAGCAACATACCGACGAGCACCACCAGGCAGATGACGGCCCCCGCATACGTCTTGCCGGACACACCGTCGTCGACGGTGTCGATCACGACGACGGGCATCAGGAAGGCCACGAAACCGCAGCCCGACACCGCGAGGACCCACGCGCCGAACCGGGAACGGCCGTAGACGGCCTTCAGCTCGCCGAGCCCGGCCTCCTCGGCGGCACACACCGCCGCGACCCGTGTCTCCTGGTTCATCCTCGACATCGCGCCCCCGCCAACCGGAATGGACATCAGTCCGTCTTCGACCCGCCTTCACCGTCGCACGGCGGAAATACCCCACCGGCGCCCGGCCAACCGGAGACGCGGAAGCGTACGGGGACCACGGCCGTCGCACCTCACTGCGCCTACGGCGCCGTCAGGGCGGCCAGTTCCGAGTCGAAGAACAGCTCCGGATCGAACCCCATGCCCGTGAAGTGGCCCGCGAGTTCCAGGGACAGGACGCCGTGCAGACGGGTCCAGAAGGTCAGGGCGCGGTGGAGGGCCGCGGGTGGGGCGGGGTGCTCGCCCGCCCAGTGCCGGTGGGCTCTCAGGTCGACCTCGAACGGTGTCTCGGGACCGTCGGCGGGCAGTTCCGTGCTCGCGTCCAGCAGGGTCGCCATGATCTCGGCCGCGATGCCGGTGATGTCCTCGGGCGCGTGATAGCCGGGGACGGGTGTGCCGTAGATGAGGAAGTAGCGCTGGGGGTCGTCCAGGGCCCAGCCGCGCAGGGCGTGGGCGAGGCCCGGCAGGTCGGCGCCGGAGGCTGCGGCCGCGCGGCAGGTGTCGGCGAGGCTGCGGTAGGCGTCCCGGATGAGTTCGGTGATCAGGTCGTCGCGGCTGGCGAAGTACCGGTAGAGGGCGGGCCCGCTCATACCCATCCGCTTGGCGATCGCGTTGAGGGAGAGCGCGGAGGCGCCCGCCGTGGCGATCTGCTCCCGCGCGTGTTCCTTGACCTCCGCGCGCACCTGGTCGCGATAGCGCTCGCGTGGGGTCTTCGTGCCCGTTTCCGCCATGACCGGCCGCCTTCCGCTCCCACTCGACTACATGTTCACGCTTCAGTTAGAAGCTATCACGATCGCTATTGACGACCCCCTCTCGCGTGAGTTACAACTTATAACGAACACGAGAGCCACTAGCCCATACGGATCGCAGTGGAGGTCACCATGAACAGCACGGACAACACGAACCACTTGGACAACACCACCGACGCACTCGTCGAGGTCGTCCTGCCGGGCAAGGTGGAGCCGGAGGGCCTGGAGGTCCGGCACGGGGCCGTTCCCGTCGCGGGTCCCGGCCAGGTCGTGGTCCGGATGGAGGCGACCGGGGTCTCCTTCGCCGAGCAGCAGATGCGCCGCGGCAAGTACTACGACCAGCCTCCGTTCCCGTTCGTCCCCGGCTACGACCTGGTCGGCACCGTCCAGAGCACCGGCGCGGGCGTCGACCCCGGCCTGGCCGGCATCCGGGTGGCCGCCCTGGTCAAGGTCGGCGGCTGGGCCAGCCATGTGCTGGTCGACGCGGCCGACGTGGTGCCGGTGCCCGAGGGAATCGGCGCGGCCGAGGCCGAGACCGTGGTCGTCAACGGCATCACCGCCTGGCAGATGCTGCACCGCAAGGCCCGCGTCCGCGCCGGCCAGACGATCCTGGTGCACGGCGCGAACGGCGGCGTCGGCACCGTCCTGGTCCAACTCGCCCAGGCCGCGGGGGTGAACGTGATCGGCACGGCGTCCCCGCGCCACCACGACGCGCTGCGCGAGCAGGGTGTCGAGCCCATCGACTACCGCACCCCGGACCTGGCGGCCCGCGTCCGCGAGCTCTCCCCGCGCGGTGTGGACGCCGTCTTCGACCACGTCGGCGGCCCCAGCGTCGTCCGGTCCTGGCACCTCCTCGCCCCCGGCGGCACGCTCGTCTCCTACGGCAGCGCCTCCACCCGTGACGACGAGGGCTCCAAGCAGCTGCCCGTACTCAAGATCCTGGGCCGGGTCTGGGTGTGGAACGCGCTGCCGAACGGCCGCCACGCCTACTTCTTCAACGTCTGGGCCGGCCGCGCCCTGAGCAAGAACAAGTTCCGCGCCCAGCTGAGTGCCGACCTGACCCAGGTGTTCGCGGCCCTCAAGCGCGGTGAGGTCAACGCGCAGATCGCGGCCCAACTCCCGCTCGCCCGCGTCTCGGACGCCCTGCGCCTGGCCGAGTCCGGCACGGTCGCCGGCAAGGTCGTCCTGACGCCGTGACGTACCCGTCCCCCTCTCTCCCCCGCCCAGCCCGGAAGGACCTGCCGTGACCACCGTTCCGCCCGCCCGCGCACCCCGACGTCACCGTGCCCGACTGCTCGTCCCGGCGGCGCTCGCCGCCCTGGTCTGCACGGCCATGACCGCCACCGCCTCGGACGCGTCACCGAAATCCCCCTCGCCGACGGCGATCACGACCGTCCGGAGCCACCACGAGGGCGCGCAGCGGCCGAAGGCGATGCTCGACGACTGGCTCCGGCTCTGGAACGGCGACTACAAGCGGGCACCGGGCATCATCTCCCCCGTCTTCCGGGTCCACGCCGCGCTTCTCGACGGGGGTGACGGCAGCTCGATCCGGGGAGTCGACGGACTGGTCGCGTGGATCAAGCAGACACGCGCGGCGTTCCCGGATCTACGCTTCACCGAGCAGGTCGCCCCGCTGATCGACGGCCACTACGCGTCCATACGGTGGACGGCGACCGGGACCTACGCCGGCGGCTTCCCCGGCGCCGAGGCCGAGCCCGGGACCGTGGTCACGTTCACCGGCACCGACACACTCCGGATGCGGGACGGCAGGTTCGTGGAGTACTGGGTCAACACCGACACCCTCCAACTCCTCACCCAGCTCAAAGCGTTGTGACACCCGGGCAGCTGTCAGGCACCCCAGGCCTCGACATGCGCGAGCACATAGTCGGCCAGCTCGACCGGCTGGAGGTTGACGGCCGCCACGGCCGGACGGCTCAGCGCGACCCGGACCGGTTCGAAGTCGCCGGTGTCGGGGTCGTCGAGTTCGGGACCGTGCCGGCGGTCCAGGTCCATGTGCAGCAGGTCGGCGAGGAAGTAGTGCTGGACGACGGTGCTCGTCCCGCGCGGCTCGGTCAGGGTCAGGAACTCGGTGGCGGGTCCGATCGTGGCCCCGATCTCCTCCATCGCCTCGCGCCGCAGTGCCGCGTCGAGGTCCGCGTCCTCGGGCTCCACGCTCCCGCCGACAGTCGTGCAGTACGGATCACCGCCGGGCCAGCCGCGCTTCAGGAACACCAGATGACCGTCGTCGAGCAGTACGACACGCGCCTTGTGACGAACCCTCATGACTCAACGGTAGTGGGCGGACCGGGAGTTGGCCCCCGAAGTCGGCAAGCCCCGCGCTCGCACGGAGCGCGAGGCGTGAAGTCCCGTACTACACCGTGGCCTTGAGGATCACCTCGATGTTGCCGCGGGTGGCATTGGAGTACGGGCACACCTCGTGCGTCGACTTCACCAACTGGTCGGCGGTGGACTGCTCCAGGCCGGGCAGGTGCGCGGTGAGCGACACGGCGAGGGTGAACCCGCCGGCGTCCAGGGTGAGCAGGCTGACCTTCGACCGGACGGTGGAGGCGCCCATTTGGACGCCCCCAACACGGCCCGGCTGGTGTCCCTGGACGCGCACACCCGGGACCTGTACGAGGGCAGCAGCCGGACGATCCCCGGCTGGCCGCGCTGACCGGTGAACAGGCCATGAAGAGCCAGGAGTTCGCGTCGATGTGGTCCGAGCACCGGGTCCGGAAGTGGGACCTCGCCACGTACCGCATGTGCCATCCGCTCGTCGGCCGGATGCGGCTCAACCTCCACACGCTGGACGTCCCGCAGGAGGAGGACCGGCGCATCGTCGTCGCGACCGCCGACTCCGGTACGGCGTCGGAGGCGGCGCTGCGCCTTCTCGCTCAGGCGACCGTGGCGGCCGCGGAGCGTCGCCGAGATGGCCGACGCGACAAGCACGGGCAAACCGTCAAGCATCACCCTCGCACAGACACGCGACTCTCGTTCATAGCTACGAACTTGGCTCCGGGTGGGTGTCCTCGGCGCCGAACCTCTGATAGTTAACTTTCCTATCAGTTCGGCGGTACGACCAACTCCCCACCCCCCACCACCCTTTGGAGTCCCCGTGGTCCACCCGTTCCACGATTCTGCGATCTCCGAGCCGACGAGCCCCTCGCGTCGGTCGCTCCTCGCGCTCATCGGCGTGTCGCTCGCGGCAGCACCTCTGCTGCGCGCTCCGCAGGCCTCGGCAGCCCCCTCGTCCGCCGCGGCGATCGGCCTCGACGACCCGGCGAAGAAGGAGATCGCCATGAAGCTGGTGTCGAGCGCGGAGAACTCCTCGCTCGACTGGAAGGCGCAGTACAAGTACATCGAGGACATAGGCGACGGCCGCGGCTACACCGCCGGCATCATCGGCTTCTGCTCCGGCACCGGCGACATGCTCGACCTGGTCCAGCTCTACGCGACCCGCAAGCCCGGCAACGTCCTCGCCAAGTACCTCCCCGCGCTCCGCAACGTCAACGGCACCGATTCGCACTCCGGACTGGACCCGAACTTCCCCAAGGACTGGCGCACGGCGGCCCAGGACACGGTGTTCCAGCAGGCGCAGAACGACGAACGCGACCGCGTGTACTTCAACCCCGCCGTCAGCCAGGGAAAGACCGACGGGCTGCGCGTGCTGGGCCAGTTCACGTACTACGACGCCATCGTCATGCACGGCGACGGCGACGACCCCACCAGCTTCCGCAACATCCGCGCCCGCGCCCTGCGTTCGGCCAAGCCGCCGGCCCAGGGCGGCAACGAGACGACGTACCTCAACGCGTTCCTCGACGCCCGTGTGTGGGCCATGCAGCAGGAGGAGGCCCACAGCGACACCACCCGCGTCGACACCGAACAGCGCGTCTTCCTCCGCAACGGCAACTTCGACCTCAACACGCCGCTGAACTGGAAGGTCTACGGAGACAGCTACACCATCAACTGACCGGTCCTGCCGCCCGGTCGGGAGGCGACTCGGCGGACAGTGCGGCGCCAGGACTCGCGGGTACGGGTCCCGGCGCCGCTGCCGTCTCCCTCCGACCCGGCCACCGTCACGCACCCACCTGAGGTCATGCCCGCCGCGCATCGCCCCATGCGACACAGGACTTGGACACCCGTGCGAGCCCTTCCTAGCGTGGTCCGTGAGCCCGTCGTCATCGGCCGCCGGGGCGACCCGAACCGACCTGGGGGATCTCCACTGTGCGTGTTTTCGTTGCGGGCGCGACCGGTTACATCGGCTCCGCCGTCGTCCGTGAACTTCTCGGCGCAGGACACCAGGTCCTCGGCCTCGCCCGTTCGGAGCGGGCCGCCGGCACGTTGACGCGCTCCGGCGTCGACGTGCACCGCGGCGACATCGACGACGCCGACAGCCTGCGCGCCGGAGCCGCGGCGGCCGACGGTGTCGTCTACGCCGCGAACCAGCACATCTCCGAGACCACCGACCCGGCCGCCCGCGCGAAGGCCGAGCTGAACGCGGTCGAGGCGATCGGCACGAAGCTGGCGGGCACGGGCAAGCCCTTCGTGGTCACTTCGGGGGTCATCGGCCGCACACCGGGCGACCTGCTCACCGAAGAGACCCCCGCCGTCGCCAACCCCGTCACGGCCCTGCGGCTCCAGGTGGAGCTGTCCGTCCTGGCGGCGGGCGAGCGCGGAGTGCGGTCGTCCTCGGTACGGCTGGCCCCGACCGTGCACGGCCCGGGGGACACGCGCGGGTTCATCTCGACGCTCATCGACGTCGCTCGTACGACGGGTGTCTCCGCCTTCGTCGGCGACGGGTCGAACCGGTGGCCGGCGGTCCACCGACGTGACGCGGCGACGCTGTACCGACTGGCCCTGGAATCCGCCCCGGCCGGCACGCCCCTCCACGCGGTCGCCGAAGAAGGGGTGCCGTTCGGGGACATCGCGCGGGCCATCGGCCGTCAGCTGGGAGTCCCCACCGTGAGTCTCACTCCCGAGGAGGCGGGCGGGCACTTCGCCGGTTTCCTCGCCCCACTGGCCGCGCTCGACAACCCGGCGTCGAGCGCCCTGACGCGGCAGCGCACGGGGTGGAACCCGACACACCCCGCGCTGGTCCCGGACATCGAACAGGGCCATTATTTCGGGGAGTTCAGCGCGGGACACCGATCCGGTCCGGAGTGAGGCGAGAGCCCGGCCGAAGTCCCCTGTGTCCTGCGGCGGCCAGCAGCTCGTGGGCCTCGACTCGGCTGCGGTGGACGCGTTGTCCGGCATCGCCGTGCGGAGCGTCCGCCGTGTCGGCGAGGGCCGCCGCCAGCTTGGCCCTGCCCTGGCTCAGCCTGCTGCGCACGGTGCCGACCGGAATCCCGCAGACCTCGGCGATCCGCTCGTACGAGGTGCCCCCGGTGGCGAAGTACCGCAGGACCAACGGCATGCGCAGCGCCGGGGAGAGTTCCTCCAGGGCCTGCCAGACCCAGTCGCGCAGCGCGTTCCGCTCCAGCCACTGCTCCGGGCCCATGTGCGTTGATCGCAGGGGCAGTTCGCCCACCGGCCGGACCACGACCGCCTCCCGCAACACCACTCGACAGGTATTGCGCACGATCGCCCGCAGCCAGGCGCCCACCGCCTCCGGATCACGTACGTCCCCGATCCGCAGCAGCGCCGTCAGCGCCGCATCCTGCATCACGTCGTCGGCGTCCGCGCCCGGCCCCAGGATGCTCACCGCCACGGCGCGCATCCCCGCCCGGTGTCGCTCCAACAGCAGCCCCAGCGCGGCGACTTCACCTGCCTGGGCCGCACGCGTCAGCTGCGCGTCCTCCGTGCGTGCCACCCCCTCGGCGTCCCCCATCATGAGTCCCTCTCGGCACCTGGTCACGACTGTTCGGGGCACCCTGACGAGAGCCGTCCTCCGAACCCGGGCGTTCGGGCCCGGAGGACGGCTCACCGTTCACGGCTTCGGCAGGGTGCGGTGTGTCAGGCGTCCGCCAGCCAACTGCCATGGAATCCGGCGGGTACCCGGCGAGGCAGGTGGATGGTGGCCACCGGCTCCTGGGTGAGGTTGTCGGCGTCGAGGACGACCAGGTCGCTGCGGTCGGTCGAGGCGTCGTAGACGTAGGTCATGAGCCAGCCGGGACCGCCCGGTTGATCGTCGGCGGGAGCGAAGGCCGCCTCGCCCGGGAAGCGTCCGGGAGCGAAGTAGTGGCTGGCGACGCTCGACTTGCGGAGGTCGTACCGGTGGATCGCGGCACGTGACTCGTTCGGGTCGTACTGCGGGAGTTCCGGAACGGGTGCCGCGGTGGCGTGGCCGAAGTCGGCGGGCAGGCCCGCGAGTCGGTCGTCGATGCGGGGGAACTCCCCCGGATGGTCGTCCAGTTGCTCCTCGCTGATCGCGCCGGTGGTGAGATCGATGGTCCACCGCCACAGGTGCGCCGCCGTCGCCACGGTGACGCCGTCCCGCAGGGACGGGTACCGCATGCCGAGCAGGACGAGACTCCGACCCTCGTTCTCCTCATAGGAGTTGAGGGTGTGGAAGACATAGCAGGGGTCGATGTCAAACCAGCGGATGTCGCCGTACGGGTCGTCCCTGCGCAGTACGCCGAGCCTGGCTCCATAGGTGTCGGACCAGACGTACGGCATACCGCCGTCCGGATCCATGGCCCGCTCGATGCTGAACACGGCGGGCAGGTCCATGAAGACGACGTGGTTCCGGGTGAGGTAGAAGTCGTGCATCATCGTGTGCGCCGGCACGTCGATAGGACGGCTGACGGTCAACTCGCCGTCGGCGTCGGCACGGTGATAGGTGAGGTAGGGCGCCGACAGACCGCCGTACCCGTAGAAGTGCAACTCCCCTGTGACCGGGCAGGTCTTGGGGTGGGCGGTCATCGGGGTGCGCAGGCGGCCGTCGAAGTCGTAGGGGCCGACGGTGTCGAGTTCGCGGCCCGCCTCGCAGCTCAACTCCTGCGGGAAGGACGTCTCGACGAGGGCGAGGGTGCGGCCCGCGTGCCGGATGACGTGGGTGTTGGCGACGCCCGCTGCGAGGTTCATCTCGCCGTCGCGGCCGTAGACCTGGGCGCCCGTTTCGAGGGTGGGGGTGCGGACCCAGCGGTTGCGGTACGAGGTGGCCTTGCCGGCGTCGAGGCGGACGCCGTGCACCATCCCGTCGCCGGTGAACCAGTGGGCCGAGGTGGCCTCGTGCGGGTTGGGGCCGTTGCGCAGGTACCAGCCGGTGAGTTCCGGCGGTATGGCTCCGGTGACCGCGAGTTCGGTGACGGTGATCTCGTCGGGGACCGGGGCGAAGTTGCCGGCCAGGTGCGGAGGCGGTGGGGTCTTGTCCGTACTCATGGGGAAGTCCTTGGGTTGGCTGGTCAGGCTTGCGCCGCTTGCATGGCTTCGAGGCGCGCCTGGACACGCTTGGGATAGATCGAGGTGAAGACCGCGGGGGCGACCAGGCCGACGACGTGGGCGACGATGCCGACCCAGACGGGGGCGTCGGTCGCGCTGCTGATGGCCAGGACGACGGCGATGAACGTGAACCCGGATCCCCAGGCGGCGGTGATGTGGTTGTTGACGGCGAGGAAACCCGGGGTGTCCCAGTACTCCTCGGGCGCCTGCCGACGAGCGATCCCGAGCGTGAACGGGCTGCGGAGCGCCATGCTGCCCCAGGCCGTCCCGGCGAGCCAGACGAACGAGATGACGTCGCTGTGGTGCTGGATGGACGAGTCGGGTGAACTGAAGGCGATCGCCCCGATGATGACGAAGTAGATGATGGTGCTGATCTCCAGCACCAGCGCGTCCATCGCCACGCCCCTGCGCCGGTCCTGGAGAAGCAGCAGGACCCCGACGACGACACCGGCCACCGCACCCCAGCGCCAGTCCACGGCGGAGACGAAGCCTGCCGCGATCCATGGGTAGAACCCACGCATATACGCCATGATGCCCACGTTTTACTTCCTCACAACTCGATGTTCCAACTTTGACAGGTGGAAGCTAGATGCTCCGCAATCAACATGTCAAGAATGGAATATTGAACGAAAGTCCGCCGCACCAGCACCCCTTCGGGCCCACACGGGCTCTACCTGCGCAAACCTCTACGCCCGCACCTGACCTCCACGCGACCCCCTTCCCGGAGGCACAGAATCCGCATGGGTAGTTTTCGACCTGTCACTATTGGAGTGACAGGCGTTAGGCTGGTCCGCATGAGCCTCCGCAACGCCCTCCTGGGCCTCCTCGTCTTCCGCCCCGGCAGCGGCTACGACCTGCTGAAGATGTTCGACACCTCGCTCGGTTACGTCTGGCCCGCCAAGCAGAGCCAGATCTACGGCGAGCTGACCAAGCTGGACGCGACGGGTCTGATCAAGGTCACGGAGGAGGGGCCCCGGGGGCGCAAGCAGTACTCGCTCACGCCCGACGGGCACGCGGAGACGGTGCGCTGGCTGACCGAGAACCGGGAGAGCAGGCCGTTGCGCAACCCGATGCTCCTCCAGACCTTCTTCCTCGGACTCCTGCCGCGGGAGGAAGCGGTCCAGCGACTCCTCGACCACGCGGAGGCCTCGGCCAAGGAGCACGACACCCTGGTCGCCCTCCGGGACACCGAGGAGTGGGACAAGGACATGCTCACCGTGTGCGGCCGGCTCGTCCTCGAACACGGCATCCGGCAGCGGGTGTTGGAGCAGGAGTGGGCCCACTGGGCGGCGGAGCAGCTGCGCACGGCACACACCAAGGGTCCCGACATCGCGGGCCCCACCGAGGGGACGGCCGCGGCGGACGCGGACACATGGAGCGCCGGCGACGCCAACGACCAGGCGCGCTCGGGGCGTTGAGGCACCGCAGGGCTTTCTCGGTGACTCAGGGACGCCTGTTGTTCACGCCCTCGCTCACTACTCGCGCACGGCGTACGCCCGGATGAATGCGTGGACCCCGTCGACCATGGTCTGGCGGACCCGTTCCGGGTCGGGGTTGGCCGGCACCGGTTGACGGTCGTAGGCCAGCAGGACGGTCAGGGCGAAGAAGTGGTCGGCGGCCAGCCGTGGGTCGTCCGTGTCCAGGAGTCCGGCGTCGGCGAAGGCGGCCAGTCGTTCCGCGAAGACCTCCTCCACCGCCCCCGTCGCGATGTCGTCCCGGGTCGTGGGAGTCCGCAGGCGTTCCTGGGCGACGAGGGCGAACCCGGCGGCGTAGTCGGCCGAGCCCACGATCGACGTGCCGAGGTCGATCGCCAACTCCGCGAGTGACTGCTCCAGTTGGGGCACCGTCGTGATCCGCGCATCCTCCGGAAGGTGCTCGTCGAGCGCGCGCCGCACCGTGTCCGTCATGGACTGGGACACGTCGGTGAGGATGGCCACGAAGAGGCGCCGCTTGTCGCCGAAGTAGTCGTACACGGTGCGCTTGGAGACGGCCGCCCGGGCGGCGATGGCGTCCATGCTGACGCGGTCCACGCCCTGGTGCACGAACAGTTCGCGCGCGGCGGTGAGGATCGCCGTCCGCTTCTCCAGGGACCCCTCGCGCACCGTCTTCTCCGTGCCCACCACGCTCATCAGCACCTCCGGGGCAAACCCTACACCGGCCGGTGTACCTACTACACTGCACGGTGTAGTGTCCGCGCCATGACCCCGACAGTGACGGCCTCGCAGGCCACGACACCGGTGCCCGATCGCCGGCTGAACCTCATCAGCCTCGTCCTCGCCCTCGGCGTGTTCACGACCCTTCTGGACACGACGATCGTCAACATCGCCCTCGACCATCTCCAGGCGGTGTTCCACAGCTCGGTCGCCCGGACGCAATGGGTCGCGACGGGCTATCTGCTGGCCTTCGTGTCGGTGATCCCGGTGAGCGGGTGGCTGTCCGAACGGTTCGGCGCGCGCAACGCCTGGATGTTCGCCGTGGGCGCCTTTCTCAGCGGCTCACTCCTGTGCGGGCTGGCGGGTTCGCTGCCCGCGCTCATCGCCTTTCGGGTGCTCCAGGGAATCGGCGGAGGCATGGTCATGCCGATCACGCTCTCCATCGTGACGCGGGCGGCCGGCCCGGACCGCATCCACCGGGCCACGGCCGCCGTCGCGCTTCCCGGTCTGCTCGGGCCGATCCTCGGATCGGTGCTCGGCGGCGCCATCATCCAGTCGCTGAGCTGGCACTGGCTGTTCCTCGTGAACGTGCCGGTCTGCCTCGCCGCGCTCGCTCTCGGCCGGATCCTGCTGCCCGCGACCGCCGGTGAGCGCGGCCACCGACTCGACCTCCCCGGCTTCCTGCTGCTCACGCCCGCCGTCGTCGCCGTCGCCTACGGCATCAGCCGGATATCCGGCGAGGACGGCTTCGCCGCCGTCACCGCCTGGCTCCCGCTCGCCATCGGCGCCGCGCTGCTCGCCGCCTTCACCGTCCACTCGCTGCGCGCCCGCCGTCCCGCCCTCGTCGACGTGCGCATGTTCGCGCGACGCGGCTTCGGCCTGGGAAGCGTCATCACGTTCGCGGGCGGATTCTCGACGTACGCCCTGTCGTTCCTGCTCCCCCTCTTCTACCAGCAGGTGCGCGGCGAGACGGTCCTGCACACGGGCGTGCTGCTCATCACGCAGGGGCTCGGCACGATGTTCTTCGTCGTGGCCGTGCGCCCGGTCGCGGCACGGTTCGACAGCCGGTTCGTCATCACCGGCGGTGCGGCGCTCACCATGATCGGGACCGTGCCCTTCGCCCTCGCGGACGCACACGGGGGTACGGCGGTGCTGCTCGCCGCACAGTTCGCCCAGGGGCTCGGCTTCGCCGCCACCACGTTCCCGGTGATGGCCCTCGCCCTCGCGGGCCTGAGCCACGCCGAGACTCCCCGAGGGAGCGCGGCGTTCAGCGTCGTCCAACGCGTGGGCGCGCCCTTCGGCGTCGCGGTCGTCGCCATGATCCTGCAGAGCCTGCTCGACGGCGCGACCACGGCGGCCGACCAACTCGCGGCGTTCTCAGGCACGTTCTGGTGGATCTTCGGCCTGGGTGCGGTGCCGTTGGTCCTCGCGTTCTTCGTTCCGTCGGAGCCGGAGGAGCCGTCGGTCCCGTCGGGGAAGAACGACCGGCCCGAGCCTGCGGCAGAGGCCACGGACCCGGCACAGTAGACGGGCCACTCCCGGCCCGGGCCGGCACCGCACGTCGATTTCACTAACGCGGTGCGGGCCTCGGAGTTGTCGCGGCCGAGGTCGCCGAGCGGCTTCTTCCCCCTGGCGTCAGAGCCGCTGGAACAGCACCGGAATCAGGGCAGGCACCGCGGGGACCAACAGGTAGGCGACGATTCCGGTCATGGCCTTGCGGGTCGTGACCGGAAGCACCGGACCGGCCCAGACCTGCGCTATCGCCGCGCCGCACTCCTCACCGGAAAGGGTCTGGTACAGCAATTTGACGTGGGCCTGCTTGACGGCCAGCGCGGAGTGGTAGCCGATCGAGGACGGGTAGACGATCACCAGCATGTCCACCACCATCACCCCCAGCACGATGAAGACCATCCATGACGCCGCCGGCAACCAGACCATGAAGAGGACCAGCAGGCCGATCAGGTGGGCCAGGGCGGAGCCGTAGGTCCAGAGCATGAACTGGCGCAGGGGGCGTAGTCCTTGGAACCCGTCGCTGTCGAATTTCATGTTCGGGGTCACCCCGAAGCCGATCGCTTCGGACCGGTACAGGTACACGGTGAAGACGACGCCCATGACCAGTTGCTTGGCCAGGAAGTAGAAGGCGTACGTGCCCGCCGCGCACAAGGCCAGGGCCAGCTCGGGGTGGGTGTGCCGGTTGGCCCACCAGCCGGTGTAGACCTCGGAGCGCCAGATCGCGTCGGAGAGCCTGGTCGGGTTCCACGTCTGCATGAGGCCATGCGTGTTGACGAAGGCGTACAGCGAGGTCGTGCCGATCGCCATGGCCGCCATGATGGCCGCGGAGACAGCCCGGCGGCCGAGCGCGTCGAACCACTCGTTGGTCCGGTCGACCAGCCGATTGAGCCGGTCGATCTGTTCGGCGGACAGTCTCTCCGCACCTCCGTTGCGCTCGTTCATCTGCACGAAGTCGGCGATGGCCTGCACCTGTTGGCAGCAGAAGATGGGGGTTACGAAGACGACCGCCAGCACGATCAGGCCCGCCGGGTCCTGGAGCAGGAACAGGGTCACGCCGCTCGGCTCGGCGTTGTCGGAGAACAGATAGCCCAGGGCCCACCGTTCATCTGCGCCGGCCGACGACGCCAGCACGCCGCCTGCCTCGGCCAGTCCCAGCAGTGTGATGGAGGAGGCCAGGCTGATCAGCAGAATCTTGGTCTTGGCCGTCAGCGGCGAGTACAGCAGGCGGACCAGCAGGCGAGCCGCGCCTCTGCGCGACCGCGGCACCCTGCGCAGCAGGCGCATCGCCCACCGGATGCCGACAGGTGCGGACGGCCGGAAGACAGCCGCGATCCGCTGTGGCTCCAAGGCCTTGAGCTGTTCCATCCCTTACCCCCGCGCAAAGGTGACATCACGTCACAATCCTTTATACCCAGGGTGATTGGGGTGCCCACCCGACCATCGCCGGACCCGCGCCAGCGCTCTGGCTCGCCAAGTGCGGCACAGACGTCACGGTCGTCAAGCCGCGGCCCGAACTGCGTACCGGTGGCCAACTGGCCGATCTCCGCAGCAGATTCAGCCTCTCCTTCGTCGAGGCCAAGGACGTACGAAGGGGCCCTCCGCGCCGATCAGACGACGGTGAGCCGACGGCCTCCACTCCGAACGGCACGACCGGCCCCGCCTCCTCACCCGCACAGGCTGAAAACGCTGACCATGCGCCGGCTTGCGGACGCGACCAAGCTCCAACTGCCCGCCATCTACCGCGCGTTCAACAACAAGCAGGCCCTCCTGGACGAGATGAACGAGGCGATCCGGGCCAAGGCATTGTCGGCACAGCGCGAGGGCGCCCGGATCGTCGGCGTCACGCAACGCGCCGCATTCAACGGCGTCGCCGCCCCCGGGCCGCGCCCACCGTCCTCTGCCACGCCCTCGGCGAAGCCCTGGAACCGCAGGGCCTGACCGACGACGCCCGCGACAAGCTGACGTTCCCCGGCGCGCACCAGACATACCCGCAACTGTTCTCCACCCCTGTCGAGGAGATCCTCGACTTCGACGACGGCTCCCCACTGCCGTTTCGGAGAATATATCTCCACTTTTTTCGGCCCGGGAAGCCCCACGACTCACCTCTCCCGGACGATCACCAGCCGCCCGCCCGGCCACTCCGGGCCGGCCCCCAGGAACCCCTCCCCACCAGGGACGATGTCCGAGATCCGCGCTCCGCGAGGGCACCCCTGAAGCCACCCCCGCGCCGCGTTCGACCCGTCGACAGTCGTCGCCGAGACGCCGTCGGGGGCGTTTTCCACTTCGGTTCGATCCCTTGACAGCCCCAACCAGGCATTCCCAAACTACCGACCATTCGGTTGACGGCCCGGGCCGAGCGCCCCCGCTGTCGACATTCCAGAAGGGTTGATCACCATGACCGAAGTGTCGCTTCACGATGCCCAGAGCCCGCCGGTCCCGACAGTCACCGCCTCACACATCGGTCACGCGACAGCCGTGGGGGCGGCCGGATTCGCGTTGTGCTCGCTCATCCTCGGCCTGCACACCGCCGGCATCATCGACGCCGCCGACGGCACGATCATCCTGGCGGGGACCTTCTTCTACGGCGGGATCGTCCAACTCGTCGCGGGCTTCTTCGCGTTGGCGTCCGGCGCGACGTTCGCGGCCGCGTTCCTGACGGCGTACGGGGCGTTCTGGCTCGGCTACACCGTCATCGAGTTCTGGGCGGCACCCCACATCGCGGGAGCGGCGGCGGCCGCGGCGAAGGCGGGCGGGGCGTCGGCGGAGGCTTCGGCTGCCGCGGGCGGACACGCGGTGATGCAGTCGCTGGGGCTCTTCCTCATCGGCTGGCTGGTCGTCACGCTGGTCTTCGGCATCGCGAGTCTGGGCACGAACGGCGTGATCGTGAGCGCGTTCGCCCTGCTGACGCTGACGATCGTGCTGCTGGTGACCGCCTATCTGGGCGCTTCGAGCGCGGGGGTGCCGAGCGATTCGGTGCTGAAGACAGCCGGTTACGTCGAGATCGTGCTGGCCGCCGTCGCCTTCTATCTGGTCCTGGCGGAGCTGACCAACGACATCCGCGGGCGTGCCGTGCTCCCGCTCTTCGCCCTGAACCGCGACCGTCAGGCCGTCGCGCAGACGGCCTGACCCGGACGGCATGACGACGAACCCCCCACCCGTCTCAAGGAGCCGCATGAAAACGCCCAAGGCAACAGACCACCGGATCAAGCTGCCCCACAGAGTCACCGTACTGAGCAGTGCCTCCGCGGTGCTCCTCCTCGTGGCCGCAGGCCAGACGACAGCCACCGCTCTCCCCGCGCACGCCACCAACTGGACGCCGCCCGCGGCGAGTTACACGGCAAGCGCACCCGTCCACACCAGCGTAACCATGGACGACGGCGTGACGATCGCCGTCGAGGTCGTCTATCCGACCGACCCGAGCACCGGCGCTCGCGCGTCGGGCCCGTTCCCCGTGCTCCTGACCCAGAATCCCTACGGCGCCCAGCGCTCCGACCCCACCGACAGCGGCACCTACTTCGTGCAGCGCGGCTACATCTACGTGGCCTCCGCGGTGCGCGGCACCGGTGACTCCGGCGGGCAGCTCGACTGGTTCGGGGACCGGCAGGGCAAGGACGGGGCCGACCTCGTCGACTGGGCGGCCCACTCGCTGTCGGGGTCCAACGGCAAGGTGGGGCTCGACGGTTGCTCCTACCTCGGGATCGACCAGTGGTTCACGGCGGCGGCCGTGGGCAAGAACTCCGCGCTGAAGGCCATCACACCGTTCTGCACCGACTCGGACTTCTACAACGACCTCAACGCCAACGGCGGTATCACCACCTCCTTCATGGCCGGCATCGCCCAGGCCGAGCCGCGCGGCCCGGAGGACGACCCCGCCACCGACCCGCAGTCGGTGACCATCGCCCAGCAGGCCTCGGGCGGTTCACGCTCGTACAACGATGCCTACTGGCAGTCCCTGAACGTCCAGAAGAAGCTCGTGCCGAAGATCGTGGGCAACGGCATTCCGGCGCTGACCGAGGCCGGCTGGAACGACCTCTTCCCCGGCGGCAACCTCGGCGCCTACGTGTCCGCCCAAAACGCCTACTACCACCGGCCGTTGACCGATCCGATCGCGTCGGGCGAACCCGTCACCGGGCGGTACCAGGCGATCGTCGGGCCCTGGACCCACGGCGAGCACGTCAACGAGGCGACGCTCCAGGGCATCCGCCTGGAGTGGTTCGACACCTGGCTCAAGAACGCGCCCACCGGTATGGCGAACACCTCGACTCCCTTGCACCTGTTCGAGAACGGCGCCAACACCTGGGTCGACAGCGCCGCCTGGCCCCTGTCCTCCGACGCCCGCACCTACTACCTCGGCAACGGCTCCCTCACCCCCGGCAAACCGACGGACGAGGGCAGCGACACACTGTCCTGGAGTGCGGCGACCGCGGCCGACACCCTGACGTACACCACCGCCCCGCTCACCAAGGCGGCTCTGCTCAACGGCCCGACCGACGTCACCCTCTACGCCAAGTCGACGACACCGGAGACCGAACTGTCGGCCAAGCTGAGCATCGTCGCGCCGGACGGCACGGTCACCAAGCAGGCCGACGGAATCCTGCTGGGCAGCCAACGCGCCCTGGACACCCAGGAGAGCTGGTACGGCGACAACGGCACTCTGATCAAACCCAGCCACCCCTCCACCCAGGCGTCACAGCGCCCGGTGACACCCGGCCGGACCACCCGCTACGACATCTCCCTGCTGTCCAACTTCACCAGGATCCCGGCCGGTTACCGGATCCAGATCAGCATCAACAGCCAACCTCCGGCCGACTTCCACTTCCCCGTCGCCCCGACCCCGCAGGAACTGGCGGACCTGGCCGACGGCAGCTACACCGTCGAGCGCTCACCGCAGGCGGCGTCCTTCGTCAACCTGCCTCTGACGACGCCGAGTTCGGCCACGCCCAGCGACACCGACTGGGGTCCGTCCTCCTGACACACGGACAGCGGGTCTGCCTGTACGGCAGACCCGCTACTCCTGTGACGAGGCGGGCCTGACCAGGCCCATCACCTGCTCCACCATCTCGTTGCTCAAGCTCGGTGTCGTCAGTGGAGGGTTGTCGGGACGCTGCCTGATGCCATTGAGAACGATCTCGAAATACCGGCGCCAGATCTCGGGCCGCTTGCCCTGGGTGAACTGACTGGCGGCACTCAGCATTTGAACGACCACGGGGATGTCGGAAGGAGTGATCTCGGCACGCAGATCCCCACTCTCCTGCGCCCGGCTGATCAGGGCCTCCAGGAAAGGGAGCATGCCGCCCCGCACTGTCTCGATCGGCTCGGAACTGTGGCTCCCCAGCATGATCACTTCCTGGAGGCCTCGGTTCTCGGCGAGGTCGGCCGACATCTCCAGGAGGAAGTCGACGAACCCCTCCCAGGCATCGGGATGAGTGAGGGCCCGCTCCGCGGACGCCTGCCGGATCCCGAGATCCTGCTCGAACAGGGCCCGCACAAGGGTCTCTTTGTCCGGGAATCGCCGATACACGGTCCCGACCCCGACCCCCGCGTGCCGGGCCACGTCGTCGAGCGTGACCTTCAGCCCGTGCCGGCCGAAGACCTCCCGCGCGGCAAGCAGAATCTTCTCCCGGTTGAGGGCGGCGTCGCGCCTCAGCGGGCGGTCGCCCTCCATCGGGGCATCAACCCCGGAACCCTCAGCCATAACCTCATGTTAACCCTGGTGATCACAGGCCGGTTCGGCCACCGCACCCCTCTCTCGAAGGCACCCGGCGGAAAACGTTGCAACAACCATCGGGGTACACTGACGCCGCCCATGAGAACCGCGTCGTGCCTGGTCGCACGGCTGTCACAGCGAGGGGGTGGACGCCGTTCAGGTTCGCCCCGCCCGCATTCAGGATGTCGCGGCCGCCGCAGGAGTCTCGGTCTCCACGGTGTCGAACGTCCTGAACCGGCCCGAGCGCGTCAACGCCCGCACCGCCGAACGGGTCCGCGACGCGGTCGCCGCCCTCGACTACGTGCCCCATCCCGGAGCCGCAGGACTGCGCACCGGCCACTCGTCCTCGATCGGCCTGGTCCTGCCCGACGTCGCCAACTCCTTCTACTCGCGCATCGCACGCGGTGCCGCCGACGCGGCCTACGACCACGGCTATTCGCTCGTGCTCTGCGACAGCGGCGACGCCCCCGAGCGGGAGCAGGGCTACTTCACGATGCTGATCGAGCAGCGGGCCGTGGGCGCGGTGGTGGTCCCGCTCGGCGCCGATCCCACCCGCCTCACCCGGCTGCGCGAACGCGGCATCCCGCTGGTCCTCGCGGACCGCGCGCTGTCGGCCCAGGACGGCTGTTCCGTCTCCGTCGACGACATCGCCGGCGGCCGGGTCGCCGTGCAGCACCTCCTGGACTGCGGGGCGCGCGACATCCTCGTCGTGAACGGCGAGCGCGGCATCGTGCAGTGCGCCGACCGCTACCAGGGCGCCCGCCAGGCCGTACGCACCCGCCGCGAGGCACGGGTCCGTCAGGTCGTCGCCGACGAGATGACGGTGGCCTACGGCCTGGAGATCGCCCGCACTCTCGACGACCTGCCCGACGGCGTCTTCTGCACCAACGACTTCCTCGCCGCCGGACTGTGCCGAGGACTCGGCGAACGGGGCGTACGAATACCCGAGGAGATTCAGGTGGTCGGCTACGGCGACCTCGACATCGCGAGCTTCGTCGGTACGACCCTGACGACGGTCCGGCAACCCGTCGAGGAACTCGGCAGAGCGGCCGTGGGGATGCTGCTCGACGAGGTGGAGGCCCGCGCCGAACACGCCCACGAGACAAGGGTGTTCGCGCCCGACCTCGTCCTACGGGACTCCACTCGGCCTCTGTCAGCCCCGAATCCGTAGCGTCACCGGTCCCAGCAGCCCCGACGAGAGCTGGGAGGGGAAGGCCCAGGCGGTGGGGGTGGCTTCGGCGAGATAGGGGGCCAGGGTGTTGTTCACGGTCACCTCCAGACGCACCGATCGCCCTGCGGTACCCGGGAGTCGGAAGCGGTACGGAGGACAGAACCCCTCGCCGGCACACTCCCCGTCCACGTCAACCGACACGCTGCCGCGCACCCGCCCGAGGTCCAGCACGGGGTCCGGCCCAGCAGGAACCTCCACTTCCCGCGAGTACGTCACACCACCGCTCCAGCCGCCCAGCCCCAGCAACTGCCAGTCGCCCAGCGGTAGTTGCGCTGCCAGAGTCCGGACGCGCACCGGTCCCCGCCAGGCGGAGCCACCCCGCAGTACGGCCGTGGGTGCGGTGACGACTTCGACCTCCGTCGGTTCCGGTAGCGGCTGATCCAGTGTCAGATACTGGCCGTCGAGCCGCGTCTCTGCACCATCGCCGACCCGTACCCTCGCGGGCAACTCCAGCGGCAGTTCCAGCGATTCGGTGCCCGGCGGCACGGTGAAGCGGAAACGCTGGGCGCGTTCGCGGACAGCGTCCGTGGACCGCAACGGCAGTACGGCGGTGCCGAGCACCGGTGCGCCGGTGAGCCACTCGGTGTCCGGCAACGGGTGCGGTCGTACGGCCGCGTAGCAGTGCTGCAACTCTCCCCACCGGCCCTCGTGTTCGACGGTGCGGCCGCGCCACTCCCCCGTCTCGGCCTCCCAACCAACGCCGCTCACCAGGGAGTTCACGGCCGACTCCGCGCGAGACACGCAGTCGACGAACACCGCCTCGCGCGGATGGACGGCGTCGGCCACCACCTCCAGCACGTGTTCGCCGTCCCCGAGGGTGAGTTGGTGCCGGAAGAACATCGGCACCGCGCCCCAGTCGGACTCGTAGTACTCCACCTTCTCCTGACGCGCGACGACCTCCCCGTCGAGCAGCACGGTCACGCCCACTGCGGCACCGACCACAAGTACCGCCTGGCCAGGACCGTGCAGCCGCCCTCGATAGGTCACGCCGCCGGACGGTCGTACGTCCTCGGGCAGACACATGAACTGCGGTCGCGAACCGAACCCGTCCGGGCGGGTCAGACAGAAGTAGCTGCCCAACGGTGTACCCGCCGTGCCGGAGATCAGCAGCGGCCTGTCCTCGGCGTCCCCCAGCTCGTATTCGAGGACGTTACGGGTCCGGCCCAACTCCACGCGGGCGGTGGTGAGATACCCGGTGCCGGTGTCCAGGCGCTCGCCGTTCCACCACACACGCTTGGTGGCCGCGGCGCCGATGTGCAGCTCGGCGGGTCCGCGGTGGTCTGTCTCCACGATCGCGCGCACCCGGGCGACCATTCCGGGCCCGGGGACGGGAACGCGTACGAACTCCTCTGCCACCAGGCCCTTGTTGCCGAGCAGGCCGTCCGGGTCCGGGATTCCTCGGCTCGACGAGTACAGCGAGCAGCGCCATCCCAAGTCCGAGGAAAAGAGGGGTAGTTCACCGGCGAGGACCTGTTCGACGGAGGTCGCGTCCAGCGGATCGGGGGCCTGCGCGGACGGAACCGGAGGGAGGACGCTGACCCGATTGCCGTAGGTCGCCCGTGTCCGCTCCCAGCTCGCGTCGGCGCCGTCGGTCTCGGTCCAGCTCATCGTCCAGATTTGAGGTTCGGCGACGGAGGCGCCCGCAGGGAGCGCCAGGTCGCCCCAGGTGTTGTCCATCGTGGAGACCAGGCTGCCCTCCCAGCCGTGCGAGAGGTCGATCATCTGCTCTGGCAAGGGTGTTGGTGCGGGCGTCCGGACTGTCTGCGGGGTGCCCTCCCGCCATACGACGAGGACGGCAGGGGCGCCCTCCAAGGGCACCTCGATGGTCGATCGGCCCTCGGAGACGGTGACTTGGGCCGGGTGGCGGGTGCCGGTCGCCGGGTTCCAGATCTCGGCCTCGGTGACCGTGGCGTGCACGGTGACGGTCGAGTGGTGGGCGTAACGCGTTGGATCCGCCTCGTGATCGGCGTCTCCGGGCAGCGTGCGGGCGTCGGGGAAGGTGCCGGTCACCAGGGCGACCGCCTCAACTCCCTTTCTCCTGACCAGCAGTGGCACCTCGCCGGTCGCGTGACCGGCGGTGTCGGCCACCGCCGCCGCTCCGGCCTCGGCGTCACTCGCTCGCTCCAGGCGCGGATGCTTCAGCAGTGCCGCCACGACGGAGTCGTGACCGGCCTGCCCGGCCGCCGTCGCGGGTGGACGGCCTACGACGACCACCCGGCCGCCCGCGTCGAGGAGTTGGGTGAGTCGGCGTGCCGTCTCCTCCTCCAGGACGCTCGCCGAGGGCAGCAGCACCGCGCGGTACGCCAAGTCCGTGACGTGCAGGCCTCCTTCGGCTGCCGTGGCGCGCTGCACGGAGGCGTCGTCGATGATGTCGAAGGCGATGCGGTGGCGGTCGAGTGAACCGACATGCGGGGCAAGCCAGTTGTTCGTGCCGCACAGGTCCAGGTAGTCGCGCTGTGTCGCGTCGACGTCGGCGTGGTCGTCGCCGAGGCGGCCGTCGCCGAAGTGCTGGACGGGGACGTCCAGCGGGATGAGGGACTGCATGGTGGCGGTGGGGTGCAGAACCGCGACGTCGGCGCTGTAGGTGCCCCAGGACATGATCGAGCAGATCCGGGCGACGGCACGGGAGAACGCCGGGTACTGCTGCCAGTAGGGCTGGCGCCAGTCGGTGGACGGCGGCGCCCATTCGAACCAGCCGCCTGCCGTGCCGAAGTAACTGGCGTGCGGGTTGTACAAGTTGGCGCCGCTGCGCAGGAACGGCAGGAGCCAGTCGTAGGTGTCCGCCAGGGTGCCGCCCCAGCCGGAGGAGTGGAACGCCTCGATCCAGACGCGCTCGTGGCCGTAGAGGTGGGCCATGGAGGAGTGGACCTTGGAGTCGCCGTGGTGGTCGCTGCCGGCGGCGCCGTACCAGCGGTGGGTGCGGAAGTAGTCGGTGTAGATCTGCGTCGACTGGGCCGGGAAACCCGCCCGCGCGGGGTGGCTCTGGTCAGCGCCGACAAGCATCCCGCGCTCGTCGTGCCAGGCGGCGAGGGGCTTGAAGAGGGCCTCCTCGGTGAGTTCGGCGCGGACCGCGTAGTAGTCGGCGCGGATCTTCGCCGCGCGGGCGCTCACCGGTCCGAACAGGGCGGGGAGATGGTCGAGGAGGTCGTAGCCACGACGGGCTCGGAACTCGTCGGGGAAGCGGTGGCTCCAGGAGTTCGTGCCGGGCAGCTCGTCCTGGAAGCTGCCCGCGATCACGTTGCCCAGGTACTCGGGGACGCGCCGGTCGTACTCGTGGTGGACGGCGTCCAGGAGCAGGCTCACGGCGTGCGGGTCCAGGTAGTCGAAGGCGGTGGGGACGGCGACGACGAGGCGTACGTCCGCCCCTTCGGCGGCTTGGATGCCGGGGGCTACGGGTAGGCGGCGGCCCTCCAAGTCGTAGGCGGCGACGAGGGTTTCGGCTCCGCGCAGTGCGATCGTGCCGCCGGTGACGGTGGCCGTTCGGGAGCGCAGGGCGCGGCCGGTGGCTTCCGGATTGCGGCGGGTGATCGCGCCCTGGACGTTGGCGCCGGAGAAGCCGATCTGGTCGTAGAACCACAGGCGGGTGCCGATGTCCCGGGCGATCCGGCAGGTGTCGGTGAAGCGGTCCCACCACTCCTCGCCGAACCACGGCGGGTCGTCGGTCCGGGCGCCGAAGGCCGGGCCGGCCGGGGCCAGGTTGATGACGACGAGGTTGTGGACGCCGCCGTCCGCGAACCGGCGCAGCTGCCAGGCGAGTTGCTCGCGGGTGACCTTGGCGCCGGACCACCACCACAGCGGGGTGGGGCCGAAGTCCCGGGGCGGGGCGTCGAAAAGCTGCTGCAACGCGGGTGAGATCACGGTGTTGGTCCTTCCGGGTGCGGCTCGGTCACCCTCACGGATCAAAAAACGTTTTACGTCGGCTCTGTTGTCCACCACCTGCGATGTTGGCACCGGATCCGAAGCTCGGGAAGGAGGCCGGCTCTGCTTGCCCCGGATTCCTTCGGATACCTGCAAGAGGGCTTGTTGGAACGTTTTTTGAACTCTATATTCACTGCGACCCCGGCCCAGAGCCGCGAGGAGCCGCATCATGATCCGATTCTCGTCTGCACCGGAACACGCGGAACAACCGCCTATCCCGAAGCACCTGTGGAAGGTCGCGGCCCTCTCGGGCATGGCCTCCTATCTCGACGCCGCGCTCATCGTCAGCATCGCCGTCAACCTGGCGATCTACCGCGACCACTACGACATGGGCGTGTGGATGGCCGGGGCGATCAGCGCGATCGTCACCGGCTGCATCGCCGTCGGCTCGCTCGTCGGCGGCCGGCTCGCCGACATGTTCGGGCGCCGCCGCGTCTACAACCTGGACATCCTCTGCTACGCGGTGGGCGCGATCGTCATCACCCTCGCCCCGAACGACATCGTCCTCTTCGTCGGCGTGCTCGTCGCGGGACTGGCCGCCGGCGCCGACCTGCCGACGTCCCTGGCCGTCGTCTCGGACGCCGCACCCCCGGACGGCCGGGCGCGTCTCGTGTCGTTCACCCAGGTCATGTGGGTGCTGGGCATCGTCGTCGTCATCTTCCTCGGCTACGTCCTGTCGGACACCGGCATGGTCGGCGCGCGGATCATCACCGGCCATCTGATCGTCGCCGCGCTGGTCACCTTCCTGCTCCGCGCCCGGCTGGAGCTGGCCGAGCCGTCCGAGGCGGCACAGCAGGAGGAGGCCGCCGCGCTGGCCGCCCCGCGCGGCATCGAGCTGAAGAACGTGTGGAACCGCGCCGCGCTGCTGCCGATGGTCGCGACCTTCGTCTACTACGTCACCTGGGGCATCGGCGCCAACACCTTCGGCCAGTTCGGCACCTACCTCCTGGTCACGGTCAGCGGCGCCTCACAGAGCCTGGCCACCGGCATCAACCTGGCCTTCCTGCCGATCGCGCTGGTACTGACCTTCGTCTTCGTACGGGTCGCCGACACCCCCTGGCGCGACCGGCTGTTCTACGTCTTCACCGTCGTGCAGGTCGTGGCCTTCTGCATCGCCTCCCTCACGGCGGGCGCCCTGGTCGGCATGCTCGTCTTCTTCGTGCTGTACCAGATCTCCAACCCCTTTGCCGGGGAGGCCAGTTACAAGGTCTGGTCGCAGCTCACGCTGCCTCCGGACACCCGCGGCACCACCCAGGGCCTCACCTACGCCCTGTCCCGCGGGGTCTTCGCGGGCGTCGCGTTCGTCACCCCCGCGCTGATGGACTACAGCGCGTCGCTCCTGCTGTGGCTGATCACGCTCTGCATGGCGGCTTCGGGGGTCGCGGGTGTGTACGTCATCCATGTCCTCATCCGGCGTTCCCCCGACACGGCCGTCGCCCCGGCGCCGGGTCTGGGCGTGGCCCGGACCTGATTCCGCACCGGACCCGGAAGGAAAAGCACACACCGCGCACCCGAAGGAACACCGCCCATGGCAACGACCGAACCCGCGACCGTGACCACCGACCCCACGACCATGACCGCGGAACGCGCCGCCGCCCTGCGCGAGTTGCTCCCCCCGGCGCCCCGCCGCCGGACCCGGATCGGACTAGTGGCGGGCGGGCTCGGCGCCTACTGGCCTCAATTCCCGGACCTGCTCCCCCAGTTGAAAGAGTCGTCCGCGTACGTCGCCGAACGCTTCCAGCGCATGGACGCGGAGGTGACCGACGTCGGCTTCATCTCCGACGCCCAGGAAGGAGCGGTGGCGGCCGAGCAACTGCGGCGCGCGGACTGCGACTTGATCGTGCTGTTCCTGACGACGTATCTGACCTCGTCGATGGTGCTGCCGATCGCCCAGCGCTCGCACACCCCCGTCCTGGTCATCGACCTCCAGCCGACCGAGCGGATGGACCACGCCTCCTTCGACACGGGCGCCTGGCTCGCCTACTGCGGGCAGTGCCCGGTGCCCGAGGTCGGCAACGTGTTCCGGCGGGCCGGCATCCCCTTCCGGTCGGTGTCCGGCTGGCTGCGCCAGGAGTCGGCCTGGCGGCGCATCGAGCAGTGGATCCGGGCCGCCCACGTACGCGCCTCGCTCCGCCATGCCCGGCACGGACTGATGGGACACCTGTATCCCGGCATGCTCGACGTGTCGACCGATCTGACGCTCCTCCCCGCGACGTTCGGCTCGCACGTCGAGGTGCTGGAGTTCGACGATCTACGGCATCGGGTGGAGAAGGTGAGCGAGGCCGAGACCCGTGAACGTACGGCGCTCGCCCGGCGGATCTTCGCCGTGGACGACAGCGTGGTCGACGAGGATTTCGCGTGGGGAGCGACGGTGTCCGTCGCCCTCGACCGGCTCGTCGAGGACTTCGGCCTCGACACCCTCGCCTACTACCACCGAGGACTCGACGGCGAACTGCACGAACGGCTCGGCGCCGGCATGATCCTGGGCGCCTCCCTCCTCACCGCCCGGGGCGTGCCGGCCGCCGGTGAGTACGAACTCCGCACCAGCCTCGCCCAGTTGGCGACCCAGAGCATCGGCGCCGGGGGTTCCTTCACCGAGATCCAGGCCCTCGACTTCGAGGCCGGTGTGGTGGAGATGGGCCACGACGGGCCCGCCCACCTCGCGGTCAGCGCCCGCGACCCGCTGCTGCGCGGCCTGGGTGTCTATCACGGCAAGCGCGGCTGGGGCGTCAGCGTGGAATTCGACGTCCAGCACGGTCCCGTGACCCTGCTCGGTCTCGGCCAGGACGCCGACGGCACCCTGTCCTTCGTCACGTCCGAGGGCACCGTCGTCCCCGGACCGCACCTCGCGATCGGCAACACCACCAGCCGCGTCGACTTCGGCCGCGACCCCGGCGAGTGGGTCGACGCGTGGAGCGCGACGGGCGTAGGCCACCACTGGTCGCTGGCGCTGGGCCACCACACGGCGGACTTCCGGGCGGCGGCGAGCCTGTTGGGGATCGAGCACCGGGAGGTGTGAGCGCGGGCCGCGTCACGAAGTGAGTGTCGCGAGGTGGCGCAGTCGCTCGTAGTACTGGAGCTCTTCCACGTCCATGAGGAGGGGCAGAACCTCGTCGAGCTCGGTGACCCGGTCGCGCAGTATGTGGAGGCGTCCCGCGTCAGGGAAGCCGCCGTTGCCACGCCACGTGCTGACGCAGCCGGCGATGCTCATGTCCAGCATCACCATGTCTACGCCCTCCAGTTCCGCGCCGCGCAACCTGGCGGGGAACTCCGTGTCCAGGTGCTCCTGCCACAGACGGGCTACGACGGCTTCGCGCTCGCTGTCTCCGTTCACAGGAATCGTCCTCCCTCACACGGAAGTACGGCCAACGCCAACTCCCCGCCCCCGTCAGTAGGGCAACTTGATCCGGTGCTCCTCCAACGCCACGGAGTAGCGGCTCAGCAGCGCGTCGAAGCCCGCCAGCAGCAGCCCCGCCGCCTCCCCCGCCTCGGCCAGGTCGCCCCGCTCGCATGCCTCCACCACCTCGGCCACATCGCCGCGGAGGATGTGCAGCGAGTCGCCCTGGATGAGCACACCGGGCAACCGGCGGCCGGGCAGGCGGACCACGGCGTCGTTACCGCCGTCAGTGAACAGCTCTGCGTCTATGCGCTCCATGGAACCATCCAACCCGACATCACCGGCCGACACCAACGACTTGGCGCGCGGCGGTACTTGGGCACCACGGAGCGGCACCCGTAAAAGGCCTCCATCGAATTCGGCTCGACTCCCGCCGCCCCCTGAGAGATCCTCGTCGCCGACCGCACCGAGGAGACACCCCTTGCTCACCGAGTACCAGCAGAAACTGCGCGACCGCTGCCTCGCCGCCCCCGTCATGCCCGCCCCCGAACCCTGGCGGCCGGTGCTCGACAACAGGACCCCTGTCGGCGGCCTGCTCGGTATCGGTTTCGCCACCGATCCTGGCACCGGGCACGATCTCGTGATGGTGGTCTCGAACGACGGTCACGGCCTGTTCGACGCGTTCACCGGTGAGAAGATCGCCCGCGACCGGGACCCTGATCCCGGGACGAGCACGCCCGACTGCCACCCGGATCTCGTCTGCCCCGGCCTCGGACCGATCGCGGGCGTTCCGGTACGGATCGCCGGTCTCTTCGGCGGCGGCCTGCACAGCGGTTCGCCCGACGGCTGGACCGTGGACGTCGTCAGCCCCGAGTGGCCGCACGACCGGGTCGTCCTCTCGACGGGCCACGGCATCCACAAGGGGCAGGCCGGAGAGACCTGGTGGCACGTCTTCGACGCCGACTACTCGGAACTGCGCGCCGCGGGGTTCTCGCCCACCGGTCAGACCCTCGCCGTCGCGACGAGCAGCGACCTCACCCTGTGGACCTGCCGCGCCCCGCACTGACGTAGGGCCGCCTCCCCGGCTCCCGGTCGCGGCCGTTCACCCAGAAGAACAGGACCAGTGAGGACACCGCGGCGACCGCGCACCACGTCGAGACGAACTCCAGTTCCCACAGCGTCCAGCAGACCATCGCGCCGGCCGTGACCAGGATCCCCAGCACCACCAGCCCGCGCTCACCGGACAGGAGCAGCGAGCCGATCGTCGCCACGAGGTAGCCGGCGATGACCAGTTGGGCGTAGGGAAGGTCCACGACGTAGCCGAGGGTGTGGCCGCGGATCTCGGCCGTCACGGGGTGTACGGCGAGGGCGTGGGCGAGGGCCGCCGCGGTAGCCGCGCCAATCGCGACGAACACGCCGAGCCGAGGCCTGGCCCGCCGTGGCGCGGCGCACCACACGCCCACCGGCACCCACACCGCCAGCAGGGGCATGGCGATGACGGCCCAGGCGAGGGTGGCGGGCCCGCTGCCCCCGTCGGCGGCCCACACCGCCGACTCCACGATCTGATGAGCGCCGAGCAGCAACGGCAGCGCCGCCATCACGAGATCGGTCCGCCTGCGCGCCCGGACCACACAGGCCACCCCTACGGCGGCGACCGCCGCGCCCGCCACGAGGTCGGCCTTCGCACTCCAGCACATGGCACCTCCACCGGATCCGTTCGCGTACGCCTCGCCACGCTACGTCTCCGCCCCGCCGCGTCCCGGGTGACACGACGGCCGCGGCGCGCGGTCATGATCTACCCGTGGGTTCGCATCCGACGCCCGTCCCGGACAACACACCGCTCCCCGGGCCCAGTTGACGGCCGTGCCACGAAACCACCCCCGGCCTGCGCGGGAACGTCCCCCCATGATTGGCTGACCCCGCCCACCGCACACCGTGCGCACGCACAGGAGGACACCGCAGCCATGAGCAACGCCTACACGTTCGAGTACAAGGTCGTCAGCTTCCGGGAGTCGCTGATCGGCGACGCGCTGGACAGCGACAAGCTGGAGAAGGTCCTCAACAAGCACGCCGAGGACGGCTGGGGCCTCAAGGCCATCACCGCCGCCGACGTCAAGGGCCGCATAGGTCCCGGCGCGGTCGAGGGCCTGCTCCTCACCTTCGAGCGGCCTCGCGCGTAACGACCGATGCCGTACGCGGGACGGGGGACGGGATTCAGCGCCGATGCGTGAACGGCGTACCGGGGCCCTGGATCTCCCCCGACCCGCGCGGGATCAGCTCGGTCGGCATGACGACCCTGCGCGGCGGCGACGTGTCCCCGTGGATGCGGGCGAACAGCAGATGTGCGGCGCTCGTCGCGAGGGCGACCGGGTCCTGCGCGATGACCGTGACCGGCGGCGTCAGCTGCGCGGCCAACGCGAAGTCGTCGAAGGCGATGAACGCGACGTCGGCGGGGAGCACGGCCCGCACGCCGAACGCGAGGACCTCGTTGCCCGCGAGGACGGCCGTGGGCGGCTCCGGTGCGGAGAGGATCGCGGTGACGGCCCGGGCGGCGTCCGCCCCTGACCTCAACCCGTGCCGTACGAGCGCCGGATCGGCGTCGATGCCCGCCGCGCTCAGGGCCGCCAGATAGCCGCGGTGGCGTTCGCCGAAGGTCCAGATCTCCGGCTTGTCGCCGAGGTAGCAGATGCGGCGGTGGCCGTGCGCGATCAGATGGCGTACGGCCTGCCGTACCGCGCCGAAGTTGTCCACCACCACGGTGTCCGCGTCCAGTCCGGGCGCCACCCGGTCCACGCACACGATCTTCGTGCCGCGCGCCTGCGCGGAGCGCAGAACGCGGTGGTCGCCCGCGACCGGGGTGAGGATCAGCCCGTCGACCCTGCGGGCGGTGAAGGCCGCGATGACCTCACGTTCGCGGCGGAGGTCGGCGCGGCTGGAGCCGATGAGGACCATGTTGCCGCGCCGGTGGGCGACGTCCTCGGTGGCCGAGGCGACGGCGGCCATGAAGGGGTCGGCAACGTTGTCCACCATCAGTCCGATGGTCTGGCTCAGTCGGTCCGTACGGCGTAACTGCCGTGCCACGTCGTCGCGTTGATAGCCCAGCTTGCGGACGGCGGCCTCCACGCGGGCGGCGGTGAGCGGGGCCACGCCCGCCTCGCCGTTGACCACCCGGGACACCGTCATCACGCTCACGCCCGCTTCCGCGGCCACGTCTTTCATCCTGGGACGACTGGGACGACCGGTCACGCCGCGTCCTCCCGAGGTCATCCAGCGCGACCGGACCAGAGCCTGTCCGACGGGCCGACGGTGTCCGCCCAAATCCCCGTTCGTTCACGACCCTTGACGCCCACCCACGGGCCTCCCAGAATCGACGAGCTGTTAACGATACCAACCAGAAGGCACAACATGGCCTCTGCAAGAGAACCCCTTCTCGCGGCACACGGCGTGGTCAAGCGTTTCGGCCATGTCCAGGCGCTCTCGGGCGCGGACTTCACGGCGTACGCCGGTGAGGTCGTCGCACTGATCGGTGACAACGGCGCCGGCAAGTCGACGTTGGTGAACGTGCTTTCCGGCGTCCTCACCCCGGACGAGGGCGAGGTGCGCCTCGACGGGGTGCCGGTCCGGTTCACGGGGCCGATGGACGCACAACGGCGCGGAGTCGAGACCGTCTACCAGGATCTCTCCCTGGCGCCGGATCTTGACGCCGCGTCAAATCTCTATCTGGGAAGGGAACTTGTGCGCGGAGGCCTGCTCGGCCGGCTGGGCGTGCTCGACCGGCCCACCATGCGCCGGGAGGCGATCGCGGCGTTCGGTGAACTGGGCGTGGAGCTGAAAGATGTGACGGCTCCTGTGACAACGTTGTCAGGAGGGCAACGGCAGTCCGTGGCGGTAGCGCGCGCGGTGGCCTTCGCCAACAAGGTCATCTTCATGGACGAGCCGACCGCCGCCCTGGGAGTCGTGCAGCGCGCCCGGGTCCTGGAGACCGTCCGCAGGGTCGCCGACCGCGGCATCTGCGTGGTCCTCATCAGTCACAACATGCCCGAGGTGCTGTCGGTCGCCGACCGGATCGAGGTACTGCGGCTGGGGCGCCGGGTCGCCTCGTTCACCGCGGCCGACGCCTCGATCGAAAAACTCGTCGGCGCCATGACCGGATCACTGGACGAGCCCGTGCACAACGGCGACGACGGCCCGGTCGGCGCGACGGAAGCGGAGGACGGGCGATGAGCGCCAACAGCCAGGACATCAAGCCGGCCGCCCCGACGCAGGAGCCGGCCCCGGCCGCCGACGGGCGCCTCGCGATACCCCCGTGGCTCCGACGGGCCGCCGGAATCAGCGAGTTGTGGACGTTCGTGATCCTCGTCGCGCTGGTCGCGTTCTTCACCATCGCGGCGCCGGGCAAGTTCTTCACCACGTACGACATCACGCAGATCGCCGTGAACGCGGCCATCTATCTGGTGCTCGGCGTCGGCATGACGTTCGTGATCATCACCGCGGGCATCGACCTGTCGATCGGCTCGGTGCTGGTGCTCGCGGCGGTGGCCGCGGGCGAGTACAACATCCACCACGGCGGCCCCACCGCCGGCTGGTTCACGGTCGCGGTCTGTGTCGTCATCGCCCTTGCGGTGGGGGCGGGTTGGGGCGCCTTGCAGGGTGCGGTGGTGGCGACCGGGAAGGTGCCGCCGCTGATCGTGACCCTGGGCGGACTGGGCGCGGCGCTCGGCATCGCCGAACTCGCCACCGGCGGCCAGGACCCGTCCGGCGCGTCCGCGGCGCATCTCCAGAACAGCCTGGGATTCGGCAAGTTGCTCGGCATCCCCTGGATGGTGATCCTCGCCGCGGTGGTCACCGCCCTGTTCGGCGCGGTGCTCGGCGCCACGAAGTTCGGCAGCCACACCCTGGCGATCGGCTCCAACCCGACCGCGGTCCGCCGCGCGGGCATCCCGGTGGGCCGCCACCTGATCAAGGTCTACGGCCTGATGGGCCTCCTCGCCGGTCTTGGCGCGGTGATGTGGCTGGCGTCGTACGGCACGACGTCTATCGCCGGGCACTCCACCGACAACCTGAAGGTGATCACCGCGGTGGTCCTGGGCGGCACCAGCCTGTTCGGCGGGCGGGGTTCGGTGCTGGGCACCGTGATCGGCGTGTTCATCCCCGCGGTGCTGACCACCGGGCTGATCGTCATCGGCGTTCAGCAGTACTGGCAGGACGTCGCCGTCGGTGTCGTCCTGGTCGCCGCCGTCTACATCGACCAGATGCGCAGGAAGACCCGGGAGCGCGCATGACCCCGGCCCCTGCCCCTGCCTTCGCCTCAACCCTCGTATGACCCAGGAGGACACCCTTATGTCGAGCATCCGCATCACGCGCAAAGTTCTGGTCGCCGCGGGCACCGTGCTGGTCCTTACCGGCGCCGCCGCCTGTAGTTCGTCGAGCGACAGCGGCAGTTCGGGGTCGAAAGGAGGGGCCTCCGGCAAGAAGGTCCGGCTGATCACCGGCGTGAAGAGCGACCCCTTCTACATCACCATGACCTGTGCGGCGCAGACCGAGGCCAAGGCCAAGGGCATGGAATTCAGCGCCGACGGCTCCGCCCAGTGGGACGTGTCGGTCCAGCGCCCGCTCATCGACTCGGTGGCCGCGACCCGGCCGGACGGGCTGCTGATCTCGCCGGTCGACACCAGCGCGCTCACCCCCTCGCTCAAGCAGATCCAGTCGTCCGGGACCAAGGTCGCCCTGGTGGACACCACGGTCTCCGACTCCTCGATCGGCATCACCCGAATCTCGTCCGACAACGAGAAGGGCGGCCGGGTGGCGGCCGACGCGCTCGCCAAGCTGATGAACGAGAAGGGCTCGGCCATCGTCATCAGCGTCAAGCCCGGCGTCTCCACCACCGACGCCCGCATCAAGGGCTTCACGGAGGAGATGAAGAAGTACCCGAACATCAAGATGCTGCCCACCCTCTACGACAACGACCTGCCGGCCACCGCGGCCTCCCAGATCCAGTCGACGCTGGCGGCCCACCCCGACCTGGGCGGTGTCTTCGCGGGCAACACCAACACCGGCCAGGGCATAGCCACCGGTCTCAAGCAGGCGGGCAAGGAGGGCACGGTGAAGGTCGCCGCGTTCGACGCCGAGCCGGACGAGATCGCCTCGCTGAAGGCGGGCACCCTTCAGGTCCTGGTCGCGCAGGACCCGGCGGCGATCGGCAAGGAGGCCGTCGACCAGCTCGCCGACGCCTTCGAGGGCAAGACGGTCCAGAAGTCGATCGGCACCAACATGGTCGCCATCACCAAGGCGAACATGAACCAGCCCGAGATCAGCAAGTACTTCTACAAGGCGGGGTGTTGAGCACAGTCCCACCGCCGCCGCTGCCGGGTGCCCTCCTGCGTCACGGGTGCCCTGCAGCGGCATATCAGAAGAGGGATCGAGCCGTATCGAAAAGGGAATCAGAAAGGGGACTTTGCATGACCATGCGCGAGGGTGCATAATCTTCCCATGTCTAAGGTCCTCACCTCCCTCCCCACCGGCGAGCGCGTCGGCATCGCCTTCTCGGGCGGACTCGACACCTCCGTCGCGGTCGCCTGGATGCGCGACAAGGGTGCCGTCCCCTGCACCTACACCGCCGACATCGGCCAGTACGACGAGCCCGACATCGCCTCGGTGCCCGGCCGCGCGCAGGCCTACGGCGCCGAGATCGCGCGTCTGGTCGACTGCCGTGCGGCGCTGGTCGAGGAGGGCCTGGCCGCGCTGACCTGCGGGGCGTTCCACATCCGCTCCGGCGGGCGCGCCTATTTCAACACCACCCCGCTGGGCCGTGCCGTCACCGGCACGCTGCTGGTGCGGGCGATGCTTGAGGACGACGTCCAGATCTGGGGCGACGGCTCGACCTTCAAGGGCAACGACATCGAGCGGTTCTACCGCTACGGCCTGCTCGCCAACCCGCATCTGCGGATCTACAAGCCCTGGCTGGACGCGGACTTCGTGACGGAGCTCGGCGGCCGCAAGGAGATGTCGGAGTGGCTGCTCGCGCACGAGCTGCCGTACCGGGACAGCACGGAGAAGGCGTACTCCACCGACGCCAACATCTGGGGCGCCACCCACGAGGCCAAGACCCTGGAGCACCTGGACACGGGTGTGGAGACGGTCGAGCCGATCATGGGCGTGCGCTTCTGGGACCCGTCGGTCGAGATCGTCACCGAGGACGTGACGATCGGCTTCGACCAGGGCCGCCCGGTGACGATCAACGGCAAGGAGTTCTCCTCCCCCGTCGACCTCGTCATGGAGGCCAACGCGATCGGCGGCCGGCACGGCCTGGGCATGTCCGACCAGATCGAGAACCGGATCATCGAGGCGAAGAGCCGAGGCATCTACGAGGCCCCCGGCATGGCCCTGCTGCACGCGGCCTACGAGCGCCTCGTGAACGCGATCCACAACGAGGACACCGTCGCCCAGTACCACAACG
Source organism: Streptomyces sp. NBC_01288 (assembly GCF_035982055.1). Lineage (NCBI taxonomy): Bacteria > Bacillati > Actinomycetota > Actinomycetes > Kitasatosporales > Streptomycetaceae > Streptomyces > Streptomyces sp. NBC_01288. The sequence continues at coordinate 492,834 of NZ_CP108427.1, forward strand.
AGGGCCGGCGCCTCGGCCGTCTGATGTACGAGGGCCGCTGGCTGGACCCGCAGGCCCTGATGGTCCGCGAGTCCCTCCAGCGCTGGGTCGGCTCGGCGATCACCGGTGAGGTCACCCTGCGGCTCCGGCGCGGCGAGGACTACTCGCTGCTCGACACCTCGGGCCCGGCGTTCAGCTACCACCCCGACAAGCTCTCCATGGAGCGCACCGAGGACTCGGCCTTCGGCCCGGTCGACCGCATCGGCCAGCTCACCATGCGCAACCTCGACATCGCCGACTCCCGCGCCAAGCTGGAGCAGTACGCCGTCCTCGGCCTGATCGGCACCGGCAACACCGCGATCGGCGCCGCGCAGGCCGCCGCGACCGGCCTCATCGGCAGCATGCCGGAGGGCGGCGCCGAGGCCATCGCCTCGCGCGGCGAGGTCTCCGAGGACGACGCGCTGCTCGACCGCGCGGCGATGGAGTCCGGCACGGACTGACCAACTCCGGGTATTTGCATCGCCGTTGGGCCGGTTCGACGCGTTGGGCGTCGGGCCGGCCTTTCGGCGGTTCGGGGCGGGCGAGGCACGGGGGCGGCCGGGTCCGGAAGGCGGCTCGGCGCTCGGCGCTCGGCGCTCGGCGCTCGGCGCTCGGCGCTCGGCGCTCGGCGCTCGGCGCTCGGCGCTCGGCGCTCGGCGCTCGGCGCTCGGCGCTCGGCGCTCGGCGCTCGGCGCTCGGCGCTCGGCGCTCGGCGCTCGGCGCTCGGCGCTCGGCGCTCGGCGGCGGGAAAATATCAGGTCCTAGTCGGGACCGCCGCCCCGTCATGCCCTCCCCCGCACTCCCCGCGTAGCCTTCCTCCGTGACCACGCACAACAGCATCGCCGTGAGCGTCGAAGCGATGCTCGACGACCTCCGGACCCTCGTCGAGGTCGAGTCCCCCTCCCGTGACCTGGGCGCCTTGCGGGCATCGGCCGAGACCGTCGCCGCTGTCATCGAGGCGCGGCTCGGCGGGCGGGCCGTGCTCGTCGAGAGCGAAGGCGGGCCGCATGTCCACTGGTCCGGTGGTGGCACACCGCGCGTGCTGGTCCTCGGCCATCACGACACCGTGTTCCCGCTCGGCACCCTCGCGCGCCGCCCCTTCCTGGTCGAGGGCGGGCGGGTGACCGGACCCGGTGTCTTCGACATGCTCGGTGGTCTGGTGCAGGCGATCCACGGGGTCGCGGCGCTGGACGACCGGTCCGGGGTCGAGTTCCTGGTGACCGCCGACGAAGAGGTCGGTTCCCGCTCCTCCCGGGCGCTCATCGAGGAACGCGCCCTCGCCTGCGGTGCCGTGCTCGTGGTCGAGGGGGCCGCCGACGGCGGAGGCGTGAAGACCGGCCGTAAGGGATGCGGCACGTTCGAGGTCTCCGTCGCGGGCCGGGCCTCGCACGCGGGGCTGGAGCCCGCCGCCGGGGTCAACGCGCTGGTCGAAGCGGCCTACCAGGTGCTGGACATCGCGGCATTGGCGCGGCCGGAGGTCGGCACGACGGTCACGCCGACCGTCGCGTCCGCCGGGACGCTGGACAACGTCGTCCCCGCGCAGGCGACCGTCGTCGTGGATGTGCGGGTCGAGTCGGCCGGCGAGAAGGAACGGATCGAGGCCGCGTTCGCCGCCCTCGCGCCGCATCTCGACGAGGCCGTGATCACCGTGGAAGGAAGTGTCGGTCGGCCGCCGATGCCCGAGTCGGCCGCGGCCGAACTGTTCGCGGTGGCGCAGGAGTTGCTGCCCGGGCTCGAAGGGCGGTCGGTCGGCGGCGGTAGCGACGGGAACTTCACGGCCGCGCTGGGGGTGCCGACGCTCGACGGGCTGGGCGCGGTCGGGGGCGGGGCGCACGCCGACCACGAGTATCTGCTCGGCGCGTCGATGGCCGAGCGGGCGCACCTCGTCGCCGGGCTGGTGGACGCGATCCGGAGCACCTGACCCCGGGTTTGTCGGGTCCGTTCCGGCGGCATCAACAGGCCGTCGGAGAGCCATACTTGACCATGCGGGGGATCGTCCCGTGATGGCCTGATTCGGGAGCGGCATTCAGTGAGCAGTGTCAGCACAGTTGCGGGGAAGGTCGAAGTACGGCTCCGTTGGGATCCGAGTCCCTGGGGGCAGCAGCCGCGCCATCTGGACATCGTCGCGGCGACCTACTCCGCCGAGGCCCCGCACGGACGTCCGGTGTACGTCGTCAACTCCGAGAGCCGTTCGCCGGACGGCACGATCAACATGAGCCGGCACAGCGAGAGCGGCCAGGGGTACGGCTACATGGAGGTGATGGTCCTCGAACTCGACCGGCTCGCCGCCTCCTTCGCGCGGGTGGTCGTGGGAGTGGCGATCCACCAGAACGGCGGGATCAGGACCTTCGGCGATCTGTCGCACGCCAGGGCGCTGGTGGTGGAGGGCTACAGGGAGCTGCTGTCGGACGACTTCGCGGGGGTGGCCGGGTCCACCGCCGCGACGGTCGCGGAGTTCACCAAGGGCGCCTCCGGAGCCTGGGAGTTCCGCCCGATGGTGCGCGGGTTCGACAGTGAACCGGCGGGGTTCACCGCGGAGATGGGCAACGTGTCTCGGCCCTGACCGGCTGGTCCGCGTTGAACTGCGGCAGCAGCGCCGTGACGGTCGGCCGCCGGTGGCGCACCTCGTGGACCACACCGATGACGACGGCGGTGGCCACCGCCACGAGGTGCTCGCGGCCCGCCAGGTTGGGCTTCACGATCGACTCCCACACCATCGACCCACCGGTGAGGAAGAACACGACGGGTGCGCGCCGCACGACGGCGAGATACGTGAACAGTCCTACGACCGCCGCGGACGGCCCGGTGTCGAGGACATGCCCGATCTCGGGCCGCAGCCCGATGCCGCCGCAGCCCGGCCCGATCAGGAGCATCACGCGCACCGTCAGCGTGCCGGCCAGCGTGGTCGCGTAGGCGACGACCAGTGTGCGGGCCCGGCCGAGGGCCAGTTCGGCCAGCGCGAAGGCGAGGAACAGCTGGGTGATCCCGGCCCAGACAGGCAGGTCGAGGGCGGGGACGTACAGCGATATGGGGGTACGCAGCAGGGCGAGCCACAGTGGCAGGTCGCCCTGGACGCCGCCGATGTCCCGCACGATCACGGCACCGGTCGGGTTCTGGGCGAGGGCGTGGAAGAAGATGACGCCGAAGGCTGCGACGAACGCCAGGGACACCCCCATCAGTCCGCGCCGCAGCAGCTGTCGTACCGGATCGACGACGATGCCCTGCCATTCACCCCGCAGTGTGCGCCAGATGAACAACGGTCCCCAACTCCCCCACCATCGGCCAAACATACGGATCGGAATCTAGCCTCCTGTGCGCTTCTTGTGCGTCCCGGGTCGGCCCGAGCCGTTGGCGCGGCTCGCGGACGGTACGGGTGGGGCTGATATTGAAGAGTGGGAAGCTTTCCCGACGGTTGTTCGACGACTGAAGGAAGCGGAGGGCCGGTGCGCACCTCAAGAGATCCGGCCGGCTCCACCGTGGTAGACGCAGGGCAGCGCTCCACGCCTCCGCTCAGCTGGGCCGTGGTCGTGTTCTGGCTCGTCGTCGTCACGCTGGTGGTGGCGCTGACCGGCATCGTGCTGGGCCGGGACACCCGGCCGGCCCCCTTTCTGGTGGTGCTGCCCGCGCTGATCGCCGGGCGCGGAACCGTGCGGCAGACCACCGTCGCCTCCGCGTGGGTGACACTCGTCATCGTCGGCTCCCTCGTCGACACCCCGCTGGGCACGGCGGGCGCCGACGCGGCCGTCGTCGCCTTCACCCTGGTGTTCAACGGCCTCAGCGTGGCGCGAGCGGCGCAGCGGATCCGCTGGGAGGGCGAGATCGCCCGGCTGCGGTCGGCGGCGGCCGCCCTGCAACGCCAGATCCTGCGCCCGTTCCCCCTGATGACCGACCAGCTCCTGGTCCACGGCCTGTACCGGCCGGTGGAGGAGGACAGCCGGGTGGGCGGCGACGTCTACGAGGTCGTCTCCTCGCCGTACGGCAGCCGCGTCTTCATCGCCGACGTCCAGGGCAAGGGCCTCCAGGCGATCAGCGCCGCGTTCGCCGTACTGAGCGCCTTCCGCGAGGCGGCCGTGGCCGAGCCCACACTCACCGCCGTGGTCGACGCCCTGGAGGAGGCGGTGCTACGGCACAACTCCTTCGCGGCGCAGACCGGGGAGCGGGAGCGGTTCGTGACGGCGCTCGTGCTGGGCATCGACGGCGGGCAGGAGGTACAGGCGATCAACTGCGGTCATGTGGCACCGCTGCTGCTGCACAAGGAGCGGGCCGATCCGGTGCTCCGGCAGGAGCCCTGCGTGCCGCTGGGCCTCGACGCGCTCGCGCCTGAGCCTCGTACCGTCGAATGGTTCGACTTCCCTTCGGACGGCACGCTTCTGCTCTGCACGGACGGCGTCACCGAGGCGCGTGATCCGTCCGGCGCGTTCTATCCGCTGGAGGAGCGGGCGGCCACCTGGGGTGAGGTCCTCCCGAAGGATGTACCGGCCACCGTCTACGGCGATCTGCGCCGCCACACGGCGGGCATGCCCAAGGACGACACCGCGCTGCTGGTGCTGCGCAGGCGGGGTGACGCGGGCCTTCTCTGACCGGGCGGTACGGTCACGGTCGGCCGCCCTGGCGGGGGTCGCCCGCGGTGAGGTGTTCGAGGACCTCGGCCAGTTCCTGGCATGCCTTCTCCACCGAGAGCCTGGTGTTGTGCTGCTCGGTGATGACCGAGGAGAGCAGCAGGGCGGTGAGGGCCATCGTGCCGTTGAAGGCTTGCAGCTTCATCATGACCTCGACATGGGTCAGCTCGGCGAACGGGCCCGTCTCCTGGGTCGCCGCGATGGTGGCCATGACGGAGGCGAAGAGGGCGCACAGCATGCTGCCCGCGAAGCGGAAGCGCAGGGCCGCCCAGATCAGCAGCGGATAGATCAGGAACAGCAGGCTGACGCGGTTGTGGGTGACGAGGGGGACGATCACGCCGACGGTGGCCGCGAGGCCCAGGGCCTCCTTCCAGCGGTGCAGGTCCAGGGGCAGGCGCACGGTACGCAGCATGAGCAGGAGCGGCGTGACGATCAGCACGCCCATCGCGTCGCCCACCCACCAGCCGAGCCAGACCGGCCAGAAGGAGTGCGCGGCCAGCTTGTCGCTGAGGACGAGCAGCCCGACCCCGCAGGTGGCGCTGATCAGCATCGCGGACAGGGCGCCCAGGAACACCAGGGCGAGGCCGTCCCGCAGTCGGCCGAGGTCGGTGCGGAAGCCCACCCGGCGCAGCATGAGGTACGCGCAGGCGGGCGCCACGGTGTTGCCCGCCAGGACGACGAGCACGGTCGGCTGGAGCGAGGTGAGGGACATGATCACGAGGAGCACGCCGAGGGCGATGCCGGGCAGCACCCGCAGCCCGAAGATCAGCAGGCAGGCGACCGCGACGCCGGTGGGCGGCCAGATGGGGGTGAACACGGCACCCTCGACGACGAGCTCCCGCAGCAGGCCGAGCCGTCCCGCCGCGAAGTAGCCGCCGGCGACGGCCAGCGTCAGGAGGGCGTACCCGGCCGGTCGCCGCAGATCCTCGAAACCCACCACAGCTGCCATCAGACACTGAGGCGGCCGTGTCGGCGAGGCGAGCGTGACCGCGCGGGAGGGATTCGGCACCTGCCCGGTGCCTGTGAGCAGGGCGCGGCGCGGCCGGCCGTAAGACCGTCGACGCACCCCGGCAGCGGCGTAGTGGCAGCCGGACCGGCCCTACGCCCCGCTGTCGGGCGCGTCGTGGCCCACGACCAGGACCGCGGCGTCGTCCTCGTGCCCCACGCGCTCGGCGCCCTTGATCACGGCGGCCGCGAGGGAGCCCGCCTCCATGCCCGCCACGGCGGCGACTCCGGCGAGGCGCATCACCTGGTCGAGGCCTTCGTCGACGCTCATCGAGGGGCCCTCCACGACACCGTCGGTCACCAGGACGAAGACGCCACCGGTGGTGAGCCGGTGCTCGGTCACGGGGTACCGCTGTCCCGCGACGATGCCGAGGGGCGGTCCGCCCTCGTCGTCGGTGATGCCGGAGCGGCCGTCGGCGGTGGCCCAGACGGAGGGTATGTGTCCGGCCCGCGCGCTCTCCAGGACCCCGGTGATCGGGTCCAGGCGCATGAAGGTGCAGGTCGCGAAGAGTTCGGTGCCGAGGGACAGGAGCAGGTCGTTCGTCAGGGAGAGGAGTTCGCCGGGCTCGCTGGTGACGGAGGCGAGGGCGCGCAGACCGACCCTCACCTGGCCCATGAACGCGGCCGCCTCGATGTTGTGGCCCTGGACGTCGCCGATGGACAGGCCGATGCGTCCGTCGGGCATCGTGAAGGCGTCGTACCAGTCGCCGCCCACGTTGAGGCCGTGGTTGGCGGGCGAGTACTTGACCGCGATGTGGAACCGGGGGGTGACGGGCATGTCGCCGGGCAGCATGCCGCGCTGGAGGGCGACGGCCAGTTCGAGCAGGGAGCGCTGGAGCTCCGCCCGCTCGCGTGCCTGGGCGGTCAGCGTCCCGAGTCTGGCCAGGAGTTCGTCACCGTCGTCCATGGGGTGCTTGCGGGACATTGACCACTCCAAGGGGGTTGGTACCGCTATAAGCATAAAGAACGGATTTTCTTCCCTCGGAAACGCGCAAAAACAGGACGAGAACAGGGTGTACGGGAACAGGTACGACAACGGCCCGGCCACCGCGAGAAGCGGGGCCGGGCCGATCGGTCGTACGCGCGGGGTCAGCCCTGGCGGGCCTTGAAGCGCGGGTCCTTCTTGTTGATCACGAACGTCACGCCGCGACGGCGTACCACCTGCGCGCCGGGCTTGGCCTTCAGCGAGCGCAGCGAGTTGCGGACCTTCATGACTGCCTCCCATAGCGGCGCTCGAAGCGCTCCACACGGCCCGCGGTGTCCACGACGCGCGTGTTGCCGGTGTAGAACGGGTGGCTGGCCGACGAGATCTCGACGTCGATCAGCGGGTAGGTGTTCCCGTCCGCCCACTCGATCGTGCGCGCCGACCGCGCGGTCGAGGTGGTCAGGAACGCGGTGTCCGCCGCGCGGTCGCGGAAGACGACCGGACGGGACACGGGGTGGATGCCAGACCTCATGGTGCTTCCTTCCTCAGGCCGTCCACTGCGGGACGGCCGCTCTGCTGTGTTCGTGGGACTGCGCCGCGCTGGGCTCAACGCTCCTCGCGGAAGTCGACGTGCTCCCCCGCCACCGGGTCGTACTTGCGCAGGACCAGCCGGTCGGGGTCGTTGCGACGGCTCTTGCGCGTCACGTACGTGACGCCGGTCCCGGCCGTCGACTTCAGGGTGACGACGGGACGGTTCGTGGTGCGTGCCATGAGGACCTCCTTCCGCCCACATCCCGGGATCTTGTCCCGAGCATGTCAGCTACATACGTCTCAACACAGGCACCCCTCGGTCCATTCCCGGCCCTGTCCCCAGGTACGAGACGCTCTCCGACCAGGGCACGACGGCCTACGCCGCCACCACCGCCGCCCGCTCGCGAGCCGCCCGTACGGCCTGGGAGAGGCCCTCGATGTCGTACGCGCCGTGGTGCCTACGACCGTTCACGAAGAAGGTCGGCGTGCCCGCGACCCCGCTGAGGTCGGCCGACTCCACGTCCTCGGCGACATGGCCCGCCCCCTCGTGGGCCCGCATGTCGCGCTCGAAGCGGGCGGTGTCCAGGCCGATCTGTTCGGCGTAGGCCCGCAGGTCCTTGAAGCGCAGGGCGCCCTGGTGGCTGAGGAGCAGGTCGTGCATCTCCCAGTAGCCGCCCTGTAGCGCGGCGGCCTCCGCGGCCTCGGCGGCGAGCTGGGCGTGCTCGTGGACGTCGGTGAGCGGGAGGTGGCGCCACACGTACCGCACCTCGTCCCCGAAAGAGCCGAGCAGTTCGCGGACTACCGGCTCGGCCTGGCCGCAGAAGGGGCATTCGTAGTCGCCGTACTCCACGACGGTCACCGGGGCGTGCCGTGGTCCGCGCAGGTGGTCGCGGTCGGGGTCGACGGGGACCGACAGGTCGACGATGGTCTCCGCCCGGCCGAACAGGACCCTGGGCCGGATCTGCGGCGGCAGCACTCCGATCACGCCCGTGACCACTCGGCCGACCAGGAAGGAGCAGATGACGGCGCTGAGGATGCCCGTTTTCGCGTCCTCCAGGGTGGTGCCGTCGAAGGCGAGGGTCGCGATCAGCAGGGAGACCGTGAAGCCGACGCCGGCCAGGGTGCCGCCCGCGGTCACCGCTCCCCAGCCGACCGGCGGCCGGATGCGGCCCCGGGACAGGACGCTGGTCAGTGCCGTCGACGAGACGATGCCGAGCGGCTTGCCGACGACGTACCCGATGAGGATGCCCAGCGCGACGGGCGAGGTGAAGGCCCTGGCCAGCTGCTCCCCGCTGAGATGCAGACCGGCGTTGGCCAGCGCGAACAGCGGGACCACGGCGTAGCTCGCCCACGGATGGTAGATGCGCTGGAGCCGGTCGTTCGGAGAGATCGACGCCGCGATACCGGCCCGTACGTCGCGTTCCAGCTCGGGTGTGGGCTGCTCGCGGAACAGCCGGAACAGTCCGGTGGCGCGCTCCAGGTCGTCGCGCCCCGCCGGATAGGCGTACGTGATCAGCCCCATGGCGAGGCCGATGACGACTGGGTCCACGCCCGACTTCAGCAGGGCGACCCAGGCGACGAGCCCGAGCAGCGCGTACAGCGGACCCCGGCGCACCCGGAACCTGCGCAGCAGCACGACGACGGCGAACACGCCCACGGCGACCAGGAGTGCCGGTACGGCGATGTGCTCGCTGTAGAAGACGGCGATCACCACGAGCGCCAGGAAGTCGTCGACGACGGTGATCGTGAGGAGGAACACACGCAATCCGGGCGGCATGTGGCGGCCCACGACGGCGAGCATGCCCAGCGCGAACGCCGTGTCGGTGGACATCACCGCGCCCCAGCCGTTCGCCGTCCCGTGTCCGCTGTTGATCGCCAGGTAGATGGCGATCGGCACGAGCATGCCGCTGGCGCCCGCGACCATCGGCAGGGCCAGCCGCCGGCGTTCGCGCAGCTCGCCCATGTCGAACTCGCGGCGCGCCTCCAGCCCGACGACCAGGAAGAACAGCGTCATCAGCCCACTGTTGACCCACTCCCGCAGATCGAGGGAGATCCCGTGCGAGCCGAGCCGGACGGAGAGGTGGGTCTCCCAGAACGTCTCGTACGCCGACGGTGTGACGTTGGCCCAGACGAGCGCGACGAGCGCCGCCGCCACCAGGACGGCCGCGCTGCCGGTCTCGGTGCGCAGGAAGTCACGCAGCGGGGTGCGGGCTTCGTCGCCGCACGTGGTCTGCCCCGTGTAGTCGGTCGTTTCGAAGGACATACGGGGTTCACTTCCGTCGTGCGTCATGGCTCACGTGACGCCCCAACACCACCTGCCGCACCATTCATTCCTACGGCAACCGGTGTCACGGCCTCCGGGTCAGCCGCCCAGCGCCGCCCCGACCACGGCCTTCGCCTCCTCCTGCACCTGGCCGAGGTGGTCCGGGCCGAGGAAGGACTCGGCGTAGATCTTGTAGACATCCTCGGTGCCGGAGGGCCGCGCCGCGAACCAGGCGTTGGCGGTCGTCACCTTGATGCCGCCGAGGGCCGCGCCGTTGCCGGGCGCCTCGGTGAGGACGGCGGTGACGGGCTCGCCGGCCAGGGTGTCGGCGGTGACCTGAGCGGGCGAGAGCTTGGCGAGCAGCGCCTTCTCCTCGCGGGACGCCGGTGCGTCGATCCGGGCGTAGGCGGGCGAGCCGAACCGGTCGGTGAGCGCCGCGTAGTGCTGGGACGGCGTCTTCCCGGTGACCGCGGTGATCTCGCTGGCGAGCAGCGCCAGGATGATGCCGTCCTTGTCGGTGGTCCACACGGAGCCGTCCCGGCGCAGGAAGGACGCGCCGGCCGACTCCTCGCCGCCGAAGCCGAGCGAGCCGTCGACCAGTCCGTCCACGAACCACTTGAAGCCGACGGGCACCTCGACGAGCCGGCGCCCGAGGTCGGCGGCGACCCGGTCGATCATCGAGGAGGACACCAGGGTCTTGCCCACGCCCGCGTCGGCGGGCCACTGCTCGCGGTGGGCGTAGAGGTAGGCGATGGCGGCGGCCAGGTAGTGGTTGGGGTTCATCAGGCCCGCGTCCGGGGTGACGATGCCGTGCCGGTCGGAGTCGGCGTCGTTGCCGGTGGCGATGTCGAACCGGTCGCGCTGGGCGATCAGCGAGGCCATCGCGTACGGCGACGAGCAGTCCATACGGATCTTGCCGTCCCAGTCCAGCGTCATGAACCGCCAGGTCGGGTCCGTGAGCGGATTGACCACGGTCAGGTCGAGCCGGTGCACCTCGGCGATCCGGCCCCAGTAGGCGACGGACGCCCCGCCCAGCGGGTCGGCGCCGATCCGCACACCGGCCGTACGGATCGCGTCCAGGTCGAGGACGCTCGGCAGGTCGGCGACGTACATGCCGAGGAAGTCGTAGCGGCCCGTGCCGGGGGCGGCGAGCGCGCGGGTGTACGGGATGCGGCGGACGTCCTTCATGCCGCTCGCGATGATGTCGTTGGCGCGGTCCTGGATCCAGGAGGTGATCTCGGAGCCGGCCGGGCCGCCGTTCGGCGGGTTGTACTTGAAGCCGCCGTCGCCGGGCGGGTTGTGGGACGGGGTGACCACGACGCCGTCCGCGAGGCCCGAGGTGCGGCCGCGGTTGTGGGCGAGGATCGCGTGGGACACCGCCGGGGTGGGGGTGTAGCCGTCCGCGCTGTCGATGAGGACCGTGACCTCGTTGGCGGCGAACACCTCCAGCGCGGTGACCTTCGCGGGCTCGGACAGCGCGTGCGTGTCGGCCCCGATGAAGAGGGGCCCGTCCGTGCCCTGCTCCGCCCGGTACTCGCAGATGGCCTGGCTGGTGGCCGCGATGTGGTCCTCGTTGAACGCGGTCGCCAGGGACGAGCCCCGGTGCCCGGAGGTGCCGAACGCGACGCGCTGCCCCGGCTCGGCGGGGTCCGGGTGCAGCGCGTAGTACGCGGTGACCAGACGGGCTACGTCGACGAGATCCTCTGCGCGGGCCTGTTCGCCCGCTCGCTCGTGTGGCATGGTGCCCGCTCCTCCGTATCGACCGACTTCGCGTACGGCCCCATCTTTCCTCGTCAGGGGCGCGTTTAGCGAGTACACCCCCTCCGCCTGTGGAAAACCCCGGCCGCCGCTGTCCGTCAGTACCGGTGGCGCCGGTCCAGCTGCTTCAGCACCGCGCCCGCCATGGCCGCCTCGCCCTTCGCGTTGGGGTGCGCCGGAGCAGCCGGGGACGCGGGTTGCAGCGGCTCTATCCAGCGGTCGGCGGGCGCCTTGCACATGTCGTGGCCGACGGTGGGGCCGTAAGTGTCCACGTACTCCGCGCCGTTGAGCGCGGCCACCACACGGAGCATCAGGTTGAGGCGCTTGCCGACGTCCCGCAGATAGGGGAAGTCCTTGGCGGCGAACGGTACCGAGGGGTAGCAGCCGCTGCCGTCGTCGGGCAGCAGGTCCGGGTAGCCGACGACGAGCACGCGCGCGTGGGGTGCCTGCTTGTGCACCGCACGGAGGACCTTGGTGACCTTCGGCGCGGTGTTGAGGATGGTCAGCGCCAACTGGTCGACGCCGGTGGAGTTGTAGTAGCGCTGGCAGGGGTTGCCCGTCAGGTCCGTGGCGCTGAGCTTGGCGCAGGTGCCGATGATGGTGCTGAACCCGATGTCGTTGCCGCCGATCTGCACGGTCACCAGGTCCGTGTCCCGCTGTACGGCGTCCAGTTGGGGCGGGTTGGTGCCCTGCGCCTTCCACATCTCGGCGGTCGTCGCGCCGCTGCAGCTCACGTCCTTGAGGACGGTCCCTCTCTGGTCCGCCGTCACCACGGAGGGGTAATTGTGGTCGGAGCGCGCGCAGTTGGCGTCCACCTGGGTCGGTATGTAAGGGCCCGAGGTGTAGGAGTCGCCGAGCGCCACGTACTGAGTGGAACGGCCGTGCCCATGGCCCGAGTTGTGCGCGGCCGCCGGTGCCGCGGACGCGACGACGAGGGCGCAGCCGCTGACCGCCGCGGCGACCGCCACGGCCCTGCCGCGGTGGTGCGCCGTCGTGACCGGATGCGTCTCACGCTTCATGAGGTTCCTCCCCAGGTACGAGACGGTGCGACGGGGCGGGCCCGCTGCGGTCGTCTCTCGTTCAACTGGCCTTGTATACCGGTCGGTAGGTACCTGGGGCCAGGGGTCTGGAGGGACGAGTTCGCTGCCCCCGGGGTGATGGCCGCCGCCGAAACAGTTCGGCCGGTTTGGTGGCCGGTTCCCGTCCGCACGCACGTGGACCACTTCCGGCGGGTATCCCTACCCCAGGCGTCAACGCGCTTGGGGGTGGGGGGAGTTGGCCCTGTTGCCGCAGAGGCTGGGGAGGCACGAGAAGCGCGAGTCGTGGCGCTCGCGAAGGCGGGCGGCGATCCGTGCGCTGCGCGCCCAGGGACGCTACGGACCCGGACTGCGCGAGGTGCTGCCCGCCCTCGTCGTGGTCGCCGTCGTCGTGTGCGGGATCGTGGCCGGGCTCGCCGTGGCGTACCGCACCCTCGGCACCGGCGCGCTCGCCGGCGGCCTGGCGCTGCTCGCCGTGATCACGGCGGCCGTGGTCCGGCACAACCGGCCGCCGGCCCGTCGCCGGCTGGGCTACTACACGCCCGAGGAGATCGCCGACCTGGATGTGGAGGGGCTCGCCCTGGCCGTGTCCCGGATGCTGCGCCGGGACGGCTGGCGGGCGCTGGCCCGGCCCGACGAGCAGGGCCAGCCGCGTGTCCGTGCGCGCGACCGGTTCGGTCGCCGTCTGGAGGTGGCCTTCCGACCGGTCGCCGAGCCGCTGCCCGGCGAGGAGACGCCGACGCGATCGGCACGCACGGTCGGCTCCGGACCGCACCTCCGTCTCGTCGTGCACCGGGGCACCTTCAGCCGACGTGACGTGCAGTGGGCGCGCCGCCAGGGCGGCGTCCAGCTCATCGACGGCTCACGCCTGCGGCGCTGGGCCCACGGCACTCCCCTGCACCGGCTGCCCGAGGTCCCCTGAAGTGCCGCTCGACACGTCCCCCGAAACGCGGAACGAGCCGCGGGCGCGGGGCCCACGGCTCGTTCACGGTACGGCTCGTCAGTCCGCGGACTCGCAGTGGTTGCCCAGCGCGGGGTTCAGCAGACCGATGACGTCGATCGAGTTGCCGCACAGGTTGAGGTCCAGGTCGATCGGCACCTGAACGACGTTTCCGGAGAGCACGCCCGGGCTGTCGCTGGCGGTACCGACAGGCTCCGGGTCCGCGTTCGCCGTACCCGCGCACAGCAGCAACGCCGCACCCGCCAGACCCACCGTGGCCGTCAGACGCTTCCTCATGAAGAACTCCTGTCATTCGGAGGGGCATGTCCCTCCACGCTGAGGGTGCGTCGGGGGGTCACGACACTCTTCGGCCGCCGAACGGGTGGTGGCCACCCACTCCTCAGGCCTCCAGACCGGCGGCGACCGTCGCCCCCAGCTCCCAGCACGCCTCGACACCGGCCCTGTCCGGCTCGCCGGTCAGCGTCACCGGGTCGGCGACGCGGCGCCACCCCAGCCCGGTCGTGATCGACTCGATGCCGCGCACGGCTCCGCTCACGTCGTTCCCGCCGTGCACGTAGTAGCCGAAGGGCCGGCCCCGGGTCTCGTCCAGGCACGGGTAGTAGATCTGGTCGAAGAAGTGCTTGAGCGCGCCGGACATGTAACCGAGGTTCGCGGGCGTGCCCAGCAGAACGCCGTCGGCGGCCAGCACGTCCGACACGGTCGCCGACAGCGCGGCACGCCGTACGACCCGCACGTCCTCGATCTCCGGTGTCGTGGCTCCGGAGACGACGGCCTCGAACATCGCCTGGCAGTTGGGCGAGGGGGTGTGATGCACGATCAGCAAGGTGGGCACGCGCCGAACCTACCCGTCGGACCGCATCACCCTGGTCACGGTGCCCTTGGCGTTGGCCTCCATGTAGCCGCCGTCGCCGTAGTCGTCGCTCAGGTAGATCGCCATGCCCTTCAACGTGCCGTCGTAGGTGTTCGGCACCCGCAGCAGCAGGTACTGGCTCGTCGGCTTCGCGACCTTCAGCTCCTTCTTCGCGGTCTTCAACAACGCGGGAACCGCGTCCCAGTTGAAGTCGTCGAGATTCACCGGCTGGTCGCCTTCCGTCACCAGGGCCTTGTTGCCGTCCGGGTCGAACCCGGTGCCGGAGCGGTAGGTATAGCTCTGGTACTTGGTCTGGCTGCCTTTCACCATCACGTCCGCGATGACGTATCCCGGGTACACGGAGAAGTCGGCGAAACGATCACTGCCCGTCTTCTCCTTGAAGGCCTTGATCGCGGTGCGAATGCCGGACGGGGTGAGCATGTCCTGGGTCTTCACGGCGGCGCTGCTCTGACTCGCCGAGACCGTAGGCGTGGTCTGCTGCTGCGTCTGACCGGTGGCTCCTGTGGACGCCGACGTGTCCTTCTTGTCGTTCCCGTCCGGCAGCACCTTCCACGCGAGCGTGCCGATGAGCAGTACGCCTACGACGCTGGAGGCGACCGCGACGCCCCGGTTCCGTTTCGCCGGGCGTCGCCGACTGCCCGACGCCGTCGCCTGCATGCCGTCGGTGGGCGGCAGTGAGGGAGGAATCGGCGGGGCGAGCCGGTACGAGGTGGTCTCCGGGCGCCGGTCCTCGGGCTGTGCCGCGGCGGCGGCCAGCATCCGGCCGACCGTCCCGGCGTCCGGCCGCGCCTCGGGATCGCGGACCAGGACGCAGGACAGCACCGGCGTCAGCGATCCGGCCCGTACCGGTGGCGGCACGTCCTCCTGGAGTACGGCGGCCAGGGTCGCCAGGGTGGTACCGCGCTGGAGCGGGTGATAGCCCTCGACGGCGACGTAGAGCATCATCGCGAGCGACCACAGGTCGGCGGCGGGTCCGCCGCTGTGGCCGGAGACCCGTTCCGGGGCCATGTAGTCGGGGGTGCCGATGATCGAGCCGGTGGCGGTGAGGGCGGTGGCGTCGCGGATGGCGGCGATGCCGAAGTCGGTGAGGACGGGGCGGCCGTCGGTGCGCAGCAGGACGTTGGCGGGTTTCACGTCGCGGTGCTGGACGCCCGCCGCGTGTGCCGCGTTGAGGGCGTCGAGCACTCCGCTGCCGAGCTGGGCGGCCTCGGCGGGGGCCATGGGTCCGCGGGCCAACCGGTCGGCGAGCGAGCCGCCTTGGACGAGTTCCATGACGAGCCAGGGGTAGGTGCCCACGCCCTCGTCGACGATGTGGTGGATCGTCACCACGTTCGGGTGCTCGACCCGGGCCAGGGCGCGTGCCTCGCGCAGGACCCGCTGGCGCAGCATCTCCGCCGCGGCGGGGTCGTACTCGGCGAGGTCGATGTCCGGCGGCCGGACCTCCTTGACCGCGACATAGCGGTGCAGCAGCAGATCCTGGGCACGCCACACCGTGCCCATGCCACCGCCGCCGAGCCGGGACTCCAGCTCGAAGCGGCCGTCCACGACCCGTCTGTCGGGCTCCCCCTCGTTCATGCGGAGGAGCTTATGTGACGAACGTGCACGCCTGTGCCGCGAGTTCAGAAGGTGAGAAACGTCCGGGCCGACCCGTAAGGGCCGACCCGGACGTCAGTGGTGCGGTGCCGTGGAACTACTCGGTCTCAGACTCGCTCTCAGACGAGGTCGAACCGGTCCAGGTCGGAGACCTTGACCCACGCGTCGACGAAGTCCTTCACGAACTTCTCCTTCGCGTCGTCGCTCGCGTAGACCTCGGCGAGCGCGCGCAGCTCGGAGTTCGAGCCGAAGACGAGGTCGGCACGGGTGCCGGTCCACTTGACGGCGCCGGAGGCGTCGCGGGCCTCGAAGGTCTGCTGGTCCGAGGAGGTCGACGACCACGTGGTGCCCAGGTCGAGCAGGTTCACGAAGAAGTCGTTGGTCAGCGTGCCGACCTTGTCGGTGAGGACACCGTGGGTGGACTGGCCCTGGTTGGCGCCCAGGACGCGCAGGCCGCCGACGAGGACGGTCAGCTCGGGGGCGGTCAGCGTGAGCAGGTTGGCCCGGTCGAGCAGCAGGTACTCGGCGGGAAGGCGGTTGCCCTTGCCGAGGTAGTTGCGGAAGCCGTCGACGGTCGGCTCCAGCGCGGCGAACGACTCGACGTCGGTGTGCTCCTCGGTCGCGTCGACACGGCCCGGCGTGAAGGGGACCTCCACGGCGACGCCGCCGTCCTTGGCGGCCTTCTCGACCGCCGCGGCACCGCCGAGGACGATCAGGTCGGCCAGGGAGACCTTCTTGGCGCCGGAGTTGAACTCCGCCTGGATGCCTTCGAGGACCCGCAGCACAGAAGCGAGCTGGTCGGGGTCGTTGGCCTCCCAGCCGCGCTGCGGCTCCAGGCGGATACGGGCGCCGTTGGCACCGCCGCGCTTGTCGCTGCCCCGGAAGGTGGAGGCGGACGCCCACGCGGTGGACACCAGCTGCGAGACGGTCAGGTCCGAGGCGAGGATCTTCGCCTTGAGGGCCGTGACGTCGGCGGCGTCGATGGTCTCGCCCTCGGCCTGCGGCAGCGGGTCCTGCCACAGCAGGGTCTCGGACGGGACCTCCGGGCCGAGGTACAGGGACTTCGGGCCCAGGTCACGGTGGGTCAGCTTGAACCAGGCGCGGGAGAAGGCGTCCGCGAACTGGGCCGGGTTCTCGTGGAAGCGCTTCGAGATCTCGCCGTAGATCGGGTCGAAGCGCAGCGCGAGGTCGGTGGTGAGCATCGTCGGGAGCTTCTTCTTCGACGCGTCGTGCGCGTCGGGGATGATCGCCTCGGCGTCCTTGGCCACCCACTGGTTGGCGCCGGCGGGGCTCTGGGTCAGCTCCCACTCGTAGCCGAAGAGGATGTCGAAGAAGTCGTTGCTCCACTGGGTGGGCTTGGTGGTCCAGGTCACCTCAAGGCCGGAGGTGATCGCGTCGCCGCCCTTGCCGGTGCCGTAGGTGGACTTCCAGCCCAGGCCGAGCGATTCCAGCGGTGCGGCCTCGGGGTCGTCGCCGACCGACTCGGCCGGGCCCGCGCCGTGGGTCTTGCCGAAGGTGTGGCCACCGGCGATGAGGGCGACGGTCTCCTCGTCGTTCATCGCCATGCGGCGGAAGGTCTCACGGATGTCGCGGGCCGAGGCCAGCGGGTCCGGGTTGCCGTTGGGGCCCTCGGGGTTGACGTAGATGAGGCCCATCTGGACGGCGCCGAGCGGGTTCTCCAGCTCGCGGTCGCCGGTGTAGCGCTGGTCGTCGAGCCAGGTGGTCTCGGGACCCCAGTACACGTCCTCGTCGGCCTCCCAGACGTCGGCACGGCCGCCGGCGAAGCCGAAGGTCTCGAAGCCCATCGTCTCCAGCGCCACGTTGCCGGTGAGGATCAGGAGGTCGGCCCAGGAGATGGACTGGCCGTACTTCTTCTTGACGGGCCACAGCAGACGGCGGGCCTTGTCGAGGTTGCCGTTGTCCGGCCAGCTGTTCAGCGGCGCGAAGCGCTGCTGGCCGCGGCCGCCACCGCCGCGGCCGTCGCTGATGCGGTAGGTGCCGGCGCTGTGCCAGGCCATCCGGATCATCAGCGGGCCGTAGTTGCCGAAGTCCGCCGGCCACCAGTCCTGCGAGGTGGTCAGTACCTCGGCGATGTCCTGTTTGACGGCCGCGAGGTCGAGGGCACCGAACGCCTCGGCGTAGTCGAAGTCCGCGCCGAGCGGGTTCGCGACGACCGGGTCCTTGGCGAGGATCTTCAGGTTGAGCCGCTCCGGCCACCACTGACGGTTGCCACCGCCCTGGGTCGGGTGCGCGGCGCGCCCGTGCGCGACGGGGCAGCCCCCGGCATCCTCCGACTTCGCGTCCGTGACGATTGCGTCGTGGTTCTCAGACATGGGAATCCTTCCAAAACGGGGTGGAACACGTGGCTCAGGAACTGGGGACCGCGGTACAGGCGGGGCACAGGCCCCAGTAGATGACCTCGGCCTCGTCGATCGAGAAGCCTTGGTCGTCGGCGGCGGTCAGGCAGGGTGCCTCGCCGACCGCGCAGTCGACGTCGGCGACGACACCGCACGACCTGCACATGAGGTGGTGGTGGTTGTCGCCGACGCGTCCTTCGAAGCGGGCGGGACTGCCTGCCGGTTCGATACGGCGTATGAGTCCGGCCGAGGTCAGCGCGTGGAGCGCGTCGTAGACGGCCTGGAGCGATATGTGTCCTACGCGGTCACGGACCCCGGACGCGACCGCCTCGACATCGAGGTGGTCGCCGTGCCGGACGGTCTCAAGGAGCGCGACGCGGGCTGCCGTCACCCGCAGGCCGGCACCGCGCAGCTCCTCGGCGGTGGTCGGTGGCTGGGATGCGGTCATGCCGCTCAACCTACAGCCATAAACACGAGTGATTCAAGAAAACAAACGGTTCAAGTTAGATGGCGTACCGGGGTGGGCGATGTGGAGCGGTCCCAGGTGGTGGCGGTGACCCCGCGTTCGCGCAGTACGCCCTTGCGAACCTTGCCGGTCTCGGTGAGCGGGAGCTCACGGACGGTGTCGATATAGCGGGGCACCGCGAAAGGAGGCAGCTCACCCGCGCAGTGCCGTACGAGGTCCAGCGGGTCCAGCACCTGACCCGCCCCGGGGACCACCGCGACCATGACCTCGTCCTCCGCCAGCTCCGAGGGCACCGGGAAGGCCGCAGCGTCGGCGACCGCCGGATGCGAGCGGACGACGGACTCCACCTCCTGCGAGGACACGTTCTCGCCCCGCCGCCGGATGACGTCCTTGATCCGGTCGACGAACCGGAACCACCCGTCGGCGTCACGGACCACCCGGTCACCGGTACGCCGCCAGGCAGTGGGACCAGGCTCGGGCTCCCCCAAGTACCCGGTGCAGAAGGCGAATTCGTGCACGCTACGGACCACCAGCTCACCGGCGACGCCGTCCGCCACGGGATCGAGGAGGTCGTCGACCACGCGCGCGGAGAACCCGTCGCGCACGGTACCGAGGTACCCGGGCCGCTGCTCCTCGGGCGTGGCCCCGATGACGAGGTTCGTCTCCGTCGACCCGAACCCGTCGACCAGCGCGACACCGAACCGCTCGCGGAACGGCTCCCACGCCGACCCGGGAGTGGCCGGAGAGAGCCCGCGCCAGGCCCGATGCGCACAGTCGGCGGCGCTCGGCGGCTGGGCCAGCAGCATCGGCACCATCGCGCCCAACAGATAGACGCCGGTCGCCCCGGCCTCCGCCACCCGCTCCCAGTACCGCGTCGCGGAGAACCGCTCGCCGATCACACAGCTCGCGCCCACGGCCATGGCGTGCGCGAGGGTGTTCAGCGCGTTGGTGTGGAAGAGCGGCAGGCACGTGTACAGCACGTCGTCTGCGGTGAACCGGAGCGAGTCGGAGACGTTACGACCCCACCACACGGTCTGCGCGTGCGGGCAGCGCACACCGCGCGCGGCTCCCGTGGTCCCCGAGGTGAACAGTACGAACGCGGTGTCGTCCGGGCGCACTTGGGCCGGCGGCAGGGCGGGGGCCATGCCCGGCGCCGGTATGCCGTCCCCGCCCACGACCCACAACTCCCCCTGAAACCCGGCCGCTACGACTCGCCCCGCCAACCCCTCCTCCACCAGCAGGAATTGGGGTTCCGCCGCCCGCAACACCTCCCGGAGCCCACCGCCCCGCAGACCGGTGTTGAGCGGGATCAGCACCGCGCCCAGCCAGGCGCAGCCGAGGATGAGGTCGACGACCTCGATGCGGTTCTCGGCCATGACTGCGACGCGGTCCCCCTGCCGACAACCACGCTCGGCGAGCGCTCCGGCCATCGTGGCGGCGGCCGTTCGGGTCTCCGCGTACGTCCGTGTCACCTCCCCCACCCGTAGGAAGGGCCGCTCCCCGAACTCCCCGGCCGCCGCGTCGAGGAGGCCGGGGATGGTGTCGGTCACCGCAGGACTCCGGCCTCCCGGAGCCGCTGGACGCGCTCCGTCGAGAACCCCGCCACCTCGCTCAGTACGGCGTCGGTGTCGGCGCCGAGTACGGGCGCGGCCTCGCGGATCCCGCCGGGTGTGCGGGTCATGCGGATCGGCACGCCCTCGTGGAGGAAGGCGCCGGCGACCGGGTGTTCCTTGCGCACATAGAAACCCCGGGCCCTCAACTGCGGGTCGTGCTCGACGAGTTCACGGCCGTCCTGTACGGCTCCGGCCGGGATGCCGCGTGCTTGGAGCGCCTCGGCGGCGACATCGGCGGGGAGCGTGCGGGTCCACTCCCCCAGCACGGAGTCGACGAGGGCCGTCGAGCGACGGCGCGCCTCCGCCGTCAACGTCCGTTCATCGGTGGCGAGTTCGCGGTGACCGATCACCTCGCACAGCGCGGCCCATTCGGTGTCGTCGCGCACGCTGACCGCCAGCCAGCGGTCGGCGCCGAGGCAGCGGTAGACGCCCTGGGGGCTCCAGCTCGGGTGGGTGTTGCCGCTCGGTGTCACCGCCGGGCCGCCGAGGAGGCTGGTACCCATGTGGGCTGCTATCGCCTCCAGTTGGGAGAGGTCGATGTGCTGTCCGCGTCCGGTGACGGCGCGGTGCTCCAGGGCGGCGACCGTGGCGAGGGCGGCCTGGAGTCCCGCGACGATGTCGCCGTGGCCGTAGATCACGCCGACCACGTCGTCCGGGCCCCAGCCGGTCAGTCCGGTCAGGCCCGCACTCGCCGAGACCGTGTCGGCGTACGACACCCAGCCGTTGCGCGGTCCGGTGTGCCCCATGCCCGACATGCTGACGTAGACGAGGCCCGGGTTGATCCGGGCCAACTCCTCGTAGCCCAGGCCGAGTTTGCGCATGACCGTGGAGCTGAAGTTCTCCACGAGGACGTCGGAGTGGGCGATGAGGTCGCGGAGGACCGCGACGCCTTCCTCGGTGCGGGTGTCGAGGGCGATGCTGCGTTTGTTGCGGTTGACCTCGTTGAAGTAGCCGTTGGTGTTCGGGTCCGTGTGGGGGCCGCGGGAGAGGTGCATGAAGGGGGCGAAGCGGGTGGGGTCGGGGCGGCGCGCGGACTCGACCTTGATGACGTCGGCGCCGTGGTCGGCCAGGACCTTGGTGGCGTACGGGCCGGCGAGGACCCAGGTCAGGTCCAGGACGCGGATGCCGTGGAGGGCGGGATGCGCGGGTTGTGCGGGGGCCTGCTCGGCCGGGATCGCGCGCGTGCGGCGGGGTCCCGCGTCTTCGGTGTCTCCCGCGTCGACGAGGCCCTGGTCCGCGCCCACGCCCCGGACGTCCAACTCCCGTACCCGGTGGCCTTCCGGGAACGCGAAGGGAAAGCCCAGGTCGGTCCGCTCTCCCTCCGGTGTCCGTACCCGCGTGAAGAAGTCACGGGCGGCGAGCTGCGGGTTGTCGGGGAGTTCGTGGGGCAGGTCGACGGCGGCCCAGGGGAGCTTCCTGGCCTGGGCCCGTTCCGCGAACTCGGCCTTGGGCCACATGCCCACGAAGTCCTGGACGACCTTGAACACATGCTCCTGGTGCGTCTTGCGTTCGACCGGGTCCTGCCAGCGCGGTTCCGTGAGGTCGGCCGCCGCGTTCTCCTCGCGCAGCCAGTCGAGCAGCGCGTCCCACATGCGCGGGCTGCCGCCGAGCCCACCGCCCACGTAGCCGTCGGCGGACCTGAACAGGCCGTGCGGGACGAGGGGATGGACGCTGCCGGGGCGCGGCGGAACCCGGTCCTCGTGCAGATAGGCGAGGGTGCCGGCCTCCAGGGCTGCCGCGACGCACGCCTGCGCGGAGACGTCGACGAGTTGCCCCGGGCCGCTGCGCCGGGCGCGGAGGCCGAGCAGGGCGGCGATCGCCGCGTTGACGCCGGCGAGTTGCTCGGCCTGCTGCTCCGGCAGCCGTAGCGGCAGGCCGTCGGGGTCGCCGACCTGGGCGAGCATCCCGCCGAGCGCGGCCACGACGAGGTCGGTTCCCTGCCAGTCGGTGCGGGGGCCGAGCAGACCGAAGGGGGTGACCCGGACGTGCACGAGGTCGTCGAGCCCGTCCACGAGCGCCTCGGCGCCGCTCGGGCTCCCGTCGAGCAGTACGTCGGCGGTGGTCAGCAGCGTGCGCAGCTCTTCGGGCGATGCGGGGACGACCGACCGCTTCCCCGCGTGCCAGTGGACGAACGCGTCGCCGTCGAGTTCGCGTCGGGTCGCGTCGCCTTCCGGCGGTTCGACGAGCACGACCTCGTACCCGAGGCCGACCAGCAGGCGGCCGGCGAACCGGGTGAAGGGGCTGGACAGTTCGACGACCCTCACGGCGGACCCGCTCATGTCTCCTCCCCGGAGAGTCAGTTGTGCTGCTGGTTCAGGAAGCCGGTGACGACGCTGTGGTAGTCGTACGGCCGTTCCTCCTGCGGATGGTGGGAGGCCTCGCTCATCACGTGCAGGTCCCCCTTGGGGATCATGCGGGCCAGCATCAGCGGGTAGTCCGGGGTCAGGAACGCGTCCTGCATGCCCCACAGGAACAGCGTCGGCGCGGCGATCCGGCCGAGTTCGGCGGTGAGGTCCTGCCAGTCGCCGCGCGGGTTGTCGGAGGCGCCGGCGAGCGCGGTCTCCTCGGTGTCGAGGCTCTGCTCGTAGCGCAGGGTCACGGTGCCGTCGGGGATGGCGAGCGGGTCGAACCACTCCAGGCGGGCGATGAGTTCGCGCATCTTCTGCCACGAGGGGCCGGTGCCGCCGTAGTAGACGTCGCGGGCGTTGCGGCCACGCCGGCCGCCTTCCGGCAGGGGCGCGAGCGGGCCGTAGAAGACGGGCATGCTGCCGGTGATGACCAACGACCGTACGCGCTCGGGGTACTTGGCGGCGAGGTTGAGGGCGATGGTGCCGCCCCAGGAGTTGCAGACGAAGTCGGCGCGGTCGATGCCGAGTTCATCGAGGAGGGCGACGGTCTTGGCCGCGTGGTAGTCCCACATGGGGCCCTCGATGACGGGCTTGGCGGACTTGCCGTACTGGAGGATGTCGACGAGCAGGCAGCGGCGATCCGTCGCGAACAGCCGTGCCACCTGGCCGAAGTCCGACCAGCCGGTGCATCCGGGGCCGCCGCCGTGCAGGAAGACCGTGGGGCTGCCCTCCCCCAGCTCGACGTAGTGGTACTTGACGCCGTCCGCTTCCGCGTAGGTGCCCTCCGGGGGCGCCTGGATGTCCATGAGGTCCATGTGCTGATGGTGGGGCGGCGGCGGACCCCGCCCAAGTGGAACGGTCCACTGAGCGGGCCGGTTCCGTGGCGGTCGGGCGGGGTGGTCCTTAGCGTCCGGAGAGTCCGGGCCCAGAGGGGAGTCAACTCGTGATCAGGAACGCCGTGTTGGAGCTGGCCGAGGAGCGGGCCCTCGCCTTGGTGGGGAGGTGGGAGCGGCGGTCGTTGGGTGTCGTACGGGCCGAGGACGCGGCGGAGTTCGCGCGGGCGGCCGGGGAGCGCGCACCGTATCTCGTCGATCCCGCCCGCGCCGACTTCGCCGTCCACCCCATGTACGTGGTGAGCCTGCTGCGCGGGGCGCCCGGCGCCCACGCGGCGGAGTTCCGGCCGGACGGCATGTACCGCGACGAGGTCCCCGGCACCGACGGGCTCGACGTCCGGCTGATGGCGGGCGGCCAGGACGTGCGATGGGTCGACGCGGTGCGGGCGGGTGACCTGATCGAACTGCGGCGCGCGCTGACTGCCGTGGAACGCAAAGGAGTTGGCGAGGGATTCCTCCTCTTCACGATGGAGAAGGTGTACGGCGCGGAACGCGGAACTTTGGTCGAGGTCACGGAGAGGTTCATCGTCCGATGACGGGCCGCCGGGAACGCCAAGTCGTCGTGGGGCAGGCCGTGTTGCCCGTCGAGCTGACCCCCGACGCGATCAGGCTGCTGCGGTTCGGCGCCGTGACCCGTAACGCCCATCTCATCCACTACGACACAGAGTTCGCCCGGTCGGAGGGGCTGACGGGGCCGGTCGTCATGGCCCAGCTGCACGGCTGCCTGTTCCACCGTGCGGCGGCGGAGTTCGCGGGTGCGGGTGGGCAGGTCCGGGAGGTGGGGTGGCGGAATCGGGCGCCGGCCCGCGTCGGGGATCGGCTGGTGGTGACCGGAACCGTGCGCTCTGTAGACGCGGTTGGCGGTGAGATCACCTTGGATCTGGTCGAGCGCTGTGGTTCCGGTGAGGTGGTGTGCTGCCGGGGGCGGGCGGTGGTCGTCCTGGGGTGAGAACCGGGATCGAATGGGCCGCTCGTCGTCAGGCCGCTTCGTGTTCCCGCGGTGCCGTCGCGTCCTTGTCGGACGCGCGGGTGCGGATGCGGCCCAGGAGGGCGGTGCCGGCCACGACCAGGCCGATGGCGACGACCCTGCTCGCCCGGTAGTAGTCGACCGCCTGGTTCTCGGTGGTGCCGGGCAGGTGGAGGAACGACCAGAGGGCCGCCGCGATCCCGAGGACGACGAGACCGACCGCTCCGATCGGCCCGAGTCCCCACCACCAGGGGGCGGCGGGGTGGGACTGGTCGTCGGACCGCTCGTGGTCACGGTCGATCACGGTGAACTCTCCTGTCAGCGGCATGAGCCGCGCCTTCGGTGACTGCTGTGGGGCAGGGGCGAAGAGAGAGACGCCCGATGCCGCGATCTGGTTCACCGAAGGACGCAACACCAGTCACGCCAGGGGGCGTTGAGGACTTTCAGTCGAGGTCCAGCACCACCTTGCCGATCGCCTCCCCGCTCCGCAGCCGCTCCGCCGCCTCGGCGAACGCGTCGATGCCGTGCCGCTCGATCTCCAGGGTCAGTGCCCCCGTCCGCAGCTCCGCCAGCAGGCCCTCCGCGTCCGCCGCGACCTCTTTGCCGCGCGTCATCAGGTTCACCGGCAGCAGGGACACGTCGGCGAGCAGGAAGTCCGCGAGGTCGACGGTGAATTCGCGTCCTGCGGTGTAGCCGACGAGCGCGACCCGGCCACGCGGGCGGACGAGCGGGAGCGCGTCGCGCAGGACCGGTCCGCCGACCGTGTCGATGACCACGTCGACCGGGCCGCCCACGGACTCGGCGGACAGTTCGGAGGCGAGGACGGCCTTCGCGGGTGCCGGAACGTGGGCGAGCTTGGCCGGACGCCCGACCACTCCGACGACTTCCGCCCCGGCCCGCGCGGCGACCTGCACCGCCATCGCCCCCACCGCGCCCGCCGCACCGGTCACGAGTACCCGCTCCCCGGGCCGGACGTCCGCCACCGCGTGCACCGCCGCCCACGCCGTACCGACCGGTGAGAACCAACTGCACGCCAGCGCAGGGTCCGTACCCTCCTCCACAGCCTCCACCGCGGCGTCCGGCACCACCGCGTGCTCCGCCCAACAGCCGTCGCGGCGCAGGCCGATGGCCTTGCCGCCGAGGCGGACCAGAGTGCCCTCGGGGTGGGTGTCCGAGGCGAGGACGACCCCGCAGCCCGTGGTGCCCGGCACGGCCGGCAGGTCGGGGAGGATGCCGAACTTGCCGTCCACGACGTTCAGATCGAGGTGTCCCACTTGGGCCGCCCGCATCCGTACGAGGGTGTGGCCGGGGCGGGGCTCCGGCACCGGGCGCTCCACCAGGCGGGGCAGCGAGCCGAAGCTCTCCAGGACCAGGGCGCGGGACTTGGCGGTCGTCACAACTTCACTCCGTATCGACGCAGAACGCGAGACGCGACGATCCGCAGGACGCGGTCGAAGACGAACCCGAGGATTCCCAGGGTGATGATCCCGACGAAGACCCAGTCGATCCGCCCGTAGTTGCGAGAGGTCCAGATCAACGAGCCGAGTCCGACCTGGGAGGCGACGATCTCGGCGGAGACGATGGTCAGGAAGCTGTTGCCCATGGCGAGGCGGGCGCCGGTGACGATGTGCGGCACGGTCGAGGGCAGCACGATGCTCCGCAGGATCTGACGGCGGTTCGCGCCCAGGTTCCGGGCCGCGCGCAGCTTGGACTCGCTCACCGCCATGACGCCGGCGCTGGTGTTGACCGTGACGATGAAGACGGCCGTGTAGAAGATCAGGACGACCTTCGACGACTCTCCGATGCCGAGCCACACCACGGCCAGGGTCACGAAGGCGACCGGTGGGATGAACCGGAAGAACTCGATGTAGGGCTCCAGGAGTTGGCGGACCACCGGGACCTGTCCCACCAGCAGGCCCACCGGTGCGCCCACGAGGACGCCGAGTCCCCAGCCGATCAGGATGCGGCGGCTGGAGGCGATGATCGAGTTGGTCAGTGTGCCGTCCGACGCCAACTGCCGTGCCGCGCTGAGGGTTTCGCTCGGGGAGGCGACGAGCGAGGAGCCGTACGCCATCGCCAGCAGTTGCCAGACGGCGAGGCCGACGAGGACGGACAGGGTGTACATGCCGAGTGCGCGCAGGCGGCTTGCGGTTGCCCAGGTCGGGCGTTTGCCGGCCTCCGTACTGCCAGTAGCGGCAGCCGTCGCGACGGTCATCGGGCGTCCTCCTCGGTGTCGGGCGACCGGTCGTCGAGTCCCTGGTCGCGCAGGGCCTTGCGGACCTCTTCGCCTATGTCCTCCCGTAGTTGGCGACGGAGTTCGACGGCGGACGGATCGTCCTCGTCGCGCGGCCTGGGGAGGTCGACCGGGTAGACGGACTTCACCGAGGCCGCCGGGCCCGCGGTCATGACGGCGATCCGGTCGGCCAGCAGGATCGCCTCGTCGATGTCGTGGGTGACGAAGACGACGGTGCAGCCGGAGGCGCGCCAGATGCGGTCGGTCTCCTCCTGCATCACCTGCCGGGTCTGTGCGTCGAGCGCGCCGAAGGGTTCGTCCATCAGGACGACGCCGGGTTCGTTGGCCAACACTCGGGCGATCTGGACGCGTTGGCGCATGCCGCCGCTGAGCTGGCCCGGGAAGCGGTCCGTGCAGTGGCGTAGCCCCACCAGACCGAGGTATTCGTCGGCCAGCTTCGTCTGTTCGGCGCGTGAGGCGCCGCGCATGCGGGGGCCGAAGGCGACGTTCTGACGGATCGTCATCCAGTCGAACAGTGCCTCGCTGCTCTGGAAGACCATCCCCAACTCCGGGTCGGGGCCGGTGATCCGGGCCCCGCCGACGCTGAGGCTGCCCTCGTCCACGGGCACGAAGCCGGCCATCGCCGACAGCAGCGTGGACTTGCCGCAGCCGCTCGGGCCGAGCAGACACAGGAACTCGCCGGCGGCTATGTCGAGGGAGATGTTCCGGACGGCCTGGAAGGAGTCGAAGCGGATGCCGACGCCGTCCGCGCACAGGGCGGCGCCGCGGACCTTCGGCAGGTCGGTGTCCACCATCTCTGTCATGACGATCCCTTCAAGTGCTGGGCGAACCAACCGCGTTGGACCGCCGTCGTGACATCCGGCTGGGCCTTGACCTTGCCGGTGTCCACGAAGAACTTGGCGGTGTCCGCGTACGACTTGAGGTCCGCGGCGGTGAAGTCGCGGGTCCCGAAGTCGATTTCCTTGATGGCGGTCAGCGTCTGGGCCGCCGGGACCTTCACGGCCTTCTCGGTCGCCTCGGCCGCGGCCTTCGGGTCGCTCTCGGTCAGCCGGGCCGCCTCCTGAAGGGTCTCGGCGACCTTGCTGGCGGTATCGGGATTGGCCTTCAGCCAGGCCGCGCTGGTGAGCAGCCACTGGGAGTAACTCAGGCCGTAGGCACCGGTGTTCTCCAGGATCCGGCCGCCCTGCGCGACGCCTTTGGTGGGCCAGGGTTCCCACAGGACGTACGCGTCGACGTCGCCCTTCTGCATGAGGGCCGGGATCTCGGGCGGGTCCGCGGTGATGAACTCGACCGACTTCGGGTCGATGTTCCTGGACTCCAGGAACCGGGTCGCCGCGAGCTCGGACAGCCCGGGCGCCACGGCCATCTTGCGTATCTGCGAAGGGGACTTGACCTTCGGGCCGAGGACGACCTTGAGGTACTGGCCGGACTGCTCGTAGACCAACAGGGAGCGCAGGTCGGGGTCTTGGGGCAGCATGCTGATCGTAGTGGTGTCCGAGTTGCCGGACATCTGGACCTGACCCGCGACGAGGTTGTTGACGCCCTCGCTGCCCTGTCCGAACTGGACGAGCTGGACGTTCACTCCGTGCTTGGCCCAGAGGCCTTTCGCGTCGGCGAGGAAGAAGGGCGCGTACGAGGCGTCGATGCCGACGCCGATGCGGATGGTGGGGCCCGCGGCGTTCTTGCCGGAGCCGGAGCCCGCGGCCGAGTCGGTGGTGCCCGCGCCGCACGCGGTGAGCGTGAGGAGTGCGACGGCGAGGGCGGTGGGGCCTGCGAGGGGGGTTCGTGTCGTGGACCGTGTCTCCATGAGTACCTCGGGGGGTCGACGGGTGACCGCGGGCTTCGGCTGGTCGGTGGGGGGCGGCACGGGAACTGGCGCACCGTAGAACGGCGGGTGTCGCTCGCGCATCGACGAGGGTCCGCTGAACGGGACGCGCAGGTGAGGACCGCTCTCCCGGCCGGTCCGCGCGGTGCGGTCTGCTCAGCGGGACGGGTCCCTTGGGCGGATCCGCCGCTCCGTCGCATGCTCGCCGGACAGGCATCCCGGCAGCAGGAGGACGCGCACGATGACGGTCGACGACTCTCCCGACACCCAGCCCCCGGTCCGGAGCCGCCGCAGACCAACTGGTGAGCCCGGCCGGCAGGACTGGAAGTCGTGGCCGCACTACGACGCGGCGGGCACGGGCTTCCGCGGCTACTGGTACCCGGTCACCTGGTCCAGCCAGATCACCGCCGATCCGCTCCCGTTCACGATCTGCGGCGAGAAGATCACGCTGATCCGGGACGGCGACACAGCGTACGCGCTGCACAACCGCTGCCCGCACCGCGGCGTCCCGCTCTCCGAGGGCGACCAGCAGTTCCCCGGCACGATCAGCTGCCCGTACCACGGCTGGACCTTCGACCTGCCCACCGGCAAGCTCGCCGCGGTCATCACCGACGGGCCCGGCTGCCGGCTGACCGGCAAGGTCTCGGTGCGGACGTACCCGGTCGAAGAGCGCCTCGGCATGGTGTGGGTGTACATCCCGCTCGCCGACGAGGAACCGCACTCCATCGATTCGCAGTTGCCCGAGGAACTCGTCGAGAACGCCTTCGTGATGGGCGGCCGGATCGACCCGCGCGGCGGCAACTGGCGCTTCGCCTGCGAGAACGGCTTCGACGAGGGACACGCCAAGTACCTGCACCGCACGGCGCTTTGGCGCCTGTTCAAGCCGATGCCCACCTGGAACATCACACGTGTCGTCCCCAAGGGCCGCTGGATCTACCGCGTCCAGGACGAGGTGTACTGGGAGGCGGACTTCCCCGGGGTCGGCCGCTGGACCAACAAGCGCTGGTGGAAGGCCCAGCCGCCGAAGGAGGCCTTCAACATCGGCAACACGGGCAAGCCCGACAAGGTGAACCCGACGATCGAGGCCCAGGAGTTCCCCGGCTTCGCGTCCCTGTCGATGCCGGGTGTGCTGCGCATCGCGTACCCGAACTTCATCCACTACGAGTTCTACGTCCCCGTCGACCAGGACAACCACCGCTATGTCGGCGTGATGGTCAACTTCACCGAGGGCTGGGACACCCTGCGTTTCTACGCCAAGTACCTCGGCGCGATCCGCTGGTTGTTCCACGGCCAGTTCTCCGGCCAGGACGCGTGGATGGTCGACATCACCGACGCGCCCCCGGAGAAGCTCTACCGCCCCGACATCTCGCTGACCGCCTGGCGGAACCTCAGCGAGCAGGAGTACGGCAAGAAACTCGCCGGCCCCGACGCAGACACCAGTTCCGCCGACACCGGTTCCGACGAGAAGAAGGCATGACCATGGGCCGCACCCTGCTCACCCTGCTGATCGGAGCGGGTATCGCCATCGGGCTCCCGCTCGCCAAGAAGCGCTTCGAGCGCACCACCATGACCCAGGTCCACAGGATCAACCAATGAGCGGCGCAGGCGAGTTGGCCGGACTCGACGCCGAACGGCGCGGCTGGGTCGAGGACGCCTGGCGGCAGGTCACCGGCGACCGGTTGCGCGAGCTGATCACCGGGCTCGTCGACATCCCGAGCCCCACCGGCGACGAGGGCCCTCTCGCGGAGCACATCGCCGCGACCCTGACGGCCGCCGGTTGCCGAGCCACGGTTCAGCCGTTGGACGACCGGCAGGCCAACGCCTGGGCTCGGCTCTCCGGCGACGGCACCGGCCCCGACCTCATGCTCTACGCGCCGATCGACACCCTGACGGTGGGCGAGGAGAGCGAGGATCTCCCGTGGATCGGGCCGGAGTTGCGGGACGACATGCGCCCGCGCGCCACCGTCCACGACGACCTCGTCGTCGGCCTCGGCGCCTCCAACCCGAAGGGCCACGCGGCCTGCGTGATGATGGCCGCCGAGGCGATCGCCCTGGCCGGCATCCCACTCACCGGCGACCTGGTCGCGGCGTTCGGCGCGGGCGGCATGCCCACCAACGCCCGCCCCGGCTCCACCCGCATCAACACCGGCCAGGGCGCGGGCTGTTCGTACCTCCTCGAACAAGGCGTCTGGACCGACTACGCCCTCATCGCCAAGCCCGGCTGGACGGTCTCCTGGGACGAGGTCGGCCTCGTCTGGTTCGAGGTCACGGTCCACGGCACCCACACCTACGTCGGCTCCCGCCACCGCCTCCCCTACGACAACCCCGTCGCCCGCGCCGGTGAGGTCGCCCGGCACCTGGAGGAGTGGTTCGTCGAGTACGCCGACCGGCACACCTCCGGCACGGTCGCACCGCAGGGCATCGTCTCCTCGATACAGGGCGGTTGGCCCCGGATGGCGGCGGTGACACCGGCGTCCTGCACCCTCATGGTGGACCTGCGCATCGCCCCGGACACGACCCCGATGCAGGCCAAGCGGGAGTTCCTCGCGGCCATCGACACCCTCCGCGAGAAGAACCCCGGCATCCATGTCGACGCCGAGATGGTCCTGGCGATCCCCGGGACGCGCACCGACCCTGACAGCTGGATCTGCCGTAGCGCGACGGCGAGTTGGGCCGCCTTCGAGGGGCGCGAGCACGAGGTGATCCGGGGCAACAGCGGGGCAACCGACGCCAACATCCTGCGCGGGCGCGGCATCCCGACCGTGCGGGTCGGCATGCCGAAGGTCACGGACTCGCTGTTCGACATCGACTTCGCGCGCGGGATGAACACCGTCTCCGTGCGGGCGATGGAGAAGCTCACGCGCCATCTGATCCGCACGGCGATCGACACCGTGACCCGGTCCCGCGCCGAAGTGGCATCCCTCTCGGAAGGAACGACGGCATGACCGAGATCGTCCTGGGCGTGGGCGCCTCGCACAGCACCCTGATGAACACCCACTGGGAGCAGACCCTCCACAAGGACCGGGCCGAGCGGTTCCGCGACGCGCTCACCGAGGCCCGGGAGGCACTCCTCGCCGCCCGCCCCGACACGGTGATCCTGGTCGGCTCCAACCACTTCCGCGGCTTCTGGCTGGACCTGATCCCGAGCTTCACGATCGGGGTCGGGGAGTGCGTCGCGAGCGGCGAGTCGGGCACCCCGAAGGGCCCGCAGCCGGTGGACGTCCCGCTGGCCCGGCACCTCGCCAACTCCCTTGTCGAGAGCGGGAGTTTCGACCCGGCGTTCTCTGCCAGACTCCAGATCGACCACGGCCAGTCGCACGCCATCCAGTACCTCTTCGAGGGCATGGACGTGGAGATCGTGCCGATCGTCGTGAACGTCTTCGCCCCTCCGCTGCCCACTCTCACGCGCTGCGAGGAGTTGGGCCGCGCGATCCGGGACGCCGTCCTCGCCTTCCCCGGGGACCGGCGCGTCGCGGTGGTCGGTTCGGGCGGGCTCTCGCACCGGCTGCCCTGGCCGGACTGGCGCGAACCGCACGGCGACGACGAGGAGTTCATGGTCGGCGCCTGGCTGAACGGCCGGGAGAACTGGCAGGACTACGACGGCCGGCGCCGCGAGATCATCCGCGCCGCCGAAGCCGCGCTCAACCCCGAGTTCGACAACGACTTCCTCTCCCTCGTCGAGCGCGGTGAGACGCGTCGCATCACCGAGTACACCACCGAGGAGCTGGAGAAGGTCGCGGGCAACGGCGCCCAGGAGCTGCGTACTTGGCTGCTCATGTCGGCGGTGCTCGACCACATTCCGGGACGTCGGCTGGCCTACGAGCCGATGCCCGAGTGGCTCACCGGGATGGGCGTAGCCGTCCTCGATCCCCAACTGGCCCCCACCGAAAGGCAGTAAGGCAGTCATGAGCATCTGGACCGAACTCTCGGGCATCGACTACCGCCACGCGTACGTCGAGACCGGCGATGTCACCACCCGCGCTCTCCAGGCCGGCCCCGAGGACGGCGAGCACGTCGTGTTCCTGCACGGCACGACCGGTCACCTGGAGGCGTTCGTCCGCAACATCCCGGCACACGCCGAGGCCGGTTACCGCTGCCACGCCATCGACATGCTCGGCCACGGCTACACCGGCAAGCCCGACCGTCCCGGTGAAATCCCGGCGTACGTCGACCACTTGATGGCGTACCTCGACGCGGTGGGCGCCGAACGCGCGCACCTGGTCGGCGAGTCGCTGGGCGGCTGGGTCGGATCCTGGGCCGCGAGCGAGTACCCGGACCGGGTCTCCTCCCTCCAACTCCTGTGCATGGGCGGCACGAAGATCAACCCGGCGGTGATGGAGCGACTCAAGACCTCGACGCGCGCCGCGGCCATGGAGCCGGAGATCTCGTACACCCGCGACCGGCTGGCGCTGCTGTGGGCGGAGTGGGACGAGGACCTGGGCGAGGAGCTGACCCAGGTGCGCTACGAGATCTACCACCACCCCGAGTTCCAGGAGAACCTGCACAACCTGCTGGCGCTCCAGGAGGTCGAGGCCCGTGAGCGCAATCTGCTCCGCCCCGACCGCATGGCGCGCATCAAGTCGCCGACGCTGGTGGTGTGGGGCAACAAGAACCCGCTCGGGGACGTCCCGGAGGCCGAGGCGATCGCCGCCGCGATTCCCGGGGCCCGGCTGGAGATCTTCACCGAGTGCGGACACTGGCCGCAACATGAGAAGGCGAGCCTGTACAACCCGCTGAGTCTCGCGTTCCTCGCCGAGTCGTCGTCCGCCGGCTGATATCCGCCAATTGGCTTCGGTGTCCCGGCTGTTCCCGCTGTAACCGTTGATCGTGAGGTGTCCGCCATGACCGTCGTCCCGATCGCCCGCGCCGCGGCCTACTCTCCCCCGCCTCCCGTCACAGGTTCAGCCGTGTCCGCGTCCGCGCCCCCCGACTCGATGAACTCCGTCCTCGGCAAGGTGCGGCCCATCCTGGAGGCGTTCACCGTCGACGACGAGTCGCTCTCCCTCGCGGATCTTGTGCGCCGTACCGGAGTCGCGAAGGCCACCGTGCACCGGCTGTGCCAAGAGCTGGTCGTCTGGGGGCTGTTGGAGCGGGCGGGGTGCGACTACCGGCTCGGGCTCAGGCTGTTCGAGATCGGGCAGCGGGTGCACCGGCAGCGGATCCTGCGCGAGGTGGCGCAGCCGTACATGGAGGATCTGCTGCTCGCCACGCAGGAGACGATCCACTTCGCGATCCACGACGGCCTGGATGTCGTCTACTTGGAGAAGATCCTGCCGCACCGGGGCCTGAGCGAGGAGTCCCGGGTGGCGGGCCGGCTCCCGCTCTACTGCACCGCCACCGGCAAGGCGATCCTGGCCTTCTCCCCCGCCGCCCTGTTCGGGGAGGTGATCAGGAACGGGCTGAAACCGTTCACCCGGCACACGATCACCTCTCCCGGGCGGCTGCGCGGCCAGGTGGAGCGCATCCGGGAGGAGGGCATCGCGACCGAGGCGGAAGAGGTCAGACTCGGCTACATGAGCATGGCCGTGCCGGTCTTCGGCCGGCAGAACACCCTCGCCGGCGCCCTCTCGATCACCGCCCCGACCTACCGCGTGGACGCCGCCGCGCACGCCAGCGCGCTGCGCACCGCGGGTCTGGGTATCGGCCGGTCGCTGAGGTCGGCGCTGTGAACGTCCTGGACGAGGTGCTGACGCGGGCCCGGAGTCTCGTGGACCGGTGGGAGGACGAGGACTGCGGCACGGTCACCGTCAAGGACTTCTGCCGGTACGCCGCCGCGCTGAACGACGCCGACTACATCGACCGGGCCCGGAAACGGGAGGCGACGGGCGAGCCCGTCGAGGCTCCCGCCCTCTTCCTCGCCGCCACGATGAGCTGGGAAGACGGGCCTCCCGAACGGGAGTTGAGGCCGGACGGGCTGGCCGCCCGGGAGTCGCCGTGCACCATGGGCCTGCCGGTCCGCCAGGTGCACGGCGGCCAGACCGTGCGGCTGCTCCGGGGCCCGGTCGCGGGCAGCCGTGTCACCGCCTCGCGGGCGGTCACCTCCGCCGAGCGCAAGCAGGGCCGCTCCGGTGCCTTCGTGCTGCTCGGCCTCACCACCCGCTTCACCTCGGCGGACGGCACCGAACTGACCGCCGTGGACGAGACGATCGTCGTGATGGAAGCACTCGACTCCCCCGGAGCCCCATGAACCCGCCCGTCGCCGGTGACATCTGCCCGCCGCAGCGGTACACGCACAGCACGGTCCAACTCTTCCGCTTCAGCGCCGTGTCGTGGAACTCCCATCGCATCCACTACGACGCCGGGTTCGCGGCCTCGGAGGGCTTCCCGGGTGCCGTCGTACAGTCCACCCTGCACGGCGAGACCCTCACCCGGTACGCGTTGGCGTGGGCCGGGCCGAACTCCCTTCTGGAGACGGTGAGTTGGCGCAACCGTACGACCGCCGTGGCAGGTGAGCCCCTCACCTGGACCGGAACCGTCCAGGCGGTGGAGGGCGCCCGGGTGTCCCTGGAGGTCGCCGTCCTCAAGGCCGACGGCACTCCCTGTGTCACGGGAACGGTCCAAATCGCCCTCGTCTGACCCCCGTCCCGGCAGCCGGACCGGTTCCATTGGGCCTGGAGCGGTCCGTTCCTACGCTCCTGAACCATGAGCGTTCCTATTGATGCGCCGGTCCAGTCACCGGTGATCGAGACCGACATCCTGATCATCGGCGCCGGCCCGTCCGGCCTCTACGGCGCCTACTACGCCGGCTTCCGCGGACTGCGCGTCACCGTCATGGACGTGCTGCCTCAGTGCGGCGGCCAGATCAGCGCGATGTACCCGGAGAAGCCCATCTTCGACATCGCCGGATTCCCGTCGGTACGGGGCCGCGACCTCGTCGACAACCTGGTCGCGCAGGCGGCGCTGTACGACGTCCGCTACCTCCTCGGGGAGCGGGCGGTGGACCTGGCCCACGACCGCGAGGGCCGTCCCGTCGTCCGTTCCGACGCGGGAACCGTCGTACGGGCGGGGGCAGTTGTGATCACGGGCGGGGTGGGGACGTTCACGCCCCGGGCTCTTCCGGCGGGAGAGGACTTTCTCGGGCGCGGGCAGGTGTACTTCGTGCCGGACCCGGCCGCCCACACCGGTCACGACGTGGTCGTCGTCGGCGGCGGGGACAGCGCCTTCGACTGGGCGGCGCTGCTCGCCCCGATCGCCCGGTCCGTCACCCTCGTCCATCGCAACGCACGGTTCCGGGCGCACGCGGCGAGCGTGGAGAAGGTGCGCGCGCTCGGCATCGAGATCATCACCGACTCCGAAGTGAGCGCCCTGCACGGCGAGTTGGGGGTGGAGAAGGTCGAGGTGCGGCACCGGGTCGAGAAGACCGTCCGGCTGCTGCCCGCCCGTACGGTCGTCGCCGCGCTCGGTTTCATCGCCGATCTTGGACCGCTCCAAAACTGGGGGCTCGAACTCCGGGCGCGGCGGATCGCCGTCGACACCCGCATGGCGACCAATCTGCCGCGCGTGTTCGCCGCCGGCGACATCACCGACTACCCGGGCAAGGTGCGGCTGATCTCCGTCGGCTTCGGCGAGGCCGCCACCGCCGTGAACAACGCGGCCACCGTCATCGACCCCGAGGCCGCGCTGTTCCCCGGCCATTCCACCGAGAAGGAGAACTGACATGGCCTACGTCATCGGATCGGCCTGCGTCGACATCATGGACCGGTCCTGCATGGAGGAGTGCCCGGTCGACTGCATCTACGAGGGCGAGCGCAAGCTCTACATCAACCCCGTGGAGTGCATCGACTGCGGCGCCTGCGAGACGGCCTGCCCCGAGCAGGCGATCACCGTCGACCGGCTCGCCGACCCGGAGTTCCGCGCCGACAACCGCCGCTTCTTCGAGGAGCCCCTGTCCGGTCGCACGACACCGCTCGGCACCCCCGGCGGGGCGACCGCCGTGGGGCCGGTGGGCGCCGACACGGCGTTCGTTAGCGCCCTGTGATTTCCGGCGAGTGGCTCAAATCTGCGTTTCCAGGGGTGGCGCAATCCTGCGCGCCCCGAGGGAATTCCAAGCGAAAGCTGCACCGCAACACAGGCAAATCCTTGCCCGCCCACACTCCTCCTTACCAGTTCCCACGGAAAGGAGTGAACACGGTCCTATGACGGAGCGAACAGTCCTGGCCGGAATGACGTTGATCGACGGCACCGGAGGTGCCGCACGGACGAACGCGACCGTGGTGATCGACGGCACCGTGATCACCGAGGTGGGAGACGCGGACAGCGTGGCGACGACCCCCTCGGACACGGTGTACGACCTGCGGGGGACGACCCTGCTGCCCGGTCTCGTCGACTGCCATGTGCACCTGCGGTCCAACGCGGGCACCCGCCCGCAGGACGTGCAGCTGTGGAACATGCTGACGTCGACGGAGGAGCAGACCCTGCATGCCGCGGCCAACGCCCGTGAGGCGCTGCGGTCCGGTTTCACCACGGTCCGGGACACGGCCGGTTCGCTGCCCGAGGTGGCGGTCAAGCACGTGATGGACGAGCACGTCCTCGACGGGGCGCGGGTCGTGGCCTCCGGTCTCGTGGGCATGACCGCGGGGCACGGCGACATGTTCTGCCCGGCGACCCTGGACGAGAAGCGGATGTGGCCGCCGGCCGACGGCGCGGACGAGTGCCGCAAGCGGGTCCGGGAGTACGCCCGGATGGGCGTGGACCTGATCAAGATCTGCACGAGCGGCGGCACGCTCTCCGTCGGCGACAAGACCTCGTGGCGCAACTACACGGACGCCGAGATCGACGCGATCGTCGACGAGGCGCACGCCCTGGACCTGCGGGTGGCGGCCCACGCGCACACCCGGGCCGGGATCACGGCCGCGCTGGTCGCCGGGGTGGACACGCTGGAGCACGGCTCCGACCTCGACGAGGACCTCGTCGAGCTGATGCTGGAACAGGGCACGTTCCTCTGCCCGACCCTGTCGATCAGCGAGTTCATGACGGAGCACGGGCGCCAACGCGGCCTGGTGACCGAGCAGTTGGACAAGGCGGAGTTGCTCCGCGAGCGCCGGCTGATGTCCGTACGGCGGGCCTATCGGGCCGGGGTGCGGATCATCACGGGCAGCGACTCGTCGAACACGATGCTTTTCGGGAATCACGCCCGCGAACTGGTGCTGCTGCACGAGCAGATCGGCATGACGCCGGCCGAGGTCCTGGTCGCGTCGACCTCCGCCGCCGCCGAGGCCCTCGGTCTCGGGTCCAGGACGGGGACGGTCGCGCCGGGCATGTGGGCGGATCTGCTGCTGGTGGACGGTGACCCGCTGGCCGATCTGGGCGTGCTCACCGACCGGCGGCGGCTGCGCGCGGTGTTCCGCGAGGGCCGGGTCTTCGACCCGAACGCGGCCGGTTCCGTCCCCGGCGCGCTGGCCGCGCGACTCCGTCCCTCCGAACCGACCCGTACGACGCCCCGGGCCTCGGCGCCGGCCGCCGCGATATAAGGGGAGAGATCCAGTGCTGCGTTATCTGTCGATCCGTGTGGTCCGCTCGCTCGCGGTGGTCCTCTGCCTCAGCGCCATCGTGTTCGCCCTGGCGCATCTGGTCCCCGGTGATCCGGCGGCCCTGATCGCCGGCGAGAACTCGACGCCCCAGCTGCGCGCCCAGATCACCCAGCAGCTGGGTCTCGACCAGCCCGTGTGGTCGCAGTACCTCACGTGGATCGGGCACGCCGTCCGGGGCGACCTGGGCTCGTCCCTGCTGGACGGGCAGAGCGTCGGCGCCCAGGTCGCGGCCCGCCTCCCGGTGAGCCTCGAACTCGCCGTCTACGCGGCGGTGATCGCGGTCCTGTGGGGCATCCCGGCGGGCATCTGGTCGGCGATGCACCAGGGGCGCGCCAAGGACCGGCTGGTCAACAGCGCGGCATTCATGGGGCTCGCCGTCCCGCCGTTCGTGGTCGGCACGGTGATGGTCCTCCTGGTGAGCACGCTCGCACCGACCTGGCCGCTGTTCTCGTTCGTGCCGTTCTCGCAGGACCCACTGCTCAATCTCCAGGTGCTGCTGCTCCCTGCGATCGCCCTGGGCATCCCGTTCGGCGCGACGCTCTGCCGCTACATGCGGGCCGCCGTCCTCGACGTGGAGGGCCAGGACTTCATGCGGACGGCGGCGGCGAAGGGCGCGGGGCGACGGCGGCTGATGCTGCGGCACGCGCTGCGCAACGCGCTGGTACCCGTGGTCACCGCAGGTGGCCTCCAGCTCGGGGTGCTGGTCGGCGGCACCGTGATCGTCGAGCAGGTCTTCGCGCTCCCCGGGCTCGGCTCGCTGATCGTCAACTCCATCACGCAGCACGACTTCACGGTGATCCAGGGCGCGATCCTCGCGCTGGGCGCCTCCTATGTGCTGATCAACCTGGTGACCGACCTGGTCTACCCCCTCATCGACCCCCGCATCCGGACGACTGGAGCTCGCCGTGACGGTTGAATCCACCGCGCCCGCCGTCACCGTGGCACCGGCGCGACGACGACTGCGGCCCCGCCTCGGCTGGAACGCGACGCTGACCACGGGGGTGTGCGTCCTCGTCGCGATCGTGCTGCTGTCCCTGCTCATCGGGTTCTTCGGCCGCTACTCGACGACGGACGTCGGCGACTCGCTGCTCACCGGCCCCTCGGGGAGTCACTGGCTGGGCACCGACAACCTCGGCCGTGACCTGTTCACCCGGACCTTCGGGGCGGCCCGGCAGTCCCTCATGGTGGCCTTCGGGGCGACCACCCTCGCCGCGCTGATCGGCGTCCCGATCGGTCTCGTCGCCGGCTACAACGCCCGGCGCCTGGACGCGGTCCTGATGGCGGCGATGGACACCGCGATGTCGATTCCCTCCGTGCTGCTGGCACTTGTGCTGGTGTCGGTCTTCAGCCCGGGCATGTGGGTCCTCATCGGGGGCATGGGCCTGATCTTCGTGCCGTACTTCGCGCGGATCGTGCGTGCTCCGGCGCTCACCGTGCGCGAGCGGGACTTCGTGTCGGCGGCGCGCATCGCCGGCGTACCCACTCCCGTGATCATCGGCCGCCATGTACTGCCGAACGTGCTGTCCTCCGCGCTCGTCCAGTACGCCAACACCGCGGCGACCTGCGTCCTGGTCGAGGCGTCCCTGAGCTATCTGGGCCTCGGCATCCAGCCGCCGACGCCCAGCTGGGGCCGGATGATCTTCGAGGGTCAGCGCTATATGAAGGACGACCCGCTGCTGGTGATCGTCCCCGGCATCACCCTGGCCATCGCCACGGCGGCCTTCGGCCTCATCTCCGACGGCCTACAGGAACAGCTCAACCCGCGCGGCAGGCGCCGCACGCCCTGAACAGGCGCCCGCACCACGTCACCTCACCCTCACGTTCTTGAGAAACAGGCGGTCATGATGACGAACCACACCCTCTCCCGCAGAAACGCGCTGGCCCTCGGCGGCAGCACACTCGCCGGCCTGATGCTGGCGGCCTGCGGCGGTACGGCCACCACGGCCACCAAGACCTCCGGGAAGCCGGTCAGCGGCGGCACCCTCACCATCGGGCTCGACGGGGAGCCCACGGTCGGCTTCGACCCGCAGGTGGCCCAGGCCTACTTCGACCAGCAGATCGTCGCCCAGTTCTACGAGGGCCTGCTGAGCCTGGACAGCAAGGGCCAGATCAAGCCCGGGCTCGCGAAGAGCTACCAGCAGGTGGACTCCACCACCTACCGGTTCACGCTCCGCGACGGGATCACCTTCCACGACGGCACCAAGCTCACCACCGACGACGTGATCTTCAGCCTGGAGCGGCTGATGGACCCCTCGATCAAGTCGCCGTACACCCAGCAGTACAAGATCAAGACGGTGACCGCGCCGGACGCCAGCACCATCGAGATCAAGCTCAGCACCCCGCAGCCGTCGCTGTACAACTTCCTGGCCCGCCCGTGGAGCGGCGCCATCATGAGCAAGAAGTGGACGACGTCCCGCACCGGCAACCAGCTCAAGCAGACGGAGAACGGCACCGGCCCCTTCGCCCTGAAGAAGTGGTCGAAGGGCATCTCCATCGAGCTCTCCGGCCACAAGGGCTACTGGGACAAGCCGAAGCCGTACCTCGACACGGTGATCTACCGGCTCATCCCCGACGAGACCTCGCGCGTCGCCTCGCTGCGCTCCAACTCGGTGCAGCTGCTGTCCTTCCGCGACCTGCGCATGGTGAGCGACGTCAAGACCACCAGCGGTGTCACCGAGGCGAACGGACCCATCGTCTCCAGCATCTGGCTCAACATGAACACCCTCAGCGGACCCCTCGCCGACAAGCGGGTCCGGGAGGCGTTCAACCTCGCCATCGACCGCGAGACCCTGATCAAGACGCTGGGCAGCGGCTCGGCCACCTTCGGCTACGTCATCCCGCCGCAGGACCCGTACGGCATCACGCCCACCACCGCCGACCCGATGTACAAGCAGAACCAGAGCAAGGCCATCGCGCTCCTCAAGGAAGCGGGCAAGAGCAAGGTCACCATCGAACTGCTCGCCCCCAGCGACCCGGCCTACGGCCCCGACATCTCCGCCATGGAGCTGATGAAGGCGCAGCTGTCCAAGGTGGGCATCACGCTCAACCTCAAACTCGTGCCGTTCGCGAGTGTCGTGCCGAAGGTGCTGGCCGGCGAGTACACCGACATGGTGATGATGACCAGCGTGCTCAACGCGGACCCGAGCCAGTACCTGGACCTGTGGTTCGCCAAGGGCAGCCCGGCGACCAAGGTCAAGGACCAGCACCTGTGGGACCTGATGGCCGCCGCGAAGAGCGAGCAGAACAACGCGAAGCGGGTCACGCTCTACCACCAGCTCGCCCAGTACAT
This sequence comes from Streptomyces sp. NBC_01288, assembly GCF_035982055.1. Classification (NCBI taxonomy): domain Bacteria; kingdom Bacillati; phylum Actinomycetota; class Actinomycetes; order Kitasatosporales; family Streptomycetaceae; genus Streptomyces; species Streptomyces sp. NBC_01288. The sequence continues at coordinate 533,957 of NZ_CP108427.1, forward strand.
CGCCGACGAGGCCTACCTCCTGGTGCCGTACGCCAAGGCGGTGCGGGGCGAGGCGTGGAGCGACAAGCTGCACGGCTACCAGCCGGACGCGACGGCGACCCGCCTCAACCTCAAAAACGCCTGGCTGTCCCAGTGAAGGCCGACACCTTGACGCCCGCCCGTGCCACCGAGCCCGGTGGCACGGGGCCGGTCCTCGACGTCTCCGGACTGCACATCGGATTCGGCGGCTCGGACGTCGTCTCCGGCGTGGATCTCCGCGTCGAACAAGGCGAAGTGGTGGGCCTGATCGGCGAGAGCGGCTGCGGCAAGTCCAGCGTCGCCCTCGCCGCCATGGGGCTGCTGGGCTCGGGCGCCGACGTCCGCGCCGACCGGCTGGAGGCGTGCGGCACGGATCTGCTGGGCAGCGCGCCCAAGGAGTTGGAGAACCTGCGCGGCGACCGCGTGGCCATGGTCTTCCAGGAGCCCATGACCTCGCTCAACCCGTGCATGCGGGTCGGCGCGCAGGTCGCCGAGGTGTTGCGCATCCACGGCAAGGCCGGCCGGAAGGAAGCACAGGAGCGGGCCGTGGACCTGCTGCGCCTGGTGGAGATCCCCTCTCCCGAGCGCCGGGCCAGGCAGTTCCCGCACGAGCTGTCCGGCGGCATGCGCCAGCGCGTGGTCATCGCCATCGCGATGGCGGGCAGCCCGCGCCTGCTGCTGGCCGACGAACCGACGACCGCCCTCGACGTCACCGTGCAGGCCGAGATCCTCCGACTGCTGCGCTCGCTCCAGGAGGAGCACGGCATGGGGATGCTGCTCATCTCGCACGACCTCGGTGTCATCACCGCCATGTGCAGCCGCGTGCAGGTGATGTACGCCGGTCAGGCGGTGGAGTCCGGCACGGTCGAGCAGGTGCTGAACGCGCCCCGGCATCCGTACACGCGGGCGCTGCTCGCGGCGGTGCCCCGGATGCGGGAGGGCGACGGCACCCCGCTCACCGCGATCCGCGGCCAACTCACGGACGACGCCCGCCGGTTGCCCGGGTGCCGCTTCGCGCCGCGCTGTCCGCTGGCCGCCGACGCCTGCGCCGAGCCCCAGCCGTTGCGGCCCGTCGGCGAAGGGTGGGTGTCGCGCTGCTGGCGTGACATCGAGGACGCCCCGACCGCAGCCGGAGGAAACGATGAGTGAATCGCGACTGGATCTGACAGTGGCCGAACCGACGGCTCCGCCGCCTACGGCGGACACCGAAGTGCCGCCACTGCTCGAACTCGCCGGTATCGGCCACGAGTTCGGCCGTCGCCCGGGCCGTTCCGGTGTCCGGGCCGTGGACGACATCTCGCTGGCCCTGAACCCTGGTGAGACGGTCGGCCTGGTCGGCGAGTCCGGGTGCGGCAAGAGCACGCTCGGCCGGATCGCCACCAGGCTGTACCGGCCCACGCGGGGCGCCGTGCGCTTCGAGGGCAAGGACATGACGCACAAGCCGAAGAGCGCCGACCTCAAGGCGTTCCGGCGTGCGGTGCAGATGGTGTTCCAGGATCCCAACGGCTCGCTGAACCCCCGGTTGCCGGTGGGCTCCAGCATCGAGGAGCCGCTGCGGGCCCGCGGGGTGCCGCGCACCGAGCGCCGCGAGCGGCTGGCGGAAGTCCTGGAGGAGGTCGGCCTCGACTCGGCGGCGGCCGGCCGTTATCCGCACGAGTTCTCCGGCGGTCAGCGTCAACGCCTCGCGCTCGCCCGGGCGTTGGCCCCGCAGCCGTCGGTGATCGTCCTCGACGAGCCGACGTCGGCGCTGGACGTCTCCATCCAGGCACAGATCCTCAATCTGCTCCAGGAGATCCAACAGCGGGACCGCATCGCCTACTTGTTCATCTCGCACAACCTCGGCGTGGTCCGCCACCTCAGTCAGAGGGTGGCAGTTATGTACCTCGGCTCGATCGTCGAGATCGCCCCGGCACAGCAGTTGTTCGAGGCTCCGCAGCACCCGTACTCGATGGCACTGCTCTCCTCGGTCCTCGAACCCGGCGATGACACCGGGCCGGGCGAACAGATCGTCCTCAAGGGCGAGTTGCCCTCGCCGACCGACATTCCGACCGGCTGCCCCTTCTCCTCCCGCTGCTGGCTGGCCGACGACCACTGCCGCAGCGAACGCCCCGCGCTCACCGAACAGGCACCCGGCCATCTGACCGCGTGCCACAAACCAGGGGGTCACTCATGACGGACACGCTGCACCGCGGCTACGTATCGAGCCCGTTCGGTCAGCTGCACTATGTCGAATGCGGCACGGGCGAACCGGTTCTGATGCTCCATCAGACACCGCGCTCCTGGACCGAGTACCTGGATGTACTCCCCTATGTCGGGGCCACGCACCGGGCCATCGCCATGGACACCCTGGGTTTCGGGGCCTCCGCGAAACCCGACGGGCCGCACTCGATCGACCGGTTCGCCGACGCGGCCGACGCGCTGATCGAGGAACTCGGCCTGGAGCGCTTCCATCTCGTGGGCCATCACACCGGCGGGGTCATCGCGGTGGAACTCGCCGCGCGCCACCAGAAGCGGGTGGCGAGTCTGTTCCTGTCCGCGACCCCCTTCATCGACGAGGAGAAGCGCCGCTCGGCCGGCCGGCGCAAGGCCGTCGACCACGTCGTCCCGCAGCCCGACGGCTCACACCTCATCGAACTCTGGAACCGCAGGCGGGAGTTCTACGAGCCCGGCGAGGAGGCCGCCCTCAACCGGTTCATGATCGACGCGCTGACCGTGCTGGACCGGGTCGAGGAAGGGCACGTGGCGGTACGGGGTTCGATGATGGACCAGCGGCTGCCCCTCGTCACCGCCCGCACCCTCGCCGTCTGCGCGTCCGGCGACCACTTCTCGATGCCGGGCCTGGAGAAGTTCGCCGACGCCGGCTGCGAGACCCGGGTCATTCCCGGTGGACATGTCCCCGTGCCGGAGCAGCTCCCCGGGGAGTTCTCCCGGCACATCCTGGACTGGGTGGCGGCGGGATGACCACCGCCGGCGCGGTCCGGGAGTCCGGCGAGCGGCCCAACTCGGTGCTCGGCAAGGTGAGTCTGATCCTGTCGGCCTTCGGTGACGACGACTTCTCGCTGGGCCTCGCCGAGCTGAGGTCGCGTACCGGCATCGCGAAGGCCACTGTGCACCGGTTGTGCCAAGAACTCGTCGCCACCGACTTCCTGGAGCGGGACGGCTGCAACTACCGCCTGGGCGTACGGCTTTACACGATGGGCCTGCGCTCTCCGCAGCAGCGCACCCTGCGCGAGGCGGCCAGGCCGGTGATCGAGGGCCTCGCGCAGACCCTGGACAACGCCGTGATCCTGGCGATCCCGCACGACTCCGAGCTGCTCTGCGTCGAGAACCTCGGCACGCACCGCAATCACGCCCGGTCCACCGCCGACGGCCGACGCCTGCAACTGCACAGCACCGCCGCGGGCAAGCTCACCCTGGCGCTTCTCCCCGAGCAGTACCCGCTCGCGAGCGTCCTCCCCCAGATGGTCCGCTGCACCCCGCACACGCTCGGCCCGGCCCAACTGCCGGGTGAACTCAAGCGCGTTCGGGAGCAGGGCTACGCCGTCGAGGTCGAGGAGCGGCGCCTCGGCTACCTCGCCGTCGCGGTTCCCGTGCGCGGTGCGGGCGGCGCCTACCTGGGCGCGCTGTCGGTCATCGCGCCCACGGCGGGCAGCAGGATCACCCGCCTGCTCACCGCCCTCACCCAGGCATCGAGCGTCATCACGACCCGACTCGCTCGCTACGACTCCCTCCGCGCTCCCCTCTAGCACCTGCCCCCGCACCGCTCTCGGCCAAGGCCGCCACGAACCCCTCGGGGTTGTCGCGCATCATGTGGTGGCCCGCGTCGGGGACGTCTACGACCGGGATGCCGGCCTGCCGTACGGCGGGCTCGTCCGCGTAGGGGCGGCTGCGGGTGCCGATCAGCATCACCCGGGGCTGGGGAAGGCCGTAGAAGAGCTCCGCCGTGCCCGGAGTCGTCCCGCGTACCAGGCTGACGGCGCTGCGGTGGAGGATCGCGGGGTCCGACGTGCGGACGCGGGCGGCGTAGTCGGGGTCCAGTGTCGACAGGACCGTGCGGTATCCGCGGCTGACGAAGTCCTCCTCGGACTGGGCGGCGATGGCCGCGCTGTAGAGTCCGCCGCCCGCGCGCAGGTTGGGCTCGGCGACGATGAGCCGGGAGGCCAGGTCGGGGCGGGTCGCCGCGAGGACGATCGCGATGGCGCCGCCCATCGAGTGTCCGACGAGGACCGTGTCCTTGATGCCCTCGTGGTCCAGGAGAGCGGCGACCGTCTCGGCGTGCGCCTCCAGCGTGCCGGGGAAGTCCTGCGGGCGGTCACTGAAGCCGTGTCCCAGGAGGTCGACGACGATCGACCGTCCGCCGTGGAGAGCCGCGATCCCCGTGAAGTCGGCCGAGCCCGCGCAGCCCAGTCCGTGGAGGTACACCCGTGCGGGGCCGTCGCCCGGGAGGTCGATCCAGCGCAGGTGGCCGCCGGCGCCGGGGATGTACGTGGACCGCATCAGTGCTCCTCAACTGCCTTCAGGAAGGGGGTGGTTCGAGGTGCCCGGTGTTATCGCCAGAGGCGCTTGTCGTCCGGTACGGCGAGGAGGCTGTCGGTGGGGAGGTGGCTTCCCTGGGGTTCGCGCAGGGGGACGACGCCGACGCAGCGGCCGTCGCGGTCCAGGATCCGGCCCATGTGCTTCACCGTCCGCAGGACCACCGAGCGGTCGTCGATCACCAGACGTGGCAGCCTGCGCGACAGATGTGCCTCGAAGGTGTGCACGTCGGCCAGCGCGCGCAGCCAGACGTCGATGACGAGGTTGTGCGGGCCCGCGGTGATCGCGCACGAGCGGACCTCCCGTATGCCCGACAGGACGCGGCTGGTCTCCTCCAGGTGCAGGGCGGGCACGGACGCGAAGTACACCGCCGCCAGTGGCCAGCCGGACAGCCGCCGGGCGAGGTCGCAGCGCAGGCTCACACGGGAGGCCAGCAGCGACTGGAGTCTGCGGCGGACCGTGGTGACGCCGACGCCGGTGGCGGTCGCCAGGGCGCGGATCGACATCCGGCCGTCGGAGCTGAGGAGTTCGAGGATCTGCGCGTCCAGGGAGTCCCAGGGCGTGGTGCTCGCGGTGCCCGGGTCGGGCGGGATGTCGGAGGCGTGGCTCGCCTCGATGCGCGCGCACTGGGCCGCGTCGAGGCTGCGCAGGCGCCAGCGGCTGCCCTCGGTGGGGACGCCGGTGGAGACGTGCGTGCGGGTGGCGCGGACGCCCGGTGTCTGCTGGAAGAGGCGGGTGGTGAGGTGGGCGAGTTCGTCGAGGTCCCGGGTCTGTACGGCGGTCACGACGTCGCGGCCGCCGGCCGTGATCTTGACGTTGGCCACGGCGTGCTCGGCGGCGAGCGCGCGGGCCACGTCCTCCGCGACGCCGGGCTCGGTGTCGACCTCGACGATGCCCGTCACCACGATCCGGGAGTCCGACAGCCTCGGGTAGGCGGTCACCCACGCGAGCCCGGCCTCCTCCAGCCGCTGCCAGCGCCGGGCCGCCGTCACCGGGTTCACGCCGAGGACGTCGCCGACCAGGGTCCACGGGGCGCGGGGGTGGATCTGTAGCGCGTGCACGACTCCGCGGTCCAGTTCGTCGAGATCCGCGGCAGCGAAATCCTGCGCCTCCTGGGACGGCGTATTCCTGCGCGCCCGACTGAAATCAGGATCGGAAGCTGCACCGTAGCGCGGGGTTATCTCGTCCATTGCAGACTCCCTTTCGCCTGTTCCTGATAGCGAGGTTCCCCGACACCGAGGTTCCTGATACCGAGGAGTGATTCGGCCCCACCATGACGGATGCCATGACGCAAGAGACCTTTCGGACCATTTTGCGCGTCGAGAACGCCCGCCTCGTCGACGGTACCGGTGCGCTCCCGGTGACCGACGCCGTCGTCGTCGCGGACGCGGAGGGAACGATCACCTACGCCGGACCAGCGGCTACGGCCCCACCCGTGCCCGGTGACGGCTCCGCGGTGCGGATCATCGACGCCGGCGGCCGGACCGTGCTCCCCGGGTTCTTCGACTGCCACACCCACCTCGCGTACGCGCAGGGCTCGCCTCCCGGGCGGCGCGGCGAACTCGATCCGGTCCTCGTCACCTACGACACCGCGACCCGGCTGCGGCAGACCCTGGACGCGGGCATCACCACCGCCCGTGACCTGGGCGGACTGTCCACCGGGTTCCGTACGGCCGTGGAGACCGGGCGGATCGTCGGCCCCCGGCTGCACACCGCCGTACGGATCATCAGCCACACCGGCGGGCACGCCGACTTCCGCATGCTGGACGGCACCGACCTCAGCGGCGGCGAGATGGCCGAACTGGCCGACACCGTGGACGAGTCCCGGCTCGCCGTGCGCAAGGTGCTCCGCGCGGGCGCCGACGTGGTCAAGATCTGCGCGTCCGGCGGCATGGCCAGCCCCTACGACCAGCCCGAGGACGAGGGGCTGATGGAGGAGGAGATCCGGGCCGTGGTGGACGAGTGCCGACGCCACGGCGGCAAGCCGGTCGCCGCCCACGCGCAGGGCACCGCGGGCATCATCAACGCCATCCTCGGCGGTGTCACCAGCATCGAGCACGGCTACGGCCTGGACGAGCGGGCGCTGGACCTGGCGGGCGAGCGGGGCACGTTCGTCGTGCCGACGCTGTCCACGGTGTTCGCGGGTATCGACAAGGACCTGATGCCGGAGCACCACTACCAGAAGAAGGTCCGCTGGTCGGGCATCACCAAGGAGAACATCGCCCGCGCCATCGACCAGGGCGCCCGCATCGCGCTCGGCACCGACGCGGCGGTCTGCCCGCACGGCCAGAACCTGCTGGAGCTGCGCTTCCTCGTGGACCTCGGCATGGACCCGATGACGGCGATCGTCGCCGGTACCCGCACCTCGGCCGAGCTTCTGGGCCTGTCCGACCGGCTCGGCACCCTGACCGTCGGCAAGACCGCCGACCTGATTCTGTGCGACGGCGACCCGCTCGCGGACATCGGCGTGCTCGGCGATCCCGGCAACATCGTGTGTGTCGTCCAGGACGGCGTCGTACGCAAGGATCTGCTGCCCGCGGCGGGAACCCACTGACGGTCTCATCCCCGGCGGAGGGCCGGCAGGACCGAGGAGCCGACGGTCTCGATCAGGTCGGTGGGCAGGTCGTAGGAGCCGACGTGCTGGAGGAAGACGTCGGTGACGCCCAACTCGCGCAGGGTGCGCAGGCGTTGGGTGATCTGTGCGGCCGTGCCGATCAGGCAGAACTCCTCGGCGAAGCGGACGGCCGCCTCGTCGCTGATCCAGGCCGAGCAGATTCTGACGGCCGCGTCCCAGTCCTCGGCGTGCACGAGGTCCGGGTAGACGCCCTCCACTGTCGCCGGGACGTCCACGTCGATGCCGGCGAGGGCGAGGAAGGACGCGCCGCCGTTCTGGGCGATCGAGGCGCAGATCGGTTTGATCAGGCGGGCCTCGGCCTCGATGTCGTCGGTCACCGCGCAGAACGCGGACACGGTCACCGGGAACGCCTCCGCGCTCCGGCCGGCCGATTCCGCGCCCTCCCGCACCCGGGCGGTGGCGGCGGCCAGGGTGCGCGGTGAGACTCCGCTGAGCAGGATGACGCCGTCGGCGATCTCACCGGCGAGGCGCAGGTTGCGCGGCCCGCTCGCCGCGAGATGCAGCGGCACGGACGGCTGGGGGTCGCGCAGCCGTGAGCGGACCTTGCCCTCGAAGTCCCAGTCGCGCCCGTCGAGCAGGGCCCGCAGCATGCTCAGGCCCTCGCGCAGTTCCGCCGAGCCGGTCTGGCGCAGGCCGATCGGTGCGACGGAGCTGTTGCCGACGCCGAGGCCGAGGGTGAACCGGCCGGGCGCGAGTTCGGCGACGCTGCGGGCGGCCGACGCGACGACGGACGGGTGCCGGGTGGCGAGGTTGGTGACGGCGGTGCCGAGGCCGATGCGCTCGGTGGCGAAGGCGGCCGCGGTGAGTGTGGTGAACACGTCCCGCCACAGCAACTGCGAGTCGGGGAACCACACTTGGTCGAAGCCGAGCTCCTCGGCCCGCCGTACGGTCCGGGCCACCCGGTCCGCCCGGTCGCAGGGCGGGACGCGCACGCCGATCCGCAGCGGGCCCTCGTCGCGGCTCTCCGATATGTCGCTGTTCATGGAGAGGACCCTAAGGACGAGTGAGGGGCCGCCAAACGTCTGCGGTCCGCTGAGCGGTCCGCCCGCACGGTACGGCCGGAGGCCGACGCGGGTGCCCGCGCCCCGGAAGGTCACGGGCACCCCGGTCCCGGGCGCGACTACGCCGGGGCGGTCGACGGCAGGAACGCCATGGTCATCGTGTCGGGCTTGACGGTCACGACGGCCTGGGCGCGGGGCGGACGCGAGGTGAGTTCCAGGCGGGGCCAGGTCCGCAGGACGGTCGCGAGGATGATCTGGAGTTCGGCCCAGGCGAAGTTCTCGCCGATGCACTTGCGGCGGCCGTCGCCGAAGGCGAGGAAGGAGCCCCGCGTGGCCGGGGCGCGCTCGGGTGTCCAGCGGTCCGGGTCGAAGGTGTCGGGGTCGGGGAAGTGGTCCGGGTCGTGCTGGTGCAGGTAGGGGCTCCAGATCACGTCGGCGCCCCGGGGGATGCGGTGGCCGCCCAGGTCGACGTCACGGGCGGCGGTTCTGGTCACCATCCAGGCGGGCCCGTATTTTCGGATGGCCTCCTGCAAAACCCTTCGGGAGTACGGGAGTTGATCGAGGTCCTCGTGGCGCAGGGGCCGGTCGCCGCACACCGAGTCCAGTTCCTCGCGCAGCCGTCGCTCGATGTCGGGGTTCCGGGTGATCTCGTAGAGCGTCCAGGCCAGCGTGGTGCCGGTGGTCTCGATCGCTCCGGTCAGCAGGGTGATGGCCTCGTCCTGGAGCTGCTGACGGCCCAGCGACTCCTCCGCCGCCAGCAGGGTCTCGAAGAGGCCGGGCTTCTTCTCGCCCCGGTCCGCGTGCGGGCAGCCCGTCGCCTCGGCGGGTGCCGCGTCACCGGTGCCGTGGTGGTCGATGGCCTGGTCGATCAGCGCGCGCAGCCGGGCGACCCGCTCGGCGTGGGCGCGGTTCATGGGCAGTGGCAGGCGGGTCACCCAGGCCGGGAGGATGGTCTGCCGAATCGTTCCTTCCATGATGGCCGGCATGAGGGCGGTGAACTCGCCCGCCAGTTGCCCCGGCAAATCGGTGCCGAAGAGGGCCACCAGGAACGCGGCCAGGGTGATCGCGTTCATGTCCGCGTACACATCGCGGGGCTGCCCCGCGGGCCAGGCGGCGACGAGCGCCCGTACCCGTTCGATCATGGCGTCGCCGCGTTCGGCGATGTGCGCCTTGTTGAACATCGGCTGCATCAGACGCCGGTTGCGCAGATGCGTGTCCCCGTCGGCGACGGTGGCCAGCCCGTCGCCGAAGAAGACCCGCAGCGCGTCGATGATCTTCCCGCCCTTGGTGAAGTCCGCGGCGTCGGTCACCAGGACCCGCCGGGTCAGGGCGGGGTCGGTGACCACGTAGGCGGGGGTGGGACCGATGCGTATGCGGACGACGCTGCCGTGCTCGCGCAGCGAGGTGATGAACGGCAGCGGGTCGCGGGCCAGCCGGTGGCCGTGTCCGATCAGGGGCAGGCCGCCGGGAGCGGTCGGGGCGGGGGTGGGAGCGGGGGCGTCGGCGGATGAGGTGACGGGGGTGCTCAACTGATCTCCTCGTGAGGGAGGCAACCACAAACGTCCGCATCACTGCCCAAGATCACCTTCCGGAATGCAATCCGGAAGTGATCCCTCCGTCACACTCCGAAGCGCGTCGCCTCGCGCCGCGATCTCACGGGCCTCCCGCTCCGCGGACCCGCTCCAACTCCTCCGAGGCACCGGATTCAACGACGGCATCGCTGAATCCCATGGCGAGGAACGGTTGGACTCGGGAATCGCGCGGGGGCACAGTGGACATGTCGATCACCCCGGCGACACCACCCCCTCATGCACCTCGCGGAGACCCCCCGATGACCCACGTCGCAGATCCTGAGCGTTACAACGGCACCATGCGCTACCGCCGCACCGGCCGCTCGGGGCTCGACCTGCCCCTGCTGTCGCTGGGCTACTGGCACAACTTCGGTGACGACCGGCCGTTCGAGACGCAGCGCGAGATCGCGCTGCGCGCCTTCGACCTCGGCATCACCCACCACGACCTGGCGAACAACTACGGCCCGCCCTACGGCGCCGCCGAGTCCAACTTCGGCCGGCTGCTGAAGCAGGACCTCGCACCGTACCGGGACGAGCTGGTGGTCTCCACGAAGGCCGGCTGGGACATGTGGCCCGGTCCGTACGGTCAGGGCGGCGGCTCCCGCAAGTACGTCCTCGCCTCGCTGGACCAGTCGCTGAAGCGCACGGGCCTCGACTACGTGGACATCTTCTACTCCCACCGCCTCGACGCCGGCACCCCGCTCGAAGAGACCATGGGCGCCTTGGACACCGCCGTCCGCCAGGGCAAGGCCCTCTACGTCGGCATCTCCTCCTACGACGCGGAGCGCTCCCGTGAGGCCGCCGCCATCCTCCGCGAGCTGGGCACACCGCTCCTCATCCACCAGCCGTCGTACAACATGCTCAACCGGTGGATCGAGGACGACGGGCTGCTCGACGCCGCGCGGGACGACGGCTTCGGGGTCATCGGGTTCACGGCGCTGTCGCAGGGGCTGCTGACCGGGCGGTACCTGGACGGGATCCCGGAGGGGTCGCGGGCCGCGCAGGGCACGTCGTTCGACGCGGGCTGGCTGACGGAGGACATGGTCCGGCGGCTGCGCGCGCTGAACGACATCGCGGGGCGGCGCGGTCAGACCCTGGCGCAGATGGCGCTCGCCTGGGCGCTGCGCGACGAGCGGGTCACCTCGCTCGTCATCGGCGCGTCCCGTACGGAGCAGCTCGAACAGAACGTGGCCGCGCTGGACAACCTCGCCTTCAGCGCCGAGGAACTGGCCGAGATCGACTCGTACGCCGTCGACGGCGGGGTCGACCTGTGGCAGGACGCCCGTACTGGGAAACTCGGGTGAACCTCAAGGTGCCGGTGGCCGGCACCTCCCAGGACACCGCGGAGGCATGACGTACATGACAGTGGACGGCTCGGTCGAGCGCACGGACGGCAGCAGCGACGAGGGAATCGTCCCGACGACGCAGGCGGTGCTGGAGTCACTGACGCCCAGCGCGACCTTCCTCGTCGTCACCGTGGAGCCGGGCGGCGAGGAGACGGTGCGCCAACTCCTCAAAGATCTGGGCGGGTTGATCCGGTCCATCGGGTTCCGCGCGCCGGACGGGCGGCTCAGCTGTGTGACCGGCATCGGGTCACAGGTGTGGGACCGGCTGTTCGCCGGTCCGCGCCCCGCCGAGCTGCATCCGTTCCGCGAACTCGTCGGCGACCGCCACACGGCCGTCTCCACCCCGGGCGACCTGCTCTTCCACATCAAGGCCGTACGGGCCGACCTGTGCTTCGAGTTGGCCGCCGAGATCATGGGGCGGCTGAGCGGTGCGGTCGCCGTGGCCGACGAGGTGTCCGGGTTCCAGTACTTCGACGTGCGCGATCTGCTGGGCTTCGTCGACGGCACCGAGAACCCGGTCGGGCGGGCGGCCCGCGAGGCGGTGGTGATCGGCGGCGAGGACCCGGAGTTCGCGGGCGGCAGCTATGTGATCGTGCAGAAGTACGTCCACGACATGGCGTCCTGGAACGCGCTGCCGGTGGAGCAGCAGGAACGGGCCATCGGGCGCAGCAAGTTGACCAACATGGAGATGGACGACGACGTCAAGCCGGCCGACTCGCACATCGCGCTGAACGTCATCACCGGCCCGGACGGCACGGAACGGAAGATCCTGCGCGACAACATGCCGTTCGGCAGCGCGGCTCAGGGCGAGTTCGGCACCTACTTCATCGGCTACGCCCGCACGCCCTCGGTCACCGAGCAGATGCTGCGCAACATGTTCCTGGGCACCGACTCCGCGTCCCACGACCGCATCCTGGACTTCTCCACGGCCATCACCGGAAACCTTTTCTACGTCCCCTCGGCGGACTTCCTCGACGACCTGCCCGCTGCCCCGGGGCAAGCAACTTAAGTGAACGGTTAACCAGCCGTTGACACCCCTGTCCGCCGGGCGCCCAATGAGGCCCGGACGCGGCGCCCGGCCGACCGGCCAACCGCCGTGCAGGACAGGGGGATTGCGGTATGCAGGTTCCCGCTCCGTTCGAGTACCAGCGGGTCGGCAGCGTCGGTGAGGCGGTCGCGCTGCTCGACCGCCTGGGCGACACGGCACGGCTGGTGGCCGGCGGGCACAGTCTGATCCCGATGATGAAGTTGCGGCTGGCCAACTTCGAGTACCTGATCGACATCAACGACCTGCACGACGAGCTGGGTTACGTCCGCGTCGAACCCGGGCTGATCCGCATCGGCGCGATGACCCGCCACCGCGAGCTGCTGGAGTCGGACGAACTCGCCGCCGCCTTCCCGGTGTTCCGCGACGCCGAACGCGTCATCGCCGACCCCGTGGTGCGCAACCGGGGCACGCTCGGCGGCTCCCTGTGCCAGGCCGACCCCTCCGAGGACCTCTCCGCGGTCTGCACCACGCTCGACGCGAGTTGCGTGATCCAGGGCAGGGACGGCGAACGGGTGGTGTCCATGGAGGACTTCCACCGGGGACCGTACGAGACCGCCGTGGGCGACGCGGAGATCCTCACCGAGGTCCGCTTCCCGGTCCGCCCGAACGGGTCCAGCGCCTACGAGAAGGTCGAACGCCGGGCCGGTGACTGGGCGGTGGTATCGGCAGGTGCCGCGGTGTGGCTGGACGGCGACGGACTGATCGCCGACGCCCGGGTGGGACTTGCCGCCGTAGGACCGAACACGGCGGGCATCCCCGGCATCGCCGACGCCCTGCGCGGCCATCGCCCGACCGAGGAACTGTTCGGACAGGCCGGGGACATCGCCGCCGAGGCTAGCTCTCCGGTGACCGACCGACGCGGCAGCGCCGAGTACAAACGGCATCTGGCACGGGAGTTGACCGTGCGCGTGCTGCGCCGGGCCGTGGCCCGCATCGACGGACAGGAGGTGTGATCATGCAGGTCAGCATGGTCGTCAATGGCGATGAGGTCACCCGGGAGATAGAGGGGCGGCTGCTGCTGGTCCACTTCCTGCGCGACCACCTCCGGTTGACCGGCACCCACTGGGGGTGCGACACCAGCAACTGCGGTACGTGCGTGGTGTGGTTGGACGGCGAACCGGTCAAGTCCTGCACCGTCCTTGCCGCGATGGCGGGCGGACACGAGGTGCGCACGGTCGAGGGACTCGAACAGAACGGTGAACTCGACCCGGTGCAGCGCGGGTTCGTCGAGTGCCACGGCCTCCAGTGCGGCTTCTGCACCCCCGGCATGATGATGACGGCGCGTGCGCTGCTGGACCGCAACCCCGACCCCTCCGACACGGAGATCCGGGAGGCGATCTCCGGGCAGATCTGCCGCTGCACCGGCTATGCCACCATTGTCCGCTCCGTCCGGTGGGCGGCGGCCGAGGAGGCGGGGACCCGAACTTCCCTTGACGCACAGGCCACCTCAGGGAGCGCGTCATGACCGCCGTCTCCGAGAACGGCCACCGCACCGCCTTCGTCGACAACGACAAGAAGCCCTGCGGCCACGGCCGGATGCTCCGCAAGGAGGACCCGCGCTTCGTCCGCGGCAAGGGCCGCTACGTCGACGACCTCGACCTGCCCGGCATGCTCCATCTGGCCATCCTCCGCTCGCCGTTCGCGCACGCCCGCGTCCTCTCCGTCGACACCACCCTCGCCGAGGCCCACCCCAAGGTCCGGCTGGTCGTCACCGGCGCGATGCTCGCCGAGAAGGGCCTGGCGTGGATGCCGACCCTCTCGAACGACGTGCAGGCGGTCCTGGCCACCGACAAGGTCCGCTTCCAGGGCCAGGAGGTCGCCTTCGTCGTGGCCGAGGACCGCTACGCGGCCCGGGACGCGCTGGAGTTGATCGACGTCGAGTACGAGCCGCTGGACCCGGTGATCGACGTCCGTACCGCCCTCTCCCCCGACGCGCCCGTCATCCGCGACGACCTGGAGGGCAAGGCCGACAACCACTGCTTCGACTGGGAGACCGGCGACGAGGCCGAGACCGAGGCCGTCTTCGCCCGCGCGGACGTCGTGGTCACCGAGGACATCGTCTACCCGCGCGTGCACCCGGCCCCGATGGAGACGTGCGGCGCGGTCGCGGACTACGACCAGGTCGACGGCAGGCTCACCCTGTGGTCCACCACCCAGGCCCCGCACGCCCACCGCACCCTCTACGCGATCGTCGCCGGGCTGCCGGAGCACAAGATCCGGGTCGTCTCCCCCGACATCGGCGGCGGCTTCGGCAACAAGGTGCCGATCTACCCCGGTTACGTGTGCGCGATCGTCGGCTCACTCCTCATCGGCAAGCCGGTGAAGTGGATGGAGGACCGCGCGGAGAACCTCATCAGCACCGGCTTCGCCCGCGACTACGTGATGCGCGGCGAGATCGCGGCCACCCGCGACGGCAGGATCCTCGCCGTCCGCACCCAAGTCCTCGCCGACCACGGCGCGTTCAACGGAACAGCCGCTCCCGTGAAGTACCCGGCCGGATTCTTCGGCGTCTTCACCGGCAGCTACGACATCGAGGCCGCCCACTGCAAGATGACCGCCGTCTACACCAACAAGGCGCCGGGCGGGGTCGCGTACGCCTGCTCGTTCCGCATCACCGAGGCCGTGTACCTGATCGAGCGGATCGTCGACTGCCTCGCCTACGAACTCGCCATGGATCCGATCGAGTTGAGGATGAAGAACTTCATCAGGCCCGAACAGTTCCCCTTCCGCACCAAGACGGGCTGGGTCTACGACTCCGGCAACTACGCGCCCACCATGGAACTGGCGAAGGAACTCGCCGGCTACGACGCCCTGCGCGTCGAGCAGGCTGAGAAGCGGGCCCGCGGTGAACTCATGGGCATCGGCGTCTCGTTCTTCACCGAGGCGGTCGGCGCGGGTCCCCGCAAGGACATGGACATCCTCGGCCTCGGCATGGCCGACGGCTGCGAACTGCGGGTGCATCCGACCGGAAAGGCGGTCGTACGGCTGTCGGTTCAGTCGCAGGGGCAGGGGCACGAGACGACGTTCGCGCAGATCGTCGCCGAGGAACTCGGCATCCCGCCGCAGGACATCGACGTGGTGCACGGCGACACCGACCAGACACCGTTCGGCCTGGGCACCTACGGCAGCCGGTCCACGCCCGTCTCGGGCGCGGCGGCGGCACTGGTCGCCCGCAAGGTGCGGGACAAAGCACGCCTGATCGCCTCGTCGATGCTGGAGGTGTCGGTCGCCGACCTGGAGTGGGAGAAGGGCTCCTTCCACGTCGCGGGCGACCCCGAGGCCTCGGTCACCATCCAGGCCATCGCGATGCGGGCGCACGGCGCGGGCGATCTGCCCGAGGGTGTGGAGGGCGGGTTGGAGGCGCAGATCTGCTACAACCCGGAGAACCTCACCTATCCGCACGGCGCCTACATCTGCGTCGTCGACATCGACCCGGGCACGGCCAAGGTGACCGTCCGCCGGTTCGTCGCGGTCGACGACTGCGGCACCCGTATCAACCCGATGATCATCGAGGGGCAGGTGCACGGCGGGCTCACCGACGGCGTCGGCATGGCGCTGATGGAGATGATCTCCTTCGACGAGGACGGCAACTGCCTCAGCGGCTCGCTGATGGACTATCTGATCCCGACCGCGCTCGAAGTCCCCGACTGGGAGACCGGGTTCACCGTCACGCCCTCCCCGCACCACCCCATCGGTGCCAAGGGTGTCGGGGAGTCCGCGACGGTCGGCTCGCCGCCCGCCATCGTCAACGCGGTGGTCGACGCGCTCAAGCCGTACGGCATCCGGCACGCGGACATGCCGCTCACGCCCTCGCGGGTGTGGGAGGCGATGCAGGGCCGACCGACTCCGCCGATCTGAAGGTGGCTGTGATGACCGGCAAGTTGAGTGCCCGCGCCCTCGAACTCACCGAGCGGCGCGTGCCGTTCGTCCACGCGCGCGTGGTGCGGGCCCAGGCGCCCGCCTCGGCACACCCCGGCGACGAGGCCATCGTGCACGGCGACGGCACCATCGACGGCTTCGTCGGCGGCCAGTGCGCCGAGGGTTCCGTGCGTACGGCCGCGCTCGGCGCCCTGCACGACGGCGGACCGCTGCTGCTGCGCGTCCTGCCGCAGGGGGACGCCGAGTTCCCCGAGACGCCGGGGGCGCGGGTCGTGGTCAACCCCTGCCTGTCCGGAGGCGCGTTGGAGATCTTCCTGGAGCCGGTGCTGCCGCCGCCACTGATCGAGGTCGTCGGAACCACGCCGGTCGCGGAGGCCTGCGTCGCGTTCGCCGCCCTGCTCGGCTACGCCACGGCACGCTCCCTGCCCGAACTCCCGCCCACCGCCCACACGTCGGCGGTGATCGTGGCAGGGCAGGGGCGCGGCGACGCGGAGTCCCTGCGCGCCGCCCTCGACGCGGGCGTCGGGCACATCGCGCTGGTCGCCAGCCACCGCCGTGCCGCCGCCCTCCTCGACGAACTCGGCCTGACCGAGTTGGAACGGTCCCGCGTGCATGCTCCGGCCGGGCTGGACATCGGCGCCCGTACGCCACCGGAGATCGCGCTGTCGATCCTGGCGGACGTGGTGCGGGTCGTACACGCGTCGAAGACACCCGTGCCCGAGCACCCTGCCCAGGCCGTGGACCCGGTGTGCGGCATGACCGTGACCGTGGGCCCCGACACACCCCATCTCACCACCGGGGAGGGCGAGTTCTGGTTCTGCGGTCCGGGCTGCCGGGACCGCTGGTCCCCGGGTGGGCGGGCCACCGGGTGAGCGAACTCTTCACGGACGCCGATGACGTACGGCGGCGGCTCGACGAGGTCGGCCACCTCGTCGACGACGGCACGGCGACCGCCCTCCTCCTGGCCACGTTGCTCGACCGGCCGCTGCTGCTGGAGGGCGAGCCCGGCGTGGGCAAGACCAGTGCCGCGAAGGCACTCGCCAAGGCGCTGGACACTCCGCTGATCCGGCTCCAGTGCTACGAGGGACTGACGGCGGGCGAGGCGCTGTACGAGTGGAACTACCAGCGCCAACTCCTCGCCGTCCGGCTCACCGAGACGCACGGACGGGAGCTGTCCGACGCCGACCTGTTCACCGAGGACTTCCTCCTCGACCGGCCCCTGCTGCGTGCGGTACGTCATCAAGGCCCACTGCCGCCCGTGCTGTTGATCGACGAGATCGACCGGGCCGACGACGAGTTCGAGGCGCTGCTCTTCGAGTTCCTGGGCGAATCCGCCATCAGCATCCCGGAGTTGGGCACCTTCACCGCCGTACGCCCGCCCGTCGTGGTGCTCACCTCCAACCGCAGCCGAGAACTCCACGACGCGCTGCGCAGACGCTGCCTCTACCACTGGATCGACTTCCCGACGCCCGAACGCACGGCGGAGATCCTGCGCCGTACGGTACCGGCCGCGAACGAGCCGCTGATCGCGTCCACGACCGAATTCATCGGCCGGGTGCGCGAGTTGGACCTCGACAAGGCGCCCGGCATGGCGGAGGCCATCGACTGGGTCTCCGCCCTGGCGGCACTGCGGGTCGCGCGACTGGCCCGCGACGACATCGTCCGCACGCTCAGCACCGTCGCCAAGAGCCCCGACGACCGCACCGCCGTCGTCGGCGCCCTCGACGCACTCGGCTACCCCGAAGAAGCGAGGACACCATGAAGATCGACAACGAGTTCAGCGTCGGTGTGCCGGTCGAGCGGGCGTGGCAGGCGCTCACCGATCTGGAGGCCCTCGCCCCGTGCATGCCCGGTGCCGAACTCACCGGCGTCGACGGCGACATCCACCGGGGCAAGGTCAGGGTCAAAGTCGGGCCCATGGTCAGCCAGTTCGCGGGTACGGCGCGCTTCCTGGAACGGGACGAGAGCGCCCACCACGCCGTGATCAGCGCGGCCGGCAAGGACATGCGCGGGGGCGGCAACGCGTCGGCGACGGTCGACGCCCGGCTGCGCGGCGAGGGCGCGGGCACGGTCGTGACGGTCGTGACGGACCTCAACATCAGCGGCAGGCTGGCCCAGTTCGGCAGCGGCATGATCAAGGAGATCTCGGAGAAACTGTTCGCGCAGTTCGTGGCGAACGTGGAGACACAGTTGCTGGCGACGCAAGAAGCCGAGGCCGAACCAGAGGCAATCCCGACGGAACCGGAGACAGCGCCGACGGCACCCGTGTCGCAGCCGGCGGCGCCGAGCGTGCCGCTGGACCTGATGCAGGTGGCCGGCGCGTCCGTGTACAAGCGGCTGCTCCCCGCCATCGGTGTGGTCGTCGTCATCGCCGTGGTGGTCTATCTGCTGGTCCGATGACACCGAGTGGTCCGTTGCTGCCCGCCGTCGACCGGGCCGCGTTCGCGACCGCGCTGGCCGCGCGGCTCAGGGAACACGGCGTGCCGGTGGGTCTGACCGGCACCCGGGACTTCGTGGACGCGCTCGCGGCCGCCCCGCCCAGGACGCGCACCTCGTTGTACTGGACGGCTCGCGTCACCCTCGTACGCGACCACCCCGAACTCGCGCTCTTCGACCGGGTCTTCGACACGATCTTCGGTCAGTCCGTACTCGCCCTCGACCCGAACGCGCGCCGCAACGGGCGCGGTGCGGGTGCCGGCGGCCAGGACTCTGCGGGCGCCGACACTCGCGACGGTGACCCCGTCGGCGGTTCCGGGCTGCCGTGGGTCACCCTGCCGCCCGCCGTCGACGGCGCCGAACACCGTGCGGACCGCGCCCTGACGATGCCGGAGCGCCTGCCCAGCGAGCTGGCGGCCGCAGTGGACACGCCGTTCAGTGAACTGGACGCGGGGCAGGCCGAGTTGCTCGGCCGCCTGCTGGAGGCACGGCTGCGGGAGTGGCCCGTACGCCGCACCCGGCGCTACGCCGTGCGGGCGAGCGGCCACCGGGTGGCGATCCGGGAGACCATGGCCCGGGCCCGGCGGACCGGTTGGGAACCGGTACGGCTGGTCAGGGCCGGTCCGGTGGACCGGCCGCGCCGGGTCGTGGTGCTGTGCGACGTGAGCCGGTCGATGCAGGCGCAGGCGGTGGCCTGTCTGCATCTGATGCGGGCCCTCACGCTGACGACACACGCCGAGGTCTTCGCGTTCGCCACCTCCCTGACCCGGCTCACCACGGTGCTCGCGCACCACTCGGCCCAGGAGGCGTTCGACGAGGCGACGGAACGGGTCGCCGACCGGTTCGGCGGCACCCGCATCGCCCACTGCCTGAGCACACTCCTGACCTCGCACCACGGCGGCACCCTGCGCGGCGCGGTCGTACTGATCGCCTCGGACGGCTGGGACGGCGACCCACCACACCGCCTCGCCACCACCATGGCCCGACTACGCCGCCGCGCCCACACGGTGATCTGGCTCAACCCCCGTGCGGCCGCCCCCGGTTACGCCCCCCGCACGACGACGATGACGGCGGCCCTGCCGAACATCGACCTACTACTACCGGCCGACAGTTTCGGCGCACTGCTACGGGTGCCGGGCGAAATCGCACGGCTAGGTGGGCGCCCTGAAGGGGCGCGGGGAACTGCGCGACCAGCCCCCACCGGCCGGCAGAAAAACAACTACAGACGCAACGGAACCCTCAACTCCACAAGGTCACATGAATAGCCGGCCGAAACCGCCCCGCCGTAACCCCCGCCCCACGCAACATCGCCTGCGTAGCCCGCGGCGTGGTGACAAACCGCCGCAACTCCGCCGCAGCGGACGCCACTTCGCGGTCGGGCAGGGTGAGCAGGTTCCAGGAGCCGCGCGCGGGGAGCTGAGGACCGGCGAGTTGACGGAGATCACCTTCGGCGAGGTCCTTCGTCACCGCGAAGGCGACGGCCAGGGCCACCCCCTTACCCCGCTTGGCCTCGTCGACGGCGGCGGCGTGGCTCTGAAAGATCCGCTGGTTGTGTTCGGGGATGCCCAGGCGGCGCAGGACCGACGGCACCATGCCCGTCCGCCCGACCGCCGAGGGACCCAACAGCCAGGTCTGGCCCCGCAGTTCGGCCACTCCGGCATTCGCCGCGGCCGCGAGCGGATGGTCCGGTCCTACGACGGCGATCACCTGGTAGTTGAGGAAGTGCGTGCAGGTCGCGGCGTCGTCGAGGGTGGCGGGGCGGGGTCCGATGGCGACGTCCACGGCGCGGGTCAGCAGCAGGGAGGCGAACTTCTGCGGGCCGTGCACGCTCAGTTCGACGTCGAGGTCGTCGGCGCGCCCCGCGAACAGCTCGATCAGGCCCGGAGCGGCATGTTCGGCGAACAGGCTCGACGCGGCGACGCGCAGCAGTCGTCGGCCGGAGCCGGCCTGTTTCACTTCGAGGATCGTCCGGTCCTGTAGCCCCAGCATCTCGGCGGCACGGCTGGCCAGCCGCAGCCCGCCCGGGGTGAACGCGAGCCCGTTGGCCGTGCGGGCGAAGAGCTTGTCGCCGAGTTCCCTGCGCAGATGCGCGATGTGGATGGAGACGGCGGACTCGGTGACGGCGAGATCGGCCGCGGCGGCCTTCACGGAGCCAAGGCGTACGGTCGCCGCGAAGGCCCGTAGTTGCGCCGGGGTCAACCAGAACCTCCCGCACTCGCCACGGGTGCCCATTCACCTGTGCCCTGGATTTCAAATTAGCGCACTTGTTCGCCGAGAGCCATGGTCGCGCCGAGAGCCGCGGGGGCACAGCAAAAGCACAGGTGGGAAAGTTCAGCGATCTGCCAAAGCCCGTACACCGCAAGGGTGTTGACGTGCACACACCGGCCTGCGAAGGTCTGGACCTGGCGCAGCCAGTAGCGCCCCCACAGCCAAGAACCTGGAGTTGGCGTGCCTCATTCGACACCCCCCACCACAAACCCCGCAAGAGCCGCGAAGCCCCGCAGCCGGCGCCTTCGCCGCTCCGCCGTCGTCACCGTCCTCGGTGCGCTGGCCCTCGTGGTCGGTCAGGCGACGGCCGCCCAGGCCAACGTACTCACGTTGCTTCCGCAGAACGCGGACGGCCAGGAGCAGACCTTCTCCCCGGCCTACGACTACGACGGCGACGGCTGCTACGCCACGGCCGCCATCGGCCTGGACGGCACCATCAACCCCGGGCTGAAGCTCGGCGGTGACGTCAACGGGCACTGCCACGACATGGCCCAGCTGAACAACGCAAACACGTACTCGCGGACCAAGTGCAACAACGACTGGTGCGCGGTGATGTACGCCAGCTACTTCGAGAAGGACCAGGTCACCCTGGGTCCGGCGGCGATCGGTCACACCCACGACTGGGAGCACGTCGTGGTGTGGATCAAGGACAACACGGTCCAGTACGTGTCGGTGTCGCAGCACTCCGCGTACCAGGTGTCGGCGGCCTCGGGGGTGCGCTTCGACGGCACACACCCCAAGATCGTCTACCACAAGGACGGCATCGGCTCGCACGACT
Source organism: Streptomyces sp. NBC_01288 (assembly GCF_035982055.1). Taxonomy (NCBI): domain Bacteria; kingdom Bacillati; phylum Actinomycetota; class Actinomycetes; order Kitasatosporales; family Streptomycetaceae; genus Streptomyces; species Streptomyces sp. NBC_01288. Next base: position 555,470 of record NZ_CP108427.1, read on the forward strand.
TCCGCTTCGCCAACACCAACGACGAGCCCGCGGAGAACGCCACCGGCAACTGGTTCTACCCGCGTCTGGTGGGCTGGAACGGCTACCCGGCCGGCCTCAAGGACAAGCTCCTCGCCGCGGACTTCGGCTCGGCCACGCTGAAGATCAGGGACAGCGACTTCAACTACGCGCTGTCCATCGCGGAGCCGTCCGGCATCTCGTTCGACCCGAACGCGTGATGCCGGCCCGGCCTCGGAACTGGTCTTACGGGCGGGTCTCGTAGCGCGGTTTCGGGGCCGGGTGGATGTTCTGGTTGAGGCGGAAGACGTTGTCCGGGTCGCGGTCGGCCTTGATGCGGGCCAGGCGCTCGTAGTTGCCGCGGTAGCTGGCCCGGACACGTTCCTGTCCCTCGTCCATCATCATGTTCACGTAGGCGCCGCCCGCCGAGTACGGGTGCAGGGCTTCCTGGTAGTCGATGGCCCACCTCTTGATGGGGTCGGCGTTGGCGGGGTCCCGGTCGACGCCGGCGAAGACGGACGCCCAGCGCGCGTCGCGGTACGCCCACGGGGTCTCGTCGTTGCCGACGTCGTGAGCGGCGCCGTCGATCGGGTAGAGGTGCATCGTCGACTGCGGGGTGGGTACCTCCGCCCCGAACTTGGCGTGGAGTTCCACCGCGTCGTCGGGGATGTCGTTGACGAAGTCCGCGCGCCAGTACCACTGGTCGCCGGGCGGGTAGAGCCCGTCGAACATGCCCTGCATGTCCGGGTGTTGCATCGGTCCGGCCGCGTGCAGGAGCGGTGCGGGCAGCGCGTCGAGCAGGGGCGCCATCGCGCGTGCGGCGGCCTCGGTGTCGCCGCCGGTGTAGCACCACACGACGCCGGCCGTCTTGCGCAGTTGTATCTCCTCGGGGAACGGCGGGGCGGGCGGAACGCTGCCGTGCAGGAAGAACGCGTTCAGCTCGCGGGGCGCGTTCGGCAGGAAGTCCCGGTAGGCGGTGAGGACTTCGGCGCTGATCTCGACCGGCCAGAAGGTGGGTCCGGCGACGACCGTGCTCACCTCGTGCAGCCGGAACAGGAACGAGGTGACGACCCCGAAGTTGCCACCACCGCCCCGGACCGCCCAGAACAGGTCGGTGTTCTCGTCCGAACTCGCCCGTACCCGGCTGCCGTCGGCCAGCACGAGGTCGGCCTCCAGCAGGTTGTCGATGGTCAGCCCGCACTTGCGGGTGAGGTGGCCGAGCCCGCCGCCGGTGGCGAGACCGCCCACGCCGGTGGTGGAGATGATCCCGCTCGGGGTGGCGAGCCCGTGCGCGTTGGTGGCCCGGTCCACCTCGCCCCACACACAACCGCCACCGACCCGTACGGTGCGCGCCTCGGGGTCCACCTGGATGTCCTTCAGGAGCGAGAGGTCGGCGACCACTCCCCCGTCGACGGTGCCGAGTCCGGCCCCGTGGTGCCCGCCTCCCCGTACCGCGAGGGGCAGTTCGTGTCCACGGGCGAAGCCGACCACGCGGGCCACCGCGTCCGCGTCGGCGCAACGGGCGATGAGGGCGGGCCGTTTGTCGATCATCGCGTTGTAGACGGCGCGGGCCTCCGGATAGCCGGCGTCGTCCGGGCCGATCAACTCCCCCGTGAAGTCGGTCAGTTCACGGCGAGCGGTCTGTGCGAGCGTGCTGGACATGCGGTCCCCCGTTTCGTGGTGCTCTGCATGACCTGCTCGTTCTATGTCGCCCGGGACTGTGCGGTCATCGGTGCGCGTCACCCAGCTCGGCGCCGTCGGGTACCTACGTTTCGCCGTACGGCAGCAGCCCGAGTTCGGTGGCGCGGGCCGCGGCCTGCCCTCTGGTGGGCGCGTCCAGCTTCTCCAGTACGGCCCGCACATGGTTGTCGACGGTACGGACCGACACCACGAGCCGGTCGGCGATCTCCGGGTTCGTCAGACCGTCCACCAGCAGTCGCACGACCTGGAGTTGACGTTCCGTGAGGCCGCCCGGGTTGCCCCGCGTCGCCGCGTGCGGGCCGCGCGGGATACGGCGGACGCCGAGGGCGCGCAGTTCGGTGCGGACGAGGCGGGCGAGGGGTTCGGCGCCGAGTGCGTCGAGTTCGGCGAGGGCGGCGAGCTTGTCGGCCGGGTCGGGGCTCTCCGCGAGCGCGGTGGCGTGTTCGTAGGGGCAACCTGCCTGTTGCCACAGATCCGCGGCCCGCTTCCACTCACCGGCGGCCTGCAACGCGTACGGGTGGTCGCTGTCGTCGGCGGCGACGGGGTGCCCAACTTTACTGAGCCAGTAGCCGAGTTCGGCCCGGTACGGCCCGTGGCCGAGGTGGGCCGCCTGCGCGTGGGCGGGCTCCGCCGCTTCTATGACCGCCGCGTGGTCGCCCCGCAGCCAGGCCGCCTCCGCCCGCGCCGCCGCCACCGGGCCCGTGCGCTGCAACTCCCCGGCCCGTACGGCGATCTCCCGGGCCTGGGTGAGGAGTTCGTCCGCGCCCGGCCTGCCGCACCGGACACGCACCCGGGCCAGGACGGTCAGCGCGGGGCAGCGGGCCGGTACGAAGTCGTGCATCCCGTACTCGGCGTGCCGCTCGGCCTCGTCCCAGTCGGCGGCGGCGAGCCGGCGCATGGCCTGCTCGACGTGGAGGTAGTTGAAGAACCCCAAGTGCTCGGCCCGGTCGGCGAGTTCCATGGCCGGGGGCAGATAGCGGTCGGCCTCGGCGTAGCGGAGGTCGTCGAGGAGGGACCAGATGATGTTGGCGTAGGACCGGCAGGCGTGTTCGACCTCGCCCGCCGCCAGCGCCACCGCGAGACTCTCCTCGACCTGCCGTCGCCCGTCCGGGTCGCCGCTGCGCCAGCGGGCGGTGCCCACGTTGTTGAGGGCGTGGGCGAGGATCGCGGGGTCGTCCGCGCGGCGGGCCAGGGCGATGGCGCGCTCGCCGTGGGCGATGGCCTCGGCGTATCGGTCGGACAGCATCCGCAGCTGGGCGGTGTTGCTGAGCGCGAGGGCCAACAGCCGGTCGTCACCGGCGTGTTCGAGGACGGCGATGGCCTCCCGGGCCGCGTCCTGGGCCTCCTCCGCGTGGCCCGCCCACCAGTGGATGCGGGACAGCCAGCGCAGATCGGCGCCGAGGGTGAGGGTGTCGCCGAGGGAGCGGCGCAGTGCTACGGCGTCGCGCTGGGCGGCGACGGCCTCGACGGAGTCGGCGAGGGTGTAGCACTCCACCGCGTAGCGTTCGAGCAGGTCGGCGAGTTCGGCGGGGGTGTAGCGGTGTCGTTGCCGCAGCACGAGCCGTAGCTGGGCGGCGGCCTCGCGGTGGGCGCCCGCCTCGGTGGCGTCCCGGGCGGCGCGGGGGCCGTAGCGGGCGATGGCGTCCTCGTCGCCTGCCTGCGCGGCGTGGTGGACGACGCGGGCCGGGTCGGAGCCGGGCCGGAGCATGAGGGCGGTGAGCACATCGCGGTTGAGGTCGATGCGCCGGGCGGCGGGCAGGGAGTCGGCGACGGCTCGGCGGATCAACTCGTGCCGGAACGCGACCCGTTCGGGGGTCACCGCGAGGAGCCCGCGCTGTTCGGCCGCGGCCAGCACGGCGACGCCGCCCGTCAACAGCGCGTCGACGAGGGGCCGTTCGACGGCGGAGGGCACGACGGCGAGTTGCTCCAGCGCGTCGACGGTCCGGCCGTCCAGCCCACGCAGCCGGGCGAGCACGGCGTCGACGACCGTCGGGGGCACTCCCCCGGTGCCGCCGGCCGCGAGGACCTCGGTGACGAAGAAGGGGTTGCCCGAGGTCACCTCGTACACCTGCGCCGGGTCGAGGCGGCTGGCCGAACTGAGCGCGCGTACCGCAGACTTGGAGAGGCGGGCCAGCGGCAGCCGGTGCACGCGGTCGGTGCGGGAGACCTCGCCGAGGAGGTGCCGCAGCGGGTGCTCGCGGCTCAACTCGTCGTCCCGGTAGGTGAGGACGAGTACGGCGGGCAGCCGATCCATCCGCCGGACCAGGAAGCGCAGGGCGTCCAGCGAGGCCTCGTCGGCCCAGTGGACGTCCTCCACGACGAGTACCGCCGGATGCGGTACACCGGCCAACTCCCCTTGCAGTGCTTCGTAGACGCGATGGCGGTCGCCGCCCTCCATGACGGCCCGGGCGAGTTCGGCGCCGACGCTGCCGACGAGGTCGCGGAACGGGCCGAGGGGGCGGCGGGTGGCGAGGTCGTCGCACTGGCCCAGGAGGATGCGTGTGCCGTGCGGGAGCCGGTCCGGCATGGCCTTCACCAGGGTCGACTTGCCGATGCCCGCCTCGCCGAGGACGAGCGCGACAGAACCGGCCCCGTCCGCCGCCTCACGTGCGGCCGAAGCCAGTCGCGCCAGTTCGGGCTCACGCTCCAGGATCCCCCGATCCACGCCGCCGATTGTCCCACTCGGCGCGAACTCCCGTACGGGTGTCACACTTCGGACCTCCGCCGCCCTCTTGAGTGCAGACACTCACGGGAGGCGTTCATGACCAGGACCGAGCCGGCCGGGACCACCGCACAGCACCTGATCGAACTCTCGGCCGGGCCCCTCGCGTACGAGGACACGGGCGGCGACGGTCCCGTCCTGGTGCTGCTGCACGGCCTGTTGATGGACGCGTCGCTGTGGGCCGCCCCGATCGCCGAACTGTCCGCCACGCACCGGTGCGTGGCCCCGACCCTCCCGCTCGGCGCCCACCGCCACCCGATGCGCGCGGACGCCGATCTGTCGCTGCCCGGGGTGGCCCGGCTCGTCGCCGAACTCCTCGACCGGCTGGATCTGCGGGACGTCACGCTCGTCGGGAACGACACGGGCGGGGCGCTGGTGCAGCTGCTGATGGCGGACGGAGCCACGCGGGTGGGGCGGGTGGTCCTCGTCTCCTGCGAGGCGTTCGACAACTTCCCGCCGGGTCTGACGGGCCGCACGCTCGTGCTCGCGGGGCGTCTCTCGCCGTGGCTGTTCGGGCAGTTCATGCGGCAGCTGCGGGTACGGGCGCTGCGCCGCCTGCCGTTGGCGTTCGGGTGGCTGACGAAGCGCGGGGACGCGGTCACCGCGCGCTGGACGGAGCCGGTACGGCGACAGCCGGGGATCCGCCGCGATGCCGTACGCGTGCTGCGCGCAGCGGCGGCGGACGGGCGCCGCCTGCTGGAGGAAACCGCCCTGCGGCTGCGGGAGTTCGACCGTCCCGCGCTGGTGGTGTGGGCGAGCGAGGACCGGGTGATGCCGCCGGAGCACGGGCGCCGGTTGGCTCAACTCCTGCCGGAGGGGCGGCTGGTGGAGGTGGCCGACGGATACACGCTGCTCCCGCTGGACCGGCCCGCCGAACTCGCCCGGCTCATCGGCGAGTTCGTACGCGCGACCGTCCCGCCCGCACGGGCCTGATCTGGTGCCCGCGGCGCGGCTTGGGGGCGTCGAGCATGCTGACGCCGTTGTAGTTCCGGCCGTGCACGTAGAACGTGGGTCCGGCGACGAAGGTGACGACGACGGCGACGACGCTGATCGGGAAGAGGATCGGGAGTGACTGGCCCTCGGGGAGGGTCTTGCCGCCCTCGTGGATCGCGTAGGCAAGGGCGGCGAAGAACACGACCGCGCACACGATCCCGATGACACGCATGACGGCCGCGAGCATGCGGGTGGTGGACTGGTCGCGGACCTCGGCCAGCAGGGACGCCGAGCACTCGGTGCAGGTCAGCTCCACCGTGTGCTTGCCCGACGGGGGCCGCTTGACGGTGTAGTGCGCGGAGGTCCAGGTGATCGTGCGCGTCTTCGGTTTGAGGATTCCGCCCGTGACCTTGTCACTGAGTATGTGCCGGACTGCGACCTCCGCGGTCCCCGCTGTGCTCATGGTTCCTCCGATACGCCGCCCCGACGATCATCACGAATCCCGCACAGTGTGACCTGTGAGAACCGGCCACTCAATGGTCCTGGTGATTTCTTTTCCTTCGCCTACAACTTCTCAACTCAGCCATGACGTGCGGGACTTCTCCGGTCGCACCTCTTGACGGCTTTGGTGCAGACCTTTAGGTTCACCAGCCAACAGACCTCCCATGAATGCATTCCCCACTCACATATGTGAACACTCGTGTTCACCTCTCACCGCCCTCACGCCGGCGGCGTCCACCCCCCCACCCAGGACGAAAGGCCCCTCGTCATGCAACGCCTCGCCCTGCGCTGCGCCCTCGCCCTCTCCCTCGGCCTCACCGCCGTCGGCACCCTCGCAGCCCCCTCCGCCTCGGCCGCGACCGGCACCATCACCGGCCTCGGCGGCAAGTGTCTCGACGTCGCCGGCGCGAGTTCCGCCGACGGCACGGCCGTACAGACCTACGACTGCAACGGCACCGCCGCCCAGCAGTGGACCGTCGGCACCGACGGAACCATCAGAGCCCTCGGCAAGTGCCTTGACATCACCGGCAATTCGACGGCCAACGGCGCCCAGCTCCAGCTGTGGACGTGCGGCGGCAGCGCCAACCAGCAGTGGACCGTCAGCGCGGCGCGCGACATCGTGAACCCGGCCGCCAACAAGTGCCTTGACGTCACCGGCAGTTCCACGGCCAACGGCACCCGCACCCAGATCTGGACCTGCTCCGGCGCCGCCAACCAGAAGTGGACCGCGCCGGCGGCCGGCGGCACGACCCCGCCCACGACCGCCCCGATGGCCGTGGCCCCGTACCTGTACAACGGCTGGGGAAACCCGCCCAGCCCTACGACTGTCATGAACGCGACCGGCGTGAAGTGGTTCACGCTGGCGTTCGTCCTGAGCAACGGCTACTGCAACCCGCAGTGGGACGGCGGCCGCGCGCTGACCGGCGGGGTCGACCAGTCGACCATCAACACCGTGCGGGCCAACGGCGGTGACGTCGTCCCGTCCTTCGGCGGCTACAGCGGCAACAAGCTGGAGAGCTCCTGCTCCAGCGCGAGTGAACTGGCGGCGGCGTACCAGAAGGTCATCAGCGCGTACTCGCTCAAGGCCATCGACATCGACATCGAGGCCGACGCGTACAGCAACGGGACCGTGCAGCAACGGACCGTGGACGCGCTGAAGACCGTCAAGGCCAACAACCCGGGCATCAAGGTGTACGTCACCATCGGCACCGGCCAGAGCGGTCCCGACACGAGCCTCATCAACCGGGCCGCGTCCTCCGGACTGACCGTCGACGCCTGGACGATCATGCCGTTCGACTTCGGCGGCGCCGGCCAGAACATGGGCACGCTCACCCAGCGGGCGGCCGAGGGCCTCAAGACCGCGCTGAAGAACGCGTACGGCTACAGCGACGACGCGGCCTACCGGGACATGGGCATCTCGTCCATGAACGGCATCACCGACAACAGCGAGACCGTCACCACCGCCGACTTCCAGACCATCCTCGGCTACGCGCAGACGCACCACCTGGCGCGGCTGACGTTCTGGTCGGCCAACCGTGACCGTCCCTGCTCGGGCGCCTACCCGAACGACGACACCTGCTCGGGCGTGAGCCAGAGCAACTGGCAGTTCACCAGCATCTTCGCCCAGTACACCGGCTGACCGCCGCCCCTCCGACCTTTTCTCCCCAACCCCCCATCACCACAGGAGAATCCGTGCTCAGACGGAAAAGACTGACCGGCCGCCACGCCATACCGAGAGCGCTCACGGCGGTCGCGCTGGTGGCGACCACCGTGACCGGAATCGAGTTCGCCACGCAGGCCTCGGCGAGCGCGGCGAGCACGGCCGCCGCCGCGATCCCGACCGGGTACACCACCGTGGTCAACAAGGGCAGCGGCAAGTGCGTCGACGCCCGCTCGGCCGCGAGTGCCGACGGCACCGCCGTCCAGCAGTACACGTGCAACGGAAGCACCGCGCAGAACTGGCAGTTGGTCGCCACCGACGGCGGCTACTACCGGGTGAACAGCAACCTGAACGCGGCCGAGGCCTGGGACGTCACCAGCGTCTCGACCGCCGACTCCGCGCTCATCCAGACGTGGACGTACTCCGGCGGCAACAACCAGCAGTGGCTGCCGGTCGCGGAGGCCGACGGCGCCTACCACTTCGTCAACCGCAACAGCGGCAAGTGCCTGGACGTCCCGAGCGCATCCACCGCGGACAGCGTGCAGCTCGCGCAGTACACCTGCAACGGCACCGCCGCGCAGTCCTTCACGCTCGGCACCGTCTCGACGAACCCGCCGGGCACCCCCGACTTCGGTCCCAACGTGACGGTGTTCGACCCGTCGATGTCGGCGTCCAGCATCCAGTCCAAGCTGGACTCGGTCTTCTCCCAGCAGCAGACCAACCAGTTCGGCTCGGCCCGCCAGGCCCTGCTGTTCAAGCCGGGCACGTACAGCGCGAACGCCAACGTCGGCTTCTACACGCAGGTCGCCGGTCTCGGCTTCTCGCCGGACGACGTGACGATCAACGGCGCGGTGCACGCGGAGGCCGACTGGTTCCAGGGCAACGCGACACAGAACTTCTGGCGCGACGCCGAGAACCTGTCGGTCAACCCCACTGGTGGGACTGACCGTTGGGCCGTCTCGCAGGCCGCCCCGTATCGGCGCATGCATGTGCGCGGCAACTTGGCACTGGACGACGGCGGTTGGTCCAGCGGCGGCTTCATCTCCGACACCAAGGTCGACGGGCAGATCCAGTCCGGGACCCAGCAGCAGTTCCTCACCAGGAACTCCACGATGGGCAGTTGGTCCGGCTCCAACTGGAACATGGTCTTCGTCGGCGACCAGGGCGCACCCGCCCAGTCCTTCCCGACGTACACCAACGTCGCCAGCTCCCCGACGATCCGCGAGAAGCCCTTCCTCTACGTCGACAGCGCGGGTGCCTACCAGGTGTTCGTACCCGGACTCCAGTCCAACGCCGTCGGTACGACGTGGAGCGGGAAGACCCCGGCGGGCAAGTCCCTGCCGATCGACCAGTTCTACATCGTCAAGCCCGGCGCGACCGCGGCCGACATGAACACCGCCCTCGCGGCCGGCAAGAACCTGCTGGTCACCCCGGGCGTCTACCACCTCAACCAGACGATCAACATCACGCGCCCCGACACGGTCGTGCTGGGCATGGGCCTGGCCACCTTCGTGCCGGACGGCGGGATCACCGCGATCTCCACGGCCGACGTGGACGGCATCGAGCTGGCGGGCCTGCTGGTCGACGCGGGCACCACCAACTCCGCGACGCTGGTGCAGATCGGCCCGTCCGGTTCGACCGCCACCCACGCCTCCGACCCGACGCAGTTGTCCGATGTCTTCGTCCGCATCGGCGGCGCCACCGTCGGCAAGGCCACCAACTCCCTTGTCATCAACAGCGCGAACACGATCATCGACCACACCTGGATCTGGCGGGCCGACCACGGCAACTCCGGCACGGTCGGCTGGACCACCAACACCGCGGACACCGGACTGATCGTCAACGGCGCCAACGTGACGGCGTACGGCCTGTTCGTCGAACACTTCCAGAAGACCCAGGTCGTCTGGAACGGCAACGGCGGCAGAACGTACTTCTTCCAGAACGAGATGCCCTACGACCCGCCGAACCAGGCCTCCTGGATGAACGGCTCCGGGAAGGGCTATCCCGCCTACAAGGTCGCCGCGTCCGTAACCAGCCATGAGGCATGGGGACTTGGCAGCTACTGCTACTTCAGCTCCAACTCCAGCGTGGTCGCCGATCACGCCTTCGAGGTGCCGAGCGTGTCCGGGGTCAAGTTCCACGACATGGTGACCGTCTCGCTGGGCGGGGTCGGCACGATCAGCCACATCATCAACAGCACCGGCGGACCGTCCAACTCCAGTACCAACGTCGCCTACTTGACCAACTACCCGTAGACCGCACGGAAAGGATCGATCACCAGATGAACACCATCAGATCCGGTTCCACCCGCGCGGCCCTGCGGGTCCTGCTCCTCCTGGCGACCGTGCTTGGCTTCGCGGTGGCACCGCCCGCCGCCCACGCGAGCACCGCGGCCACGCCGTTCAAGGTTCTCGGCCTGTACAGCGGTACGTACGACGCGGCGCACATCGACTTCGAGAAGGAGGCGAACGTCTGGTTCCCGCAGCAGGCCGCGGCGAACGGCTACACGTACACGTCCAGCACCAACTGGGATCTGCTCGCCAACGGCGGGGTCAACGCGTACCAAGTGGTCCTTTTCCTCGACGACTTGCCGCAGACGTCCGCCCAACGCACCGGTTTCGAGGCATACATGAGGGGTGGGGGCGGCTTCATGGGCTTCCACGTCTCCGCCTTCACGACGGACGCGGCGAGCTGGTCCTGGTACCACAACACGTTCCTCGGCTCGGGGAACTTCGTGTCCAACACCTGGGGTCCGACCGCGGTGACCCTGAAGGTGGAGGACCACTCGATCCCGCCCACCGCCGCCCTGCCGGCCACGTTCACCTCGTCGGTCAGCGAGTGGTACAGCTGGTCCAACGATCTGCGGCAGAACCCGGACATCAAGATCCTCGCGTCGATCGACCCGAGCAGCTTCCCGGTCGGCACCGACCCCAACCAGTCCTGGTACAGCGGGTATTACCCGATCATCTGGACCAACACGAAGTACAAGATGCTCTACGCGAACTTCGGTCACAACGCGATGAACTACACGACCAACACGCGTCTGTCGTCGACGTTCGCGAGCGCCACCCAGAACCAGTTCCTGCTGAACGGCCTCAAGTGGCTCGGCGGGGGCGACACTTCGACCCCGCCGACCGACACCCCGATCTCCGAGACGTCCTGGTACTCCGTGCAGAACGGCGGCAACGGCACCTGCGTCGACGCCCGTTCGGCGGCCACGGCCAACGGGACGGCGATCCAGCAGTACGCCTGCAACGGCACGGCGGCGCAGCAGTACCAGTTCCGCTCAACTGACAGCGGGTACATGGAGATCACCGCGCGCGGCAACCCGGCGCAGGCCATCGACGTGGTCGACCGCTCGACGGCGGACAACGCGGCGTTGCAGCTGTGGGCCTACTCCGGCGGCACGAACCAGCAGTGGCAGCCCGTGAAGGAAACGAGCGGGCGCTACCACTTCATCGCCCGGCACAGCGGGAAGTGCCTGACCGCCGCCACCGCGGCGACGAACAGTGTCCAGCTCACCCAACGGACCTGCGACGGCTCGACCGCGCAGGCCTTCACACTCGCCGTGCAGTCCTGAGCCTGTCCGGCGACCAGGGGCGCCTCTGCCGCATCGCGTGTCGATGCGGCAGAGGCGCCCCTTCGCTTTCTCCCCCACCCCCACGTTTTCGGCGATAACAGCAGACTGTTGTCATCGATACGCACGAGTGTTACCGTCGCTTACATGAACACGAGATCGCTGATAATCGAGGCGGCGGCGGAGCTGATCGCGCGGTCGCCGAGCGGCGACGTCTCGACGCGCGCGGTGTGCGAGGCGGCGGGTGTCCAACAGCCCGTGCTGTACCGGCTGTTCGGCGACAAGGACGGACTCCTGGCGGCGACGGTCGACCACGTGTGGGACCAGTACCTGGAGACCAAGCGCGCCGCGGAGAAGTCGGCGGACCCCTTGCAGGATCTGCTCGCCGGGTGGAACAGCCATGTGGCGTTCGCGCTGGGACATCCCAACGCCTACAAGTTGATGTTCGCCCCGGCGCTGCGCTCCACGCCGGAGGCGGCGCAGGAGGCGCTGCGGATCCTCCGCGCGGTGCTGGAGCGGCTCGCCGCGCAGGGCCGGATGCGGATCGCACCCGGGATCGCGGCGCAGATGGTCATGACGGCCACCACCGGTGTGGCACTGGCGCTGATCACCCGCCCCGAGCTGTATCCGGACGCCGGGCTCTCGACGCTGGTCCGGGACGCGATGGTCCAGGCGATCCTGCTCGACCCGGCGGCGGACACGACGGCCCACGACGACGCCCGTACGGCGGCGGCGACCACGCTGCTCTCGTCCCTCGGCGATCTCACCCCCGAACCGTTCACCCCCGCGGAGTCGGCCCTGCTCGGGCAGTGGCTCACGCAGATCCCCGGCTCAACGCGGAACCCCGCCTCCACTCAGCTCCCCACCTCACGGAAGGACCCTCACCATGACTGACACCGGCACCCCCACCCGCGTCGCCCTGGTCACCGGCGGCTCCGGCGGCATCGGCCGCGCGGTCGCCGAGCGCCTCGCCAAGGACGGCATCGCCGTCGGCGTGCACTACGCCGGCAACAAGTCCCGCGCCGACGAGACGGTCGCCGCGATCACCGCGGCCGGCGGCCGGGCGATCCCGGTCGGCGGCGACGTGGCCGACGAACAGGAGATGGCGGCCGCCTTCGACGCGGTCGAGGCGGAGTTCGGCGGCCTCGACGTGGTCGTCAACACCGCTGGGATCATGGTCCTTTCGCCCATCGCGACCATGAACCTCGACGACCTCGACCGCATGCACCGCACCAACATCCGCGGCACGTTCGTCGTCTCCCAGCAGGCGGCCCGCCGAGTACGCGCGGGCGGCGCGATCATCAACTTCTCCACCACCGTCACCCGCACCAAGTTCCCGACGTACGGCGGCTACGTGGCGAGCAAGGCCGCGGTCGAGGCGATGACCCTGGTGCTGGCCCGCGAGTTGCGCGGCAAGGACATCACCGTCAACACCGTGGCCCCCGGCCCGACCGCGACGTCCCTCTTCCTCGACGGCAAGGACGAGGCGACCGTCCAGAACCTCGCCAAGGCCGCCCCGTTGGAGCGCCTCGGCGCACCGGACGACATCGCCGAGTCGGTCGCGTTCCTCGCGGGCCCGGCGCGCTGGATCAACGGCCAAGTGCTGTACGCCAACGGCGGGTTGGCCTGATTCTCGCCCCAGGAATCCACCCGCCTGCCCGGACAGCGTCTGCGGAGGACGCTGTCCGGGGGGCGTGGAGCGTCAGAGCCAGCGGCGGAACGGCTCCTGGAACACCAGCACGTTCGGGCGTTTCCTGCCGACGGCCCTTTCCGCGAGGGTCGTCACCGAGAAGTGCGAGGCCAGGAGCGGCCAGGCGATGACGACCGTCGACAGCGCGGCCATGATCGGATACTCCGTGATGAGCTGGTCCGCGCTCCAGTACATCAGCAGCGTGAAAACGGACGCCAGGGACGCGGGCAGCGAGAAGACTCCCAGGACGAGAACGACTCCCAGCGTTGTCTCCAGAAGAGGCATCGCGAAGCCGAAGAAATGCGGCCATTCCGCGAGGGTGGCATCCGAGAAGCTTTTGAAATAGCCCGGAACCCTGCTGTTCGACTTCGCACTGTTCGCCACCAGAAGAATGTCCGCCGCGCCGAAGTGCGCCCGGTATTTCAGCGTCCCCTCGTGGAGCCACAGGACTCCGAGGGTGACCCTGATCGCGCCGGCGAGTGCCGCCGCGATCAGGCTCGGGCGCGAGACAGGCGATTTCATGACAGTTTCGCGGCGCCGAATACCGCCTTCGCCTTGTCGCAGTGGATGACCACGGTGCTGTAGCCGGACGCGTTGACGCCGTTGAGGGCGAACGTCTGGGACTTCTCGTCGTACTTCACGCCCCCGAGCTGCTTGCCGGCCGACACGGCGGCTTCGTCCGTGCCGTTCGTGAGGTAGACATGCAGGTCCGGTCCCTCGTCGGACGAGAAGCCCGACAGCGTGACATCCGAACCGCTCACCTTCGCGGTACCGGTCACCTTCTTGCCGTTGAGCCCCCCGAACATGCCCTGCTTGTCCGCCGACTGCATCGCGGGCTGCGAGGCCGACATGGAGGCCGCCGCCTTCGAGGTGGAGTCCTTGTTGTCAGATCCGCCGCACGCCGTGAGCGTGAAGGAAATCGCAACGAGAGCCACGCCGGCAAACCCGATTTTCCGCATACCAATTTTCCTCTTCTTGATTCCACTGGAATCGGCGACAATAGGAACGGGCTGCCGCCGACAGGAACAACCTACCCACGGAAAACACGAAGAGGTCCCGTCGCCAGGGGGACGTAAGAAATGCATCACATTTATTGCGAGTTTCTGACGTCCGGCGGCCTCCGCCGCTGGCCCTCGACCTGCCTGGCTGCCTGCCTGGGCCCCGATGCTCGCGCTGGTTCATCCGTCAGCGGGCCGGCTCGGCAGTCTGCTGATCAACGTCGAGTTGAGGGGATGCGGACCGGCGACGGGTCCGGAAACGAGACGGGAGCCTCCGCCTCAGGGGCCGGCATGTCGTCGACCCTGGTCCCCGATCCCGTGCGGGAGGTGAGGTAGCCCTCCGCCGTGAGCTGCTCGTACGACTGCACGACGACCCAGCGCGAACATCCGAGCCGCTGCGCCAGCTTACGGCTGGCCGGGAGAGGCGACCCGGGGGGAAGTCTCCTGGTCTGGATGGCCAGCCGAAGGGCCTGTTCGAGCTGCGCGTGCAGGGGCCGGCGGGGGTCCAGCGGGTCGACATCGAGATAGAGCTCGCCGCGCTGCCCGTCGTCGACTGTGAAGGACATCTTTCTCGCCATCGTTACGAGTGAGGCAATGAGGACGGCTGTTGTGCGGGCGTCGAGGCGGCATCGTCGTCGAGCCTCACCCGCGTACCGCGTACGAGCCACTGACCGAACGGACGGTTGGGATGTGAGCAGTTAAAACGTGGCGGAATCCGATGTCAAGGCACAAGTGAGGCGCCGGCACCCCGAAGGGCTCGGAGCGAGGCCCCGGCCGAACGCGCACTCCAGCGGAACGTTCGACCGCGTCGCCCCGAGCAGCCCCATGGCCTCGCTCCAGCAACTCCGATGACACAGGCGGCCTGTTGCCGGTACATGTCGCTCAACTGCCCTGCCTACGGCCCCCTTTCGACCTACGCCGGGGACACGTCCGGTCCGATGCCGCGGAACTCGGGTGCCGGGGGCAGCGGTTCCGTCCCGTCCGGCTGGGTGCGCATGCCGTCCAGCAGCAGGCGCAGGTAGCGCCGCCACAGGTCGGGCTCTCCGGTCTGGTCGGTGACCGCGGCCACCATCAGCTGGATCATCGGGAGATCCATGTGCTCGACGTCGGGGCGCAGCGCCCCCTGCTCCTTGGCGCGGGCGATCAGTGGATCGACCAGGGGCTTGATCCGCCGGTCGACAAGGGCGTGCCGCTGGGCGGCCTTGCCGGTGCCGAGCATGACCTCGCGCAACCCCCGGTCGTGCGCCTGGAGTTCACACACCTTCTCCAGGCTGGACGCCAGTCCGTGCCACGGGTCGGGATCGGCGGCGGCTTCCCGGGCGGACGCCTCGACCTGGTCGATCATGTCCTCGAAGACCGCGTCGACGAGCTCTTCCTTGTTGGAGAAGTGCCGGTAAGCCGTCCCCACCCCGAGTCCCGCGTGGCGGGCGACGTCGTCGAGGGTCGCGGCCAGGCCCCGGTCACGGAACACCTCGCGGGCGGCGGTCATCAGGCGGCGGCGGTTCAGCTCGGCATCGCGCCGCAACGGCGGTCTGCCGGGTTCAGCGGGCTCCGCCATGCCAGTCGTCACGCCTTCCGGATGATGCCCAATCGTCCAGCTCATCGTACCGGCGCGATCACTCCCGAAACAAAAGCGGAGATGGCGTCTCCGTTTGATGTTACGGTGACAGAGTCAAAACGGAGATGCGATCTCCGTTTACCACATTGTGTCAGCGGGAGAAGAAGACATGGACATGGGCATGGACATGCGCGGAGAGAACACAGCACCTCAACGGAAGGCCCGGGCAGGCTGGTGGAGGGGCGGCGCCGCCGTCACGGTCACCATCACCGCGGGACTGGCCCTGGTCGCCTGCTCCTCGGGCGGCAGCAGCTCGGCCGCCGGTACATCCAGCCCCGGCGCGAAGACGGCCGCCTGCTCTACGGGCGCGACCGCATCCGGTGCCGGTGCCGGAACGCCCCCAGGGACGCCCACCGGAATGCCGTCGGGCAACGCGGGAGCCATCACCGTGGCCAAGACCATCAAGAAGTCGGACACCAGCACCAGCACGGTGATCGACCCCAAGGGTGCCCAGATCCGGTGCGCCGCCTCCGGGATCACCACCACGCACGACATCACGTACGCCTCGCCGACCACCAACGGTAGGAAGAGCGACCTGAAGCTGGACATCCAGGTGCCCACGTCCACGTCGGGCAAGAAGCCCCTGGTCATCTACCTGACCGGCGGCGGGTTCGTCATGGCGGACCGCACGGCCAACCTGAATCAGCGCACCTATGTCGCTGATCAGGGGTACGTCGTGGCCAGCATCCAGTACCGCACCACCAAGGACGGCGCCACGTACAAGGGCGCCGTCGCCGACGTGAAGTCCGCGATCCGGTACCTACGCGCCAACGCGGACCAGTACTCCATCGACGCCGACCAGGTCGCCGTGTGGGGCCAGTCCGCGGGCGGGTACCTGGCGGCGATGACCGGCGCCACCAACGGCGAGAAGTCCTTCGACGTGGGCGACAACCTGGGCCAGAGCAGCCAAGTACAGGGCGTGGTCGACGAGTTCGGCCCGGCCGACCTCTCCAAGCTCGCGGCCGACTACGACACGGCGGCCCAGAAGGCCAACTACGCGGCGGGCAACAACGCCGCCCAATGGGTCTACGGCCCCGGCACCAAGAAGTCGATCGCCAACCGCACCAGCGAGGTCGCGGCCGCCGACCCGAGCACCCACATCACTTCCAAGACCGCACCCTTCGTCATCTTCCACGGCAGCGCCGACAACCTGGTCTCACCCAGCGAAACCCTGAACCTCCACACGGCACTGCGCGCCAAGGGAATCGACAGCACCCGCTACGTCCTCACCGGCGCCGGCCACGGCGACCTGTCCTTCACCGGCGACACCTCGGCCTCCCTGCCCTGGTCCACCCAGGAGACGTTGGGCCACATCGTCGACTTCCTGGGTCGGCACCTCAAGTAGCCGAGAATCAGGCGGTGTTGCCGATGACACCACGGGCGGCGAGCCGGAAGGCCCTGACCTCCTGATAGAGGATTCGCTCTCGCTCGGCGGCAAGGGCCACGTCCTCGGCTCTGCGCGTGACATCCCCGGCGCGAGCGTTGTCGGCCATCCGCCGCATGACTTCGGAGAGGCCGCTGGAGGCGTCGGCGACTCGCCCGATGACTTTCACGAGAGAGTCCGGTCCTTCGAGGATCACGACTTCGGCGGCGCGATGGACCTCGCGGGCAAGGGCGATGAAGCGACGTATCTTCTCATCGACATCGGGCAGTTCGGGTTCGTCCGAACGCAGTGCGTCGAGTACGGCGTCCATGGCGATGTCGCGGTCATGGAGCGCGCCGAGGTAGCCGGCGTAGGCATCGCGGCGATGCTGACGGCGCCACTGGTCGTTCTGAGCCCGTGTCTGTGTCCGGCCGCTCACGATCGCGGCGCCGAGAGTGGCGACGGAGCCGACAGCGGCGCCCAGCAGCGCGGCGAGTCCTGCGTCCATCCGCCCAGTCTGCCGTCGCCGGACACCGTCCGGAAACCTGTCACGGTTCGTCACGCAGCGTGCGGCCGGGACTCTGCGTCTGACACAGTGTCCCTTCATCCACACATCAGGGGCGTACCGTGTCCAACTCCGTATTTACGCCACCAGGTCAGCCGGCAAGGGCCGCCGGATCACCTCCGAGGAAGACGCGCGACTGGAAGCTCATCGGTGGAGTCACCGCGGGCGTTCTCGTCATCGGCGGTCTCGGCACCGCCTGCCACAACACCACTGGTGCAGGCGGTAGTTCAACCGCCACCGCGACCAGCACGGGCAGCAACGCCAAGACCGGCGGCAAGACCAGGACCGTCCCCGACTTCGTGGGCATGGGTCTTCAGTCCGCGCAGGACGCCGCCCAGAAGCAGGGCTTCTACACCCTCAAGTCCCACGACTCGCTCGGCCGCGACCGCCACCAGATCCTCGACCGGGACTGGAAGGTCTGCTCCCAGAACCTGAAGGCCGGTACGACCACGTCCACGGACACCCAACTCGACTTCGGCGCGGTGAAGTCGGACGAGACCTGCCCGGCGAAGGACCGGTCCGCGCCCACCGCGGCCGGCGGAACGATGCCGGACTTCAAGGGAAAGTCGGTGAACACCGCCCGGGACGCGCTCCGCTCCAGTACGTCGATCACGGTCAAGGACGCCTCCGGCAAAGGGCGTTACGTACTCCTGGAGTCGAACTGGCAGGTGTGCTCGCAGAAGCCGCCCGCCGGGACGAAACTGAGCGGGCAGCCGGTTGAGTTCTCCGCGGTGAAGTTCGGGGAGTCCTGTCCGTAGCCGCACTTGACGGCCCGCCCGGTGAGACCGGTCGGCTCGGCCGAAGACATGTCAACAGCCCCTCAAGGAGGTCCCCATGAGCGCCCCCTATCTGCCCCCGCCCTGGGGAGCACGGGTGATCGGCAACCGGATGGCCAAGCTCTTCGCGCGATCGGTGCTGAGCACGCTGAGCGTTCGTGGGCGGACCAGTGGGCGCCTGCGGAGTGTGCCGGTGGCCGTCCTCGAACACGACGGGGAGCGTTATCTCATCGCGCCCCGCGGCAACACCGAGTGGTCCCGCAACCTGCGTGTCGCGAAGAGCGGGCGGCTGCGACGCAAGGGCGTGACCGAGGAGTTCGAGGCGATCGAGGTGCCGACCGATGAGCGTCCGCAGTTGATCGCCGTCTACCTCGAACGGTTCGGTCGCTTCCCCACCGTCGCCGAGACCTTCCGCCAACTCCCCGACCCCGCCGACCATCCCACGTTCCGGATCGTCGGCTCTCGCAGCCTCCGCTAACCGCTCACCACGCGCATCACCAAACTCGCCACCGAGCCCATACGCCGCTTGCGAAGGTCCAGCACGGGCGACGTGACCGAAACGCCTTGAGACGCGAGCAAGTTCATCAGGGCCCAGATGGTGTCGGGGCGTCCCGACAACGGGATTCCCTGGCCGTCGGGGGCGACGACCGTGGCCGGGGTGACGCCCGCGAGAAGGCTGCTCCGGCCCCAATCGACGTCGTACGAGACGCCGTTGGGGCTGGCGATGAGGACGACCTCCTTGGTGCGGTGGAGGACCGTCAGGTAGTCCATCGGTACCGTCAGTCGCCGGGCGGCGTCGAACGGGGGTGTGCCGTCGGCCGGTTGGATGCGCAGGACCGTGTCGAGGACGGGGCCGTGGTCCTGGAAGGTGGTCCGTGCGCGCATCTCCAGGAAGCGGCCGCGCACCAGGACACCGCCCCGGCGCGACCAGCGTCGGCCGACCGAGCCGAACGCGGCCTTCTCGCCCGGGAGTTGGTCGGCGAGCCGGCGTGCTTCCTCGCCCGGTTCGCTCACCGGCGCCTGTTCCTCGGGGACGGCGCGGTCCCGGTCGGCCAGGTCGGCGTAGCGTGCGGCCGTGTGCGGGTCCAGGTGCCGGAGGTCGACTGTGTCGCCGGCCATGACGACGCCTCCGACTTCCCGGGATATCCGCATCTGCTGGAGCTGGCGGCCAACTCGCCGTGTCACCTGGGACGTTCGGCCTTCGAGGTCGATCACCCGGTAGGTCCTTGTGCCCGAGAGCAGGTTGCTGCGCGGCCAGTGGGGGGTGACGGTTCGCTGAGCCCCCGGAGCGGCCGGGGCGCCGACGAGGACGACCAGGCGTCCCGCCGTGATCGCCGAGAGGCACAGGGACGGCACCCGCCACTCCCCCGTCACCTCGAACCCGCCGGTCCCGTCGGTCTCCTCGGCGTCGTGCACCCGCAACCTGAGCCTGATGAGCGGCGTGAACTCGTCGGGCGTGTAGTTGCCGTAGTGGGTCGTGAAGGTCGACTCGCCGTCGGGGTTGTACCGGGCCAGTGACGCCTCCAGTACGTCGGCCCGCACCAACTGCGCCTGCGTCGAGCTCTGTTCGGAGCGGGGCGCGAACATCACGAAGGTGTCGTCGGGGTACCGGTGGCTCTCGCCCTTCACCGGGTGTCTGCGCGTGATCCGGGGAAATTCCTGGCGCGTGCTGGTGATCGCCAGGACGGGGATCATGACGGTACCGACCAGCCCGAAGGCGAACAGGATCGCCGGCCAGTGCCAACCGGGGTATTCGCTCCAGGCCGAGTACCCGACGGCGAGGAAGAACGGGGCCGCCGAACAGCAGACCGCGATGAACAGACAATTGCCCGTGAACACACTGGTATGACTGCGCATTTGCCCTTCCTCCTCCATGCAGTCGCTCGATCAATGCACTGGCTCTCCGCACTCGCTCACAACTCGACACGGAACCGCCCGCCCGACGCGTCCACCACGGCCGCGAGCCGACGGCCGACACGCAGGCCGGGATGGTTCGTACGTCTCCAGGTCGCCTCGAATGCCCGCAGTCCCGGCCCGCTGACGCGCAGACCCACCTCGACGCCGGAACTCTCTCCGTCCCCTTCGAAGTCGGTCAGGTCGGTGATCTCGGCGACCGCCGGGACCCCGACAGCGTCGAGCCGCCGGTTCTCCTCCCGGCTGACGGCCGTGTTGCCCCAGAGCCCCAGGCCCACGGGACCGAAGACCACCGCGAAGCCCAGCGTGACCGGGCCGCACACGACCATCACGGCGGAGATGGTGTATCAGAGCTCCGAAACCCCGGCCCCGCTCCGCTCCAGTCGCTCCGCCAGGGCTTGCAGGCCGGCGCGGCGAGGTGGGTCGTAGAAGACGCTCTGGCGTCGTCTGTTGGGGCGGGTGCGGATCACCAGGAGGCGGCTGCGGCCGGGGCGGAACTCCAGGCGGGGCTGCTCCCAGATGTGGTACCGGCCGGCGTCGATCTCGCCGAAGACCTCCAGCACGGTGCCGTCGAAGGCAAGCATGGTGGAGTCGGTCAGCGGCACTGCGGAGAACGGTGTCCGGGTCACGGTGCGACGCCGTCTCCGGCGTAGAGGTAGCTCCCGGGATGCGCGGGGTCGGCCACCAGCAGGACCTGGTCGCCGGCGCGGGGTATCCGCAGCTTGGAGACGATGGTGTGGAGGGTGATCCGGTCGGTGCTCCCGGTCGGTTGGACGACCAGGTCGACCACCGGGTCGTGGTTGACCAGTTGGCCGGTGTCACTGATCGACACGACGACGGCGGTCGTGGTCGGCGCTCCCGCGGCGAGCAACTGCTGTACTCCGAGGCCCGAGTTGTACGCGCCGACCGACTGCTGGACCCTGGCGAAGTCCTCGTTGCCGAGGAACGCGCGGGTCGTACGGCCGTAGAAACCCTTGCCGCTGGCCACCTGGCCCGCGATCTCGGCGGCCCGCTCCTCGCGGCTCTTGCGACGCCCGAAGATTCCCATGGCGGTGCTCCTTCTGGTCGGGGTGGATTCCCGTGGTTCCCGCTGTCCCGGTGGACGCTAGGCGGCTCCGGTCGCCTACCGATCCCAGGTTCGCCCGCCCGATCTCGGACCACGTACGCTCCTGACATGCCGCTTCCCAGCCAGCCGACCGGCGCGCGCCGACCGCGCGCCATGGTCATCGACGGCGCGTGGCGCGCCCTCGGGCCGGGGCTGGAATCGCTGAGCGGTCCCGGCGGCGCCCCGCTGACCCGCACGGTCAAGCTGATCGTCCTGCCGTTGATCCTCAGGCCGACCTTGCACCCCGAACTCGCGGCGGACTTCCTCGCACCGGAGCCCGCGGCACGCCTCGACGCGCTGATACGGGAGTCCGGTACGCGCCTTGTCGCGACGGCACAGTGGTTCACCCTGCTCAAACGGACCCGCCGGGCGCTGGGCGTCGTGGCGGGCAACCCCCAGGATCTGTACTTCCAGCGGTGCTTCGAACTGGCCGCCGAGCACGGGGAACCCGGCGCCGTCGCGAGCGCGGGCGCGTTGGCCAGGGCCGTCGTCGAGGACGTCGCGGACGCGGACGGCGGCCGTACGGTCGACGCGCTGAAGCGGTATCTGGCGGATACAGCCCAACACGCCGGACTAGAGGTGGAGTTGGGCATCGCGTGGGAAGGTCGCCTGCTGACTCCGACCGCCGATACGGCCGCTGCGGTCGCGCTGGCGGGTGAGGTTCTGGAGGCTTGCGGTGGGGCGGAGGGGCCGCGGAACTCACCGGCGTACACGTCCATGGTCGAGGCGGGACTCGGTGAGCTACTCGGCCGGGCCCTGTGGACGCACGTGAGCGGGGTATGGGAGCGAAACGATCTTCCGGCCCATCTCGGCCTGACCGAACGGGAGTTGCCGCCGCGCCCGCAGGTCGGTCGGAGTGCCTCGACGGCCACGTTGCCCGCGCCGCTGGACCGCACGCTCTTCGAGCGGCTCTTCGTCGTGCTCCAGTCGTCGGCCCGGCGCGAGGAGTTGCTCACCGTGCCGGAACTCGTCGGGCGGGAGGTCGGCCGCAGTTGCGCTCCGCTCGGCCTGCACGACGAGACTCTGCGCGTCGCCGTCCTGCTCGGCGGCCAACTCGCGGTCGGGCTCGACCCGTTGGGCATCGGGGAGTCCGCGCCGGGCCGAACAACCGCGCACCGAGCCGTCAACAGCCGTTGGCGCAGGGAGGCTTCGGTCCTGCGCGCCCGTCGGATGACCGTATCGCCCCGCCCTGATCCCGACGGCGGGGTCCTGGACGCCCTCGCCCAGGATCTCCGTACGCCCTGGACCGCCTACATGCGTCGGCTCTGGGTGCGGTTGCACGGGCGGGACGTCCGCGACGCGCCGCTCGCGGATGCCGCGTCGGCCTGGGCGGTCCTGGACGGGGTCGCCCGCTCGGTGATGATGGACCACCGCGCCCGAGTCCGGTCCGCGCTACGGACGTTGACGGCCTCGGCACCACCACCCGCCGCCGTGGCCGAGGCGGCCGAGTCGAGGAGTGCGTGATGGCGCGGGGCCCCGTCGACGTCCGTGTCGTGCGCGGTGATGACGGCACGATCCGCATCGCCGCCGATCCTGCCACCGCTGCTGATCCTGCCGCCGCTCCCGACTTCACGCGTGCGGTTCTCGATGTCGCGGGCGCCGTTCTGACCTGGCCCGCCCTCGGAGACCCGGTGCTTCCGGTGGCGGAGATACATGACGCGGCTCGGGCACAGCAATGGCTGTGGGCGGTCTACGGCGAGCGCGTCGCCGGTGCCGTGCACGCCTGTGCCGCGGGCGAGTTGGCCGCTGTTCGGGTGCCTGCCGACATGACTCCCCTCGCGGGCCACGCCGCCAGGCTCGGCTTCGGGCACTGGGCTGCGCGGTGGTGGCCGGCGTCGCACCTGGACGGGATTCCGGCGCTCCAACCGGACCTGCTCGGGCTGGAGTTGGCCGCGCTCACGCACGAGTGCCAGCAGTTGTTCGACGACGAGGGTGCTCAACCCGATGACTGCGTGGCCGAGTTGATCGAGGATCACCAAGTCGCCCTCGACCCGCTGATCCAGCGGTGGCACGCCACACCGCCGTCGACGGACACGGCACGCCAACTGGAAGACGTCCTGCGGTCGGTGGACCACGCGGCGGACAGCGCCGGGTTGGACGGACCGGCTCTGCGCCGCCTTCGGTCGGCCCTGGATCGGCCCCGTCGTCCGGACGGCTCCCCGGTCGATCCCGTCACGTTGTTCGTACGACGCGACGACCACGCCCTTGCGGCGGGCGAACCGCTCGTCGCGGGCGGCCGGTTGATCGCGCGGGGCTCGGGTACCAACGACTGGCGCCGCTACCCGCCCGGCTTCGTCGACGCCTCCGAGACCGCCGTGTCCTGGACCGCCCGCGCACTCGGCGCCCGACGGCAGATCGAGGTCGAGGTCGTCGCGCACATCGCGGCGCCCGTCACCGCCGTACCCCTCGCGGCGGAGGTCCGGGTGAACGACGGTCCCAGGAATCGGGTACCCCTCTCCAGGCGCGTCGACGTGTGGACCGGCCGGGCTGACCTGGACCTCCCCGCCGGAGAGACGGACCCGCATATCGAACTCGGCGTGCTGCTACCGGGGTTCGACCCGGGGCCCGGTCCCGAAGGCGGTGCCGACCGCGATTCGATCCGCGCGCTGGTCCGGCGACGCCTCGCGGCAGCGACACAGCCTGACGCGCACAACTTGCCCCCGCACAACGGCACTTACGGGCCGTTCCTCGCCGAGATCGCCGCCGCCACCACTGACGAGGACTACTGACGGATGCCGGACGAGGAGGACAACGCGGTGGACGACGGTGTGGACCGCACCCCGGGCGACGGAGTGACGCGCCTCTACGGAGAGCCGTTCGACAGCGGCTTCGCCCAGGCCGAGCACTTTCAGCTCGCCGCCGATCTCGCCGCCGCGCTCGCCGTCTACGAAGAGTTGCTCACCCTCGCCGAGTCCATCGAGGACTCCCCCGACGTGCGGTTCCTGCGGGCGCATCTGCTGGCGGACATCACGAGTGTCCACCTCGCCGCGACGGATCTGGCCGGGGCGGAGGACACCAACAAGCGGTCCCGTGCCCTGCTCGACGACATCGCCTCGGCACCGATGGGGCCGCGCGGCCGTCAACTGTGGCTGGAGATGCTGCTGCGGACGCTGATCGCCGGAGCCGCCCTCCTGCGCAGGACCGGGCGCCTGGACGAGGCGCTGGCCTGTCTCGACGAAGCGGCGGTCAGACTGCCCGAGTTCGACGACCCCGACGGACTGCGCACCTCCGAACTCGGCCTGAACCGCGTGCACTTGTTGATGGACCGAGGTGAGTGGGGAGCGGCCGAGGATCAGGCGTCGGCGCTGCTCTCGACCACGCCGACCACCGCGGTGGAGACCTTCCCGCGGCTCCTGGTCGCCCTCGGACTGATCTGCTCCTCGACCGGGCGGTTCGACCCCGCCGAGGACTACTTCGCCCGCGCGGAGGATCGCTTCCAGGCCATCGGCGACACTGGCGGGCAGCGGACACTGCTCGCGCACCGGGCCTACGCGGCGATGCATCGAGGCGAACTCGACCTCGCGGAGCGGCTGTTCGCGGAGGCGTCCGCGTTCTTCGAGCGGCAGCGGTGGTTCGGCGACCTCGCGGTCTGCGAGCAGGCCCGCGCCTTTCTCGCCGGTCGGCGCGGCGACGCCATCGGCGCGGAGGACCTGCTGGCCGCGAGCCTGTCCCGGTTCGAGCGGCTCGGCGCCTCGATCGCCGCCGCCGACACCATGCTGCTGGGCGCCCAACACGCGTACGACCGGGGCGACATCGACGAGATGAAGCGGCTGGCCCAGGAAGCCCGGGACGTGTACCAGGAGCGGGAGATCTACGAGCGGTGCGCGCAGGTCGACCTCATGCTCGCCCGCACCCTTGAGGACAACCTCAACCGGACGGATCACGGCGATCACGAGCGGGAGTCCATCGACACCGCGCTCTCCTTCGCCCTGCCCGCCGCGTTGGCCCTGGAGGCGGCGCGCTACGACTTCGCGACCGCCCACGCCCGCAGCCAGTGGCTCGAACTCGCCGACGAGGCAATGCAGTTGGTGTTCCGTCTCGCGGTCCGTCGGCAGGACCAGGGCCTGCTCTTCGAACTGGCGGAACACCGTTGCGCGGGCGCCTCGTTGGCCCTGGACCGTACGCCGCCCACCACCGAGCCGGTCGAAGAGCCCGCGGGGGTCTTCCCGAGTGCGGCCATGAAGTCGTACGCCCGACACGAGCACGCCGAGGGCACGATGACGCTCGACGGTGTCGCGGCGGAGGCAGCCGTCTCGGTCGGCCTGCGGGTCGCGCCGCCGCCGAAGGTGCGGATGTCGGCGCAGTCGGGCCCGGGCCGTGTCGCGCTCCAGGAGTACATCGCGGCGGCCGAGTTCCGCTATCACCGGCGGATCGCGCACGAGGAGGCGGTGCCGTTCTGGATCACCGACGACCTGACGAGCCGACCGGTGGTCCAGGTCCGACTGGCCGACGCCGGCGACCTGTTCATGACCTGGACGTGGGCGGGCGGGGCCCGGGGCTTCGGCACCGGCCAAGGGCCCGGCACCGAAGTCGACCAAGCCGTACGGGAGTTGACCGACGCGCTGCCAGGAGCGGGGGACGGTGCGGAGGGCATACGGCGGGCGTTCGACTCGGGCGCGCTGGCCGAGCACGGAAGCGAGCGCCGGCTCGCGCGAACTCTGGCCGAGGCCCTGTGGCCTGAGCAACTGACCGCGCAGATACGCCAGGTGGCGGATCGGGCGGGCCGTCCCCTCGTACGGATCCAGCCCTCGCCCCGGGTCGCCCAGGTCCCCTGGGAACTGCTCGCCGTCGACGACGGGACCGACGTACGGCTCATCGACCTGGCGGACGTCGTGACCACCGCACCGGCGTCGTTGCGGCCACGCAGACCGGCGCCCGCAACAAGGCGGAACACCGACACCGGGCCGGTCGTTCTCGTCCTGGACCCCCGCGTCCCCGGCTTCCGCGCCGACTCCCCGCTCGGCTCGGTCCTGGGACCGCCGGGCTCCGACCCGGAGTTGCTGTCGCTGGTCCAGGCCCGTCTCGACGCGGGCGCCGTCGTGCCCTCCGTCGCGACACCCGCGGAGGCCTTCCGTCGCACGGACCTGGACCGGGACTGGCTCAGCGGGGTGCTCCGCAAGGGCGCCCGCAGGCTGATGTACGTCGGGCATGTGAGCGGTGCTCCGGTCGAGGGCGGGCAGAGCGAGGACGGCACCCTGCACCTGTGCTGCGCCGCGGGCGCCTCCGGCCTCGCCGAGCCGCTCCGCACCCACCGGCCGCTCTCCGCCAAGGACTTGCTGCTGGGCTCGCTCCCCCTGCGCGCGGACGGCGAACCGGGCGCACGGATCTGGCCCGCGCCACCCCGTGTCGCCCTCATCGGCTGCGAGAGCGGCGGCGATCTCCGGTTCGCCGAGTCGTTCGGCCTGGCGACGGCGATGCTGTACAACGGGGCCGAACTCGTGACCGCCACGCGCTGGGTGCTGCCGACCAGCTTCGCGTTCCACCGGCTGGCCCAACTACCCCAGTCCGTACGGCCGTTGTCGGAGGCGATCGTCGCCGTGGACACGGCTCACGAGGACGACGACCCCGTGCGGAGCCTCGGCGGCTGGCAGCGCGAGCAGCTCGACCGCTGGCGCGCGGACGGCCGTATCGAGCACTCGCCGCTGCTGTGGGCGGCGATGACCTCCATCGTCGTATGACCGGGATCGCCCTACGACGCGTCAGAGCCGCACGATGATCAGGGCCGTGTCGTCGGTGGCGCCGCCGTGCGGGAGCAGTTCGAGGAGTACGGCGTCCGCGAGGGCCTCGGGGTCGGCGTTCCGGTGGTGGACCAGGGAGTCGGCGAGGCGGGCCAGGCCCTTGTCGATGTCCTCGCGGCGGCGTTCGATCAGGCCGTCGGTGTAGAGGGCCAGGGTGGCGCCGAGGGAGAACGTGGTGGTGGCCTGCGGTCGGGGCATCGGGTCGGGGCGGGCGTCAAGGGGCGGATCGGTGGCACGGTCCAGGAATTCCACGCGGCCGTCGGGGTGGACCAGGACGGGCGGTGGGTGTCCGGCGCTGCTGTAGGTGATGGTGTTGCGGTCGAAGTCGACGAAGGTCGTGACCACCGTGGCGGACTCGGCGCCGTCGACCACGTTGGCGTAGCGGCCCAGGACGTCGAGGACCTCGGCAGGGCCGTCCGCGACGCGGGAGGTGGCGCTCAGGGCGCTGCGCAGCTGGCCCATGACGCCGGCGGCGGCCAGGCCGTGGCCGACGATGTCGCCGACGGAGACGCCGATACGGTTGCCGCCGACCAGGTCGACGACGTCGTACCAGTCGCCGCAGACGTTCAGGGAGCCGACCGCGGGCCGGTAGCGCACGGCGATCTGGTGGCCCGCGCCCTGGCGGCGGGTGGGCAGCATCGCCTCTTGCAGGGCCAGGGCGACCTCGCGTTCGCGGGCGTGGGCGCTGCGCAGGCGTTCGTTGACCTCCTGGAGTTCGCGGGCGCGGGTGTACAGCTCGGCCTCCAGGACTCGGGTGCGGCTGCCGCCAGAGTTGCCGCGGGCCCGGATCAGCTCGGTGACCTCCTCGACCCGGTGGACGAGGAGGACGACCTTGCCGCCGGGGTCGAGCACGGGGGCGTTGACCGGGCTCCAGTAGCGCTGGTCCCACTGCCCGGGGCACGCCGTCGACTCCACGTCGTAGCGCTGGAGGGCCATGGTGTCGCGTTCGCCGGTGGACAGGACGCGGCGCAGGGAGGCCTCCAGGTTGCGCATGCCGGTGGCGGCGGGGTCGTTCGGGTTGTCGGGGAAGACGTCGAAGAGGAAGCGGCCGACGACCTGCTCGCGGGTGCGGCCGGACATGCGCAGGAATTCCTCGTTGGCGTCCGCGTACACCAGGTCGGGGGTCAGCAGGGCCACCATGCCGGGCAGCCCCTGGAACACCGCCGCGTAGTCGATCTCCGCGTCCGTCATGGCCCTGCCACCAATCGCCGCTATCACACCATTTTCCCACGATATAAGCAGACCGGGTGTGTCTCAGGAGGCACTTTGCGGTCACCCGGTCACTCAGTGCCACCCGGTGGGTAGGGTGCTCCGGTGACAACGCCCTCCTCCGCCACCCGACTGATCGTGGTGCGCGGCAACAGCGCCTCCGGCAAGAGCTCGGTGGCCACCGGTCTGCGTGAGCGGTACGGCCGCGGTATCGCCCTGGTCCGTCAGGACGTCCTCCGGCGCGAGGTGCTGCGCGAGCGGGACATCCCCGGCGGCGCGAACATCGGCCTGATCGACCTGACCGTCCGGCACGCGCTGGCGAACGGTTTCCACACCGTGCTGGAAGGCATCCTCTACCTCGCCCACTACGGCGAGATGCTGGCGGGCCTGCTCGCCGACCACCCGGGCCGCACGCACTGCTACTACCTCGACGTACTGTTCGAGGAAACTCTGGCCCGGCATGCCACGAAGCCCATCGCAGACGACGTCACCGAGCATCAACTCCGCGAGTGGTACCGGCCGTTGGACCTGCTGCCCGGCGGCGTCGAGACGGTGATCCCGGCGACGAGCCCGCTGGAGGGGACGGTCGACCGAGTACTGCACGAGTCCGGCTTGTGGGTCGGGGACTCGTTGACCGGCCGTACGCTGGCCCCGTGATCGAGAGCGGGACTCCGGGTACGGCGGCGGCCCGGCTCACCGGGTGCACGGTGGCCGGTGAGCGTCCGCTGTCCGGGGCGGTCACCGAAGTCATGCTCGACGGTGGGCAGTTGGTGATCGTCAAGGGCGATACGGCTCCCGGCGCGGTGCGGGCCGAGGCGGCGGGGCTGCGCTGGCTGGCGGACGCCGGCACGGTCCGTGTGCCCGCCGTGCGCGGGGTGGACGAGCACTGGCTGGTCACCGACCACGTCCACACCGGCCCCCCGAGTGCACGGGCCGCCGTCCGGTTCGGCCGTGACCTGGCCACCCTGCACGCCTCCGGCGCACCGGCCTTCGGTTCACCGCCGCCCGGCGGCCCGACGGACGCGTACATCGGGCTCGCCCCGATGCGCAACGTGCCCGCCGCCGAGTGGCCCAACTGGTATGCCGGGCAACGGGTGTTGCCGTATGTGCGCCGCGCGGTCGACGCGGGCACCTTGCGGCCCGCCGAGGCGACGGTCGTGGAGCGCGTCTGCGAGCGGTTGCCCCAACTCGCCGGTCCCGCCGAGCCACCCGCGCGGCTGCACGGCGACCTGTGGGACGGGAACGTGCTCTGGGGCGCCGACGGACACGTCCGGCTCGTCGATCCGGCCGCGCACGGCGGGCACCGGGAGACCGACCTGGCGATGCTGCACCTCTTCGGCTGCCCACACCTGTCCGAGGTGCTGTCCGGCTATCAGGAAGCCGCACCACTCGCCCCGGGCTGGGCCGACCGCATCGGGCTGCACCAGTTGTTTCCGCTGCTGGTGCATGTGGTGCTGTTCGGTCGCGGCTATGCGGAGCAGGCGCTGTCGGTGGCGCGGGCGGCTCTGGCCGGATGATGCCGGGCGGGGCCGCCCGTCACGGGATCCAGGTCAGACGCTGCCGGTGCACGTCGTGCCGTTCGCCGCGGCCAGGCCGAGCGGACCGTCTCAGCCGCGCGAGCGGTCCTCGCCGAATGACAACAGACGAGACCGCCCAGCACCACAGCCCAGAACAGACACTGCCGGCACACACCGCGCCGTTCAGCCCCTGCTACACCGAGCCCACCCCCCTGCCGCGCGGGCCACCCTGCCCGAAGGGCCACGGGCGAGGCCGCCCGGAACAACGGTCCAGGTCAGACGGTGCTGGTGCACATCGCGATACCCGGCCCCGGCCACGCCCAGCGGACCATCCCAGCCGCACGGGCGGCCCCGCCCGAATGACAACGGACGAGGCCGCCCGGAACAACGGCCCAGGTCAGACGCAGCCGGTGCACGTCGCGCTGTTCAGCTCCTGCTACACCGAGCCCACCCCCCTGCCGCGCGGGCGACCCTGCCCGAAGGGCCACGGGCGAGGCCGCCCGGAACAACGGTCCAGGTCAGACGGTGCTGGTGCACATCGCGATGCTCGGTCCCGGCCACGCCCAGCCGGACCACCTCAGCCGCGTGGGCGGCCCTGGCCGGACGACACAGGTCAGGGCCGCTCACCACGTGAGGCTGGTCAGACGTGCGGGCGGCGGCCCCGTTCCTGGTGCGGGAACTTCTGGTCCGCGCCCGGGAGGGTGGGCTTCGGAAGTGTCGCCACTTCCTCCTTCGCCTTCTCCAGCTGCTCGGCCGTGTCGTCGGGCAGGCGGGGCGAGCGCGGGCGGGCGTCGCGGAAGCGGAACGCGGAGGTGAAGTCGCCGAAGGTGTCACGGCGCCAGTCGGTGACGTTCGGCTCCTCGACGCCGGTGAAGCGCTCCAGGAACTGCAATGCCGATGTGTGGTCGAAGGCCTCCGAGGCCACCCAACCACCCACGGTCCAGGGCGAGATGATGATGGCGGGGACGCGGAAGCCGCCGCCGATCGGCAGGCCCTGGATGAACTCGTTCGCCGTACCCGCGGGCGGAGTCGGCGGGACGACGTGGTCGAACAGGCCGTCGTTCTCGTCGTAGTTGAGGATGAACGCGGTCTTGCGCCACACCTTCGGGTTCGACGCGATCGCCTCGATCTTCGACGCGACGTAGTCGGCGCCGGCGGCCGGGAGGTAGTCCGGGTGCTCGGACTGGTAGCTCGTGGGGCAGATCCACGACACCGTCGGCAGCCGGTCGTTGCGGGCGTCGTCCTCGAACGTGCCGTGCGGCTGCGGGCGTACACCCCGCTCGTACAGGTCGGAGCCGGGCTGGGCGTTCTTGAACGAGGCGAACTGCTCCAGCATGTTGGTGCCGTAGTCGTCCTCCTCCTGGTAAACCTTCCAGCTGACACCGGCGTCCTGGAGGCGCTCCGCGTACGTCGTCCAACGGTACGGCGTCGGCGCGGCGTTGCTGATGATCGGTCCGCCCTGCGTACCGCCCGGGTCGATCGAACCGGTCATCCACATCAGCCGGTTGGGCCAGGTCGGGCCGAACACCGAGCAGAAGTAGTTGTCGCAGATGGTGAAGGTCTCGGCGAGCGCGAACTGGAACGGGATGTCCTCGCGCGTGTAATAGCCCATCACGTAGGGGCCGTTGACACCGTCGGCCGCGCGGTGGGCCGGCAGCCACTGGTCCATCTTGCCGTTGTTCCAGGCCTGGTGCTGGACCGACCAGGCGTGGCTGGTGGACGGGATGGCCTGCGCGCTGGAGGTGTGGGTGTCGAGGTGGAACGGGAGGAGGTAGCCCTTCGGGTTCACCGCGTCCGGCTGGTAGAAGACGCTGCGCCCGGTGTCGAGTTTGCGTGCGTGCGGATCGGCGAATCCGCGAACGCCGGACAGGGTGCCGAAGTAGTGGTCGAACGACCGGTTCTCCTGCATCAGCATGACGACGTGTTCGATGTCGCGCAGCGAGCCGTTCTTCGGCGGTTCGGCGGCGACGGCTTTCTGGACGCTCGGCGGGAGGAGGGAGAGTGCCGCGGCGCCGCCCACCGCGCCCGCGGCGGAACCCAGGAGTCTGCGACGTGTCAACTCGGCCATGATTGCCCCTTCTTGAGGACCTTCGAGGGATCTCGTGGACCAGACCTCGGACCACTCTCCGCCCGTCTCGGTATGGGGTGTCAGGGGCGTGCGATGAATTTGCGGCCAACGTGCGGAAAGGGGTTGGCCAAGCCGTGACCGGCAACATCCGCGCGTTGCCCGGGTGTTGCCAAACCTTGGGGGACGGCTGGCGCACACATGAGCCGGCCCGGCCGGGGACACCGGTGCCGTACGTGCTTCCCGTTCGCGAAGTCCCTAAGCGGGGTTTCTCGGGCGCAACCGGGCGGCGATCGCGGCCACGTCGTCCTCCGCCTCCTGGACGTGGAGGCGCAGCACGATGTCGTCGAGGAGGCGGGAGACACCCTGGCCGGGGTGCAGGCGGAGTCGGGCCAGGCGGGCGAGGGAGACGTCGATGTCCTCGCCGCGGCGCTCGACCAGGCCGTCGGTGAACATGACCAGGGTGTCCTCGGGGGTGAGGGCGAGCGTGGTCATCTCGTAGTCGGCGAGGCCCGTGCCGAGGGGTGGGCCGACGGGGACGGGGATCAGTTCGCCGACGCCGTCACGGTGGAAGACGGCGGGCGGCAGATGGCCCGCGCTGGAGAAGGCGGCGGTACCGCGGTCCGGGTCGAGGAGGGCGAGCAGGCAGGTCGCGGGGCGGCGGTTGTGCTCCTCGGACATGGCGGTGTCCATCTGGCGCAGGATGCGGTGGGGCGGCAGGTCGGTGGAGGCGACGTAGCGCAGCATCGAGCGGTACGCGTTCATGTCGACGGCCGCGTCGAGGCCGTGGCCCATGACGTCGCCGATGACGAGGAGAGTGCGGCCGTAGTGCAGTCGTACGGCCTCGAACCAGTCGCCGCCGACGAGGGTGCCGGTGCCCGCGGGGAGGTAGCGGGTGGCCATCTCGACGTTGGGGTGGGGGCGGCTGGGTTCGGTGAGCAGGACCTGTTGCAGGTTCAGGGCGGTGGTGCGCAGGCGGTGGTGTTCGACGGCGTGGTGCAGATGGGCCGCGGTGAGCCGTGCCGCGTAGTGCACGGCGGCGGCCTCCTCGTCGCCGAACGACCGTCCCTCGCGGATCGCGAGGAGCGCGCCGTAGGCCTTGCCCCAGGCGGTCAGCGGCACGGACAGAGCCGCGAGTACACCGTGGTCGTTCGTGGTGAAGGACGTGGTGATCGGGTGGCCGGCGTCCAGGGCGCGGACCATGACGTCCTCGCGCGGCGCGGTCCGCAGGCTGTCCAGCAGTTCCTTGCGGCCGTCGGCCGCCATCGGGTGCAGCATGCCGTGCGGTGCCGGGCGGGCCTCGTCCTGTGCGAACAGGTCCACGGCCGCGGCGTCGCACAGCCCGTCGACGAGGAACCCCGCACACTCCGCCGCCGTCCTGCGCTCGTCGAGCGTCGACCCGATCGCGGACACGGCCCGCTCGGCCAGCGCGAACCGATCCGCCGCCCCCGCCTCTGACCCACCAACCCCGTCGCCGTCCACCACGGCCCCTTTCTGCCGCCCCCATCCCAACACCCGCGCGGGCGTTCGGACGGTAGCGACCCGTTGCGCGATGGCATCGGGCCGGGGGCGAAACTCCGTGGCCAGGGCGCCCATAGCGCCGATACCGTCCCATCCGACCCCTTGGTCCACTGCGCAGAGAGCGACTCCGATGACGAACCGGCGACCGACCACCACCCTCTGGCGCCCGACCGGCCCCAAGGAGCTGGACCTGGTCAAGGCGCTCGATTGGCGCGCCTGGCCGCCCCGGCTGCCCGAGCAGCCGATCTTCTACCCGGTCCTCAACGAGGGCTACGCGATCCGGATCGCGCTGGACTGGAACGTGAAGCACGACGGAGCCGGCTTCGTGACGCGCTTCGAGGTGGACTCGGAGTTCCTGACCCGGTACCCCGTCCAGCAGGCGGGTGGGAAGACGATCCTGGAGCTGTGGGTGCCGGCCGAGGAGCTGGACGAGTTCAACGCCCACATCGTCGGCGAGATCCGGGTGGTGCACGAGTTCCGGTGAGCCTCCGGGGCGCCGAGGCTCCGTGAAGCCGGTCGGGGAGTTCAACTGGCGGGTCCGGCCAACCCAGTTGCCCGAGCGGGTGCCGTCGAGGAACCCGACACGCTCAACCGAAGAGCCATCACCCTGACCGACACGCGAAAGTCTTTCGTAACCGAGGAATTTCCCGTGCTTGTCCTGGGTGTGAATTCCGTGTCAGTGTCCCGGCCAGCAGGCAGGCGACCCGCGGTGAGGCATCCGAAAGCCTTTCGGGCCGGTTTCCGTTTTCGATCTGCCTTGCTCACCTACGGCATGCCGAAAGAAGAGAGGCACACCATGCGGGGAATCCCGGTCACCGGACATCTCGGAAGCCCGAGAGTGCGACGCGCCGTCGCAGCCGCGGTCACCCTGGCCGCCGCCGCGAGCCTTGCCGCCTGCGGGTCCTCGGGTCCGTCCAGCACCTCGTCGTCGAAGGGCCTGACGATGTGGGCACTGAACGACCAGCTGATCCTCAAGCAGTCGGTGGACGCGTACAACAAGGACCACGCCGACGCGAAGATCACCCTGCGGCTGTTCGCGAACGACGACTACAAGCAGAAGCTGCGGGTGGCCTTCGGCGCGAACCAGGCCCCGGACCTCTTCTTCAACTGGGGCGGCGGCGCCCTGAACGACTACGTCAAGGCCGGCAAGGTCGACGTCCTGAACACGTCGGACGTGAACACGGACCGGTACACCGACAGCGTGATGCAGAGCGCGACCTTCGACGGCAAGGTCTACGGCGTGCCCGTCAACGGCCTCGCCCCGGTGGTCCTCTACTACAACAAGAAGGTGCTGTCCGACGCGGGCGTCCAGCCCCCGAAGACGTACGACGACCTGCTCGCGGCCGTGAAGAAGCTCAAGGGCAAGGGCGTGACCCCGCTCTCCCTCGCGGCCAACTCCAAGTGGCCGACGCTGATGTACCTGGAGTACCTGCTGGACCGTACCGGCGGCTCCCGTGTGTTCAGCAACATCGCCGGCGGTGACGCCGCCGCCTGGAAGGACGCCTCGGTCACCAAGGCCAACCAGAAGCTCCAGGACCTGGCCAAGGCCGGCGCCTTCGGGAACAACGCCTCCTCCGTCAGCTACGACCAGGGCGCCTCGACCGCGCTGCTCTACACGGGCAAGGCCGCCATGGAGGTGATGGGCACCTGGGAGTACGCCAACATCGCGAAGGCCGCGCCCGACTTCCTGAAGAAGGGCGACCTGGGCTACACCGCGTTCCCGGCCCTGACCGACGGCGCGGGCAGCGCGTCGAACATCGTCGGCAACCCGTCGAACTTCCTGTCGCTGAACAAGTCGTCCAAGAACAAGTCGGACGCGCTCACGTACCTGAAGAACTACGTCCTCAACGGCTCCCAGGTCGACGCCTACCTCGCCTCGGGCAGCGTCCCGCCGGTCAAGGGCCTCGACTCGAAGCTCGCCGCGGTGAAGTCCTCGTCCGACAAGGCGTGGCTGACGTTCGTGTACGACCTGGTGGACAAGGCCCCGAGTTTCCAGCTCTCGTGGGACCAGGCGCTGCCGTCCGACCAGGCCGACCCGCTGCTGACCAACACCGACAAGTCGTTCCTGCGGCAGATCGCGCCCGCGGAGTTCGGAGTGAACATGAGCAAGGCGGGGTCGTGACCATCACCACCACCCCCGTACGCCGGAGAGGAGGGAGCGGCCTCCTCATGGCCGCCCCAGCCCTGCTCCTCTTCGGTCTGTTCGGTTTCGTCCCCCTGGTCGGTGTGGCGGCGCTCAGCGTCGCCCGCTGGGACGGCCTGGGCTCCGTCAGCTGGGCGGGCGTCGCCAACTGGACGTCCGTCCTCACCGACAGCGCCACCTGGCAGTCGCTGTGGCTCACCGTCAAGGTGATGGTGGTCAGCTGGCTGGTGCAGACGCCGATCGCCCTGGCGCTCGGCCTGTTCCAGGCACCCAAGGGAAGGCTGCGCGCGCTGTTCGCCGTGCTGTTCTTCCTGCCGCTGCTGCTGTCCGCCGTGGCGATCGGCCTGACCTGGCAGGCGTTGCTCGACCCGTCCTTCGGCATCGGCGCCACCCCGGGTCTGCACTGGCTGGCGAAGCCGCTGCTCGGCTCGCCCGAACTCGCCCTGTACACCGTGATCTTCGTGATCGCCTGGCAGTTCGTGCCGTTCCACGCCCTGCTCTACCAAGCGGGGATACGACAGATCCCGACCGCCCTGTACGAGGCCGCCGCGCTCGACGGCGCCGGGCCCGTGGCGCGCTTCCTGCACATCACGCTGCCGCAGCTGAAGTACACGTTCGTCACGTCGACGACGCTCATGCTGGTCGGCTCGCTCACCTACTTCGACCTGATCTTCGTCCTGTCGGGCGGCACCGGCGGGCCCGGCACCGCGACCCGCGTCCTTCCCCTCTCCATGTACATCACCGGTTTCCAGGCCCACGACATGGGTCGGGCCAGCGCGGTGGCCACCCTGCTCGTGGTCTTCGGCCTCGGTCTGTCGCTGCTGACCACCCGCCTGTCCGGCTTCACCCGGATGGACAGCCAGCAGGAGGGCATGTGAGCACCACCGTGACCAAGACCCGCACCAGCACCGGGCGGGAGGCCGTCCCCACCCACCGGGCGGTGCCGCCCAAGCCCTCCCGGCGAAACCCCGTTCCCGGGTTCCTCCGCCGCACCCTCACCAGTGGCGCCACCCTCTTCTGGACGGCGATCGTCGTCGTCCCCATCTACTGGCTCGTCGTCACCAGCCTCCGCAGCCAGTCCGACTTCACCTCCGACAGCCCCCTCGCGCTGCCCAGCCATCCGACGCTGGACAGCTACCGGACCGTCCTGGACGGCGACTTCACCACCTACCTGCTCAACAGCGTGATCGTCACCGCGGGCACGGTCGTCATCGCCGTCGCCGTCGCGCTGATGGCCGCGTTCTCGATCGTCCGCAACGCCGGCACCCGCTTCTCCCGCGTGTCGTTCCGCCTGTTCCTGCTCGGCCTGGCGATCCCGCTCCAAGCGGTGATCATCCCGGTCTACCTGCTGATCATCCGCATGCATCTCTACGACAGCCTGCTCGCGATCGTCCTGCCCTCGGCCGCGTTCGCGCTGCCGATCACCGTGATGATCCTGGTCAGTTTCCTGCGGGACGTGCCCCGTTCGCTGTTCGAGGCGATGATCGTCGACGGCGCCGGCGACTGGCGCATGCTCTGGTCGCTCGCGGCGCCACTGGCCCGCCCGGCACTGATGACGGTCGCGGTCTACGACGGCCTCCAGGTCTGGAACGGCTTCCTCTTCCCCCTCATCCTCACCCAGAGCGGCGACAAGGCCGTCCTGCCCCTGGCACTGACCCTGTTCCGTGGCCAGTTCGGCATCGACGTCCCGGCCACGATGGCCGCGGTGGTGCTCTCCACCCTGCCGATGCTGGCCCTGTTCATCCTGGCCCGCCGTCAGCTCGTCGCCGGTCTCACCGCCGGTTTCTCCAAGTAGCCCCCACCACTGGGCAGTTCACCCGCACGTAGGCCGGGCCGTGCGCCCGGCCCCGTCGGCGTGCCCGCGCAACACCGAGGAGTCGTGAATGACGACCACCATGCCCGACCACGGCGGCCTCCCCCAGGAGGAGAGCGACCGCCCCTGGACCGACCCCGCCCTGCCCGTCGCCGACCGCGTCGAAGCACTGCTCGCCCGGCTCACCCTGCCGGAGAAGGTCGCGCAACTGAGCAGCACCTGGGAGGACATCGAGGCCGACGGCCCCGAAGTGGCTCCGGGCAGCAACCACTTCGGCCGCGTCGGCGACCTCGACGAGACCGCCCGGCACGGCCTGGGCCAGCTCACCCGCCCCTACGGCACCCTGCCCCGGCCCGCGTTGGAGCACGCCCGCCTGCTGGCCCGGCACCAGCAACAGGTCGTGGCGCAGAGCCGATTCGACATCCCGGCGATGGCCCACGACGAGTGCCTGACCGGCTTCACCGCCTACGGCGCCACCATCTACCCCACCTCGCTCGGCATGGCGGCCACCTTCGACCCCGCGCTGATCCGCAGGGTCGGCGAGGCCATCGGCTCCGACATGGCCGAGGCGGGAGTCCACCAGGGCCTCTCCCCCGTCGTCGACGTCATCCGTGACTACCGCTGGGGCCGCTGCGAGGAGACCTACGGCGAAGACCCGTACCTGGTGGGCGAGTTGGCCGAGGCGTATGTCACCGGGTTGCAGAGCGTCGGGGTGTACGCGACCCTCAAGCACTTCGCCGGGTACTCCGCCTCGATGGGCGGCCGCAACCACGCCCCTGTGCACGTGGGCCGCCGCGAACTCTTCGACGTGATCCTCCCGCCGTTCGAACGCCTCGTCGCGGCGGGTGTGCGGTCCGTCATGAACTCGTACGCCGACATCGACGGCGAGGCACCCGCCGCGAGCCGCTGGCTGCTGACCGAAGTCCTGCGCGACGCCTGGGGTTTCGAGGGAACCGTCGTCTCCGACTACTGGTCCCTGCCCTTCCTGGTCAACGCCCACCGGGTCGCGGCCGATCTGCCCGACGCGGGCGCGCTCGCGCTGCGCGCCGGGATGGACGTCGAGCTGCCCGACCAGCGCGGCTTCGGCAACGCCCTCGTGCAGGCCGTCGAACAGGGCCTGGTGGACGAGGAGTTCGTGGACCGGGCGGTGCGTCGAGTGCTGCGCCAGAAGGTGGACCTCGGACTGCTCGACGCCGACTGGGACCCGCGCCCGCCCGCCCTGCGCGCCGGCGAACTGGACCTCGACAAGCCCGAGAGCCGTCAACTCGCCCACGCCGTGGCCCAGTCGAGCGCCGTTCTGCTGTCGAACGACGGTGCCCTGCCCCTCCCGGCCACCGGCCGCATCGCACTGATCGGCCCGTGCGCCGACGACGTACGCACCATGTTCGGCTGCTACAGCTTCCCCAACCACGTCCTCGCCGAACGCGACGACCTCGGCAACGGTGTCGAGGCAGTCTCCCTGCGCCACGTCCTGGCGGCCGAACTGCCGGGTGTGGAGTGGGAGTTCGCGCAGGGCTGCCCGATCCGCGAGGAGGACCGCTCCGGCATCGCGGCCGCGGTGGAGGCCTCCGTCGGGGCCGACCTCACCGTGCTGGTCGTCGGTGACAAGGCCGGCATGTTCGGGATCGGCACCTCGGGCGAGGGCTGTGACGTCGAGGATCTGCGTCTGCCGGGCGTACAGGAGGAGCTCGTCGAGGCTGTGTTGGCGACCGGGCGGCCGGTCGTCCTGATCGTGAGCAGTGGCCGTCCGTACGCGGTGGGCCGGTTCGCGTCCACCGCCGCGGCCATGGTGCAGGTCTTCCTGCCGGGCGAGGAGGGCGGCCGTGCGGTGGCCCAACTGCTCGCCGGTCAGGCGAACTTCAGCGGCAAGCTCCCCGTGCAGATCCCGACCACGCCCGGCGGTCAGCCCTACACCTACCTCCACGCGCCGCTGGGCGACCGGCAGAGCTGGCTGTCCAACCTCGATCCGACACCGGCGTTCCCCTTCGGGCACGGCCTGTCGTACACGACCTTCGAGATCGACGGGCTCGGCGCGGACCGTGAACTGGTGCCGGTGGACGGCGAGTTCACGGTCAGCGCGCGGGTGCGGAACACGGGGGCGGTCGCGGGTGCCGAGACGGTCCAGCTGTACGCGATCGACCCGGTCGCCCAGGTGACCCGGCCGGTGCGGTCCCTGCTCGGCTTCGCCAAGGTGGCCCTCGAACCCGGTGAGCGGGCGACGGTCCGCTTCCATGTCCACACCGACCGGCTGGCCTTCACCGGTCTGGCCGGCACGCGCGTCGTCGAGCCCGGCGAGATCCTGCTGGAGGCGGGCTCCTCCAGCCTGGACACACCGGTGCGCGGTGCGATCCGACTCGTGGGTGAGGAGAGGGATGCGACGGTCCTGCGGCACCACGCGGTGCCGGTGAGCGTCGAGCGGGAGTAGGCAGCGGGACACACACGAAGCGGCGCCACCGTGTCCAACGGTGGCGCCGCTTCTGTCGTGTGCCTAGGCGCGGCTCCACTGCTGGGTCGCGTTGCCCAGCCCGGTCCACAGCTCGACCTTCGAGCCGTTGGCCGTCCCCCAGTTGGTCACGTCGATGACCAGGCCGTTGGAGCGGTTGACGATGGTGCCGTCCACGCGGAAGGCCCACTTCTGGCTGTTCTTTCCGTTGCAGGCCCAGAGGATGAGCGTGGTGCCCGCGGTGGTGCCGTCGCCGTTCGCGGCCAAGCAGCTGCCGTTGACGCGGAGTTCGCCCGCGGCGGTCTGCGTGATGGTCTGGTAGGCGTTGCCCGAGCAGTCGTAGATCTGGACCTGGACGCCCGTCGCGCCGTTCGGGACGTCGAGGCAGCGGCTGGAGTTCGTGCCCTTCAGGGTGAAGGTGGAGGCGGTGGGGAGCGGGTCCTGGACCAACTGCCAGTCCTGGGAGCCGTCGGTGGTGGCCGCCGCCACGGTGACGGAGCCGCCCGCGGTCGAACCGGTCATGTAGAGGCTGGTGTTGAGGACCGAGCGGAGCTTGTAGTAGCCGCTGGTCGAGGACGCTACCTGGGTCCACTGTTTGTCGGTGGCTCCGTCGTCGACCCATTGGGCCAGCTGCTGCCCGGCGGTCGCGGTGCCGGTCCAGATGGCGGCCGCGCGGCCTCCGGCCTTGTTGAGCAGCGTGACGTTGCTGCCCTTGGCGGTGAGGTGCCAGCGCTGGGTGGTGGCCGCGGTGTCCGCCGCGAGGACGAGGTCGGGGGTGTTCCCGGTGAGGTTCGCGTCCTGGGTCTTGCCGGACGCGGTGCTCAGCACCTGGCCGGTGAGCCGGTTGACGAGGCTGTAGTAGGCGCCGTCGGAGCGGCCGAGGTCGACCTCGGCGTACTTCACGGGGCCGACGCTGGTTCCGCTCCAGGATGCCTGGAGGACGAGAACGCGTCCTGTGCCGTCGACGTACTGGAGCATGCGGCTGTAGCCGGCCGCGATCGACGTCTTGTACTCCTTCCAGGTGCCGGTGCTGAGCCCGGACTCGTTGACCCAGACGTCTCCGCTGCCCGCCGCGTTGTAGACGATCCGGCCGTCCGGCATGGGGAGCAGGACGGGACTGCCGCCGGTGGAGAGGGTGGCCCCGCCGGAGGGCACGGGCAGTGAGGTGATGGCGGCGTCCGTGGCCGAGAAGAACTTCGTCGGGTCGTCGGATATCCGGTAGCGGACGTTGGTGCCGCCGCCCCAGTACTCGTACGTGAGAAGCCACTTGCCGTCGGTCGTCGGGGCGATGGTCGTCATGCCGGGCCGGCCGCCGCCGATCTCCGTCTTGCCGTTGCCCATGCTCACCGTGGAGCCGGGGACGTCAACTACCGGTGAACTCCAGGCACTTGCACTGGTCCCGTCCCAGGTGCGGTGCAGGAGGACCTGGCCGCCCGAGTCCGTCGCCGTGGCGTTGTCCGGGTCGAGGGTCGGGGCGCCGGTGGTGGTGTTGTAGCCGGTGTAGTCGTCCTCGTCGGAGTAGTAGGCGATCAACGTGCCGTTGTGGGCGAGGAGATGGGGTTCCCAGACGGGGTCGACCTGCGCGTAGGTGTTGGCCGTGGAGACCCTGCCGACGCTGCCCGCGCTGCCGCCCTGCCAGCTACCGGCGGTGATGATGTTCTGGATGGACCAGGTCGCGCCGTCGTCCGTACTGGAGTACAGGGCGAGGGCGACGTCCTTGCGGTCGCCGTCACTGGTGGGCGTCCAGCTGGAGTTGGCGGCCTTCTGCTCCTGGTAGTAGTAGTCGTCGCCCGAGACGATGCTCGCCAGCAGCAGGGTGCCGGCGGTCAGGCTGCCGACGTTCTGCGGGAGGACGTAGAGATACGGGTTGGTCCAATTGCTCGTGTATTTCGCGTACTTGGAGTCGCTGGAGAGATAGGCGGGGGCTTTGACGTCGGACAGTTTCGCCCAGGTCGTGCCGGAGTCGTCGCTCTTGTACACGGGCAGGGTCTGGCCGACCGGAGCGGTCTGGTCGTTCTCGAAGGTGGCCACTATCCGGCCGTCCGCCAGCTGGGCCGACTTCGGGTAGAGAACACACGGGCTCTTGTTGCACGCGGCGGTGTTGGTCGCCGTATACAGATTCGCGGCACTCGGCTGATAGGCCGACGCGGTCGTCGTGGAGGCGATGGCGAATGCCACGCCCATGCCGAAGGCGGTCGCCGCAGCGAAAGCCTTTCGCGCCCAAGATCTGGTCAACGGCGTTCCTTTCACCGGGGGAAGGCGCGCACCA
This sequence comes from Streptomyces sp. NBC_01288, assembly GCF_035982055.1. Taxonomy (NCBI): domain Bacteria; kingdom Bacillati; phylum Actinomycetota; class Actinomycetes; order Kitasatosporales; family Streptomycetaceae; genus Streptomyces; species Streptomyces sp. NBC_01288. The sequence goes on from NZ_CP108427.1 coordinate 597,308, forward strand.
CGTTCCAGGGGTGCCGGAGTTTCCGGAGGTCCCAGGGGGATGGAATGGGAGTGCGGAGCAGGAAGCCAGTATTCGGATGCGACACCGCAATGTCACCGGCACGTGTCGAAAGTGTTTCGCAGGATTGCCACTTACGCGGTATTGACGTGCTTGATCGGACGGCGCACGGAGGTCGAGGTCCGCAGGACGAGTTCCGTGGCCAACTCGATGCGCGGGGACACGGGCTGCCTGCCCTGGGCGAGTTCCAGGAGCACCCGGGTCGCCTCGCGCCCCAACTCCTCGAAGGGCTGACGTACGGCGCTCAGCGGCGGGCAGGCCATGGCCGCGACGAGAGTGTCGTCGAAGGACATGACCGCCAGGTCGTCCGGTACGGCGAGCCCCTGCTGGCGGGCCGCCTCCAGCACGCCGAGCGCCTGTGCGTCGCTGGCCGCGAAGACGGCCGTGGGCGGGTCGGCGGCGCGGAGGATCTGGCCGGCGGTGGCGAGGGCCTCGGCGTAGTCGAAGTCGGTCGAGCGGACGATCGCCGGATCGTAGGCGATCCCGGCCTCCTCCAGCGCGGCCCGGTAGCCGTGCACGCGCGCGGCCCCGGCCAGGGAGTGCGAGCGCCCCGCGACCATGCCGATCCGGGTGTGCCCGAGCCCCAGCAGGTGCTGTACGGCGTCGCGGGCGCCGCTCCAGTTGGTGACGCCGATGCTGGGGATGTCCTCGGAGGGCGCGCTGAGCGGGTCGATCAGCACCACCGGGAGCCGTTGCTCGACGATGCGGCGCTGGTCCTCCTCGGACAGCATCGAGATGACGATGACAATCCCGGCCGCGCCGAGCGCCACGCACTGCTCCAGCCATCCGGAGATCGACCGTCGGCTCGTCGTCCCGGTGACCACGTCGATGCCGAGCGCGCCGGCCGCGTCCACGATGCCGCGGACCACCTCCAGCGTGTACGGCCCGGACAGGTCCCGGAAGACCGCGATGATCTGCCGGGGTGTCGCGGGATCGCGCTCCCACGGGCGTACGAAGCCGTGCCGGGCGAGGAGTTCCTCGACCCGCTCGCGCGTCCGCGCGCCGACGTCCCGGCGCCGGTGCACCACTTTGGACACCGTGCTGAGCGAGACCCCCGCCTCCGTGGCGATGCTCGTCAGGAGGCCGTACTGCGCCTCCAGTTGCCCCTTGCCGCGACCTGTCACCCGATGTCCGTTCCGCTCGCCGAACACCGATGCGCCGGACCGCATCGCGTACCTGGCCAGTAACTTTGCCGCAACGTAACGGGACGCGGGGCACGGAGGCAAGACCGGTGCACGCCCTCTCCCGCGGTTCGACGGGTGGGAGACGCGCGGCCCGACCAGGGCGTCCGGAGGGCCCGAGGCCCGACCGGCGGGCGAGCCGCGCCGCCGTCGCCGAAGCCGGTGGACCGGACAGCGACCACCGCACCGGCGCCGTGCCGGAACCGGTCGCGGGCGACACGGTGGTCGCGGGCGGCGCAGCTGTCCGGTTCGGCCGCCCAGTTCGGCCGCCCGGTTCGGGCGCAGATCCCGGCGGTCGACCACGTGATCGCCCTGCCCCGCGTGCTCGCGCACACCGGCTGATCCGTACCCACCTCTCGTCGCGCGGCCCCTATCCCGCCCGGGCCGGGTCCGTCGTGCGATGCACGGTCTCGGCGATCCGCACGAAGGACCGGATCAGTGGCGTGGTGTCGTCGGCGCGCCAGGCGATGACGAGACCGCTCGGCGGCATGTCGGTCAACGGCACCACCGTCAGCCCCTCCGGCAGGGCGTGCCCGAGCGGCATCAGGCCCACGTTGCCGTTCCACAGCACGGACTGTAGGCACTCCCGAGCCGTCCGTACGACGGGCCCGTCACGGTGTAGGCCGTCGCCCGGCGAGCCCGTCCAGTACGCCTGCCAGACCGGGTCCGTGCCGTCCGGGAAGCGGAACCAGCGGCGCTCGGCGAGGTCGGCCAGGCGCAGGCCGTCGCGGTGGGCGAGCGGGTCGTCCGTACGGAGGACCACGCCGACCCGTTCCGAGCGCAGGGTGCGGGCGGTGATGCCGGTGTCGTCGAAGGGCGTCCTGGTCAGCGCCACGTCGACGAGTCCGGCCCGTAGCCCTGCCGTCGGATCGGTCAGGTCCGACTCACGGATGAGGATGCGGGCGGCGGGATGGTGCTTCCGGTAGGCGGCGGCGAGCCGCGTGCCGAACTGCTCCGCGCTGTCGGCGAGGGTGCCCACGGTCAGGGTGACCGGTCCGGCCAGCGCGGTCACGCGGGCCCGCACCCGGTCGGCTTGCGCCAGCAGGGCGCACGCCTCCTCGTGGAGCAGAACACCGGCCGGGGTGAGCGCCACCCCCGTGGGCGAGCGGAGCAGCAGGACACAGCCCAGCTCGGTCTCCAGCTGTTTGATCGCCCGGCTCAGCGGCGGCTGGGTCATCCGCAGGCGGGCGGCGGCCCGGCCGAAGTGGAGTTCCTCGGCGACCGCCACGAAGTAGCGCAGCGTGCGTAGCTCCATGACCGGCGATGATACCGACCCGGTATCGACCGTACAGGATCGGTCTTGGACACCGTCGAGGGTCCGGCGGTGGAGTGGTGGGCGGACGAGATCGCCGTACTGCTGAGGAGTCGCCATGACCGACCACGTGTCGCCCGACCGGGTGTCGCACGACCCCGTCGTGCACATCGCCGAAGTCCGGGAACTGGGACGGGACTTGGTGGTCGTGCCCGACGGGCGGGTGCAGTTGGTGCCCAACATCGGTGTCATCGGCGGCCGGGACGCGGTGCTCGTCGTGGAGACGGGCCTGGGCCCTCGGAACGCCGAGAAGGTGCTGGCGTTCGCGACCGAGTACGCCAGGGGACGCAGGCTGTACCTCACGACGACCCACTTCCACCCTGAACACGCCTTCGGGGCGCAGGCGTTCGCGGGCGAGGCGACGTTCCTCGTGAACCGAGCCCAGGCCGAGGACCTGAAGGTGAAGGGCGCGGGCTATCTCGACATGTTCCGGGGACTCGGCGAACCGGTCGCCCGCCAGCTCGAAGGTGTCGTCCTGCCGGAGCCCGACCTGGTCTACGACGAGGCGTACGACCTCGAACTGGGCGGCCGGGTCGTGCAGTTGAGGGCCACCGGCCGGGCGCACAGCAAGGGCGACCAGGTGATCCGGGTGCCGGACGCGGGCGTGCTGTTCACGGGGGACCTGGTGGAGGCGGGGCAGTTCGCCATCTTCCCGTGGTTCCCGCCGTACGACACCGATGTGTCCGGCACGCGCTGGCTCGCGGTGATGGAGCGGCTCGCGGGCGAGGGGGCGCGGGTCGTCGTACCGGGCCACGGGGCCGTCGGCGGGCCGGAGTTGCTCGCGGACGTCCGTGACTATCTGCGGCTGCTGCGGGACGAGACGTGGGCCCGCCGCGACTCGGCGTTGAGCGAGGAGACGATCGTCGAGGAGGTCAGGGCGCTCATGATCGAGCGGCATCCGGAGTGGGCCGAACAAGACTGGATCGAGAAGGGGGTCGGCTGCCTGTGCGCCGAACACCCGGAGTGAGAAGCCGAGTTACGACGCGCTCGTCACGAAGCCGTCCCTGGCCGTGTCGAAGACGGGACGGTAGGTGTCCCACTTCGCGTCCGGGGCCGAGAGGTAGATGTCGTACTCGCGGCCGCCCTCCCGGCCGAAGCCGAGGTCGATGGCGCGGAACATCCGGACCCGGCCCTGGAAGGTGAACTCCCAGATGGCGGCGGGCTGTTGCCGGAAGGTGGTCTGCTGCATACGGAGCCTGCGGTACGAGGGGTAGTTGACCTTGGTGTTGGCCTCGATGTCCGCGAAGTGCGTGCTCGGGTCGGGGCCCGCCGGGTCGACGATCCCGATGGTGAGTCCGGCGAGGCCGGTCTCGTCGGTGTAGGTGACCCCCTCCGCCGTCCGCTTGCCGGCCGTCCAGCCGTCCGGTACCGGGAAGGAGACGCCGAGTTGGGAGTCCCGGACGAGGTGATAGCCCTCCGGCAGGGGTGACGCGGAGGCCGTGGTCGTGGGCCGGGAGGTCGCGTGCCCGGGTGCGGATCTGGACGTCGCGTGCAGCACGAACGCCGTGGCCGCCACGGCAGCCGCCACGGCGGTGGCGATCCCCCCGAGGAGGAGCCCCTTGCGACTCCGCCGCCGCCCGCGGCCGGGCTCTCCCGCAGGCTTCGGGTCCGGACCCGTGACGGCCAAGTCGGCGGCGGGCGGGGGCAGTTGGGCCGTCGACTCTCCCCACCAAGCGGTCTGAAGGGCCCGTTCCGTCAGTTCCGCCGTCGGCCGCTCGGCGGGCTCTTTGCTGAGCAGCGCCTCGATGAGCGGCTCCAGCGGTCCGGCCTGCTTCATGGGTTCCAGGGGGTCCACGGCGATGGCGTACGCGGTCTCCATCGCGGTGACCCGGCGGAACGGCGGGCGTCCCTCGACGGCCTGGTAGAGGGTGGCGCCCAGGGCCCACAGGTCGGAGGCGGTTCCGGGGGTGAGCCCGCGGATGCGTTCCGGGGCCATGTAGTGGATGGAGCCGACCATCTCGCCGGTCTTGGTGAGGGTCGACGTCCCGTCCGTCATGGCGATGCCGAAGTCGGTGAGGACGAGCCGGTCGCCGGTGCCGAGGAGGACGTTGCCGGGCTTGACGTCGCGGTGCAGCACACCGGCGGCGTGGGCGGCGCGCAGGGCGGCGACCATGTCCAGGCCGATCCGGGCCGCCTCCTGGTACGGGAGGGTCCGGCCGTCCTGGAGGAGTTCGGCGAGGGTGGGGCCGGGGACGTACTCCATGACGATGCAGGGGCGTCCCTCGTCGTCCACGACGTCATGGACGACGATCACGTTCGGGTGCGCGATGCGGGCGGCGCTCCGGGCCTCGCGGCGGGTGCGTTCGAAGAGGGTGGCGAGTTCGTCGGCGGAGAGTTCCGGGCGGGTGTGGAGCCGCTTGATCGCGACCTGGCGGCCGAGCACCTCGTCGTCGGCCCGCCAGACGGTGCCCATGCCGCCCCGGCCGATCTGCTCGGTGAGCCGGTAGCGCCCGGCGATGCGACGCCCTTCGTCCGACACGGTGTCCTCCGCCGGTTCTGTCCATGTTCGATTCGCCTGGTCACCATAACCGGCTCTTGTCCCGGATCGTGTGGGGCGGATCACGGCACCCACCCTCGACGGGAAGGCGCGCGCCTCGGCCGGCGGGTCCCCCACCTCGACTGGAGGGTGGAGAGGGTCTAGTACCCCGGTACTAGTCACCCCGGCCGCTTTCACTTCCCCGGTGCTGCGGATGCGAGGAAAGCCGCTCCTAGCGTGAAGGCGTGGGTCGCGCAGGCCCTCCACTTTCTATCGAACCTGGTGGGAGTACCCCATGGCCACCTTCCTCTACCGGCTGGGCCGGTTCTCGTTCCGGCGCCGACGGCTCGTCCTGATGCTGTGGATCGCCGTCCTGGCGGTCGTCGGCATCGGTGCCATGAACGCCACGACGAGCACGTCCGACAGCTTCAGCCTCCCCGGCACACAGTCGCAGAAGGCGATCGACCTGCTGGAGAAGGAGTTCCCGCAGGCATCCGCCTCCGGCGCCACCGCCCGCGTGGTGTTCGAAGCGCCCAAGGGGCACACACTGGCCTCCGGCGCCGACCGGACCGAGGTCCGGTCGCTGATCGCCGACCTCAAGAAGGCGCCCCAGGTCGCGAACGTCTCCGACCCGTACCAGAGCGGCCTGATCAGCAAGTCCGGCACCATCACCTACGCCCAGGTCACCTACAAGGTGACCCAGCCCGACATCACCGACGCCGCACGCGACGCGCTGCACTCCGTGGCCGACAAGGGCGAGCAGGCCGGCCTCGCGGTCAGCCTGGGCGGCAACGCCGTACAGGAGAAGGCGGGCAGCAGCAGTACCGAGCTGATCGGTCTGCTGATCGCGGCCGTGGCGCTCGTCATCACGTTCGGGTCGATGCTCGCGGCCGGGCTGCCGCTGCTGACGGCGATCTTCGGGGTCGGGACGGCGGTCGCCGCCATCACGGTCGCGAGCGCGTTCTTCGACCTCAGCTCAAGCGCCTCGACGCTGGCGCTGATGCTGGGTCTGGCGGTGGCCATCGACTACGCCCTGTTCATCGTCTCCCGGTACCGCAACGAGATCCGCGACGGCCACGAACCGGAGGAGGCCGCGGGCCGCGCCCTGGGCACCGCCGGTTCCGCGGTGGTCTTCGCCGGTCTCACCGTCGTCATCGCCCTGGCCGGCCTGAGCATCATCGGCATCAGCATGCTGACCACGATGGGCCTGGGCGCCGCCTTCGCGGTCGTCGTCGCCGTACTGATCGCACTGACCCTGCTGCCCGCGGTGCTGGGCTTCGCCGGGATGCGGATCATGGGCAGCCGGTTCACCAGCCGCCGGATGCGCGCCCTCCAAGAAGGCGGCAAGGGCGAGGCGGCGGGCGTGCGCTGGGCCCGGTTCGTGACCCGCAACCCGCTGAAGATGCTGGTCGTCTCCGTCGTCGGACTCGGCATCCTCGCCATCCCCGCCCTGTCGATGCGCCTGGCCCTGCCCGACGACAGCACGTCCGCGCCCGGCACCAGCGAGCGCATCGCCTACGACACGATCTCCAAGGGCTTCGGCGACGGCTACAACGGCCCGCTGACCGTGGTCGTCGACGGCCAGAACAGCAGCGACGCCAAGACCGCCGCACAGGACGCGGTCGCCCAGCTCGGCAAGCTGTCCGACGTCGCCGCCGTGCGCCCCGCGGTGTTCAACCAGAGCGGCGACGTCGCGCTGATCTCCGTCGTACCGAAGAGCTCGCCCAGCAGCGCGGCCACCGTCGACCTGGTCTCCGAGATCCGCGACCGGGGCCCCGCCCTCAAGGACGACACCGGCGCCGAGCTGCTGGTCACCGGCACCACCGCGCTGAACATCGACGCGTCCAACAAGCTCAGCGGCGCCCTGATCCCCTACCTGGGTGTGGTCGTCGGCCTGGCCCTGATCCTGCTGCTCCTCGTCTTCCGCTCGATCCTGGTCCCGCTCAAGGCGGCCCTCGGCTTCCTGCTCAGCGTGCTGGCCACACTCGGTGTGGTGGTCGCGGTGTTCCAGTGGGGCTGGCTGGCGGACCTGTTCGGCGTCAACCAGACCTCGCCGATCGTGAGCGTCCTGCCGATCTTCATGATCGGCGTGGTGTTCGGGCTCGCCATGGACTACGAGGTGTTCCTGGTGACCCGGATGCGTGAGGCGTACGTCCACGGGGCCGAGCCCACGGAGGCGGTGATCGCGGGCTTCCGGCACAGCGCCCGGGTGGTCACGGCCGCCGCGGTCATCATGATCTCCGTGTTCGCCGGGTTCCTGCTCGACGACGTCGCGCTGATCAAGTCGATCGGCCTGGGCCTCGCCGCCGCCGTCCTCTTCGACGCCTTCGTGGTCCGCATGACGCTCGTGCCCGCGATCATGACCCTGCTCGGCCGGCGCGCCTGGGCGCTGCCCGGCTGGCTCGACCGGAAGCTGCCCAACGTGGACGTCGAGGGCGAACAACTGCGCCACCTGCTGGCCGAGACCCCGGACGACGGCTCCACCGGCCCGGACAGGGCGCCCGTGTCGCCCGTCAGCACCGGCAAGAGCTGAGGGAGCGGCCGTACGATCCACACCAGAACGCCTGTTACGGACGTACGGCTGCCGCCCCTGTCGACCACACCGCCCCCGCCCGCCGGTCCCCTTCCCCCCGGGACCGGCGGGCGGCCCGCCTGCACCATGGAGGGTGTATCCCGTGACCGCACCGCCGACGACGGACCGGCTTCTCAAGCCCGAGAACCTGATCGGACGGACCAGGCTGGGCGATTCCGAGTACCGGTCGGTCGTCCGGCTGCTCACCTGGCTGGGGCGGGTGCGGGCAGCCGACGTGGCCCATCCGCGGGTCAGGCTGTGGGGGGTGCCCGCCTTCTACGCCCTCGGCGGCATTCCGGCCCTGGTGCGGGCGGCCCAGGACTCCGGCCCCTCCTTCGTACTGGTGCTCGCGATCACGGCGGGGTACACCGTGCCGTTGCTGTGGCGGAGGCAGCGGCCACTGCCGGTCTTCGTCCTCCTGGTCGTCCTGTCCGAGCTGTCCCTGTTCCTGGAGGTGGACTCGGGGTCGAGCGCCACGCAACTGGTGGCGCTGCTCAACCTGGGGCGGTTCGGATCTCCCGGCCAGCTGGCCCTCAGCGTCACGTACGGTCTCGTGCAGACTTTCGTGTCGATCATCTTCTTCAACAGCCTCAAGGGGTCGGACCAAGGGGCCAGTACCCCGGTGCTGGCGTTCCTCGCCGTGGTCGCCATCCTGTCGATGGCCGCGCTGGGGCTGGCCGCGAAACTGGTGAACGCCTACATCGAGGCCCTCCAGGAACACGCCGTACGTCTGGAGAGGGAGCGCGACCAGCGCGCCCTGCTCGCCGCGGCGACCGAACGCGCCCGCGTGGCACGGGAGATGCACGACATCCTCGGTCACACCCTCGCCGTGATCGTCGGCCTCGCGGGCGGCGCGGCAGGGCTCGCCGAAGCGAAACCGAAGCGGGGTGCGGACACGCTGCGGATCATCGCCGACAGCGGGCGCGGCGCCCTGGCCGAACTGCGCAGGCTGCTCGCCGTCATCCACGACGACGAACCCGACGACACCCCGCTCGCGCCCCAGCCCGGACTGGCCGATCTGGACGCCCTGATGGAACGGGTGCGGGCCGCGGGCCCCGCCGCCACCCTCCGCCTCAAGGGCGAACTCACCGGTCTCGCCCAGGGACTTCAGCTCGCCGTCTACCGCATCGTGCAGGAAGCCCTCACCAACACGCTCAAGCACACGGCACCGAACACGACGGTCGAGGTCACCGTGACGGCCACCCCGGACGCGGTGATCGTCACCGTCGAGGACACCGGCCCGCACAAGGCGTCCGGCACCGACGAACAGGGCAAGGGCCTGGTCGGCATGCGCGAACGGGCCGCGCTCTACGGCGGACAGGTCGTCGCGGGCCCCAACTCCCGTGGTGGCTGGACCGTCCGCGCCCTCCTGGTCCCCCTCCCCACCGCCCCCGACCTCACGGAGAAGCACCCGGCATGACCACCGTCCTCATCGTCGACGACCAGGCTCTCCAGCGCCTCGGCTTCAGCATGCTCATCGAGCAGTACCCCGACCTGAGCACCGTCGGCGAGGCCACCCACGGCGGCGAGGCGGTCCGGCTGGCGGCCGAACTCCGCCCCGACGTCGTCCTGATGGACGTCCGCATGCCCGGCATGGACGGCATCGAGGCCACCCGCCGCATCGTCCAGTCGGGCGGCCGCTCCCGCGTCCTCGTCCTCACCACCTTCGACCTCGACGAGTACGCGTACGCCGCCCTGCGCGCCGGGGCCAGCGGCTTCCTCCTCAAGGACGCGCTGCCCGAGGAACTCGTCGCCGGCATCCGCGCGGTGGCCGCCGGGGACGCCGTCATCTCCCCCGGCCTGACCCGCAAACTCATCGACGCCTTCGCCGACCGCATGCCCGGCCGCACCGCCGAACAGGACCGCCGCCTGGACGCCCTCACCGACCGCGAACGCGAGGTCCTCACCGTCATGGCGGCCGGCTGGAGCAACACCGAGATCGCCGAACGCCTGTGCCTGGCCGAGTCCACCGTCAAGTCCCACGTCAGCCGCATCCTCGCGAAGATCGGCGCGCGGGACCGGGTACAGGCGGTGATCTTCGCGTACGACGCGGGGTTGGTACGGCCGGCTTGAGGTCTTCCCTCAGGCTGCCGGCACGGTCACGAACTGCCCGAGCAGCGCGGTGAGTTGAGCAGGCTTCTCCACGGGCAGTTCGTGCCCGGCGTCGACGATCCGCACGACCGCGTCCGGGTAGGCGTTGGCCATCCGCAGCATCGGGGAGAGCGGCAACTGGATGTCGTGGTATCCGTGCAGGATGAGCGTCGGCGCACCGATCTCGCCGACGCGGTCCAGCACATCGAAGGCCCGCATCGCGCCGTAGCAGGTCATGACGACCTCGCGGGGTGTGGCGGCGGAGGCGTCGATGTACTCACGGATCTTCTCCTTGGGGTAGCCGGGGGCGAAGGCGCGCTGGATGTTGACGGCGACGAACAACTTGAACGGCAGCAGCGTGGACACCGCCAACAGCAGTCCGCGCGCCCGGCTGTACGTCATCCGGCTGATCGAGTCGACCAGGACCATCCGCTCGACCCGCTCGGGATGATCCAGGACGAGGGTCTGGGCGATCATCCCGCCCATGGAATGCCCGACCGGCACGAACCGGTCGACCTCCAGATGATCCAGCAACGCGACGACATCCGCGGCGAGTTCGCCGACCGTCCGCGCCCCCGCACCGGTGCTCTCCCCATGCCCCCGCAGATCAAGCCGTACGACCCGCCGCCCACCCGCGAAGTGCGCGAACTGGTCGTCCCAGCGATGCCGGTTGGCCGTCCACCCGTGAATGAACACGAGCGGCACACCGCCGGCTCCGTCACGGGGACCCTCGTCGTCGTACACGAGTACAGCGCCGTTGACTTCGAGCTTCGGCATGGGTGCTCCCGTGGTTCGGCATCGACCGACGTGTTCCCGATCTTGCCCTGGACCGGGCGGAGTTGGCCTTGTGGGCGGGTATCCGCAACGAGATCGAGATCGTCGGGATGCGTGGGGCGGTGCAACTCCCCTTCGGGCGCCGGCCTGTTGGCCAGGACGGCTGTGTGGTCCGTCGTACTCTCAGGCCGAGGGTGTGGCGAGGTCGGCGCACACGCTGGTCTTGCCGCCACCCCGGTCGAGCCCGACTCCGTCAGCCTTGTCAGACTCCAGGGTCGAGCAATTGCTGAAGCAGCGCGCCGTAGCGAACGACGATTTTCTCGTGATCGATGGCGGCGAGTTTCTCGTCGCCTACCACCCAGAGCGCGTACAGAAGTCCGCCGACAAGAGCGCCGGCGAGCCGGGTGCGGATCTCGACGTCAGGGCCCGTGAGGCGCTCGCGCAGCGGAGCGACGAACGTGTTCTCGTGGACTTCGCGAAGGCGGCCCTGGATTCCGTCGGCGTCGCTCGCGCGAACGAGTGCCAGAAGAATGCTCCGGTGTTCGTCGTCGGAATTGAGAAGGTGGCGGATGAAGTATTCGCCGAGATGCTCGACGGGCTCGTTGAAAACCAGCTCGTTCTTCAGGGCGGAGGCCATGGTTTCCAGGAACAGAGCTTCCTTCGAACCGAAGTAGTGCAGGACAAGCGCCGGATCGACACCCGCCTCGCGGGCTACGGCCCGCACCGAGGTGAGACCGTAGCCGCGCCCGATGAAGAGTGCGGTCGCCGCGCGCCAGATGGCGTCCCGCGCGGTGGGCTCGTCGCCGGTCACCACGGCGCACCGTCGGTGACCGTGGGCTCGGCAGGGCGCACACAGCGGTTGTCGACGCGTGTGCGCCCGTCGTGGCGTCGTCTCATGGCAGCAGGGGATCAACAATCGTTCGGATGGGAGCGGACGGGTGCGTCGAGTCCTCAAGCGCTCGCTTGAGACCGGACAGGCCGATGCGACCGGGGCTGAGCCACGGCCTGACGTCGGTCGTGCCGTCGGCGATGGACTTCAGAGCCAGAGCCATGTCATCGGGGGTTTCACCAGACGCAAAGTACACCTTCAAGTGCTTGTTCTGAGCGGTGAAGATGTAGATCTCCTCCGCCTCCATCGAGTATCCCCCCATCACGATCTTGGTGTTGTACCCGACCGAGTTGATGATCTCGTTGAGCAGCCCCTTCACACCGACGCATTCGTAGACGAGGGTCACACGCCGACCGTCCAGCTCGGGAATCGGCTCGTACGGCGACCTCTCCCGCGGGTCGATCGCGACGGCCGCGCCCATCTCCAGGGCGAGTTGACGCCTCGACTCCGAGAAGTCGACGGCGACGACGGCCGAGACACCGGCGAGTTTCAGCCCGGCGATGACACCGAGCCCGATGGCCCCGCATCCCACGACCACCGCGACGTCGTCGACGGACGGCTCGCCGGAGCGGGCGTGCTCAAGGCCTACCGCCAGGGGTTCGACCAGCGCGGCCAGATCGTCGTCGACGTTCTCGGGAACCTCCAGGACGAAGTTCTCGTCCAGGACCGCGTATTCGCTGAAACCGCCGGGATAGTTGTTGTCGAATCCGATGACGGAATGGCCGGACGAGGTCATCACGACCGGCACGGACACCACACGCGCGCCGACCTTCAGCGCCTCGCGGCTGTTCGGACCGTATTCGACGATCTCGCCGACGAATTCATGCCCGAGGACGACCTTCTTCTCCAGGTCGAGACTCGCGTACGGCCCGCCCAGTTCACGGGACAGCTCGACCATCTTCTTCCCGCCCCGCAGGAAATGAAGGTCGGACGCACAGATGGCGCAGGCCCGTATGCGCACGAGAACCTGACCGTCACCGGGCGTCGGCTTGTCGACCTCACCGACGAGAAGTTCTCCGTCGAGTACATATGCGGCTCGCATCGCAGTCCTTTCGTAAGGATGGCGCAGCTCCGCCGAACCCATCGCCCTCGACGGAACCACCGATTCAACAGCGTTGAATCGACGTCGTCAGTCTCAACGCCGTTGAACCGGTTTGTCAATCAGGGTGGCCTATGGGAGGAAGGGCACTCCGGTGCGCGAACCAGGTCACTCCGAACCAGGTCACTCCTCGGACAGGTGCCAGTAGATGTGTAGTTCCTGCGCGACGGTGAGCCGTGGAGGCCGGTGGGAGTGGTGTCGGCCATCGCGTCCAGCAGCAGTGCCGCGTACGCGACCGTGCGGGCCAGTGGTCCGACCGTGACGAAGCCGAGGAACGACATATCGGGCGCCGTACTGACAACGTCTCGTGAGGATGTGACGCCGACAAGTCCGCAGGCGGCCGAGGGCGTACACATCGACCCGGCTCCGTCGGTCCCGTGGCCGACCGGGATCAACCCGGCCGCGACGGCGGCGGCCACTCCGCCGCTGGTACCGCTCGCGCAGCGCGAGGTGTCGTACGGCGGCACCGCGGGCCGGCCGACCACGGCGGTGTCGGTGCAGCACGGGATGCCCAACTCCGGTGCGTGGGTGTTGCCAAGGGCGACCGCGCCCGCGATGCGGATCAGCCCGACCGCACGGACGTCCTCCTGGTCGGCCGTCGTCGGGGGGACCGCGGCCGATCCGTTGGTGACGGGGACGCCCGCGATCGGCTGGAGGTCCTTGAAGGCGATCGGCAGACCGAGCAACGGGCGTTCGGGGTGCGGGCCTTGGGCCAGCAGGCGATCCGCCGCGGCGGCTTCCTCGCGTGCGAGTTCCGGTGTGCGGGTGACGAACGCCCCCAGGGGGTCCGCGAGTCAGTCGATTCCAGCCCCACCTCGTCGGCGGACCCCGCCGTGTCCGCGAACCTCGCGGCACTCCTGGCGGCGCAGGCCGAGCGCGCCCCCGGCCGGATCGCGCTGCGTCTGGGATCCGAGTCCGTCAACTACCGTGAGCTGGCGGAGAGTTCGGTGCGGACGGTATCGGTGCTCCGGGATCGGGGGGCGATCCCGGTGACCGGGTTGGGCTGATGGCACCGAACGTCCCGGGCTTCGCCGTCCTGTGCGTCGGGATTCTGCGGGCCGCGCCGTGGTCGTACCCGTGAAGCCGTTGCTCAAGTCCGGCGAGACCCTGCACTACCTCACCGATTCCAACGCGACGCTGCTGGCCCTCAAGCAGGGCGCCGCCGCCACGGCGGACGAGCTGCGCGGGTTCATGCGGGCCCGGGTCGCGCCGTACAAGTACCCGGGCCGTACGGATCACGGACGCGCTACCGAAGGGGCCGACCGGCAATATCCTCCGCCGGACGATCGCTCTCCCCCAGGCGTAGGAATGACAGCCGACGTGTCCGACCCGGACGGCACGCTGACATGGGGTGGGGTGTGCGGGTCAGCCGCCCTGGCCGGCGCTGCCGACCGGGCCGACTGTCACGGAGGAGCCGGAGCCGTCCGTGACGGGCAGGGTGGCGGCGCCCGGCCAGTCGAGGGTGACCGACTTCGTCTCGTTCGGCGGGGTCACCACCAGGCCGGTGACGCGGACGCCGGAGCCGCCCGACTTGTTGAACGGGTAGCTGACGGGGAAGTAGGTCGACTTCCCGTTCTTGAGGACGGCCGAGGTGGTCTCCTGACCGGTGCGCTTCGCGGACACCGTCCCCGCGTTGGTCTTCAGGTCGACGCCCGCGTACCCGGAGATCGTGCAGTCCCGGCCGCCGCCGTTCTTGAACTCGACCACGACGGTCCGGGTGGTGTCGCCGTCGATGGTGTTGTCCTTCGCCGTGACCTCCAGCTCGTCGGTACGGCACTTGCCGGCCTTGGCGTTCGCGTCGGAGCCGGTACCGGCCGACGTGCCCGTGCCGCCGGAGGTCGACCCACCGGAGCTGGTACCCGTGGTGGCCTTCGCACCGCTCTGGTCCGAGCTGCCCGAGTTCGAACTGCCGCCCGAGGAAGACGCGTTGGACCCGGACGACGCCGTGGGCGCGGACGACGCGTCACTCTTTCCCGTACTGGCGTCATCGCTCTGGCAGGCCGTGAGCGAGAGACCGGCGGCGACGGCCAGGGCGGCGAAGGTGAGCTTGTGAACGCGCATCGATTCATCCTCAGGATCGGTGGTGTCAGTGCCGGCCGCTCGGTACGGATCGTCGGTACGAGCGGGCGTTTCTGATCATCAAGAGCGGCTCGGCCGGGTCGGCCGTTCCGCACAGCCACCGCATAAGACATTCCTGTTACACGCGCCTCCGCCTACGACGCCCACCGTCACCAGGCACAACGCGCCGGATTCCCCCAACGGCAAGCCCGGACGGCGGTTCCCGCCGCCGTCGCGAACTCACGCGCGGCCACCGTCCGTTGGGACAGACCCGTAACCCGAGAACCACAACCGATCGCCGTCCTTGAGCATCCCGCCGACCCGACGAAGGAACTCGCCGGAGCCCACAGGCTTCAGACGGGTCGTCAGTCACCTCGCCGACTCTGTCGGCTCCCCCTGCCCCTCCCACGGCCTGGCCAGCCCGACCAGTGCAACTCCCGCCGCTGCCACGGCGATCAGCATGATCACCGCCATCGGCAGCGAACTGTCCTCCCCGAACACCCCCACCAGCGGCGCCGCGAGCGCGCCGAACAGGAACTGCAGTCCGCCCAGGAGGGCGGAGGCCGCACCCGGGGCGTTGCGGCCGAGGGCCTGGCCGATGCTCAGGGTCGACGGGAAGACCATGCCGATGCCGCCGGCCGTGATGAACAGGGTGATCCAGGTTCCGGCGAGGGTCTCCCCCACGGTCAGCACCAGCAGCACCTGGCCCAGCGCGCCGACCACGGCGACGGCGACCGCCGCCACGAGGAGGGTGTTCAGCCGTACCCGCCCTGCGAGTTGGGAGAAGGTCGCGCCGGCGATCAGCATGGCGACAGCGTTGCTCGCGAAGATGAGGGAGTACGTCGTGGCGGACACTTCGTGCAGGTTCTCGAAGACGAAGCTGGAGCCGCTGATGTAGGCGAACAGCGCCGCCGAGATGAACGCGAGGACAAGGACGTAGCCCATGAACGTACGACGGCCGAGCAACTCCCCCATCGCGCGGAAGGTGTTCGTGATCCCGCCGGGGTGCCGCCGCTCCGGCGGCAGGGTCTCCGGGACGTTGCGGACCACGCCGAGCAGCAACAGGCCACCCATCACGGTCAGTACGACGAACACCGCGCGCCAGGTCGACACGGCGAGGATCGCCCCGCCGAGCACCGGTGCGGCGACCGGCGCGACGCCCATGATCTGGGAGAGGACCGCGAAGTAGCGGGGCAGTTCGGCCCCTTGGAAGCGGTCGGTCAGGACGGCGCGGGCCAGCACCATGCCGGCCGCGCCCGCCAGGCCCTGGAGGAACCGGGCGCCGGTAAGCACGCCGATGTTGGGGGCCAGGGCGCAGGCGACGGAGAAGACCGCGAACGCGGCCGTTCCGGACAGCAGCAGTCCGCGGCGGCCGAGGCTGTCGCTGAGCGGGCCGATCAGCAGCTGGCCGACGACGAGTCCGGCCAGGAACGCGGTCATCGTCAGCTGCACGGCGGAGCTGCTCGCCCCGAGCGTGTCCCCCATCGCGGGGAATCCGGGGACGTACATGTCGGTCGCGAGCGGGGCGACCGCGGTCAGCGCGGCGAGGACGGCGACCAGGGCGACGGCTGTGCGCCGCGAGGGGTCGGTGGAGTCGGCCGGCGCGGTGGCGCTCGCGGCGGCGGGACTGGAGGGGGACGGCGATACCATGACCATAACGGTAACCGATGGTTCACTGGTTAACAATGACGGACCGGTGAAGGCCTTCGTCGGCCTGTGAAGACCCATGAAAGCCTGCGGATCGGGTCTGCGAAGGCCCACGAAGGCCTACCGAGGCCCTGTCCAGAAAGTGAGAAGACGAGCCGCATGTCGCCCTCCCCCGCCGATGTCCGCGCACAGTGGACCGAGCACAATCCCGGCCTCGACACCTCCCCCATGGAGCTGATCGGCCTGCTCAAGCACGCCACCGGGCTCCTGAACCGGGCGGTCGAGCCCCTCTACGCGGGCGCCGAGCTCACCGCCCCCGAGGTCGACATGCTGATCCCCCTACGGCACGCCACCGACCCGGTGATCGCCCGCCGCCTAGCCGAATGGCTCGGTCTGTCCCGTGCGGGCGTCAGCAAGGCCCTGGGCAAGCTGGAGAAGCGCGGTTTCATCGCCCGCACCCCGAACCCGGCCGACCGGCGTGCCGCACTGGTGACCATCACACCGGCCGGGGCGAAGGCCGTGGACGATCTGTTCCCGCGCCAACTCTCCGCCGAGGTGCAGTTGTTGGCGGGGCTGGGTGAGGACCGGGAGCAGGTGCTGAGTGCGCTGGGGCGGTTGGTGGACGTCATGGAGCGCCAAGTGGGCCGCGACTGAAGGAACCTGACGGAACGTCACCCTCGGAGGGCTCGGCTCGGCATCACGTCGTGGCGTCCCACAGCACGTGCAGGGTCGGCGGCTTGCGGAAGACCAGGCCGTGCGGGGCGGTGGGGCGGTCCGGGTCGAGGCGTAGGGCGGGGAGGCGTTCGAGGAGGTGCTGGAGGGCGATGCGGGTCTCCAGGCGGGCGAGGTGGGCGGCGAGGCAGTAGTGCGGGCCGTGGGCGAAGGCGAGTTGGAGGCGGGCGTTCTCGCGGCGGACGTCGAAGCGGTCGGGGTCGGGGAAGACGGCCGGGTCGCGGTTGGCTCCGGTGAGGGAGACGGTGACCAGGTCGCCCTCCCGGATCGCGGCCTCGCCGAGGACGGTGTCCCGGGTGGCGTAGCGGTCCACGACGGCGGCGCCGGGTTCGAGGCGCAGCGACTCCTCGATCGCTCCGTCGAGCAGGCTCATGTCGGCCTGGACGAGGGCGAGTTGGTCCGGGTGTCGGAGCAGATGCAGCAGCGCGTTGGTGATCATCGCCTCGGTCGTCTCGATGCCGCCGAACATCAACACGGCGGCGTTGGAAGCGACTTCGGGGAGTGTGAGTTGTCCGGCGGCGGAACCGAGGAGTGAGGCTCCACCCCGGTCGGCGACGGTGGCTTCGACGGCGGCGCGCAGTTCCGCGTACGCCTTGGTGCCGGCGGCTCCCGCTTCGTGGCCCGCGGTGATGTCCGAGACCGCCCGCACGATCGCGTCGTACCAGGAGAGGACCGTGTCCGGGGTGGTGCCGGTCAGCCCGAGTGCCTCGGTCACGACGGCGACCGCGAGCGGCCCCGCGAAGGCGCGCCGCAGTTCACCGGCGCCCGCCGGTCGCAGCGCGGTGACGAGCCGGTCGGTCTCACGCTCGATGAACGAGGCGAAGCCGTCCCGTACTTCGCGCGGGCGGAACGGCGCGGTGAAGGGCTCACGGTGACGGGCGTGCCGCTCCCCGTCGAGCGACAGCATGCTCGGGCCGACTACCTGAGCGGTGGAGAAGCGCGGGTCGTCCACGGTGAACGTGGCCGCGTCCCGCATCACACCCAACGCGAGATCCCGCCGGGTCACCAGCCACCCGTCCAACTCCGGCAGCCAGGACACGGGTTCACTCTCCCGAAGCCGCGCCAGCCGCGCGTGCGGGTCCTGAGCGAGCTCGGCGAGCGTCGTCCCGGCGCCGAGCGGGAAGGAGGCGGCGGCGACCGTACTCATCGCGAACCGTGACGGGGCACGGGGAAAGGGAAACTGGCCATGACCGAGGCTAACAATCGGGGTGTGGGTGGGGTGGGCGGGGGCTGTGCGGTGCGGTTCCCGTGCCGGAGACGCCGCCATGGTCGGCGAATCGGAAGCAGGCCGGTCATTTCCGGCGAGGGCAACAGATCGAATTCGCCCCGCGCGAGGCATAGTTTGCGCCATCCTGAACGCCATGGGTCGAGGACCGATCGCTGACGCGGGTCGGACCTCAACTCCCTTTTCCTGCCTGCCTACTTATCGCGTCGATCCGAAAGGGCTCAGCCCCATGGCCACACCCCGGTCCGCCGGAAGAACGCTCGCCGTACCCGAGCGCACCGGCCGGACGACGCACGACCGTGCCCC
This sequence comes from Streptomyces sp. NBC_01288, assembly GCF_035982055.1. NCBI lineage: Bacteria > Bacillati > Actinomycetota > Actinomycetes > Kitasatosporales > Streptomycetaceae > Streptomyces > Streptomyces sp. NBC_01288. The sequence continues at coordinate 615,727 of NZ_CP108427.1, forward strand.
GGTGGAATCGTCGACGACCGACAGGTCCACCGGGTTCCGGACGACCGGTCATGGGCGCACCGACCACGCAGGGGCCGTAGACCTCGACGTACGCGACACTCAGCGCGACACACCGCACGCGAAGAACACGCTCCCGTACGGCAACCGCAGCACCACCCTCGGTCAACCCACGCCCGTCGCCTGACCCGCGAAACGCCCCTCCGCACCCACGCCGAGGGGCCCTCGCCATGAGCCGACGACACCGGCCGAACAGCCGGCAACACCGCCGGCGGCACCCCGCACCCGACCCCACCCACACTTGAGTCACTCTTGATCACTTCATCAGACCCCGACGGACCGGCGATACCTGTGTCTCTCCAGCCCATCCCGTCCGCCCAGGTGACCCGGGCCGCGTCCTGGCGCATTCTTGCTGTGTCACCCACCCGGCGCCACAAGGACGAGGTAGAGCCCCGATGACTGGGAGTGCCGAGCGCGAGAAGGGGACGCCCGGACGGCTCGCCGAGCTGCTCATCGACGCCTCGACGGAGGCGATCGACGCGGCCGGCGGCCACTCCGGTGGCGTCTACCTGCGGTCGAGCACGCCCGGACTGCTGCGTCTCGGCGTGCTGGCGGGGCTGCCCGGGCCGCTGTTCCGGCCCTGGGGACGGCTGCACGTCGACAGCAAGTTCCCCGTCGCCGACGCCTACCGGCTCGGCGTCCACGTGGTCCTGCCGAACGCCACCGAGACCATGCGCCGCTATCCGCAGTTCGCCGCGAGCCTGCCGTTCCAGTTCGGGTCCCTGTACGTCCCCGTCATCGGCGGTTCGACGACGTACGGCGTGCTGACCGTGCTGCGGCCTTCCGCCGCGGACGCCACCGAGGTGCTGTCCGGGCTGGACCGGATGACCCGGCTGGCCGAGGAGCTGGGCAGGGCGCTGGCCGAGCTGGAGGACGAGCACAAGGACGAGGACGGTCCGTACGTCGCCTGGGACGGCGAGCCCGTGTGCGTCCGGACGGCCGCCACGCATCGCCCCGAGGGCCGCATGGCACGGTTCGCGTGGGATCCGAAGACCGCGGCCGTGACCGGCGACTGCTCCCTGCACGCTCTGCTGGGGGTGGAGCCCGCGGAGTTCCCCGGCACGGCGCAGGCGCTCGCGGACGTCGTGGCGCCGGGCGACACGTACCAGGTCATGGCCGCGCTGCGGGCCACGGCCGCCGGGAAGCCCCCGCCGCTTCCCCTGCGCGTGCGGGCGGCGGACGGTTCGGTCCGGCTGCTGGATCTGTGGACGCCCGCCACGGGGCCCGTCCCGCCGGACGGCGGGTACCCGGTCAGCGGTGTCGTCATCGACCCGGGCTCCGCGCCGATGGCCGACAGCGTGGCCGATCTGCTGCCGGACGGCGTGTTCTGCCTGGACCGGCTGGGGCTGGTCACCTACGCCAATCCGCGCGCCGCCCAGCTGCTGGGCCGGCCGCGCGAGGAGCTGCTGGGCCGCCCGCTGTGGGAGGGCGTGCCCTGGCTGAACCAGATCGGCTGCGAGGACCAGCTGCGCGGCGCCCTGCTGTCGCTGGGGCCGGTGCACTTCCACGTCCGGCGCCCGGACGAGCGGGAGGAGGGGCAGGAGCCGTACGGGAGCGACTGGCTGGCGATGGCCGTCCATCCGGGCCAGGACCGGCTGACGTGCACGGTCGCCCCCTCGACCCGGGTGTCGGGGCCGCCGTTGCCGCTGGTGCCCGTGCGCGCGGACGGCGACGGTGGTCCGGACAACGGCGTCACCTCGTTGGCTCCGCTGTACCGGCCGATCGTGCTCGCCATCGCGCTGACGGAGGCGGTCACCGCCCGCCAGGTGTCCGCGGTGGTCATGAAGGAGCTGCTGCCCGCGTTCGGCGGCCGGCGCCTCGCGATCTATCTGCTCCAGGAACGGCATCTGTACCTGGCCTGGGAGACCGGCTTCCCGCAGGGTTTCCTCGCCCCGTTCGACGGGGTCGGTCTCGACACCCGGCTGCCCGGCGTCGAGACGCTCACCACCGGACGCCCGCTCTTCTTCGACTCCATGCAGCAGCTGGCGGACGCCTACCCGGGCATCCCCCTGGACGCGGAGGAGGGCGCCCGCGCGTTCCTGCCGCTGATCGCGTCCGGCCGCCCGGTCGGCTCGGCCATCCTGGGCTTCGACCGGTCCCGCAGCTTCAGCGGCGAGGAGCGCGCGGTGCTCACCGCCCTCGCCGGGCTGATCGCCCATGCGATGGAGAAGGCCCAGCGCTACGACTCCGAGGCCGCCCTCGCCCGCGGCCTCCAGCAGGCCCTCCTCCCCCGCCGGCTCTCCGCCCACCCGCAGGTGGAGACCGCGGGGCGCTATCTGCCGGGCACCCAGGGCATGGAGGTGGGCGGCGACTGGTACGACGTGGTGGAAGCCGGTGACGGTCTCGCCCTGGTCATCGGGGATGTGCAGGGGCACGGCGTCCAGGCCGCCGCCACCATGGGTCAACTCCGCAGCGCCGTAAGGGCGTTCGCGCTCGGTGACCGGCCGCCCGACGAGGTGATGAGCGGCACGAACCATCTCCTCATCGACCTCGACCCCGGGCAGTTCGCGAGCTGCTGCTACCTGCGCCTCGACCCCGCGAGCGGGCTGGTCCGGGTCGCGCGGGCCGGGCATCCGCCGCCGCTGATCCGTACCCCGGACGGCCGCACCCGCGTCTGGGACATACCCGGAGGCGTAGTCCTCGGGGTGGACCCGCACGCCCAGTACCCGGTCGCGGAGCTGCAACTGGAGCCCGACTCCATCCTCGCGCTCTACACCGACGGTCTGGTCGAGCGGCCAGGTGTCGACATCGACGACGGCATCGCCGCCCTGCGCGTCGCCCTCGCGAAGGCGGGCGGGCCCGCCGCGCGGCCCGGCGGGGGTGGCCTGGGCGGTGTCGCCGATCGGCTCACCGCGACGGCCCGGCACGCGGCCGACCGCCCGGACGACATCGCGCTGCTGCTCGCCGCCCGCCGCGCCAAGCCCGGACGGCACCCGTGACCCCCGGCCGGCCACGGCCTGTCACCGCCGGTGACGCCCCTCGCCTCCTGAGGTCGGGCAGTGTAGACATGGGCACATGGTCCGCCTGACGGGTCGGCCCGGGGCCCGGTCGACCCACCGCCCCGACGGTCTGCGCGCGCAGCGCCCGCACGACCGTGCCCGTCGGACGCGCGAACACCGGCGAGTGCCGCTGGGCGGGAAGCTGGGCGGCCGCAGCGTCGCCGGGCAGGTGTTCATGCTGCAACTGGTGATCGTGCTGCTGCTGGTCGTGTCGGCCGTGGTGGCGCAGGTGCTCCAGGTGCGGCACGACAGCACCCAGGAGGCCCGCAACCGGTCGGTGGCCGTCGCCGAGACCTTCGCCAACGCGCCGGGCACGGTCGCGGCCCTGCGCGGCGCGGACCCCACGGCGATCCTCCAGCCGCGCGCCGAGGCCGCGCGCAAGTCGTCCAAGGTCGACTTCATCGTGGTGATGAACACCGAGGGGATCCGCTACACCCATCCCAAGCCGGACCGCATCGGCAAGAAGTTCGTCGGGGACATCGCCCCCGCGCTCGCCGGGCACGTCGTCACCGAGGAGCTCACCGGCACCATCGGACCGCTGGTGCAGGCCGTGGTCCCGGTCCGGGACGACGGCGGCAAGGTCGTGGGTCTGGTGTCGGCCGGGGTGACGAAGGCGAACGTCGGCGGCGCCGCCGACCAGCAGCTGCCGCTCCTGCTGACCGCCGCCGGGGTGGCGCTCATCCTCGCCCTCGGGGGCACGGCCCTGGTCACCAGACGTCTCCAGCACCAGACCCATGGCCTGGGCCCGCACGAGATGACCCGGATGTACGAGCACCACGACGCGGTGCTGCACGCCGTACGGGAGGGCGTGATCATCGTCGGCGGCGAAGGCCGGCTCCTCCTCGCGAACGACGAGGCACGCCAACTGCTCGACCTGCCCGGGAACGCCGAGGGGCGCCTGGTCCTCGACCTCGGACTCGACGCCGACATGACCGCGCTGCTGGCCTCCGCGCGGGTCGCGACGGACGAGGTGCACCGGGTCGGCGACCGCCTGCTCGCCGTCAACCAGCGCCCCACCGACCTCAAGGGCGGCCCGGCCGGCAGCGTCACCACACTGCGCGACTCCACCGAACTCCGCGCCCTCTCCGGCCGCGCCGAGGTCACCCGCGAACGCCTCAACATGCTCTACGACGCCGGAGTGGGCATCGGCACCAGCCTGGACGTCACCCGCACCGCCGAGGAACTCGCCGAACTGGCCGTCCCCCGCTTCGCGGACTTCGTCACGGTCGACCTCTACGACGCCGTACTCGGCGGCGAGGAACCCCAGCCCGGGACCGAGCTGCGCCGCACGGCCAACACCGGGGTCCGGGACGACGCCCCGCTCTATCCGGTCGGCAAGCAGATCCAGTTCATCGCGTCCTCCCCGCAGGCACGCAGCCTCGACACCGGCGAGGCAGTCGTCGAACCCCGGCTGAGCGACGCCCCCGGCTGGCTCACCCAGGACCCCGAACGCACCGCGCAGGTCGTCGAGTACGGCATCCACTCGCTGATCACCGTGCCGCTGCGGGCCGGTGCCCTCATCCTCGGCGTGGTGAACTTCTGGCGCTCCGACAAGCCGGAGCCGTTCGACACGGAGGAGCTGGCCCTCGCCGAGGAGTTGGTCGCCCGCGCGGCCGTGTCCATCGACAACTCCCGCCGCTACACCCGCGAACACGGCATGGCGGTGACCCTCCAGCGCAGTCTGCTGCCCCGCCGGCTGCCCGCACAGACCGCCCTCGACGTCGCCTACCGTTATCTCCCCGCGAAGTCCGGGGTCGGCGGCGACTGGTTCGACGTCCTGCCGTTGTCCGGTGCCCGGGTCGCCCTGGTCGTCGGCGATGTCGTGGGACACGGTCTGCACGCCGCGGCCACCATGGGGCGGCTGCGCACGGCGGTCCACAACTTCTCCGCGCTGGATCTTCCCCCGGACGAACTCCTGGGCCTGCTCGACGAGTTGGTGGGCCGCATCGACCAGGACGAGACGACCGAGGACAGCGTCGCCCCGGTCACCGGAGCGACCTGCCTGTACGCGATCTACGACCCGGTGACCCTGCGCTGCACCGTCGCCCGCGCCGGCCATCCCCCGCCCGCCCTCATCCTGCCGGACGGCACCGTCGAGTTCCCGGACGTCCCCGCCGGTCCCCCGCTCGGACTCGGCGGACTCCCTTTCGAGACGGCCGAGTTGGAGCTGGCCGAGGGCACCCGGCTGGTCCTGTACACGGACGGCCTGGTCGAGGACCGGGAGCGCGACATCGACGTCGGCCTGGAGATGCTGCGCACCGCGCTCACCGGCTCCGGCGACTCCCCCGAGGACACCTGCCGGGCCGTCCTCGACTCGGAGTTGTCGGTACGCCCGAGCGACGACATCGCCCTGATCGTCGCCCGCACCCGCGCCCTGGGCGCCGACCGCATCGCCGAGTGGCGCGTCCCGTCCGACCCGGCCGCCGTCGCCGACATGCGCGCCTCGGTCACCCGTCAGCTCACCCACTGGGGCCTGGACGAGCTGACGTTCACCACCGAACTCATCCTCAGCGAACTGGTCACCAACGCGATCCGCTACGGCAACGACCCCGTCCGCGTCCGCCTGCTGCGCGACCGCACCCTCATCTGCGAGGTCTACGACGGCAGCACCACGTCACCACACCTGCGGTACGCGGCGATGACGGACGAGGGCGGCCGGGGCCTGTTCCTGGTGGCCCAGCTCTCAGAACGCTGGGGCACCAGGTACACCCCGGCGGGCAAGGTCATCTGGGCCGAACAGGCCCTGTGACCAACCCGGTTGACGGGCAGCGCCCGCACCGGCCGCCGAGCCAATACGGGCGCTGTCACACTGCTTCCCCTCAGTCGCCGAAGGCTTACTCGTCGATCGCCGACCCGAAGCCCGCCCCCTTGGCCGCGCCGCCGAGGTCGGCCGCGCTGTAGAGCGAAGAGCCGTCGGCGAGCAGGCCCTTGGGGCCGGCCGGGAGCAACCAGACATAGCCGTCACCGGCGTTCTCGCCGGGTGCGGAGGCGACCAGTTCGCTGCGGCCGTCAGCGTCCGTGTCCGCCAGCCGGACCTGGGAGCCCCAGGCGTCGTCGGCCTCGGCGGTGCCGGGGATGTTCGCGGTGTTCTGGTCGAAGGACTGGGCGCCGGTCGCGGTCACACCGTTGCCCGAACCGCGCAACAGCCATACGGCGCCCGCGTCCTGGACGGTGCCGATGTCCTCGCCGGGTGCGCCGACGGCGATGTCCGCGTAGCCGTCGCCGTTCACGTCGCCGACGGAGAGGTCGTTGCCCCAGGCGTCACCGTGCTCCGAAGTGCCGGGTACGCCCGGGGAGTTCTGCGACCACCAGTCGGCGGGACCGGCAGGGCCCTCCGAACTGCCGTAGTAGACGGCGATCTTGCCGCCGTCGTCCCCCTCCGCCTTGTCGTCGGCGCTGCTGAGCTGGCCGACCACCAGGTCGTCGTAGCCGTCGTGGTTGATGTCGCCGGAGGCGGTGCCGAGGCCGCCGTTCAGGTCCTGACGGTACGTCAACTCGGTGTCGCCGCCCGCGTAGAGGGCCGACCAGCCCTGCTGGTAGTCGTCGTCGGGGCTGTAGCCCGAGACGACCAGGTCGGCGAAGCCGTTGCGGTCGTAGTCGCCGGTGGTGAGGTAGGCGGGCTGGATGCGGTGGCCGCCGGGGGCCGTGGTCGTGTTCAGGGTGCCCATCAGGTGCAGGATGTCGGTGTGGAAGGCGAAGATCTGGGCGCCGTTGTCGTCCAGGACGGCCATCTCGTCGGCGTCGGTGGCGCCGGTGAAGCGGGCCGCCGCCACGGACTGGCCGAAGCGGGCGTCCGCCGCGGGCTTGGTGGAGGTGAAGGAGGTGTTCGCCTCGGCGCCCAGGCCGGCCTTGGAGCCGTAGAGGACGGTGACGCGGCCGGCGTTCTCCAGGCTGCCCTCGTCCTCGCCGGGGGCGCCGATCAGCGCGTCGTCGTAGCCGTCGCCGTTCACGTCACCGGTGGCGATCGCCCGGCCGAAGGAGTCGTAGGTCTCCGAGGTGCCGGGGACGCCGGGCGTGGACTGGCTGATGACGGCCGTGTGGCCCTTGGGGACGGTGTTGTTGGTGGCGATGCCGTTCGGGGCGCCGTACTGGACGGTGACGTAACCGGCGCCCTGCTTGCCGTCGACGGTGCCGTCCGGGGCACCGATCAGGACGTCGTCGTAGCCGTCCCCGTTGAAGTCGCTGTTGCGGTCGACGGCGCTGGTGCCGCCGGGGACGCCCGCGTAGCTGGCGGGTGCGGCGACGATGCCGGCGCCTGCCAGGAGCAGGAAGGTCGCGGACGCGACGGCGGCGGAGACCTTCTTGCGTGACACGTTCGTCATGATGTGTTCCCCCGTGGATCAATTGTGTTGCGGTCAACGGGTTCGACAGGAGACATGCCCCGGTAGTTGTGGTGCCTCGGTGTGCTGTGACACCTCGGTGACACTTGTTGCGCGGCCCGGACGAAGCCGGCCGGATCAGCCGAGGGCCTTGTCCAGGTTGAACGCGGCGCTGATCAGGGCGAGGTGGGTGAACGCCTGGGGGAAATTGCCCTGTTGCTCGCCGGTACGGCCGATCTCCTCGGCGTACAGGCCGAGATGGTTGGCGTAGGTGAGCATCTTCTCGAAGGCGAGGCGGGCCTCGTCGACGCGGCCGGCGCGGACCATGGCCTCGACGTACCAGAAGGAGCAGATCGAGAACGTGCCCTCGTCGCCGCGCAGTCCGTCGGGGCTGGCCTGCGGGTTGTAGCGGTAGACGAGGGAGTCGGAGACGAGTTCCTCGGTCAACGCGTCCAGTGTGGAGAGCCACTTGGGGTCGGTGGGCGCGATGAACTTCGCCAGCGGCATCATCAACAGGGCGGCGTCGAGGACGTCGCTGCCCTCGTACTGGACGAAGGCCTGACGCTTGACCGACCAGCCGCGGTCCATGATGCGACGGTAGATGGTGTCGCGGCAGCCGCCCCAGTACGACAGGTTGGCGGGCAGCCCGCGGCGGTTGGCGAGGCGGATCGCGCGTTCGATCGCGACCCAGCACATCAGGCGTGAGTAGAGGAAGTTCTTGCGGCCACCGCGGGTCTCCCAGACGCCCTCGTCGGGCTGGTCCCAGTTCTCGCAGACCCAGTCGACCAGGGCGCACACGTCGTCCCACTGGGCGCTGGAGATCGGCTCGGCCCACTTGTCGTAGAGGTAGATGGAGTCGATCAGGGCGCCGTAGATGTCGAGTTGGAGCTGGTCGGACGCCGCGTTGCCGACGCGGACCGGGGCGGATTTCTGGTGGCCTTCGAGGTGCGGGAGTTCGCGTTCGGTGAGTTCGGTGCGGCCGTCGATGCCGTACATGATCTGGAGCGGGCCGGAGGGGTTGCCGTCGCCGGGGCTGATGTAGCGGGTCACGAACTGCATGAACGCCTTGGCCTCGCCGGTGAAGCCGAGGCGCAGCAGCGCGTAGACGCAGAAGGCGGCGTCGCGGATCCAGACGTAGCGGTAGTCCCAGTTGCGCTCGCCGCCGAGCTGTTCGGGGAGGCTGGTGGTGGGGGCGGCGACGATCGCGCCGGTGGGGGCGTAGGTCAGCAGCTTGAGGGTGAGGGCGGAGCGGTGGACCATCTCTCGCCAGCGGCCGCGGTAGCGGGACTGGGAGATCCAGCGGCGCCAGTAGGCGACCGTCGAGGCGAACTCGTCCTCGGCCTCCTGCCGTGCGCAGGGGCGGGAGGTCACCTCGCCGTCGACCTGGTCGAGGGCGAACACCTCGGACTCGCCCTCGTCGAGCTTGAAGTCGGCCCACACGTCGACGTCGTCGCACTCCAGGGGGACGGTGGCGGTCAGCGCGAGGGACCTCTCGGCGGACTCGAAGAGCGCCACGTCGCCGACCATCCGCGCGGTGTGCGGCGAGGCGCCGTAGTCGAACCTCGGGGCGACCCGCGTCCGGAACGGCACCGAGCCGCGCACGCACAGCACGCGCCGGATCAGGCGGTGCCGGGCGGACGCGTCCGACTCCCCGGTCACCGGCATGAAGTCCTGGACCTCGCCGACGCCCTCCTCGGTGTAGAACCGGGTGATCAGGACGTTGGTGTCGGGGAAGTAGAACTGCTTGGTGCGCGCGGGCACGGCGGCGGCCAGCTCGAAGGAGCCGCCGCGTTCCGCGTCCAGGATCGCGGCGAAGACGCTCGGGGCGTCGAAGGACGGGCAGCAGTACCAGTCGATCGTGCCGTTCGTGCCCACCAGGGCCACGCTCCGCAGATCGCCGATCAGTCCGTGCTCGGCGATGGGCAGATATCCGGGTCCGGTGGGGGTGTCCTGCTCGGGCGGGGTCTCGACCATCGCGGCAGCCTCCCTGGTTCGGGCCCGCGCGGGCCGGTTCCCAGCTTAGGGTCTGCCCGGCGGAGCAGGTCGCAGAAAAGGAACAGCAACTGATCGGCGCCGGTGAGCCCCGCGTCTGCGACATGATCCGCCGGGCAGGCCCTGGGTTCAGGTTCTCGATCGGCCACTCTTCCGGATGCAGGGAGGAGCCGGGCGGGGAATCGTGGGAGTGGGACCCACGGCACTCGTACGATGCCGGTGGACCTGTCCGGTCCCGAGAAGGAGGCCCCATGTCGACGTCAGAGTCCGGCGCGTCCGTCCCGCCCGGGGATCGCGCCACACCGGATGCCCTGCTGCACGCCCGTACCGGGACCGAGGTGGCGCCGGAGGACGTGGTGCTGGCGGCCGGGCGGGACGTGACCCCGGAGAATCTGGAGTGGGCCCGGCGGAAGATCGAGGCGGAGGGGGCGGCGGCGCTGGACAAACTGCTTCCTTAGGCGTCTCGTCGGCACCTGGTTACCCGTTCACCCTTTCGGAGAGGGCGCTCCGGCTGACAGACTCCGGAGGTGCCCGACTTCGACATGCTTGTCATCGGTTCAGGACCGGGTGGCCAGAAGGCCGCCATCGCCGCGGCCAAGCTCGGCCGCCGGGTCGCCGTCGTCGACCGCCCCGACATGGTCGGTGGGGTCTCCATCCACACCGGGACCATCCCCTCCAAGACGCTGCGCGAGGCGGTGCTGTATCTCACCGGTCTCACCCAGCGCGATCTGTACGGGCAGAGCTACCGCCTGAAGGACGACATCACCGTCGGCGACCTCACCGCGCGCACGCAGCACGTGGTCAGCCGTGAAGTCGACGTCATCCGCAACCAGTTGTCCCGCAACCAGGTCTCCCTGTTCGCCGGCACGGGCCGCTTCGTCGACCCGCACACCGTCGCGTTGACCGAGATCACCGGCCACGAACGGCTGTTGACCGCGGAGCACATCGTCATCGCCACCGGTACCCGCCCCGCGCAGCCGGACACCGTCGAGTTCGACGGGCGGACCATCATGGACTCGGACAACGTCCTCGACCTGCCCAAGGTCCCGCGGTCCATGGTCATCGTCGGCGCGGGTGTCATCGGCATGGAGTACGCCTCGATGTTCGCCGCGCTCGGCAGCAAGATCACCGTGGTGGAGAAGCGCGCCGGGATGCTCGACTTCTGCGACCTGGAGGTCATCGAGTCGCTCAAGTACCACCTGCGGGACCTCGCCGTCACCTTCCGCTTCGGGGAGACCGTGGCCGCCGTCGAGCGGCACACCAACGGCACGCTGACCGTCCTGGAGAGCGGCAAGAAGATCCCGGCCGACGCCGTGATGTACTCCGCGGGACGCCAGGGCCTCACCGACGAACTCGACCTGGACAAGGCCGGGTTGTCCGCCGACCGGCGCGGCCGGATCGACGTCGACGAGAACTTCCGCACCGCGGTGCCGCACATCTACGCCGTCGGCGACGTCATCGGCTTCCCGGCCCTCGCCGCGACCTCGATGGAACAGGGCCGTACGGCCGCGTACCACGCCTGCGGTGAGCCGGTGCACCGGATCGACGACCGGCAGCCGATCGGCATCTACACCATCCCGGAGATCAGTTTCATCGGGAAGACCGAGGACCAACTCACCGAGGAGTGCGTGCCGTTCGAGGTCGGGATCTCCCGCTACCGCGAACTCGCGCGCGGCCAGATCATCGGCGACTCGCACGGCATGCTCAAGCTGCTGGTCTCCCCCACGGACCGCACCCTGCTCGGCGTGCACTGCTTCGGTACCGGCGCGACGGAGCTCATTCACATCGGCCAGTCGGTGATGGGCTGCGGCGGCACGGTCGACTATCTCGTGGACGCGGTCTTCAACTACCCGACCCTCGCCGAGTCCTACAAGGTCGCCGCCCTCGACGCGACCAACAAACTGCGGCAGATCGACCGACTCGGCGACTGACCGTTCACAGGAGATTACTCGCTGGTCAATCTTGAAAGGTCAAGAGGTACGGCTATCATCACACCCACACACGGTGTGACCGTCCGCCGACGCAGCGGTTCAACGGGTATCCACCACCCCCTATTTGTTGTTCCGACCGGCCACTGACCCGAGGCCACCCCATCTCCGGGTCCGGGGCCGGTTCGCGCAACCCCCCACGTCGTGCAAGACGGAAAGCAGCGCATCCATGAGCAACAACAGGGGCAGAGGGCTACAGGCCAACGCCCTCGGTACGTTCGACACGGTGGTGATGGCCGTGGCGGGCAGCGCCCCGGCCTACTCGCTGGCCGCGACCACGGCGGTCCTGGTCGGCGCGGTGGGGCTGGCCAGTCCGGCGGCGCTCCTCTACTGCGCGATACCGATGCTGGGTATCGCGCTGGCGTTCAGCTATCTCGGCCGTATCGACGTGAACGCGGGGGCGAGTTACTCCTGGGTGGGCCGCACCCTGCACCCCTTTCTGGGCTTCATCAGCGGCTGGGCCCTGGTGGTCTCCGCGACCATCTTCATGGTCGCCGGGTCACTGCCCGCCGGGTCGATGACCCTGTCCCTCTTCGATCAAGGCCTCGCGGACAACACGGCGTTGTCGACGGTGGTGGGCGCCGCGTGGTTCGTGATCATGCTGCTCGTGGTGCTCGGCGGCGCCCGGCTCACGGTCCGCGCCCAACTCCTCATGTCCGGCGTCGAGTTGAGCATCCTGGCGCTGTTCGCGGTGTTCGCCCTCGTCCACTCCGACAACGCCCGCGCCTTCGACTGGTCCTGGCTGGGCTTCAGTCACTTCGACGGGGTGTCCGGCTTCGCGTCGGGCGCGCTCATCGCCGCGTTCTACTACTGGGGCTGGGACGTCACCAGCAACCTCAGCGAGGAGACCCGCAACAGCCGTCGTACGACCGGACTCGCGGGCCTGATCGGCGTCGGCATCGTGTTCCTGCTCTTCGAGGTGTTCACCATCGCGGTGAACATCATCCTGACCTCGCGGCAGATCGAGAGCAACAAGGCCAACGTGCTGGCGGTGCTCGGTGACGAGCTGTGGCCGGGCTGGGGCGGCAGGTTGCTCATCGTGTCGGTGATGCTGTCGACCATCGCGACCCTGGAGACCACCCTCATCCAGGTCACGCGCTCGCTGTTCGCGATGGGCCGCGACCGTACGATGCCGGCCGCGCTGGGCAAGGTGCACCGCACCTGGAACACCCCGTGGGTCGCCATCACCGTGGTCGGCGGGGTGGCGCTGGTGATGTTCATCGCCTCGAACGCGCTCGGTTCGGTGGGCGAGATCCTCTACGACGCGATCTCGGCGATCGGTCTCCAGATCGCCGTGTACTACGGCCTGGCGGGCCTCGCGGTGGTCGTCGCCTACCGCAAGATGCTGTTCAAGTCGGCGGCGAACTTCCTCTTCGGCGGGCTGTGGCCGCTGTTCGGCGCCCTGTTCATGTTCTGGATCTTCGTCGAGTCGCTGAGCAGCCTGAGCGACGCGGCGATCACCATCGGCGTGGGCGGCCTGGCCGTAGGGCTGGTCCCCATGTTCTGGTACTGGAAGCAGGGCAGCGACTACTACCGCCCCGCACGCCTCGACGCGACGCACACCGTCGAGACGGACTACGTCCCGGACGACTTCGTGCCCGAACAGTCCCGGGTCCATCAGGGTCTCCCGACCGACTTCTGAGGGGCACCCCGATGGCGCGAGACCGCTACCTCCCCGACTTCGACCCCGACTGCGGGGACGCGTACCTCAGTTCGGCCCGCCAGGACATCGTCATCGGCCGCTGGCAGGGTCTGCGGGACCTGCTGCGGAACACCGGCGCGCACTGGCTCGGCCGGGGTCACCGGGTCCGGACGCTCGCGCAGGCCTGCGCGAGCAGTTCGACGGTCGAGTCGTGGCTGGCCGCCGAGCCGCACAGCGGCGACGCGCTCACGCTGCGCGCGGCGACGGAGACGGCCCGCGCGTTCAACATCGCCATCGCGGCGGGCCGGGGCGTGCCGATCGACCGGAACCGTATCGACGCCGCCGTCATGGCCTGCCTCCAGGCCTCGGAGGCGTACCCGGACGACCCCACCCCGTGGATCTCCCTGATCTCCGTGGCCCGTCTCTATCCATCGGGCGTACGACGCCAGGAACTCGCCCGCTGGTGGGACGAGTTGCACCGGCGCGACCCCTACAGCGTCGAGGGCCATCTCCAGGTCCTCCACTACTACTCCTCCCGCTGGCACGGCAGCCACGGCCTGATGTACGACTTCGCCCGCGACGCGGCCGGGGTGGCACCGCCCGGCTGCACCCTGCCGGTGCTGGTGCAGTACGCGCGCGTCGAGGAGTACCGCTACGCCCTCGACGCCGCGCAGGGCCAGCAGGCGGCGGTGGGCCTCGGCCAGCACTGGACCCACGACGGCGCCGTCAGCGACGTACGCCGCACCTGGCAACGCTGGATCACCGCCCGCGAGGACGGCCCCTTCCCGCCCGGGGAACTGCGCGACCTCAACTACCTTGCCCACGCGGCCTGTTACGCGGGCACGAAGGACATCTCGACACCGATCCTGGCCATGATGGGCCGTCGGGCGACGACGACTCCGTGGTCGTACACCGGGGATGCGGAGAAGCAGATCGTGAAGTGGCGGAAGGAGTTGGGGGTGCGGCCGTGAGTGGTCCGGTTCGTCACTCCGCCCAATAGGGGCTATTCCGCAGGCTGTTGGGCCGGTTGAGCCAGGCTCGCCGTCCACTTCTCCTCGATGCGGCCGAACTTCCACACCAGTAGGGCCACGATCCAGGTCGCGAAGAACAGGCCGACGATGAGGAAGCCGATGATGTTGAGGTCGAGGCCTGCTACCCAGTCCCAGAAGAAGCCGTGGAGGTCGAGCTTCTCCGCGAACAGGCCCAGGAGTTCGACCGTGCCGATGATCAGGGCGACCGCGACGGACAGGCCGGTGATCGTGAGGTTGTAGTAGACCTTGCGGACCGGCTTGGAGAAGGCCCAGCCGTAGGCGAAGTTCATGAACGTGCCGTCGATCGTGTCGAGCAGCGACATACCGGCGGCGAACAGGACCGGCAGGCACAGGATCGCGTACCAGGGCAGGCCGGACGCGGCGCCCGAGCCCGCGAGCACCAGCAGCGCGATCTCCGTCGCCGTGTCGAAGCCGAGGCCGAACAGCAGGCCCAGCGGGTACATCTGCCAGGACTTGGTGATCGACTTCATGAAGCGGCCGAGGATGCGGTTCATGAAGCCGCGGTTGTTGAGCTGCTCCTCCAGCGCTGCCTCGTCGTAGTGGCCCGAGCGCATCTGGCGGAACACCTTCCAGATGCCGGCCATGATGACGAGGTTGATGCCGGCGATGACGTAGAGGAACGTGCCCGAGACGGTCGTTCCGATCAGGCCGGTGACGTCGTGGAGCTGGGAGTTGTCGTCGCGGACCGGGTTGGCCAGGGCCTTCACGCCCAGGGAGAGCAGAAGGGTCAGGCCGAAGACGATGCTGGAGTGGCCGAGGGAGAACCAGAAGCCCACCGACAGCGGGCGCTGTCCCTCGCTCATCAGCTTGCGGGTCGTGTTGTCGATCGCCGCGATGTGGTCCGCGTCGAACGCGTGCCGCATGCCGAGCGTGTACGCGGTCACGCCCATGCCGATGCCGAAGGACTTCTCGCCGACGCTGTAGTGCCCCGGCGCCACGATCCACACGAGCGTGAACCAGCCGATCACGTGCAGCCCCAGCACGAAGGCGGCCATCCCGCCGACCCGGGTCCACTCCTGCCGCGTCATCGACGTACGGACGCGGTACCAGAGCGAAGGCCGCGAAGCCGCTTCCGTGACAGGGAGGGTCGAGGTGGATTCAGGGGCGGCCGTCATCGAGGAGGGCCTTTCTGCCGGGTACAGGTACGGGTGCGAGCATGGCTGCGCGGTTGCCGCGAGCAACCTCGTGCCATCCTCCCGTACCTGCAACCCATTCGCAGTAACGGTCGGCAAAGACCACGGCAGGTCTTGCCCAAAGGGAGGGAAAATACCTGGTCAGGTCGCCATCAAACCCCTGCCGAGCCAGTCCTTGGCGTCCTTCACGCCCGGCAGCGCGTAGAAGTAACCACCGCCGGTCGGAGAGATGTAGTCGACGAGTGGTTCGTCGATCAGCCGGGTCTGGGTGGCCTCGAACTGCCGGTGCACGTCCTGCTGGTAGCAGCAGAAGACCAGACCCATGTCGAGGTTGCCGACGGCGTCGATGCCCCGGTCGTAGTTGTAGCCGCGGCGCAGGATGCGCGAGGTGTCCGTGGCGGCGGTGCGCGGGTTGGCGAGGCGGATGTGGGCGTCGAGCGGGATCGCCGCGCCCTTGGGGTCCTTGGCGTAGTGCGGGATGTCCGTCTCCTTGGCGCCGTCCAGCGGGGCGCCGGTGTCCTTGCGGCGGCCGAACATCAGCTCCTGCTCGCTGAGCGAGACACGGTCCCAGAACTCGACGAGCATGCGGATGATCCGGATCACCTGGTAGCTGCCGCCGCTCGCCCAGGCCGGTTCGCCCTGTCCGTCGCCGACCCAGATCAGCCGGTCGGTCTCGCGGGTGGACTTGACGTCCGGGTTGGCTATGCCGTCCTTGAAGCCGAGCAGATTGCGCTGGGTGCCGGTGGGGCGCGGGGTGTTCTGGAAGCCGTCGACGCGCCACTTGATCTGCATGCCGCCCCGGGTGTGCCGGGCGATGTCGCGCAGCGCGTGCAGCACCGTGTCCTGGCGCGCGCCGCACACCTGGAGCGACAGGTCGCCGTGGCACTCGGCGGCGCGCAGGTTGTCGTTCGGGAAGGTCTTCATCGGGGTCAGCCGGCGCGGCTTGGCCTTGGCGAGTCCGTAGCGGTCGTCGAAAAGGGACGCGCCCACACCGACGGTGACCGTGAGGGCGTCGGCGGGTACGTCCGGTCCGAGGATGCCGTTGTCGGCGGGCGGCGCGCCTACGCCCAGGTCGGCGGGGGTGCCGCCGGAGGTGAGGAAGCGGGCGCGTTCGGTGATCGTGCGCAGCAGGTCGGTCAGTTCGGCGCGATTGTCGGCGATCACGTCGAGGGAGACGAAGGTCGCGGCGGCCGGGGCGGGGGTGAGGATGCCGGCCTGGTGGGTGCCGTGGAAGGGCACCTTGCCGGCGTTCGTGGCGTCCGCGGCCTGCGCCTGAGCCGTACCGCCGGTCTCCGCGAGCGCGAACGCCCCGCCCGCCAGGACCGCTCCGGCGGCCCCGGCACCGAGCGCCGTCCGCACGAAGGAGCGACGACCGGCTCCGGCCGGACAGCCCGGGGTTTCAGCAGACTGCATCGGACGGGTCCCTTCACTGCGGGGGTTCTGGGTGGGGCGGGTCTGGGTGGGGAGGGGGCTCTGCGAGCGGCGGGTGTTGTCGGCGCCGCGGGTGTTTCCGTCGCCCTGCAAGTTCGTGGCACCTTGGGTGTTCCCGGTGCCCTGGGTGTTTTCGGTGCCGCGCATGTCGTCGGTGTCGTGTGCATCCCCTGTACCGCGCGTGTCGTCGGTGCCGTGCGGATGCTCGGTGCCACACGTGCCGTCGTCGCCTTGCGTGTTCGCGGTGCCGCGAGCGCTGTCCGCGCCCCGCCTGTCCTCCGCGCTCATCAGGCCGACTTCCTGATCTCCAGCAGGTCCGGCACCGGTGCCAGGTTTTCCAGCAACTGCCCGGTTGCGCCGTCGAGTTGAGCCTTCGCCGTACCGTCCAACTGCTCGACCGGCGTCCAACTGCCGCCCTGGCGAGCCGAGTCGAGCAACTTCTGTAGCCGGGCGATGTCGGCGTCGACGCCGGGGAGCAGCTTCGGGGACTCCTTGGTGAGGAGCGGCTTGAGTACGGTGAGCAGCTCGCGCGTGCCGGCGAGGTTGCTGTCGACGGTCGCGAGGTTGGTGCCGCTGCCCTCGTCGGTGTCGCCGGTGAGCTCGAACTGGAGGGCGTTCTCCAGGATTTCGTGGGCCCGCAGCGGCAGGTCCCCGGGGTCGAAGTCCTGAGTGGGAAACGCCTTCCGCAACCCCACGACCGCGATGGCGAGTTGCTGTGCCGGCACCTTCAACTCGGCCGCCGACTGCCCGTGCCACAACCCGTACTCGACGCGGTGGAAGCCCGCGAAGTCCTTGTTCTGGACTCCCCCGGCCAGCCCGTCGGCCCGGCCGTTGATCTTCTGGTCGAAGCCCTCGAAGGTGCCGTAGGCCGCGCCGAGAGAGGAGTAAGTCCGGTGCGCGGTGAGCCAGTCGGTGCGCGCCTTGGCGAGGTGGTTGCCCGCGATGTCGTCGCTGAGCTGCCGGGTCTGGGTGACGAGCGTGGCCAGGCCTTGGTCGACGTACACCTTGTAGGTCTTGAGGGGTACGGCGAGGTCGTCCTCGGAGACGGGGACGACCGCCCTCACCGCGCCTCCCGTTCCGCTGACATGGACCGTGGCGGAGGTGACGGCCTTCGCGCCGGTGGGCACGCAGCGCCAGGCGTACGAGCCGCCCGCGACGGTGGCGACCAGGTCACGGGTGGTGCCGGGTGCGAGGCCCTCGACCTCGCCGTAGACCGCGTTGGTGGCGGGGTCGATCAGATACACCTCGGCGGTCTTGCCACCGGTGTTGTGCATCTGGAAGGTCTGCCGGCCCGTGTCGGGCGCGGTGAAGCCCTTGCCGCACTGCGTCTCGGAGACGGCCACCGTCTCCGAACTCGCGGGCTTGGGACGGGAGAAGGCGACGAGGAGACCGGCCACGACCGCCGGTACGGCGACCACCGCGACCGGGACGACCCAGACGGGGCGGCGCCGCGATGACGGGGGTGACTCGCTCAACCGGATTGCCGTAGGCGCGAGTTCGGGTGCTTTCGCCTTTACCCCGCGCACGAACAGCGGCATCACCACTGCCAAATAGCCGGCGTAGCCCACCACTTGGAGCCAGGTCATCGTGGGCATCAGGTTGAACACGCCCTGGATGAGGGTGCTGTACCAGGAGCCCGCGTCGACGCTGCCGCTGAGGTCGAAGGCGTAGGCGGTCAGGCCGGGGAGGACGCCGCCCTCCTGGAGGTCGCGCAGGCCGTAGCCGAGGACGCCGGCCGCGATGACGATGAGGACGACACCGGTGGCGGTGAAGAACTTCGTCAGGTTGATCCTGAGGACGCGGCGGTACAGGCCCCAGCACAGGGCCGCCGCGAGGACGAGACCGATGCCGGCACCGGTCAGGGGGCCTGCGGACTCGCCGGCCGCGCGGGCGGTGGTCCACAGGAACAGGGCCGTCTCCAGGCCCTCCCGGCCCACCGCGAGGAACGAGGTGAGCATCAGCACGCCCGCGCCCATGCCGAGCGCGCCGGTCACCTTCTCCCTGATCTCGCCGGAGAAGGTGCGGGCCGAGCGGCGCATCCAGAACACCATCGCGGTGACGAACGCGACGGCGATCACGCTGAGGACACCGCCGAAGGCTTCCTGGGCCGTGGCGGAGAGGTTCGCCGCGGTGAAGGTGAGGACGGCGCCGAAGCTCAGCGCGAGGGCGATCGCGGCCAGGACGCCCGTCCACACCTGCGGCAGCCGGGACTTGGCGTCGGCGCGGACGAGGGTGGCGACCAGGATCGAGACGATGAGTCCCGCCTCCAGCCCCTCCCTCAGCCCGATCAGAAAGCTCGGAAACGCGTCGTCCCACATGTCGAGCAGCCCTCCCCGGCCGGTACCGGCCCCGTGACGTTGGTTAGCGAAGGCATGCCTTACCGCCGCGGACCATCATGACTACATGCATGTAGTCGGTCAGTCATGAATCGGCAACGACCGGGCAAAAGTGCGGAACTTCTCGTGCGCCACGGTCGTCTACAGTTGAGTAGACCGTCTACAGATTTGTAGTCAGACTGTTTGCGGTCAGACCGTTTGTAGTCAGACCGGCGGAAGGGCGCGCGACGATGACCACACCCCTGGACCTGGCCTCCCAGCTCGCTGTCAACGTGCTGGACGCCAGGTCGCTGCTGGCCGCCTTCGGTGTGCTGGGCGTCGGCGCGGTGATGTTCGCCGAGACGGGGCTGCTGATCGGGTTCTTCCTGCCCGGCGACTCCCTGCTGTTCACGGCGGGCCTGTTGTGCACCGGCGGCGCCGACAGAGCCGTGAAGCTGTCGTTGCCGCCCCTGCTGGTCGCGGCGGCGGTGGGCGCGCTCGCCGGGGCGCAGTGCGGGTATCTGCTCGGCCGGAAGGCGGGCGGCGCGCTGCTCGCCCGCAGCCGCTCGGCCCGCCTGCACGAAGGCGCCCGGCGCGCCGAGGAGTTGCTGGAGCGGTACGGCTACGCGAAGGCGGTCGTACTGGCCCGCTTCGTGCCCGTCGTGCGGACGGTCCTGAACCCGATGGCGGGCGCTCTCGGGGTGCCGGTCCGCACGTTCACCCTGTGGCAGGTGGCCGGCGGTCTGGTGTGGAGCCTGGGGCTGACGCTCGCGGGGTACGCACTGGGTTCCTCGATCCCGAACGTCGACAAGTACCTGCTGCCCATGGTCGCCCTGATCGTGGTCGTGTCGCTGCTCCCCCTCGCCGCCGAGGTGTACCGCGCCCGCAAGGCCACCCGCGCCGCCGAGGCCGGGGAGGTGCGCGGATGATCCTGGTCGCCTTCCAAGGGTCGTCGATCGACGGCGAAGCCTACTCGGATGTGGTCAACTCCGCCCAGCACGCGCCCGGTTGGCTGGACAGCGCGGTCTCGGCGTGGTCGACGTACGGGCTCGTGGTGTTCGCCGTGCTGATGGTCATGGGCTGGTGGCGGGCGCGCCGGGTCGGTGCCGAGGCGGCGGTGACGGCGCTGGCCGTGCCGGTGGTCGTGGTCGCCGCGTACGGCATCGACTCGCTGCTCAAGTCGGCGGTGCGGGAGAGCCGACCCTGCCGGAGCCTGCACGTGGTGACGCTGGAGGCGTGCCCGGCACCGGGCGACTGGTCCTTCCCCAGCAACCACGCGACGATCGCCGCGGCGGCAGCGGTCGCCCTGTTCTTCGTCTCCCGCCGACTCGGAGCGGTCGCCGCCGTGGCCGCGCTCGCGATGGCGGCCTCCCGGGTCTGGGTCGGGGTCCACTATCCGCACGACGTGGTGGCGGGCGTGGTGGTCGGCGCGCTCCTGGCGCTCGGCGCGATGACGCTGCTGAGGCGACGGCCGCAGTCCCTGACCCGGCGGATCACGGCCACCCGGCTGCGACCGCTGCTGGTGTCATGAACCGCAAGGACATCGCCGAACTGGCGGGCAGCGTGGGCCTCGGCGCCTGGACCGCGTTCGGTGTGCTGAGCATGGTCGTGATCGGGCACAAGGGCGCTCCGCTGTTCACGGACGAGGACGCGCTGTCCTGGTCCGTCGGGCACCGCCCGGACGTGGCGTCGGCGTTCGCCCGGGGCCTGACCGCGACGGGCACGGGCGTCATCCCGTACGCCCTCCTCATCCTGGCCGGACTCCTCACCGGCCGCACCACACGCCAGCGCCTCCTCGCCACGACCCTCGCCCCGGCCTGCCTCGCCACCGGCCAGGGCCTGCGCTACGGCGTGATGGAACTGATCTCACGACCCCGCCCGGCACTGAGCAACTGGGCCGGACACGCCTCGGGTTGGTCCTTCCCCTCCGGCCACACCACCACGGCGGCGCTCACCGCCGGACTGGTCATCCTCGCGATATCCGTGCGCGCCCCGCACGGCAGAACCCCGCTCTGCCTGGCCGTCGGCTGCTGGGGCGCGCTGGTCGGGCTGACCCGGGTGTATCTGGGCGTGCACTGGTTCACGGATGTCGTCGGTGGCTGGCTGTTCGCCGTCGGCTGGCTCGGGGTGTGCCTGTGTGCGGCGGCCTGGTGGTTGCCGACGTGGCTGATAGCCGACGGGGTGGATACGACCAGGCCGGCACGGAAGCGGACCCGCCTATAGACCCGCTAGACCTGCTCACCGGTAGACGTGCTCAGGCGGAAACGGCGGCCGGTGCCGAACCGCGGGGCGCCCAGGACTCCGTGCCCGGCACCGTTCGCCGTGGGCGGTACCGGCTGCGCAGCCCAAGGTCTCCGGAGCAACCGAGCCGTCCCAGGTCCTCGAAGCAGCCGAGCAGCCCGAGATCCTCGGCGCGCTCGCCGTCCGGGCTGTACTGGTGGTCCGCCCGCTCATGATCCAACTCGGTGCAGCCCTGCGACTCCTGAGGTCGCGGCGGCCGGGCCGGTGCCGGGAGGTGGACGTCCGTCTCCGCCGCGTCGTGGCCCGCGCCGCCCGATGCGTCGATCTCCAGCTCGAACCAGACCTCCTTGCCCTCCTCCACAAGCCGACTGCCCCACCGGTGGGCCAGCGCGTCGACCAGGAACAGCCCCCGGCCGTTCTCGCTGTCGGGGTCGACATCGCGGTCGTCGTCGCGCTCGACCCGCCGGTGCGGCGGCCGGGGAAGGTGTCGCCGCTCGTCCGCGACCTCGCACCGCAGTATGCCGACGCCCAGGGTCAGGGTGAGCCGGTAACGGCCGCCCGCGTGCACGACGGCGTTGGTGGCGAGTTCGCTGACCAGCAGTTCGGCGATGTCCACCAGGTCCTGGAGGCCGTACTCGGCGAGCCGTTTCCGGACGAGTTCCCTGGCCTGGCGGACCGAGGACTTTCCCGGGCCCAGGATCGTGGTGCAGCCATCGCCCACGGTCGGCAGGCCGCGTGGACGGTCGTTCGGCATGGTCGTTTCCCTTCGACCCCGGGGGCGTTCGGTTCGTGCGGTGCGAGGCCGGGTGCGCCAACAGACCCGGCCTCGTATTCACCATGCGTCCGCCGTGCCCTTCGAGGCGCGGGGGGAACTACCCGAATCCGCGGGCCGGTTCGTCAACCTGCCGATACGAGGGCCGTCTCCATACGGATGGTCCACCCCTCCTTCGCCCCGTCGCCGGACCTCATGTCGACGAACTCGCAGACCTGACGGGTGTGCCAGAGCCCGTCCTCCGGACGCACTTCGGCACCCGGCGGCCGGAAGCCGAGGAACGGGTCGGTGATCCGGCCGCGCGGGGTGCGCAGTTCGCAGATGATGCGCTGCCGGGTCGACCACAGCCGCAGGTGTGCGCGGTCGCAGCCCTGGGCGGCCGCGTAGCGCGTGGCGCCGGACACGGCCTGCCCGAAGCGGGCCGCCTCCTCGGGTGCCATGCCGCGCGCCCGTGCCTGGTCCGCCGCGAACCGGTGACCGGCGGTCAGGTCCCGGTCGAGGCCGATGCCGACCGCGTCCTGCGGCGGCGCGGGCAGCGGGCCGAGGCCCTGGGCCGCGTAGACGGCGGGCTCGGTGAAGAGCGAACTGGGTTGAACACCTTGCCGGTTGAGCTCTGTCGGGTGGGTGTGCCGGGCGGCGTCGACGACGTCGGGCGGTGCGGTCCGGGTGTCGTACAGGCACATCAGGTCGGGCGGGGCGCCGGTGAAGAGTTCGGTGGCGAGGGCCTCGTACCGTTTCCACTCGGGGATCTGGCGCGGCGAACGGCCCTCCCAGACCGGCTCGCCCGTCATGTGGAGGAGGCCCTCGGGGCTCGCGTGCGTGACGTAGTAGTCGAGGGCGGTGGCCATGCTGTTGGCGGGGCTTCCCCGGTACCAGCGGGCGGAGTCGCGGAAATCGACCTGGCGGGCGTCGGGGCCGAGCGCGTCCCGCAGCAGGTCCAGTTTGCGCGGGGTGGTGATGACCACCGGGTCCGGTTCTTCCTCGGCGACGATGCCGTCCCTGAGGAACGGCACCACCACCGCCAGGAACTCCTCGTCGGACGAGTGGATGCCGGCGTGGTGCTTCACGCAGGGGGCGGGTGGGACGGGTCGGGTGAGTGTGGTGGGTTCTCCGTGTTCCATCGGTCTGCCTTCCTTCTCGTTCGGTTCGCGGCCGTACGTGATCTCTGCAGTACGTGGTCCCGGCAGTACGTCATTGCGGCTGTACGTCGTCACGGCCGCACGTCGTCACGGCCGTACGGCATCAGGGGCGGGTGACCCGACGCGCCTGCGCCCAGACGGCGACCTGGCTGCGCGAGGTGAAGCCCAACTTGCTGAGGATGCGCTCCACATGGCCCTCCGCCGTGCGCAGCGCGACGACCAGCCGGTCGGCGATCTGCTGGTTGGTCAGCCCCTCGGCGATCAGCTCGGCGACCTCCGTCTCGCGGCGGGTGAGCGGGCTGTCGAACACCGGCCGGGGCGCGGACTCCCGCTCACCCAGCGCGTAGGCCACCGCGTGGTCCGAGGTGAGTTCGAGGCCCTCGCGGTAGGCGTTCTTGAATCCGTCGCCCAGCAGTGCGCGGGCGCCGTCCTCGGCCTCGGTGCGCACCGGGCCGTGGGACGGGGTGCGGTCCAGTGCGACGTGCGCGTCCTGCCAGATCCGTTTGGCGGCGCCCAGCAGAACGGCGGCGGGGCGGCCCTCGCCGTCGCGGGCGTGGACCGCGGCGAGCAGTTCCAGCGTCATGCCGGTGCCGAACACATCACCGACCGCCCGCTTGAGCCGTAGGCACTCCCGGGCGTGGACCCTGGCCGACACCTGGTCCCCCTTGGCCCACTCGGCGAAGGCGAGGATGCGCAGGAGGTAGGAGTGGATCCACTGTTCGCCGTAAGTCAGACAGACCTGCCGGAACTCCTCGCACAGGGCCATCGCACGGTCGAACTCGCCCTGGATCGCTAGGACATGGGCCAGTTCCACGTACTTGAAGCCGACGAGGCTCATCGACTCGCCCTCGCGCGGCGGGAGGGCGAGCGCCTCCTCGTACACGGCCCGCGCCCGTCCGTAGTCCCCGCTGATCAGGCAGGCGCCGCCACGGCCGAAGAAGGTGTGCGCCACCTCGGCCTCGTCGCCCAGCCGCAGGGCGAGTTCGCGGGCCTCCTCGACGAGTGGCGCGGCCCGGCCGGCGTTGCCCTGGCTGAGCAGCATCAGGGCGAGGGCCCACAGGGCGCGGGCCCGTGCGACGGTCGGCTCGGGGGCGGCGGCGAGCAGTCGCTCCAGCCAGTACCGGCCCTCGACCAGGGCGCCGGTCGCGAACCAGAAGAACCACAGATGCCCGGCCAGCTTCAGCCCGGCCCGCAACTCCCCCGGTGTGTTCAGACAGAACTCGAACGCCGAGCGGATGAGATCCGACTCCGCGTGCAACCGCCGGACCAACTCCGGCTGCTCGGGGCCGAACCAGCGCCGCTCGCACTCCTCGACGAAGTCCAGGCACCAGTCCCGCACCCGGCGCCGGGCCGCCTCCTCCGCGTGGGCGCCGTCCTCGCGGAGCCGGTCGAGGCCGTACTGCCGGATCGATTCCAGCATCCGGTACCGGGCGTGGACGGCGTCGCCGTCCCGGACCAGCAGCGACTTGTCCACCAAGCCGGCGACGGCGTCCACCAGTTCGTCACGGTCGAGCCCGGGACCGGCGCACACCTCCTCGGCCGCGCCCAGGTCGAAGCTCCCGGTGAAGACGGAGGCGCGCGCCCACACCGTCTGTTCCTCGCGGGTGCACAGGTCATGGCTCCAGTCGACGGCCGCGCGCAGGGTGCGGTGCCGGGGCAAGGTGTCCTCACTGCCCCCGCTGTCGGCCAGCAACCGGTAACGGCGGTCGAGGCGGTCGAGCAGCTGCTGCACGCCGAGGGCGCGCATCCGTACCGCCGCCAGTTCGATCGCGAGCGGCAGCCCGTCCAGCCGACGGCACAGGGCGGCCACCGCGTCCTGGTTGGCCGTGGTGAGGGAGAACCCGGGCAGTACGGCGGCGGCCCGGTCGGCGAAGAGGGCCAGTGCCGGGTACTCCAGCGCGGGTTTCGCCGGCAGCGGCTCGCCCGCCGTGGGAGTCGCCAACGGCTGTAGTTCCAGGACGTGTTGGGCGGTCACATCCAGCGGATGTCTGCTGGTGGCCAGCACCCGCACCGCCGCGGTCTCCGCGAGAAGCGTCTCGACGAGCCGTGCGCACGCGTCCGCCAGGTGTTCACAGTTGTCCAGGACGAGCAGCGTCTCCCGGTCCTGGAGATGGTCGACGAGGACCCGCACCGGCGAACGACCCGACACGTCACGGATGTTGAGGGCCTCGATCAGGGCGAGCGGCACCAGCGAGGCATCCCGTACACCGGCCAGCTGCACGATGTGCACCCCGTCGGCGAACGCCCGCGCCAGCCGGGGCACGGCGTGCAGCACCAGCCGGGTCTTGCCGACCCCGCCCGTCCCGGTCAGACTCACCAACCGGTGGGCGCCCACCAGACGCTTGACCTCGGCGGTCTCCTGACGCCGGCCGACGAAACTCGACGCCCTCACGGGTCGGCCGATGATCTGCCTTGTCACGGATACCTGCACAATCGGTCCCGCCTCCGAAAGTGGACTTCAAGAACTGTAGGGGCGGGAAGCGGACGAAGCATCCGCAGCCCGGCATTGCCAGTTGAAGGCCCTTTTCTGACGGAACATGCACGAAATCCGCCGCATGCCGATCACCGGTGGATCAGCCGTGCAACGACAGCGGTGGAGTCCTCCGGCCCAGCGGACGGGAGGACTCCACCGGACGGAAGGACGCCGGCGACCCTACGACTCAGCCGGCGCTCAGCCGCACGAGGACAGCGGTGTCGGTGCGAGGCAGCGACACCGTCAACCGCCCCTCGGCCGCGTCCCATTGCACACCCGCGTCCGAGGTCCCCGGGTACAGCACGGTCGCGTGCACCGAGGCACCGCGCAGATGCGGGACCGTGAGAGCGCGGCCGGTGTCGTCCGACGTCCGTCTCCACACCATGACGTACGTGGACTCCGCCCCCCGCAGCCCGTGCGCGATCCACCCGTCCTCCCAGCCGGGAAGTCCCAGCGGCCAGAACGGATGCCCCGTGCCGATCTCCCCCCGGACCTCCTTGTAGACGGAGACCGCCGAGCGGACGAGGTCGAACTGCTCGTCGTTCATGAGGTTGAGGAAGCCGGAGAGGTGGATACGGCCGAGGAGCGGGCCGGTGAGGGTGAAGGCGATCTCGTCGAAGGTCTGGTCCGGCTGCGGGTACGCCCACACCGCGGCCTGCTCCGGCGTGGCCGCGGTGGCCGCCGCCGCGGTGATGGGCGGGTAGCGCAGCGGGTCCTGCTGGTCGCTGGTGGACTGGAGCTGGGCGACGGCCAGTTGGGCGTAGTCCCAGCGCAGACCGCCCGATCCGCAGTTCTCCAGCACGAGTCGGGGATGACGGTCGAGGAGTCCGGCCATCCAGTCGAGGTGGGCACGGTGGTGCCCGAGCAGTCCGGCGCCCGCGCTCTCGGTCCCGTTCTCGGTGCCGGGGCCGATGTTGATGTTGTAGTCGAGCTTCAGATACCCGACGCCCCACTCCCCCACCAGCCGGTCCACGACCTCGTCGAGATGCGCGCGGGCGGCCGGGTGGCGCAGGTCGAGGTGGTGCCGGCCGTGTTCCGTGACGCGCAGGCCGCCGCGCCGGAAGAACGCCTCGGGCGGCAGGGTCTGCGCCAACGGGCTGCGTACGCCCACGACTTCGGGTTCGAGCCAGAGGCCCGGGGTCATCCCGCGCTTCGTGATGGCGTCGAGGACTTCCTGGATGCCGCCCGGGAAACGGTTGGCCGCGGGCTCCCACGCGCCGACGGAGTCCCACCAGCCCTGGGCGTCGTCGTCGTACCAGCCCGCGTCGATGACGAAGACCTCGGCGCCCGCGTCCGCCGCCGACTCGACGAGCGGCAGGAGCCGTTCGGTGGTGGGGTCGCCGTTCAGGGTGTTCATGTAGTCGTTGTAGATCACCGGGAGGGTGCGGTGGTCGGGGTGGTCGCGGCGGATGCCCCGGCGGTAGTCCGTGAGGGTGCCGAAGGCGGCGTCCAGGCCGCCGGTCTCCGCGCGGACGAGGACGGCGGGGACGGTGTGGAAGTCCTCGCCGGGGGCGAGGAGTTGGTGCCATTGGTGGTGGGCGTCGTCGGGGCCGAACAGGGCGATGTAGGCCCCGCCCTCGCGTTCGCCGGTCTCGAAGCGCCAGCCCGCGCTGGACTCGATCTGCCACAGCCAGGCGTTGCCCTCCGGGTCGGTGAGGGCGGCGACCGGGAGGTGCCGGCCGGTGGACCAACTCCCTTGTGAGGAGCGCTCGAAGCAGCCGCGCCCCTCGCGCCCGTGGGCGAACCGGCTCAACGGCACGACCTCGTCGCGGAGTTCGGCCTGATGCCAACGGCACTCGGCGAGCCAGTCGTTGTCGGCCCAGTGCAGGGTCAGCCCGTCGAGGCCGTCCTCGACAACGGAGGATTCGGCGACGGAGGAGGTGATCCCGCCGAGGGTCAGGGTCGTCACGCTCTCCAACCGGAGCGGCTCGGCACCCTCGTTGACCAGCCGCACCCGCGAGCGCAGGAAGCTCGCACCGGGGCTCGCCTCCAGGGTGACCTCGGCGGCCAGTCCGGTCACCGGGTCCACGAGCCGGATCGTCGTACGCTCCAGGCCGCCGTCCCGCAGTGTCCGCGTGTCATGGCTGCGGTAGGCCAGGCGCTCGCCGATGGCCGTCTCGATGAAACGCTCCCCCGACCACAGGCGCCCGTGACCGGTCGCGGTGACCTCGACGAGGGGGACCAGGCGATCCCAGTCCTGGTCGGGATTTCCCAGTCTCACCGACCCGTTGGCGTCCAGGACGGCATGCAACCCGAGCTCCGGGTGCGACCAGATACGGGACCTCTCGGCTGTTTCGACGACACTGGTCAACACAATTTCCCCTTCTGGGACAGTTCGGTCCTGCGGCTCTCGTACAGGCGCTGAACTGGGGCTTCTCACCCGCCAGGCGGGAACTCTCCGCTCCGGCCGGTGTGTTCGAAAGGTAAATCCCCAGTTACGGTCTCTTGACGCCCACGTTGTGACCGCTCACAATCCTCGCATGGATGTGACCGGTCACACAAGCTTCGGCGGCCACGGCGACCCCCCTCAGGGGCCGCAGAAAGCCGCCAGTATCCGCGACGTCGCGGCTGCCGCAGGCGTCTCCTACCAGACCGTTTCGCGGGTCATCAACGGCCACCCGAACGTCAAGGAGGAGACCCGAAAGCGCGTCGACGCCGCCATCCAGACCCTCGGCTTCCGGCGCAACGCCACCGCGTTCGCCCTCGCCAGCGGGGTCACCCGATCGGTCACGGTCATCACGTCGAACACCGTCCTCTACGGCTATGCGGCCACCCTGCAAGGCCTGGAGGAGGCGTCCCGCGCCGCCGGATACGCGCTCGGTGTGCGGGTGGTGACCCCGGAGGACGACCTGGACCGGACGATCGCCGCGGCCGCCGACACCGGTGGCGGCCTGGTGGTCATCGGCTACGACCGCATCGGTGCCGCCGCCCTGGACCGCGTACCGGCACATGTGCCGTGCGCGGCGCTGGTGGAGGCACCGGCGCCGGGCCGGACACCCGGCCGGCCGGCGGTGTGGGCCGACGACCGTGAGGCGGCCCGTGCCGCCACCGAGCACCTGTTGTCGCTCGGGCACGCGAACGTCCACTACGTAGCGATTCCCGCCTCGACCGGAACCCGGCGCCTGGCGGGCCCCCGAGCCGAGGGCTGGCGCCAGGCCCTGGAAGCGGCCGGCATCACCCCGCCCCCGCCGTCCGGCAAGGGCTGGGACGCCCAAGCCGGCTACGAGGCGGGGAAGAAGCTCGCCCGGAACAAGGACGTCACCGCGATCCTGTGCGGCAACGACGACCTGGCACTGGGTGTGCTGCGCGCCCTGCATCACGCGGGCCGACGGGTACCGGAGGACGTCAGCGTCATCGGCTTCGACGACGCCCCGCACTCCGGATTCGTCACCCCGTCCCTCACCACCGTCCGCATGGACTTCCACGGTCTCGGCCGCGCCGCGTTCGGGCTGCTGCGCGCCCAACTCGACACCGATCAGCAGGAGTCGGCGCCGGTACCGGCCGAACCCACCCTCATCCTCCGGGAGAGCTCGGGGCCACGGGAGGCCTGAGCCGGACGTCCGTCATCGCCCTGTCCGTCACGTCCGCCGTACCCGCCCTCGCCGTATCCGTCAGCCGTCTTCCCCGCAGTCGTCGCACATCAACGCAGCACAGCCCTGCCTTCCTTCCGCGTACGAACAAGGATCCGCCATGAGAAGAGCCGTCTCCGTCCTTGCCACCGCCTGTGTCCTCGGGCTGACCGCCACCGCGTGCAGTGACAGCACCGGTGGCGCCACGACCGCCGCACCCGAGGGTTCGGTCAACCCGACCGCCTCCCTCAAGGGCGTCAAGCTCACCATGTGGGTCGCCCAGAACAGCGTCTCGGAGCCCAAGCAGGCCATCGAGGCGTTCGAGAAGGCCACCGGCGCCAAGATCAGCACCGAGGTCATACCGGACCCGTACGAGTCGAACGTCCCGACCAAGCTCGCCTCGGGCGTCAAGCCGGACCTGATGTTCTGGCAGCCCACGGGCAGCACCCTGCCGTTCGTCCAGCCGGCGAAGAACCTGCTGACCCTCGACAACGAGGACTGGGTCGCCAAGCTCGGCACCACGGAGAAGACCCTCGGCCAGGTCGACGGTCACCGCTACGCGGCCATCGTCACCAGCCCCGCCGTGCTCGGCGTCTACTACAACAAGGACGTCTTCGCGAAGGCCGGCATCACCACCATGCCGAGCAGCTACGACGAGCTGCTCGCCGACGCCACGAAGATCAAGTCGAAGGTCTCGGGCGTGGCCCCGTTCTTCGAGGTCGGCGGCGACAAGTGGCCGCTCCAGTGGCAGGTGCAGGCCCAGATGACGGATCTGCCGCAGTCGTTCTGGGACAACCTCAACAAGAACAAGGACAGTTGGACCAACAAGACCATCGTCGACGCGATCACCAAGTACAAGACGAAGGTCCTCGACGGCGGTCTGGCGCAGAAGAACTACAAGACGGCCACATTCGTCGACCAGGGCAAGGCGATCATGGACGGCAGTGCCGCGATGGCCGTCAACGTCACCGCGCTCCAGTCCGAGATCCAGGCCACCTCCACCACGGCGGAGATGGACAAGAAGCTCGGCTGGTTCCCCATCGCCAACAGCTCCGCGAAGGCCGAGTACTCGCCGGACCAGACGAACGGCGTCGTCGCCTTCAACACCGGTGACACCAAGCGGCAGAACGCGGCCCGGCAGTTCATGTCCTTCTGGCTCGGCCCGGACTACCCGGCCTACATCAAGGCCAACAAGCTGGTGTCGGTGGAGCCTTCGGTGGCCA